>CBDALO010000262.1:0-5820 GCA_965196985.1 Gammaproteobacteria bacterium | reverse complement strand
GAAAGTTGGTCGAAACTTAAAAGCACGGTATCCATTTGCTGGGCAAAGCCACCTATAGCGAATGCGCCACGCAGTGGGCCTGATACAATCGTCGCACGAACGCGTCCGGGATAATCCGTTGATAACTCAGTATCTATTACGGCAGGAACCATTTCACCGGCACGATAAAGCAGATCGACTGGCGGTGTCGGCTGATCTGCTGGATTTGCGGGTGGGTTTTCCGGCTCTGGTTTTGGCGGTGGCGTTGTATTTAACGTTGCCTGCGTGCTTTCAATCGGTCCACTCCAGGATTCCATTAAGGCTTGTGCTTGAGCTAACATTGGGGCGTTGAGCTCGCGCTGCTGCTGCCGTTGCTGATTCTGATATTGCGGCTGGGGACGCGGGAGTGGATCGGAACCGGTTGGCACAAACTCCTCAGTAGGCTCAGGTTCAGGCTCTTCTATCTCATACGTTATGGGATCGCGAACCGCACCATCAAACATAGTTGGTATCGCGCTATCTCCAGACTGACTGGCTACTTCCGCACGGTCACGGTTCTCATCTTTAACCGCTGCAACATAGCGTTCATTTTGATTACCGCCAGGTGTGCTGTCAGTTCTTTCTGGCTCGGCAACGGACGACTCGGATAATTCAGGGGCGCCAGTGTTCACAATAAAAAGCGCGACCGCTACAAAAACCACACCTATCAAAATTATGATGGTAAATACATTGCGCTGCTTGCCTGATTGGAAAACCTTACGGCCGGTCTTAGCTGTAGGTTTTGTGGGTCTGCCTTTTGGTTTCATATCCTCAGCCATCAGTTCAACCTCACACGTTTAATTTCACCGTTTATCATCATGATGACGACAGGCGTATCTGGTAATTCATAGACAAATGTGCCATCAGCCGATTTCACCATATTGTTATCCTTCGGGCCTGGCGATATCAGTTGAAAATGACTTCTGAGAAAAGTGCGATCATCGCCGCGATAAACTTCACCGATACGGTTATCCAGAACATCATAGGTATAGTCAGATGGCGGGACGCCCCCGGCAAGCGAGAGCATGAGGCTGTCGTAATCTGGCAATGTTGACACCGCGCCAGATTCAGTCTGAACGATACCCATTGATACAGGGCCCATTTTATTGATTCGCATATCAACACGAACGTCCGTGTATTCACCGCCTGATTCGAGATTGAACAGGATTGGTGTATTCATATTTGCCAGAAATACACTGACATTTCCTTGAGAATAATTATTAGTGATGACGGTTAAGGCGTTGGTCATACCGACCTGCTCTTCCTCTCCGTTATCGTATGTAACACCCTCGACGGTGAAATCACGGGCATTGCCATTGCGTATATTCGAGATAGGCCATGGCTCGCCATGTCGGTCAAGAAAAACCAGCGTTGATACCATCCCCCTGTTTGCCTTAATTGTCGGGATTTCTGCTCCTGGCCGTGGCTCGACTAACACCTCAATACTGCGTGGGATGGTCGGCCTGACGGGCTCAGCTGCAGCGCGTCGCTGGTCATCAAGCTCCTTTTTTAATATCTTGATTTGCTCTGGTGTCATCGGGATAATATTATCGATGACGTCCTCAAAGTCCTGTGTCCTCTCAAAGTCTGCCGTTCCTTTCCCGGGCATTGGCAGTTCGTTGTTTGTAATTTGTTGTGAGCTGGGTGGCTTTTCATCCGATGACTGTGATTTCTCTTCCACAACTTCTGGTTTGGCTTGCGGAATGCCGGCGCCACCATGTACGGTGCCGGTCATCAATGCGGACAAGATCAAGATGTTTAGTGTTTTACCCTGCATTAGCGATCTCTCCCAACAAACTGTTGCACAGCCAAACCCGATCGATGCTCAAGCAAATTTGCTCTGACAACCAATAGTTCTATAATTAAATCCTGCGTACGACGGTTGGATGCCCCTTCGTAGGTGACGCGCAAAGGTATCTCCAGGCGCCACGCATAGCGGCCGCTATCCATTACACCTTCTCGCACAACAATTGGGGCGCCGAGGGGTACAGAGCTAACAAAAACCTGATCACTGCGAACAACTTCGAGCATATTGGAACGCTCAAGCGCTCGGGTGAAACTACCCCATCCTGGCGTGGTAAAATCCTGCTTTAGTGCTGAAAGCTTCTCACGCCAATCCCTGAAACTGTATGTGTATGTCGCAGTTACGACACGGGACGCCCAGTCATTTAATGCCTCAGGGGTCACCATCGGTTCTGACGGCGCAATTACGGGAACAATCGAACCATCCGGATCTCTGGCAATGACTCGAACTTCCGGTTCAGCCATCAGTAAAATAATGATTACTACAAGCGTGACAGAAATAATAATCATCAGTTTGCGAGTCAACTTCTGCTGCTGAGCCAGATCCGCCTGAATATATTCGTTTCGTAGTGTTACAGCCTCCAGCGGTTCTGGAGATGGCTTGTTCGCCATGGCCAATCCTCGGTAGTGTCTACAAATATAATAGCCGTCTTATCAAATTTGTCCAACATATAATTGCACAATTTAATATTTGATGATAACTAATCCGTTTTTTGTAGAATATACCCCGGATCGTCGGGATGCAAGACCACGTCACTCACTCGGCCCGTTGTATCAATGCTGTAGACGATTGATGATATACCTGAGCCAAGCATGTTGTTGTTGTAATAGAAGATGATGGCGACTAAAGGGATTAGAATAATAACTACTATTGCGGCCCATGAATTGATTTTGCGATGCAAATGTCTGGAGAATTCTATTACTGGCCAGACAGGTTCCTCTGGGTAATCCCATAAGTGGTCTGGTTCCGGCTCTGGGCGTGTCTTTTTTGACATATCTAACCTGCGGGTAATTTGTAAGGCTGTTGCTCACTTAAATTACACATGTTTCGCAGAAGATCAAGATCAGGTTGACATTGCGCTGGGCAGATCTTGTTTAACAGGCTCAGCATGGCCGCGTCATCAGCGATATCTATCCAATGTTGATCAAGAAATCTCGTGAACATTTCCGGCGTTTCATCTGAGCAGTTTTTAGTTAACAAAGTTAAGTCGTGTTGTAAGCTGCGCATTTGGGTGACCCCTATAATCTATTCCATGTCATTTAATGTAGCGTATTTTTCCGGCTGCATTTGTGACCTGAAACAGGTTACACAGCTCTCCGATAGCCGCGCTTTCCGATAGTTTTTTTGTGCGCTAGTTCACATTTATAGTTTTTGACCCATAGTGTCAACGAGTTATTGGTCAAGTCACATGCGAAAACTAGACTAAAATGCACTTTTTTACATTTTACTTTTGTTTTTTCTTTCAGGTTTTTGGTCTTTTTTAGACCATTTTTGCAACATATGCTAATTTATTGTTGCATGGCTCTAGTTTTTTATAGGGTTAATTTCTCCGATTTATTTTTGTGGCTTTGTTGCTACGAATAATAATAGAGGTGGGTCAATGAGCATTTATGCGCAAAGAGTTGAAGTGTTAATAGAACTCATAGCAGAGATAGGTATGGAAGCTTTCACCAGTAAGACCGGAATTACAGCTAGTGAGCTCAGTAATATGCGACGCAAGCCGGATGATGCACGGTTTCGTTTGTCAGCTCCAAAAGCAAGACGTCTTGAGGCTAAGCTTGGATTAGTGAGTGGCGATCTTGATAAGCGCGCACCAAGTTCGCGGGTTGAGCTCTTTATCGCACCACTGGAAAACGCGTTGATTCAACTAGAGCGAAGAAATGGCTTCCAGATCACAGATAATGCCGCAGATAGCTTACTTGAAGATGGTGGGATTATTATTGCGTTAAAGGATATGGTGTTATCCCCCCATTTAAATAAAGGCGACTTGGTGGTTTGCCAAAGGACGAATACTTTTGATGGTGAAGGCATTTATTTGGTTGAATTTCGAACCGGACTGGCTTTTCGTTACGCATCGATTTCCGTAAAGGAAGACCATATACGCCTATCTGGCATGCCAGAGTTTGTGGAAGATGCCTGCCTGAAATCGGACGAAATAACCTTTAGAGCAAAAGTATCTCGAGGGTTTCGAAGAGTGGCCATTTAAAGCTGGCCTAAGCAGTTTCACTCTCTTCTTTCTGGCGGCGTTTTTCGGTTGCATCATCAATAGCATGAATATTGTTATGCAGAATAACAATGCTCTGGGCAGTGCTGCCGGGTTTTTGGTTCGAGCGCCTGATAGTACGGGAGTAATGCACGCCTTGTGCAATTTCCTTGACCACACGGGATACATTCGTAACCGCCTCAGTCCGGGTTATTTCTTCAGGCGCGATCGCTTGCTCTATATTGGCTAACTGATCGTTAGTCGTTTCCACATCTATTGCAGCATCAACCATGCAAACTGGCGCAAATTCATCTGGATCAGGGTCGTTGTTAGCATCGGCGAGTATTTGGGCGCCGCGCAGCTCTGCTGCAAACTCTGATGGTTGATGGGCTGTTTCTTGCTGGGATTTTTGTGTGGCGGGTTTCGGTTCGCTACTAACAAAACTTGTTGCATCGTCATTAGTAGATGTATTTTTTGGTTGGGTATTATCATCACTGCGTGTTTGGGCCTTACCTACCTGTTTAACCGGGCGCCGGCGAATAATGGCGTCAAGTGATACAGCGTCATACAGCACCTTTTCTTGTTCGCTTGATGCACGGTTTGGCGGAGTAACGTCTCGGGGTATAAATTGTTTAGTCAGATCCCATGCTTTATGACCTGCTGGCGGCGTCTTTTTGCTAGACATCAGCTGCCTAACCTGCATTACAGCTTTAGATGAACTTTGAGCGCGATTAAGATGACGCTGGATCATTTCCTCAGTGGGCTCTGGAACGGGAACAAATCGGTTAATTTTCATACGCTTTGGCGTTGGTAAAATGGCCGCAAAAACCCTGATACGCAGCAATTTACTTTTGAAGATGATATGGGCTTCACCTTGGTCCTGATCTTTAAGATCGAGCGGGTCGATACGGTCACGCATTTCGACATTAACATTAAACTGATCGCGGTATGCAATTACAGCTGCATTGGCTTCACCCTGGTACCCCTGATGGTTATGGACAAAGGCCTTGCCGGCCGCTTTCTGGAATACCTCGAATGTTTCACCGGGGTCCTCAAGCTTCATACATGCCTTGATGGATGAGTTGGCTATAATGGTGTCAGCCTCCTCTTTTGAATTTTTTCGCATGCTGTTAACGTCCTGAGAGCTAAATATGGCACTCAGGCCCAAAGACCGAGCCTGGGCGGCTAGCGTTGAGAACTGCCCGCCTTCCGCATAAGAACCAAACTCATCAAGGCATGCCAAGAATGGGGCCCTGCATCGGGTGGGTCGTCGCTCAGCCATTTCGTGGGTGCTACCTTCCATTGCTGGTGCAAGGGTGCTCGCTAAGGTGGCTTTGACATTAGACACATAAACCTTGCCAAGGTTAGCAATCTCAGGGGGTGACTTTTCAAGTGCCGGCAGGCCCACCAAGAGACATCGGCGGCTGACCATAATATCGTAATTATCAACCTCTCCGTTAATGACGCCAAATATATGGGCATAGACGTCAGCAAGTGAGCCGGTACTGCGTACCAGCTGCATGGTAACGTAACCTAGCTGGTCGAGCGTAGTCGGCGACTGATTGTACATCTTTTCTTCTTGCTCGCCGCTGGGAATGAAGTTCGGATCAGCTTTCAGGCGGTTCGCCAAATTAATCGCATTGCCTGCACTAAAGCCGGCAAGGTTCTCAATGAAATGCTTCATCTGCTTGGTAATGATGATAGCGTCACGCGGCGGTACACCCAACTTTTCGGGCATGACATACACTAGATAAATGAGCTTATTCATCGTGAAATATTGACGGTAGACATCAAC
>CBDALO010000261.1:0-53415 GCA_965196985.1 Gammaproteobacteria bacterium | reverse complement strand
GCCATCAAACCGTTTGAGAGCAGACTTGCGCCTGTTTGGGCAAGAGAGCATGAAGTATACGCTCAAGAGGTTTGGCGTCATAGCAGGTGCGGCCCCGTTCTTACTCGAACAGCGTGAGTGAGTGATTCAGTGTGTTGCCCAACCTTCCTGTGCGTTGGGGCTTCAGCTCGCAGGAAACTTGAATTGATGAAACCGATCAAGAGGAGAGAAGAAAAGACAAGAACAGATAAAGTTATAGTTCGTGTTTTTGACAAATGGTAGACCCCTGTCAAAGACCCTTGCCCTGTTTGGGATTAATGGCATTGCTTAGTGTCATTACTGGTCTTCATAGCACTAAGCCTTTAAGTTTAGGTCTAATAGTTCAAGCACACGCTGTGATTGTTTTTTCCTCTCCTTCGGTCAGTGACGCGAAGGCTTGCGAGGGTTGCATGGCATTCGGTGCTGCGAATCGCACCGTTCACTTCCAGTGGGCAGGCGGTTGCGTCCTTGTTAGGCGTGCGAGCCTGAGCGAGCCTTCACGTCACTGGCTAGAAAACGAAAAGGAAGACCAGGTGAGTCGACAACACAGTTTATTAAAAACCGCCAAGCGATTGTTAGCCAAAGAAAAAGGCTTTGCACCCAGTACACGGCGCATTCATCAAAGCACGCTGATGTTGTGCTTAAAAGACTTAGCAAGTCTTCGCAGTTTGCCCAGTCGTCTAGAGCAGCTCACAGGCACGCATGTGCAACAGCTCGTTCACTATTACCGAGAAAAAGGCAACACCGATCAAACACTGCGAAATAAATTAGGGGTGTTACGGCATTTTGTCGAAGTCGCGCAATTACCGACTCGCATTCCTTCAAATGAGGCGTTAGGCATTTCTGCGGCAACCATTAGTAAAACCCGTCAGACAAAACCCTTGCCCGTCTTGCACCATCCGGTCACGCGCAATCTGATTGACCTGCAATGCCTTTTTGGGTTAACACGTTTTGAAGCGATGCGACTGCCATTGGATTTATTCAAAGACACTGACGAGCAATTACGAATCGATCGCTTAGTTGCTCATAACCACAAAGATCGACAGATTCCCATTACACAGGCAGCGCAACGTGATTGCCTGCTGGCACGTCAACAGTTGCCTAGTCAGTTTCCCAGTATGGTGCATCCCCGTGCATTTCCCATTCTCAATCAATTGTATCAAAGCGAGTGCCGACTCGCTGACATTGATCCGAAAACCGCGTTTCGCCAACGCTATGCCCTCACCCGCTTTGATGCCTTGATCCAGGAGAACAGTGAGGGACAAGCACTGCAGGTATTGTGTCAGGAAATGGGATGCTGTGATCGTTATTTAATGAGGAAGGAGTGGCTTAATGAGCTTACAACCGCTTAGACGTGTGAAGTATTCAATTAATCAATTTATGGGTCAATATAAAAACACCAAGATGATGTCGCACGCCACGCGGGTGACACGCATTAACCGCATGCACGCCATGTTTACAGAGTTGCACGAGCTAGGTTATCGTGTTAAACACGTTCGTGGCCTGAAACAAAAACACGTCCATTGCTTAGTGGAGCAATGGAAGGATAACGCCATCAGTGTTGGCAGCATGAAAAACCGCCTGTCTGATTTACGCTTTCTGTGTCAGCAGTTAAAAAAGCACCATGTCGTTCAGAGTAATGACTTTTACGGCATTGGTAAGCGTGATTACACACCCAAAGAAAACAAAGCACTTCATTCACCGGATTTCAGCTTGATTGAGGATGAGTACGTTCGCTGCTCTTTAGAGCTGCAACGCTTATTTGGGTTACGCGCTGAGGAGTGCATTAAGTTTATTCCCACCGTAGCAGATCGAGGCGATTCCTTCTTTTTAAGTAAGAGCTGGACTAAAGGGGGGATTGAGCGATTTATTCCGATTCAAACCGAGGAGCAACGCTACTGGTTGGATCGCGCGACCCAAGTGGCGCAAAGGGGTTCCTTAATTCCAAAAGACAAAACCTACATTCAACAAAAGGGTCGTTATTATCGTAGCGCAAAAAAAGCAGGGATTCATCGCCCGCACGGCCTACGGCATGCTTACGCGCAACGGCGTTACAAAGAGCTTACAGGTTGGGAATCACCGCTTAATGGCGGGCCGAAGACAAGCTCACTGACTCAAGAACAACGCATTGTGGATCGTGCGGCACGGCGATTAATCTCAATCGCCATGGGTCATTCAAGAATCACCGTGACTAAAACGTATTGTGGATAGCACGGTCACGCTTTTAAATGATTGAGTGACTCAGTGATTTGAACAGTGAGGTTTTTTCGTCAGTGAAGCATTTTGTGATTTTTTACTGGGTATTTTGCAAGAAGATGACTAAAATAGGCCTCCATAAGGATTAAGGATTTTTGAATGAGCCTCACCGCATCAAACATGTTAGCACTCGGTACTGCATTGATTGATTTTAAGCTGCCAAATGTCATCACCAGCAAGCCACTGTATTTAACCGACTATGCACATCAAAAGCCTGTCGTGATTGCGTTTATTTGTAATCACTGTCCATACGTCAAACACCTCATGGATCAGCTCGTCCGTGTAGGCAACGACTACACTCAAAAAGGCATTGCCTTTGTAGCGATCTCTAGCAATGACTGCAAGACTCACCCTGATGATTCACCGGAAAACATGAAACACGTAGCGGAACAAAAAGGATTCAAATTCCCCTATTGTTATGATGAAGATCAATCCGTGGCGAAAGCGTATCAAGCCGCTTGCACACCAGACTTTTATTGTTTTGATCAAACCCACCGGCTTGCTTACCGTGGGCGATTTGATTCCGCCACACCCAGTAATGATTTACCTGTGACAGGCAACGAGCTGTGTGATGCGATGGACGCCGTACTTGCTGGTGAGTCAGTGAACCCCAATCAAATTGCAAGCATTGGCTGTAACATTAAATGGAAACAGAACATCTAGTATACCCGTTAATTTCAGTACCAACTTGTTAGGAGTCTGAAGCTCATGGCTCATCCAGAAAAGAAGTGGGAAACAATTATTGCCCATATGGATATGGATGCTTTTTTTGCTTCGATCGAACAGCGAGATAATCCAGACTTACAGGGAAAACCGATAGGCATTCTTAACAGCCAAGAAGGAACCACTATTATTACCTGTTCTTATGAAGCGAGGGCTTATGGAATCAGAACTGGGATGCACTTAAAAAAAGCAAAGCAGCTTTGTCCTGACTTTTTACCTATCGTTTCCAGACCCCACCGTTACGCTGAAACCTCAAAAGCTATCATGGATGCGTTAATTGATATTACGCCAGATATTGAGATTTTCTCAATTGATGAAGCATTTTTAGATCTAACACAGTGTAAAGCCCTTTACCACTACCCTAAAGAAGTGGGTCAGCTCATACAAAAGAAAGTTTATCATGTCAGTGGTGTAACGTGTTCAGTGGGTGTCTCCAGTAATAAAAGTAATGCAAAGTTTGCCAGTAAATTACAAAAGCCTAATGGACTTATGGTTATCCCGCCGTGGCGTGTGAAAGAAGCATTGGCACCACATCCGATTGGCAAACTGTGTGGTATAGGCCCTGCTTCACAGGCTTATCTTAAAGAGCGAGGGATTGAAACCTGTGGCCAGATTGAACGAATTAGTATTGAGCAGATCGAAAAGGATCTCGGTGTTAATGGTAAACGAATTTGGTTGATGGCGCACGGCTGTAATGATGAGCTTATCCATATCAACCACGACACCCCTAAATCCATGAGTGCTAGTAAAGTAACGCCACCCAATACAACCGATTACCGAGAAATTGACGCCAAGCTGTATTATTGCTGTGATAAAATTGCAGAACGTTTACGTCAGGCAAAGCTTTTTGCAGAGCGAGCCTTGTTTTATCTACAGTACCGAAACACTGAGGAGACTTTAAAAAAAGACTATCATGTTCCGAATAATGATCCCACACTGTTTTATCACGAGGCTAAAGCACTATTAAAAAAATGGCGCGGGCAAGGCGTTTATAAGGTAGGGGTTTGCATTGATCGTCTTTCAGACTCTACCAACCAACAAGTGGATTTATTTGCGATTGAAGATCCCAAGAAAACCGCGTTTAACGCACTACGTGACCAAGTGAGCGCACGATTTGGAAGACACGCCATTAGCACTGCTAAACATTTACAAATCGGCACAATTAATGAGGTCATCCCGCCATCATGGAAACCCTCTGGCGCTTACCATTGTGTACAAGGTGAGCAAGAACGTTTAGGCGAGGAGACAAAACAACAAAGACAGCCAACGGCCTTGAAAAGACCATACAAAAAAAAGAAGCTCGGTGAAACTGAACTAGGTATTAAATGTGAAAAGAAGTGGCGGCGGTTAAAAGACAAACCGTTGCACGAAAAACGCCATAAAACAATTCAGCACCTTGTTTATCATGGCGCAAGCTATGCTCAGGCAATGGAACTAATTGAGAGGGTCTTAAAGCAAGAATCAGAAGGCGAGGTTTAGGTAGCTCTGCCTTGGATTACGGCTACTGTTTAGCTAAACTACTGTCAGCAATGAGTATTTAGCAGAAAGTTATTTTTAAGGGATGCATAACATAATGGTCACAAATGATGAAATGAATATGGGTTTCGTAGAATTACTGAAGCTGCGTGGCGCAACAGCCGCTTTTACTGGTTTAATTGCAGTTGCTGTTTGGATGCTTGTTAATAACTATATTATGTTAACGCCATTGCAAGGTAATCAACGTTATGCCTATGTAGTTGGCTATCTGCTATTCGTTAGTTACTTTACATGGAAACCGAGGTTAGTTTCCCTACTGCGAAGAGGTAAGAAATGACAAGCAAGCACACCATTAAACACCACGATCTTTTCTTTAAAAGCTCTCTTCAGGACATCGAGATTGCCAAGGATTTTTTTAAGGCGCACTTGCCTAAAAAAATCCAAAAGATGATTGACTGGGAAACACTGCATTTAGAAAACGATAGCTTTATCGAAGAAGATTTTCAGACTGCGTTTACTGATGTGCTCTACCAAGTGAAGCTCAAACAGCAATACGGTAAAGAGCAGATTTTTTTATACATTTTGAGTGAGCACCAATCGACCCCTGACCCCTTAATGGCGTTTCGGTTGTGGTATTATCGCTGTAAAATCTGGGATCGGTTTTTAAAACAAATACCGAAAAAAGATCAAAATGATCAGTTAAAACTGCCGTTAATTCTAAACTTGATATTTTATAACGGCAAGCAAAAACCCTACCCTTACACACTAAACTTCTTTGATTTATTTGAGGATGCGGAACTCGCTAAAGAGCTTTATAATGCCCCTGCCCCATTAATTGATTTATCAGTAATCCCAGATGATGAGTTATTAACGCATGGGCATGTGGCTGCCATGGAATTATGCCACAAGCACGCGTATAGCCGTGATCTTATACCGATTATCAAAGAGCTAATTCAGCATGATTTGCTACAATTAATCAAGACACTTGATGGTGGAAAACACATTTCTAGGCTGGTAAAATATGCGCTAGAATATGAGAAAGACAACTATGGTAGTGAAATTGTCACGCTGTTAGCTGAAGCACTACCTGATATGAAGGAGACGATTATGTCTGCAGCAGATCAATTACGGCAGGAAGGCCACAGCCAAGGAATGCAACAAGAAAAAATTGCCATTGCTTCAAATCTATTGAAAGAGGGATTAGGTGAAGACCTTGTGACTAAGGCTACTGGTCTAGATACAACAACGCTAGCTAATCTAAAAAAAGAAATTGCAAAGCAGTAAGTTAGATATAACTTTTAGAGAGGTATAAGCGGTCAAGTTGTTCTAAATCGTCACTTAAAACACGCTACTGATCACCCGGTAGCTCTGGTAAGCCAAGCTCTTTTAAAAAAGTATTATGCTTTTTTAAAGCAGTAGAAATATCGCTTTCTATGTTATGTAGCTTTTTATTAACCTCAGCTAAATCAATTTCTTTTTCTGGTTCTGCGGTACTCACATAACGAGAGATGTTGAGATTATAGTTATTCTTTTCTATTATCTCTTGCATAGACACTCTACGCGAGTAGCGATCTTCTTCTTGACGAAATTGGTAGGTCGAAATAATCTTTTCTATATCTTGAGTTCTTAATTTATTTTGTCGCTTGCCTTTCTCAAAGTGCTCACTTGCGTTAATAAAGAGTATATCATCAGGTTTTTTACATTTTTTAAGAATGACTATACAAACAGGAATACCTGTTGAGTAAAACAAGTTTGACGGCAGTCCTATTACTGAGTCAATACTTCCATCATCTAAAAGCTTTTGCCGTATGCGTTGCTCTGCTCCACCTCGGAATAAAACACCGTGCGGCATGATAATTGCCATTGTCCCATCATCCTTAAGGTAATGAAAACCATGCAGTAAGAAAGCAAAGTCAGCGGCTGACTTAGGCGCTAACCCGTATTGCTTGAAACGAATGTCATCAGCGTACATGTCCAGAGGTTCCCACCTTAAGCTAAAAGGTGGATTAGCCACTATTGCATCAAAATAGGGTTTTTTAGCGGGATTGGTTTCACGCAGCACCTCCCAATCATTCTTTAATGTATCACCATGAAAAATCTCAAACTCTGAATCTTTTAGCCCATGCAATAGCATGTTCATACGAGCTAAGTTAAAGGTAGTGATATTGCTTTCTTGACCATATATTTTTCCAATACCATGATCACCTAGCTGGTGACGTACATTCAAAAGTAATGAGCCTGATCCACAAGCAAAATCAAGGATACTTTCCAAATATTTCTTTTTACCAGCTGATGGATCCTGACTATCTAGCACAACGATCCGAGAAAGAATGGTTGAGATTTGCTGAGGGGTATAAAACTCACCTGCTTTTTTACCACCACCGGCTGCAAATTGCCCTATAAGGTATTCATAGGCATCGCCTAATGTATCTTGATCGGTTGAAAATTCAGCGAGTCCATCAGCGATCTTACTAATGATCGCACATAGTTTATCGTTTCGATCTACAGGGCGTTTACCTAGTTTTTCGGAATTAAGATTGATTTCAGAAAATAAGCCTTGAAAGGTGCTTTGGAAGGATTCGTTTTCAATGTAGTTAAAACCATCCTCTAGCGTTTTAAGCAGATCTTTGTTATGGGTTCGTGCCATTTCGGCAATATTTCCCCACAAGTAATTAGGTTCAATAACATAATGCATGCGTCTTCGCATGACTTTCTCAAATTCTTTAATATCAGTCTTTGAGCTTTGCTCATACCAATACTGTAGCGGTGTAATATTATCTGAGCCTGAAACTTGAGGATACTCCTCACCAAGCTCGTTTTTAGCTGCTTCTTCATAATTATCGGATAAATAACGTAAAAATAAAAAGGATAACATGTAATCCCTAAAGTCATCCGCATTCATTGCACCGCGTAACTTATCGGCGATTGCCCAAAGAATCTTACCGAGCTTTTTTTGCTGTTCTTCAGTCATATTGTTAATCCTCTTGCTTTTGTTCTGCTAACGCTGAAAATATCTCATCGTTAAGGTCATAATTCTGTAAAAAGTCATTCAATATCTGCCTGAAAAACTCTTTGTTTTCTTGCAACATTTGTTGCGGCTCATAAAGTGAATAATTGCCGTGGTTAAGGATATTGATAAGGCGAGTATGTAATAAACCCTCTTTGTCATCATTGTCTTTCTTAATACAATGAGCAAAGCCATTATAACCATGAAAGCTCGCGGTTTTTCCCAGAATAATTCTAAGCATATTAAAGTGGTAGGTATACAAATCGCCAGATTCAGCAGCTTGCTGCAACTCTACCAACATGGCTACGTGATAAAAAAAGGGGGTATCACCAGTATATTTTAATTCATAGGTTTCATCTTTCTTGTTCTTGCTTAAAAATAACGTTTTTACTAATTTTTTTTCACTTTTTAGCTCATTACAAAGTACGTTAAAAAATAGCGTGTGATGTGAGGAAATCACTGTTTTTAGTGAATGTTTCTCATTCTTAAGAAGTTGTGCTAAGTGATGCGCGACTGCCACCGCGTTATTTTCATCTAATGATGAAATAGGATCATCAATATAGATATACTTAACCCAACTATACGCTTCAATATCTTTATCCATCGCTAATTGAACAACAGCTAAGAAAAAGCACCAAATAAACATATTTTCTTCGCCACGTGAAACCTTGATGCTATCAAAATACTCTAAGGTCTTTCCGTTATTCACTTCCCTTGAAAAACGAACCTGCCAATTATTTGTATCTATTTTAAAATCAAAGTCAGCATATCTATTAAGAAATGGTCTAATCCTGTTATCCATTTCCAGTTCTTCAAAGCCTGAAAAAAAACTAGAGTTTGAGTTAAGCTTTAAAACACGGTCACAATCACCCTCAAGATCATTGTCCCAATAAAACAAATCTTCAGTGAACGCATTAAAATACAAGGTATCACGCTTATCATGTTGCTTGCCATATGCTTTAAAAGACATACAAAGACGTGTTTTGCCTGTGCCATTATAGGCAAAAAGCAGAATATACTTTTTTTTTCTGCAATATATCCCGTAGGTGAGCTGCTACCTCTCGCAGTGAATCGAAACGGGTCATTTCCCCACCTCATTCACTGAAGGAAATAACTGCTGCATGAGTCGTTTTTTATGTTCTTTTAGTGTCTCGACTTTCTGAGACTCGGATTTTATAAGCTCATCAAGTGAGGTGAGGCAATCGGCTATTTTTTGTTGTTCTTTTAAGGATGGGAACGGCACAATTATTCTGCTCATTACTCCATTCATAAGCTTCGGGTTTCCCACATATGAAACATATTTTCTTGATACAGAATTTATTAGCGCAGGCTAGTGCGCCATCCTTTCTGTAAATTCCATTGACTTGCTGAAAATAAGCAGGCGACTCAGTCAGATTAGAAATTCCTTTTAAGGTAAACTTAACCAAAAAAGAGGAATGACAATGAGCTGCTATAAAAATGAGAACTTAATCGAAGAAGCCATACATGTTTTAGCGATGGAGGGGTTTGAAGCTTTACCTAAGCTTGTCTCCAGGTTGATGAATGAGGCTATGTTAATAGAAAGGGAGCGCCATTTAAATGCCAGTCCTTATGAGCGAACTGGCGATAGAAACGGATATGCGAACGGCTTTAAACCAAGGTTAATTAACACAGGTCAAGGTCAGCTTGAGCTACAGATACCGCAGGTTAGAGACTCCAATGAAGCCTTCTATCCATCAGTCTTAGAGCGAGGTGTACGCTCTGATAGAGCACTTAAGCTGGCTGTCGCTGAAATGTATGTGCATGGGGTTTCCACGCGCAAAGTTGAAAAGGTGCTAAAGCAACTCTGTGGAACAGATATTTCAAGCACAGAGGTAAGCCGTTGCGCTAAATTGTTGGATGAAGATTTAAAGAAATGGCGAAATAAGCCGTTAGGAAAAATAAAATATCTTTGGCTAGATGCACGTTATGAGAAGGTGCGCACTAGCGGCACAGTACAAGACTGTGCGGTATTGATAGCCTATGGCTTTGATGAATCAACCGGCAAGAGAACAGTGCTAGGTGTTTCTGTTGCGTTATCAGAGGCTGAGGTACATTGGCGTGATTTTCTTCAGCAGTTGGTTGAGCGAGGTATACATGGTATTGAGTTGATTACTAGCGACGCTCATACTGGCCTAAAAGCCGCTAGAAGAGCTGTGTTCCCCAGTGTTCCTTGGCAACGCTGCCAATTTCATTTGCAGCAAAATGCTCAGGCTCACATACCAAAGCGCTCAATGAAGGAACCAGTAGCTGAGGAGATTACAGCTATATTTAATGCCTCAAACATTCATGAGTCGGAAAGACTATTGGCTATGGCGGTAGATAAATATCAGCAAACAGCACCAGAGCTTTCTTCTTGGTTGGAAGTGAATATACCGGAGGGCTTAGTAGTGATGAACTTTGACAGGCCGCATCAAAAAAGATTAAGAACCAGTAACATAGCTGAGCGCGTAAACAGAGAGGTAAAAAGAAGGACGCATACAGTTGGAATTTTCCCTAATACTGAATCGTGCCTAAGGCTCGTATCAGCTGTTTTAGTGGAAATTGATGACCAGTGGAGCGGATCACCTAGATACTTAAGTTGAAGTGAATAATAAGGCTTCATAGGGTTTTAGGATAGATCATTCTTGTTCTTATTAACGAGATATAATTGCTATTACCTAAAAGTTAATAATTTATTTTGAGAGGAGAAAAATTTGAGGTATAAATAATTTTTTAGATTGATTAGCATAATTAATTTAAGATATTATGCGATGAGACAGGTACAATAGAGTGCCATTTAGAATTTTAAAGGTTTTTCTAAGTACTGAAGTTGGTTTTTACAGACAAAATAACGCTCTATCTAGCGCAGCAGAAAAAGCGTTAGCATAACCGTCATGATTTATCAAAACTCCACAAATATTTGTACAATAGAACTTTCCAGAACGATAATTTACATCGCCAGCATTAGCGCCATCAGTTGTCCATGTTATGGCATTTTCATATAAGAAGTCAGAGTAATATCCTGATATACCATTGTTTTTAGTTTGTGATGAAAAAACCGGATACGGAAATTCATCCGTACATACTTTTTCCACAAGACTCATAGAAAGCACATAACCACGAGTAACCTCAAAAACGTTACCAACTTCTTTTGCTACCCACTCCCCCGCATCCTTAAACTCAGGAAAACGAAGCTGCGGCAGGCTATTCCCTTCTACTGGAAACAGCTTTTGCATTAACCCCTTTTTATGCTCTTTTAGTGTCTCGACTTTCTGAGACTCGGATTTTATAAGCTCATCAAGTGAGGTGAGGCAATCGGCTTTTTTTTGTTGTTCTTTTAAGGATGGGAACGGCACAATTATTCTGCTCATTACTCCATTCATAAGCTTCGGGTTTCCCACATATGAAACATATTTTCTTGATACAGAATTTATTAGCGCAGCAGAAAAAGCGTTAGCATAACCGTCATGATTTATCAAAACTCCACAAATATTTGTACAATAGAACTTTCCAGAACGATAATTTACATCGCCAGCATTAGCGCCATCAGTTGTCCATGTTATGGCATTTTCATATAAGAAGTCAGAGTAATATCCTGATATACCATTGTTTTTAGTTTGTGATGAAAAAACCGGATACGGAAATTCATCCGTACATACTTTTTCCACAAGACTCATAGAAAGCACATAACCACGAGTAACCTCAAAAACGTTACCAACTTCTTTTGCTACCCACTCCCCCGCATCCTTAAACTCAGGAAAACGAAGCCTAGGAACAGCACGATTATCCTGTTGGCTACTCATATGTATTTAAACCTGATATTTCACGACCATTGCTGTATTTTTTTAATAACGGGATTAGCTCTTCCATTAATGAAAGTTTCTTCTTGGTTCTCTCCCGCCATCCTAAACCCAGGGGAGAAAGTAAGCGCGTCAGCTCTTCATCATCAAATACCTTTCTTCTTAGAATAGTATCTACAAAACCCTGTAGAGCTGCAGGTTCAAGTTTATTGTGCTTGGCAAGAATAGCGATTTCATTCTGATGTTTATTCTTTTTAAAAGTCTCATATCCTTCATGAATTTGTTTTTCGGTAAGCCCCTCACCCACTTTTAAGGTGTTAATGTATGCCTCAATATCATCAATATCATTCATAAACTTCGAATCTGATCGTATCAAGCCAATTAACTCGTTTCGGGTTAACTTTTGTTTTGATGTCGTACCTTTTGAATATCTGGCAATTAATTTCATGATATAGTCATAATCAATGAGTTCTGATGCAAAAAGGACGAACTCAAAGTCAAGATCTTCAACTTCACTGGAAGCATCCTTACCTTTTTTACCGTGATCAGATCTTAATCTTTCCGCAACTTCTAAGTAAGCTCCACGAAAACCTTGGAGCTGGTCTTTAGGGAGTAGCGTGTTAATAGTTTGTTTTTGCTTCTCATTAAGATCCGTATATTGGTCAAGCTGTGTTTTAGAACGCTGAACTTCTTTGAAGAGATTAATAAATTGACTACGTGCAGCTTCCCCTTTTAGATTAGGCACATCTGAGGGTTTATTTTCTAACCCTTGCGACTCCATAAACTCAGCAAGCTTTTTGATCGAATCATCTAACGTTTCAATAGGGTGCTGCCTTTATATAATGTAGAATATATAGCATAATATACACTTTAACATGATGAAGGATGGTGTTTGGATGTCAGCTAGAATTATCTCTGATGAAAATAATGAATTAACTATTGAACTCAAGCTTCCACTAAAAGGATCCATGCTTGAATGTGAGGACGCAATTCTTGATGGGCTTAATGAGGTTGGAACATTAGCCACTGAAAAAGCTTTAAGTAAGTTTGATGCAGATGGCTCTCCTATCCATGTTGGAAAAATAAAGCTAACAGCACGAAGTAGAGATGAAGCAAATTACCAAACGCCTTATGGAGTTGCTCGAGTTAAGCGTTATGTTTATCAAACCTCTAAAGGCGGTAAGATCTTTTGTCCTTTAGAAGATAAGGCTAGAATTATCCAAGGATCAACACCGCGATTTGCAAAAATAATCTCACATAAATACTCAAACTTACCTGCTCCTAGTGTTATTGATGATCTCAAGGTCAATCATAACCGTAAAATCTCACATTCATACTTGCAACGGGCAACTGATTTTGTTGGCGGTATTGCACAAGCCAAAGAGGCTGAGTGGGAATATGAAGAGCCAAAGCTTGATGCAGGCATTGAGATGCTAAGTATTAGCTTAGATGGTGCATATGTTCTCACCGTTGATGATGGTTATAGAGAGAGCATGGTTGGAACTATTTCCATGTATGATAAGCATGGTGCACGCCTGCACACAACCTACGTTGCAGCATCACCAGAATATGGAAAAGATGAATTCTTTAATAGGCTTGAAAAGGAAATAAAGCTGAAAAAGAAATATTACCCTGATGCTAAAACAATTGGCGTTGCTGATGGAGCAAAAAATAATTGGCCATTTCTAAAAAAACATACTGATACGCAAATTTTAGATTTTTGGCATGCAACTGAATATCTCGGCGAAGCATCAAGGGCAATATTTACCAAAAAATCTGAAAGAGATGAGCGTGATGTTTGGCTCGAAGAGCGATGTCATGATTTAAAGCACAAGAAAGGTGCGGCAGGTAGAATACTTGCTGAGCTTAAAGAGCATGTAAATAAAAAACTGAATAAATCGCTTAGAGAAAAGCTAGAAGGAACAATTACGTATTTTGAAAATAATATTAAAGAAAAGCGAATGTCGTATCATAATTTGATTAAGCAGAATGCACCAATTGGCTCTGGCGTCACTGAAGCAGCATGTAAAACAATTGTTAAACAAAGATTAGGCGGATCAGGAATGCGCTGGAAAGACAAGGGAATGAAAATCGTTTTATGCTTGAGAACACTAGTAAAGACTAAAGGCAGATGGGATCAGTTTTGGGAGAAGGTCAATGATTTTGGCGTGCCAGCAGCAATATAGCCTACATTATATAGAGGCAGCACCCTTTCAATAACAGTTTCAGCAGGATCAACCAACCAGATTTTTTTAACTACTTCCGGTGAGCTTTCCCCAGAAAATAAAGCGATTGCATCACTGACTGCATCTTGCTGTTGGCGAAAATCTAAGATATTCCCATAAGGCTTCGTGTCATTAATAACACGATTAGTTCGTGAAAAGGCTTGGATTAAACGGTGATAAGTTAAGTTTCTATCAACATACAGGGTATTGAGAAACGGCGCATTAAATCCTGTCAGTAACATTTCAACAACAATCAGAATATCAATTTTCTGGTTATGAGGCAGATGTATCGTTCAATATCAGCATGATTTGAAAATAATTCAAAAAGTTCTTGACAGCTTTTTCGTGCAAATTTGGAAATTTTATATTGGAATCATCGTGTGTCATAAAAGCATGATGTGCGCTCTATAACAACGCTGTATGCTCGGATTATTTTTTCATCGATCAGGTTCATGGCTTAAAAATAATTTCAGCAGTACGGCCATCTGTGTGGGGAAAATTTACCTTTTCAAACCCGTGGTATACTCTTCCTATGAAAAAACAACCTGACAAATCAGTTTTAGCCGATCTCATTGAGAGATTTAATAATACTGTTACACCAACAGCACTAGAAACAGATTTTAGCAATGTATGTGAAAGTCAGGCTGAGAAAATCATAAAGCTAGAAGACAAGGTGCAATCGTTAAATAACGCATTAAATAAATATAAAGGTGAGCAAGGAAAGCCTAATGTTAGAAAGCAAACGCGCGCTAACAAGGACAAGGATCATTCCTCCGAGAAGGATAGAAAAGGAAATAAAACCAATAAAACTAGAAAGCCAAAATCTAGTAAAAAAAATCTCGAAGTCTCTAATACAGTGACACTAACAATTAATCCAGATTCGTTGCCCAGCGATGCTGTGCCAAATGGCTCTAAGAAAACACTTATCCAGGATATAAAAATTGCTGCTAATAACACTCTTTTTTTGCGCCAACAATATTACTCCCCTTCTGAAAACAAACACTATACAGCACCTCTGCCAACTGGTTATGAGGGCCAGTTCGGCCCTACTATTAAAAGCTGGACAAGCTTCCTAAATACTCAAGGTGGTATGACGCTAGAAAGCCTTGAGACATTTTATAAAACCGCCAACATAGATATTAGTAAATCAACCATCCATAGCTTCACAATTAAAACACCTACGATACTTGAGCCCGAGAAGGTAGAAGTTGTGAAGGCAGGTTTACAATCCACGAACTACCAGCACCTAGATGACACCAACGCTAGAGAGGATGGGAAAAACCGTTATGTTAATGTATTGGGTAATGAGTATTATTCAGCTTACTTTACGCTGACCAGTAAAAGTCGATTAAGCGTCATTGAAATGTTAAGCAAAGACCACTTTGGGTTCACATTAAATGAGGCCGCTTTTAATTTACTGGCTACTATGAACTTACCCCACAAGGTAATCGAAAGCTTAAAGGTATTTCACTCATCGACTATCTTAAACAGTAAGGAGCTGGAAGTTATTCTTGATAAGGTATTAGGTGATAAAAAATTTCCAAAATATAGAAAGCTGATTACTGATGCGGCAGCTATCTCAACATATAGAAAGAGTCCTTATGCGATAGAAACACTCATTACCGATGATGCGCCACAGTTTAAGCTCATTACTGAATCACTCGCCTTGTGCTGGGTTCATGAGGGTAGGCATTATAAAAAGCTGACGCCAATTTTTAAGAAGCACCAAGACTCTGTTGACAGCTTCTTGGATAGGTTTTGGGATTATTATCATAAGCTCATTGAATATAAAAAGAACCCAGGGCAAGATGAGATAGATAAGCTATCCAATGAGTTTACTGAGTTATTCTCAACAATCACTGGCTACGAGAAACTAGATAAACAAATTGAGCTCACCTTAAAAAAGAAAAGGCAGCTATTGTTAGTGCTGGAAAAGCCAGAGCTTCCTCTACATAACAATCCAGCAGAGTTGATGGCTCGGAAGCAGGCTAGAATGCGCGATGTACACCTTCATACTATGAGTGAAGAAGGAACGAAAGCTAAGGATACAATGGTTACAATTACTGAGACATGTAAAAAGCTAGCAGTTAATGTCTTCGATTATATATATGACAGAATTACAAAAAACTATTCTATGCCTTCGCTAGCGGAATTAATTACCATCCGCTCATCACAGGCGCAGTAAACTAAAGAGAGCGCAGCATGAGCATCATGCTGAAATAAGACGGATACAGGCAGATCACGGTTAGGAAACTCGTGAGATTTAACGCGACTCTGCACATCACTGTAATACTGAGTAAACTCAGTAATTTTATGATTCGTGCCATAATTGGCATTATAATCTTCTATTATCTGTATTAGTGCTTGTTTTTTCTTTTCAGGTTCTACTGCATTATCACGCCGCTCTTGATCGAGATCTTCTTGCATCTGTCTCACATCTTTATTTCCCTCCGCTGGAGGAGTGAAGACACACGCTATGTTTAATGGTTTAAATTCAGGATGAGTCGTTAATCGCCCTTCCTGTAGGGTTTTAAAGAGCTCTAAATATTCAATTGCTTCGTCAATTCCTGCGGTGACCAAAATAGCATTAAACTTTCTGCTAGCAGTAGCAGCATCATGTTTATCAAAAATTGAGTTAATAATCGCTTTCTTAGTGATCGCTTGGCCTGGCTGAGGCGGATTCTTTCCCTTTGGTTTATAGTAGTCTAAGTGAAATTTGAGTACATTGCGGTCTTCAATAGCATGAGTAATCGTATAAGCATGTAAGCGTTTCTCAAAGACATCCTCTGTGGTTTTAAAGGTTTTTTTCTCACCCTCTATTTTATAGCTTGATGAGTTTTTCTCAAAAATAGGTGTCCCCGTAAAACCAAAAAGCTGCGCGTTGGGGAAAAACTCCTTAATAGCCGCTTGGTTATCACCAAACTGTGATCGATGGCATTCATCAAAAATCAGGACCATCCGCTTATGACGAAGCGGTTCAAGCTGCTTTTTATAATTCTTCTTATTGCTACCACTTAAGGCTAATCCAAGCTTTTGAATGGTGGTGACAATGACCTTATTAGAATAATCATTTGAAAGCAATCGGTTTACTAGATCTTCCGTGTGCGTGTTTCTGGTTACACAGCCCTCTTGGAAACGGTTGAACTCTTCAACGGTTTGCTTGTCGAGATCTTTACGATCAACCACAAAAAGGCATTTTTCAATCTCAGGGTTTTCTTTGAGTAGCGTTGACGCTTTAAATGAAGTGAGCGTTTTACCACTACCAGTCGTATGCCAAATATAACCGTTACCACAGTTTGTATGTACACAATCCATAATTGCCTTGACAGCATAGATTTGGTAGGGACGCATAATCATTAGTTTTTGCTCACTATCGACCAAAACCATGTATCGACTAATCATTTGGCCAAGTGTACATTTTGCTAGGAACTTTTCAGTAAAGGTTTCCAGATGTGTAATTTTTTTATTATTTTTATCAGCAAATTGATACAAAGGAAGAAAACGTGTTTCAGGATTAAAACCAAAATGTCGCTGATTGTTGTTAGCGAAGTACCAAGTATTATGTTGATTACTCACAATAAAAATCTGTAAAAAACACATTAAGGTTCTGGTATAACCGTTACCAATGTCGCTCTTATATTCGATAATTTGTTCCATAGCTCTGCTAGGACTAATTTGTTGGTTTTTTAGCTCAATCTGAACAACAGGAATGCCATTAATCAGCAATACCACATCATAAATATGATGGGTATAGTCAGTATTGAGTCTAACCTGATTAATAACCTCAAAGGTGTTTTTACACCAATCTTTTATGTTAACTAAGGTATAATGGAAGGGCGTGCCGTCATCACGCTCAAAGTAATTATTTTCCCTCAATATTTGAGAAGCCTTGTAAGTATCTGCAGTGATCACTTGTTCAAGTAGCCGCTCAAACTCATTGTCAGTTAATCTAACGCGGTTAAGCGATTCAAACTGATCACGAAAGTTTTTCTCAAGTAATGCTCTATTATTAATATCAGATCTATAGCGATATTTCAGATCAATGAGTTTTTTGATTAACTCTTTCTCAATCTCTCCTTCTTTCACGTGTCCATTATCCTATTCAGTTTTGTTTATCTGCTGACAGCAGTATATTTGGGTGATAAATTTATTGGTGCTGTTTTTCGGGTATACCCCATGCGCCAGATAATTCATCTTCATTGTTTTTAATTTTTTTATTATCGTGTATTACTCTCTTAATGTATTTATTAAAATCACTATTAACTTCAGCCAACCGGTTAGCATTATTCCAATCAACCTCATACCTTTCTTTGGCAGAAATAATAATTTGACTTTCTAGTGGATTATCTTTATCAATTAAAATCACACCTACGCCGTGTAAACTAGAAAGCAGCTCAAGTTCACGCATTGATAGAGCGTTATTTTGTCTGTAAAAACCAACTTCAGTACTTAGAAAAACCTTTAAAATTCTAAATGGCACTCTATTGTACCTGTCTCATCGCATAATATCTTAAATTAATTATGCTAATCAATCTAAAAAATTATTTATACCTCAAATTTTTCTCCTCTCAAAATAAATTATTAACTTTTAGGTAATAGCAATTATATCTCGTTAATAAGAACAAGAATGATCTATCCTAAAACCCTATGAAGCCTTATTATTCACTTCAACTTAAGTATCTAGGTGATCCGCTCCACTGGTCATCAATTTCCACTAAAACAGCTGATACGAGCCTTAGGCACGATTCAGTATTAGGGAAAATTCCAACTGTATGCGTCCTTCTTTTTACCTCTCTGTTTACGCGCTCAGCTATGTTACTGGTTCTTAATCTTTTTTGATGCGGCCTGTCAAAGTTCATCACTACTAAGCCCTCCGGTATATTCACTTCCAACCAAGAAGAAAGCTCTGGTGCTGTTTGCTGATATTTATCTACCGCCATAGCCAATAGTCTTTCCGACTCATGAATGTTTGAGGGGTGCTGCCTTTATATAATGTAGAATATATAGCATAATATACACTTTAACATGATGAAGGATGGTGTTTGGATGTCAGCTAGAATTATCTCTGATGAAAATAATGAATTAACTATTGAACTCAAGCTTCCACTAAAAGGATCCATGCTTGAATGTGAGGACGCAATTCTTGATGGGCTTAATGAGGTTGGAACATTAGCCACTGAAAAAGCTTTAAGTAAGTTTGATGCAGATGGCTCTCCTATCCATGTTGGAAAAATAAAGCTAACAGCACGAAGTAGAGATGAAGCAAATTACCAAACGCCTTATGGAGTTGCTCGAGTTAAGCGTTATGTTTATCAAACCTCTAAAGGCGGTAAGATCTTTTGTCCTTTAGAAGATAAGGCTAGAATTATCCAAGGATCAACACCGCGATTTGCAAAAATAATCTCACATAAATACTCAAACTTACCTGCTCCTAGTGTTATTGATGATCTCAAGGTCAATCATAACCGTAAAATCTCACATTCATACTTGCAACGGGCAACTGATTTTGTTGGCGGTATTGCACAAGCCAAAGAGGCTGAGTGGGAATATGAAGAGCCAAAGCTTGATGCAGGCGTTGAGATGCTAAGCATTAGCTTAGATGGTGCATATGTCCTCACCGTTGATGATGGTTATAGAGAGAGCATGGTTGGAACTATTTCCATGTATGATAAGCATGGTGAACGCCTGCACACAACCTACGTTGCAGCATCACCAGAATATGGAAAAGATGAATTCTTTAATAGGCTTGAAAAGGAAATAAAGCTGAAAAAAAAATATTACCCTGATGCTAAAACAATTGGCGTTGCTGATGGAGCAAAAAATAATTGGCCATTTCTAAAAAAACATACTGATACGCAAATTTTAGATTTTTGGCATGCAACTGAATATCTCGGCGAAGCATCAAGGGCAATATTTACCAAAAAATCTGAAAGAGATGAGCGTGATGTTTGGCTCGAAGAGCGATGTCATGATTTAAAGCACAAGAAAGGTGCGGCAGGTAGAATACTTGCTGAGCTTAAAGAGCATGTAAATAAAAAACTGAATAAATCGCTTAGAGAAAAGCTAGAAGGAACAATTACGTATTTTGAAAATAATATTAAAGAAAAGCGAATGTCGTATCATAATTTGATTAAGCAGAATGCACCAATTGGCTCTGGCGTCACTGAAGCAGCATGTAAAACAATTGTTAAACAAAGATTAGGCGGATCAGGAATGCGCTGGAAAGACAAGGGAATGAAAATTGTTTTATGCTTGAGAACACTAGTAAAGACTAAAGGAAGATGGGATCAGTTTTGGGAGAAGGTTAATGATTTTGGCGTGCCAGCAGTAATATAGCCTACATTATATAGAGGCAGCACCCTGTTTGAGGCATTAAATATAGCTGTAATCTCCTCAGCTACTGGTTCCTTCATTGAGCGCTTTGGTATGTGAGCCTGAGCATTTTGCTGCAAATGAAATTGGCAGCGTTGCCAAGGAACACTGGGGAACACAGCTCTTCTAGCGGCTTTTAGGCCAGTATGAGCGTCGCTAGTAATCAACTCAATACCATGTATACCTCGCTCAACCAACTGCTGAAGAAAATCACGCCAATGTACCTCAGCCTCTGATAACGCAACAGAAACACCTAGCACTGTTCTCTTGCCGGTTGATTCATCAAAGCCATAGGCTATCAATACCGCACAGTCTTGTACTGTGCCGCTAGTGCGCACCTTCTCATAACGTGCATCTAGCCAAAGATATTTTATCTTTCCTAACGGCTTATTTCGCCATTTCTTTAAATCTTCATCCAACAATTTAGCGCAACGGCTTACCTCTGTGCTTGAAATATCTGTTCCACAGAGTTGCTTTAGCACCTTTTCAACTTTGCGCGTGGAAACCCCATGCACATACATTTCAGCGACAGCCAGCTTAAGTGCTCTATCAGAGCGTACACCTCGCTCTAAGACTGATGGATAGAAGGCTTCATTGGAGTCTCTAACCTGCGGTATCTGTAGCTTAAGCTGACCTTGACCTGTGTTAATTAACCTTGGTTTAAAGCCGTTCGCATATCCGTTTCTATCGCCAGTTCGCTCATAAGGACTGGCATTTAAATGGCGCTCCCTTTCTATTAACATAGCCTCATTCATCAACCTGGAGACAAGCTTAGGTAAAGCTTCAAACCCCTCCATCGCTAAAACATGTATGGCTTCTTCGATTAAGTTCTCATTTTTATAGCAGCTCATTGTCATTCCTCTTTTTTGGTTAAGTTTACCTTAAAAGGAATTTCTAATCTGACTGAGTCGCCTGCTTATTTTCAGCAAGTCAATGGAATTTACAGAAAGGATGGCGCACTAGCCACGCATTGTCTCATCACCTTGTATTTCGGCAGCAGCTAGATAGCTAAAATTCGCCCACGTGGAGTTGCTCACCGTTTGAAAAAAGGATTCTCTTACATTTGATCGATTAATTAAAAGCTTGACCTCAAACGAATAGAGCTTTGTTAGCTCCCTCCCGCTGAGTATGGCACATTCCTTTATGGTTGGATTCCAATCTTTTGTCATATCTTTCATACCTGCTATATCAGGATGAAGCCATTTATTTGTTGCAGTCTCACGTGTGTTAGTAGACTTTTTCTCGTCGATTCGAGTATTAACCACTTGCATCTCAAGTTCTAAGTAGTCACTTAGCTTAGGGTATAGGTCAGCCTCTTTTAGCTGTTGATCAATCTGACTAGCGGTGTTTACAACATTATCTTTACAGATCAATCCCTCAGCAATAGCAATCTCAGTGGTGTCGTTAGATTGAGTATAATAATACTTTTTTGGTCTTCCTTCTGTTGTTTTTATTTGAGGATTTTTTTTCTGCATCAAAGGTCTTACAGACCCAACTTCTGCAGCAATCTGCTGCAATACATCACATCTATCCTTCTGGTTATCAGAATAAACCTGCATTTTTTTTTGTTTGATTTCACATTGTTTTGGATAACGTTCCAATATCCATTCAGCTATTTGACGAGCTGTATATTTCTTGTCAGGGTTATCTTGTAAAAACTGAGGAACTATTTTACTAAGCTGTAACGTCTCGCTTTTTTGGTCTAACATAAGCTGGATTCACCGTGCAAAACAGCTTGATTTATAATAGAAAAAACCAGTGATGGCCTCTCAAGTATAAAGCTTATATTAAAAATCCGTTTTACTCTCATTAACTTTCACTTCCTTTTTAAGTTATAAAGCATCATCTGCGGTATTTGTTAAGTGGGCTTGCTTGGTTGAATCTTCCGCAGTATTTCGTGGCTCGGATTTTTTAAAATACTGAATATCATCAAAAACAAACGCATAAGTTCGCCCAGTTGGATCGGAAGCATATTCTTCACACCACTTGCGTGTAGATTCAGGAATTCGCTGGTAGGTCTCTTGATCCCATTCAACCAGAATTAACTCCTCAAGTGGTTGAAAGGCTATAATACACGCACGATGTCCTTTTAAATTCTCTTGAGTGTCCTGCTCAATATACGTGTCCTTCACCTCAATATAATCACCTACCCCTATTGTTTCACCATCATACAGCACCATCATTGCATCTTTCTCCATCTCCACCTTCTCATACCCATCAATTTCAGGGGATAAGGGGTCAAGGGGGTCACGGTACTCTGGTATGTTATTAACTTTTATAATACTGTGTTTTTTCTTAATTTTCTTTTTTTGTTTCTTTTGATGTTTTTTTAACAGTTTTTTATGACTTAATGCCATGTTACACCTATTAATAATGACTCGTGTGTCATAAGCAAGCTATATAATATGTATATGCATCTGTCTTAGTCAGGAAAACAGACTTACTAAAGTGCATTATTTACTCATACCAAAATTAGCCCAACCACTTTGAGTCGAGGTTAAAAAATAATGCCGCACTATACAATAGTGCCACCAATTTCGCCAATAAATGATAACTCCCTGTAAGGTTCATTATGAGGGGTAATAATGGCCTTTTCTGAATAGATTCTGCCCAACCCCCGATAACGCTGGTTATGGTGTGCTATATTACCTACAGTGTTTTCTACCTAAGAAATAATCCCCATACCCTTTCTGTTACTCTAAATAAACAGATAATTTCTATAAGTTATTCTAAACGCATTATTTGGATTAAATGAGAATGATAAATATGCAAGTTAGAGTTACTTACCTGTCCGATCAAAAAAAACAACCAGAGCGTGTCGAACAATGCAATTGGAATAGTATTACAAAAAAAGAACATATAAAGAAAATTGAAATCATAGATGAGATCACGAGCCTGGGTGATTGGGCGTTTGAAGGCTGCAGCAGTTTGCAATCCATTACGCTGCCCAATAGCGTCACGAGTCTGGGTTTAAGTGCGTTTGAAGGCTGCAGCAGTTTGCAATCCATTACGCTGCCCAATAGCGTCACGAGTCTGGGTGATGGGGCGTTTGAAGGCTGCAGCAGTTTGAAATCCATTACGCTGCCCAATAGCGTCACGAGCCTGGGTGATTGGGCGTTTGAAGGCTGCAGCAGTTTGAAATCCATTACGCTGCCCAATAGCGTCACGAGCCTGGGTTTAAGGGCGTTTTATGGCTGCAGCAGTTTGCAATCCATTACGCTGCCCAATAGCGTCACGAGTCTGGGTGATTGGGCGTTTTCTGGCTGCAGCAGTTTGCAATCCATTACGCTGCCCAATAGCGTCACGAGTCTGGGTGATGGGGCGTTTTATGGCTGCAGCGGTTTGCAATCCATTACGCTGCCCAATAGCGTCACGAGCCTGGGTGATTGGGCGTTTGAAGGCTGCAGCAGTTTGCAATCCATTACGCTGCCCAATAGCGTCACGAGTCTGGGTGATGGGGCGTTTTCTGGCTGCAGCAGTTTGCAATCCATTACGCTGCCCAATAGCGTCACGAGCCTGGGTCATTGGGCGTTTGAAGGCTGCAGCAGTTTGCAATCCATTACGCTGTCCAATAGCGTCACGAGTCTGGGTGATGGGGCGTTTGAAGGCTGCAGTGCATTGGCGCTCATAGTTGCTCCAGACGCGCTTATTTCAGATCTTGAAAATCAGATTCACCAGACTGATGGATCTTCTTTAATAATCTCACAGAATAATCACAAAAAACTCGATGATTATTTATTAACCTCACTTAATGTTTCTCATGGTTTAGATGATCCAAACAAAAAGCTACGAAATAAGTCACTAGTCGATTCAATGAACTTTGAGGATAAGGTATTCTGCTATAGAGCTTTTATTTTAAAGGAGGCTCACTATCAGCAAAACGTATTTACTGAAGTAGCTCAGAGTAGATCTGAAGAAATCCACCAATTTGCAAAAACCTATTTAATGAAGGATCAAGCTGAAACATCATCACTTTACAGCCTATGTAAATATCTGAATATAGGTCAGCTTTCCGCGATACGAGATGGCAGATTAAATAAGGATTTATTTGAGGCAATGCCGACGAAGATAGTTGACTCAATTATCATGGAAGCAATAGCATTAATTGAGGATGATGAACCCAGAAAAAGCGCTTATCTAAAAACGCTTTTTCAGAGTTCTAGCGGCTTAGATTATTTGCGAACAGCTGTTAACAAATCAACCTATAAAAATCCAATTTTATTGGATGCTTTATTGGATCAGCGAAGACCAGATCTATCCTGTCGTAAGAGCAGATATGAGCATACCACTAGTGCAGAAATAGTCGTTGAGCTTATAGATTCGCTTCAAGAACAAGTGCAGATAGAACAACCAGGCTCTATCTCCAATAATAATAGCGCTTTATTTGCCCAAGGTAATAGATTGAAAAAGAACGTGGTTGAACCAGAACAGTCGTCAATGAACAGGCATTTTTTAAGCATAACTTAATTAGCTGCACTATTTCTACACATTGCCCTATAAGGTCGCTTATGGGGGGCTATTTTTACTGGCGTTTTACTCCCCTACTCCCCCTGCTTTTGAGGTCCGGCCGGAATCCTGGTTAAAAGGGACCAAATCTACCGCTCAACTCTTATTTTAATCAAAATTTACGAATTGACTGGAAATCCTTCCTCATTGCATCAATCAATTGCTCCATTAATTGAGGTTGGTCTTCCGGGCTAGCATTATAAAACTTTTTACTGATCATAATAACTTCTCTATTGGCTATCAGCTTTACTTGCTCTTGTGATGATACATACTTTTGACGAGATTCTTGATTACTCTTACTAATGATAACGTTTCGGTAACTTTCTATTAATTTAATATATATAGTCATTTTGTGATTAAAAAGATGCTTGCTTCTTTCGGAGTTTAGTCTGATCCAGGTTCCAATAAATCCACCAATTGCTGCAGCTATAATACTGAACAGTGGTAACCAAATATTCATAGTTATACTTGCAAACCTTTAAATTTCTTAGTTCGAAAAAACGACCGTTTTAATGAACCCGTAGTCTCTTAATTTTTAGCTACTCAATGAGCGCGAATTTAGTATAAGATACTGGTCCTTAAAATCAAAGTCTACACCCAACTTTGTCCGTTCTACAATTAAACCTATCCAAATCAATGACTTACGTTTTAAAAAAACGTTTAGGGTCACTACAACTTAACAAATTGTTTTTTCAGTGTCCCCAGGTTCTGAATTCATGCCTAACGATTTATAGATCACAACTTGCTCTGGAGTTGCCTTAGAGGTTCTTCTAATAGAAAGCAATTTATTATTTTCAAGCTGCATTGTAGTAGTGATACGAACCTGAGTGCTAAAAATCTGCCGTATAGTTTGCCAGCTACTATCAATGTTCTGCAATTTAAGTTGATGGCGAATAGTGTGTAGTAAGTGATAAGCAAGAATACTAATAAACAGATGGGCATCAACTCGCTCTTGCTTTTGATGGTAGATAGGACGCAGGCCTAACTCTGATTTTAATGATCTGAATGCCGATTCAACGTCAGTTAGAGTTGTATAAATTCTCCAAATTGTTTTTTCATCTAAATCCATTCTGTTACTACGCAAACAATATGCACCCAGATTCTCAGAGTTAACTTTACTCCAACTGATTTTCGTAACCTTATCAGCCTCTGAATCAAGCGTGATAGTGTATCGACCTGAAACACGTTTATGGCGCTCTTTTATTCGACCTAAACGCAAGGTTACTTTCTCAATTGCTTTCATTCCGGTTTTTTTAGTGAGTCCATTAGCTAACTTAATTAATTCCTCTTCGAAACGAGTCTCAGCCTTACTAATCATATTTAAGCTTTTTTCTTCCTTAGCCTGAGAATGGCAGTACAGTAAGACTTCATTTGCTTCAGTATCTTTAATTAATTGCGCTGTAACCGTATTATTTACTGATTCTTTTACTAGCACTTTATCAATGGTTTCATCGACATCAGGCAATGCTCTACGGCTGACTACGATATAATGGAAACCTTTTTCAGTAAGCCATGAAATATTTTCTTCAGTTGCAAAACCAGCATCTAGGACAATTGTTGCCTCTGGCTGTGCACGAAGCTCAGTTAGTATTTCGGGTAATGTTTTAGGCTCGCTAACATTTCCTTTGAAGAATTCACTCCGTTGCGGGAACCCTGATCCATCCAGCACAAGACCTAAAGAAACAAGCGGACAATCAGACCGCTTCTCCTTTGATCGCCCATGCTGTGCATGATCATTTTGTAATGCGCGACCTTCAAAGTAGGTATTGGTTATATCGTAGAGAGTGATCACCTGATTTAAACTAAACAGATTTTTCTCACGTTCAAATAATTGATCTTCAATCACTTGTTTATGTTTAAGTAACTCATCAGCAGTCTTATAGAATTTCTTGAGTGATAGTTCTGAGAAATCAGTACCCAGTAATTCATCTAGCGCACTTTGATTGCTTAAATAATAGTGCGTACTCAAATCACTTCCTGGAGCAACTAGCCGCCCAATGATGGTAGCAATCATCAGGTAACATTGTTTTTGATTAAAGCCCACAGCCCTGAACAATTCTTCAAGTTGTAATTGCCTAGCAGCATGTAAGCCCAACGCCTCAGCTCGAACGTGGCGTATGTCCGCGCTCTCAATGGAGTTAACATCCACTGTTTTAAAGTCAGGTTCTACCGCGCTTACTGAATTGAGAGTAATGCTTGTCTCATTCTCTTCTGCACGCTTTGCACGAATGCGTTTTACATACATTTGAGCCTGTTTTTCTAGATGCGCTGGTATTGAAATTAACGAGCCTTGGCCCGTTAAAATTTCCTCAATACGGTCAGCTAGCAATTTCCAACTGTCCTTCTTTACTGAAAAATTTGCACCAAGATTTAAAATCAGTCTTTGACGTACTTTGCCGTCAGCAGTGCGATGAGTATCAACAAGTCGGTAGGTTGCGTAAGGCTCACCTGTCCGAGGACTCTTTTGTGTAGAGGTTCGAATATACATAACTCAATACTCTCATCACCTTACCAGCCCATGCAACCCCTTATTAACATTATGTGTCACTACATCCGAGAATTCATGTTACTAGGCGAGTAAAATCAATGGGTTGAGTTAAAAATAATGCTGAAATTTTTGATTTTCAGGGTGAAATGGCCAAACTTGGGTTAATATCAAGTTATTGAGCTTGATTTCTAAGCTGCCTGTGCGGCAGTTAACCCCGTCGAGACTTGAAAAAACCGTCGCACGCTTTTCTAAGCTGCCTGTGCGGCAGTTAACCTTCGACGCAATAATAAATTATCTCAAAGAGATTTCTAAGCTGCCTGTGCGGCAGTTAACAAATATTTTATTATTCTCGACCACCGGCTGATTTTCTAAGCTGCCTGTGCGGCAGTTAACCGATCGGCTAGTTTAGCCGGAAGTGCGCAAGTTTTCTAAGCTGCCTGTGCGGCAGTTAACAAGGTTGTGTAGAATTTTACGCGCTCATTACCTTTCTAAGCTGCCTGTGCGGCAGTTAACACCCGACGGAGCACCCGCCACTACTATTATCTTTTCTAAGCTGCCTGTGCGGCAGTTAACGACACTAAACCGAAAGTATCGGGAGTTCAAGATTTCTAAGCTGCCTGTGCGGCAGTTAACTCTCAAGGTTTTGTAAAAACTCAAAACTTAGATTTCTAAGCTGCCTGTGCGGCAGTTAACGAAAATGCGGTTAATTTAGACAACATGAACGATTTCTAAGCTGCCTGTGCGGCAGTTAACACCTGATGGTGCACCGGCTACTACTATTATCTTTTCTAAGCTGCCTGTGCGGCAGTTAACATCGATTTGTCGGTTTTGTAGCGGCCGCTTTTTTTCTAAGCTGCCTGTGCGGCAGTTAACATTTGCATGAGCTGGGCACTCAATGATGGTGATTTCTAAGCTGCCTGTGCGGCAGTTAACGATCACCGTTTTGCCAACGGGCGTTATGGTTTTTTCTAAGCTGCCTGTGCGGCAGTTAACTGAATGGGATTCAGCGCAGGAATATTTTATAGTTTCTAAGCTGCCTGTGCGGCAGTTAACTCTTATGTCTACCCACGTAAACCCCTTTCTCCTTTCTAAGCTGCCTGTGCGGCAGTTAACGAACAACACGCAATATACCGGCTTCATCCACATTTCTAAGCTGCCTGTGCGGCAGTTAACTTCCCATTATTTTGAACAGGCAATAGCGTAAATTTCTAAGCTGCCTGTGCGGCAGTTAACGATTGAGAATAACCTGCTACCCAAGAACTAAATTTCTAAGCTGCCTGTGCGGCAGTTAACATTTACGATGAGCAAATTATCAGCGAATTACATTTCTAAGCTGCCTGTGCGGCAGTTAACTTTTAGCAAAAATACCCACACGCTGACCATCTTTTCTAAGCTGCCTGTGCGGCAGTTAACCGGGCATAATCGCTATTGAGTCTTTAATAATATTTCTAAGCTGCCTGTGCGGCAGTTAACCTACCATGCTCCCTTTACCCCCCATGTGCGTCGTTTCTAAGCTGCCTGTGCGGCAGTTAACATACTCAAGCTTTGAGTAATGCGTTGACTATCTTTCTAAGCTGCCTGTGCGGCAGTTAACCCCCATTAATCCTAGAGGTGACCGGATTAATATTTCTAAGCTGCCTGTGCGGCAGTTAACAGACAAGCGTTTAAAACTGGCGGCTTTGGTATGTTTTCTAAGCTGCCTGTGCGGCAGTTAACAAGTTAGCATTATCGTTGCGTATCTTATTTGCTTTCTAAGCTGCCTGTGCGGCAGTTAACATTTAGCGTGCGTTCACGATCTTTAAGTATTGTTTCTAAGCTGCCTGTGCGGCAGTTAACTTTTTCACAAATTGAAGCCAGAGTATTACCCTTTTCTAAGCTGCCTGTGCGGCAGTTAACATTTCTCAATAAAATAATTTCCGGCGTCTACTTTTCTAAGCTGCCTGTGCGGCACTTAACGCGGATACGACAGTAAGCGTAGAAGTTGCGCCTTTCTAAGCTGCCTGTGCGGCAGTTAACAATCCATTAACGATCAATCGTTGGATTTGAACTTTCTAAGCTGCCTGTGCGGCAGTTAACTTAGTGATTTGCGAGCTTTCTACGATAAAGGATTTCTAAGCTGCCTGTGCGGCAGTTAACTAACGTCACGATGGCTAATTCTATTTTTATGATTTCTAAGCTGCCTGTGCGGCAGTTAACGCTACCTCTATTTAAATCAACTTATTTGCACATTTCTAAGCTGCCTGTGCGGCAGTTAACTTGAGCAATATAAAGCTAATGTAGTCATCATGTTTCTAAGCTGCCTGTGCGGCAGTTAACTCGCGTTATATTCACACGTAATAGTTAAATCATTTCTAAGCTGCCTGTGCGGCAGTTAACCGTTTCAAACTGCATCCGCGTTTAGATACGCCTTTCTAAGCTGCCTGTGCGGCAGTTAACGCACTTTACGTCCTCGTATTACGCCACAACTATTTCTAAGCTGCCTGTGCGGCAGTTAACGTTTTTACCGCGTTATAGCGGAAGAAGTAAAATTTCTAAGCTGCCTGTGCGGCAGTTAACGCGCTGCGGGCGGCTATCAAAAACTACCTTCTTTTCTAAGCTGCCTGTGCGGCAGTTAACGTGCTAATGTATTAATTAATTAAAACATGAGATTTCTAAGCTGCCTGTGCGGCAGTTAACAAGGTCCAGCTAACGGTGCTGATGCAATAGATTTTCTAAGCTGCCTGTGCGGCAGTTAACTAAAATTATAAAAAATTAATACGCTCTCGTCTTTTCTAAGCTGCCTGTGCGGCAGTTAACTCAACTTGATTTTAGAAACCGCTATTTATTTATTTCTAAGCTGCCTGTGCGGCAGTTAACTCGCACATAACGTGTTACCCCCTTCATTCCCGTTTCTAAGCTGCCTGTGCGGCAGTTAACCGAATTAGTAAGCGCGATTGAATCTAAAGCATTTTCTAAGCTGCCTGTGCGGCAGTTAACAAGACTCAATAGCGATTATGCCTGACGCACATTTTCTAAGCTGCCTGTGCGGCAGTTAACTAACTAACAAAGGCTGTACGGACTTCGCACTGTTTCTAAGCTGCCTGTGCGGCAGTTAACTAGTTCAACTTGATTTTAGAAACCGCTATTTATTTCTAAGCTGCCTGTGCGGCAGTTAACCCCTGATCGATGATTTTAAAACGCGATTTTTATTTCTAAGCTGCCTGTGCGGCAGTTAACACCCAATCAACGCTAAAGGTAAATTCATAATCTTTCTAAGCTGCCTGTGCGGCAGTTAACGCATCATACGTTTAGCGGCTTCGGTGGCGTATTTTCTAAGCTGCCTGTGCGGCAGTTAACCGACACCGCACCCACCCCAAGCGTTTCATAGCTTTCTAAGCTGCCTGTGCGGCAGTTAACCAATACCCTGTGTTGCGTTGTTTACTATTGTCTTTCTAAGCTGCCTGTGCGGCAGTTAACTTTACTATTCAAACCGCGGGTATTTATCAAGCTTTCTAAGCTGCCTGTGCGGCAGTTAACAGCGGATAACCCTTTATTTAACGGCTATGTTGTTTCTAAGCTGCCTGTGCGGCAGTTAACTTGAAGAAACGTTGATTAAACGAGTTATTACATTTCTAAGCTGCCTGTGCGGCAGTTAACTCAAAAACTACCGTCGGGGGTTATCTTACAATTTTCTAAGCTGCCTGTGCGGCAGTTAACAGTGACAACACACGTTAACCCTCTTTATTTAATTTCTAAGCTGCCTGTGCGGCAGTTAACTAGCTTGTCATAATGACGATTCAATGACTCTATTTCTAAGCTGCCTGTGCGGCAGTTAACGAAATTACTTAGTGATAAAGCTATAATTATGTTTTCTAAGCTGCCTGTGCGGCAGTTAACGAGCAAATCAAGTGCTGGATGACTTTAGGGAATTTCTAAGCTGCCTGTGCGGCAGTTAACTGCTGTCATATTCGGCATTAATTGTGCTGTTTTTTCTAAGCTGCCTGTGCGGCAGTTAACGCATCTGATTATCTAGTATTGGTCCCGTATTAATCGTGCTGTGCTTTCTAAGCTGCCTGTGCGGCAGTTAACATCAATGCGGGACGCCCGTTCAGTACGATTAAAGCTTTCTAAGCTGCCTGTGCGGCAGTTAACTTAAACTAGTCTTATCTTAACAAAACACACGATTTCTAAGCTGCCTGTGCGGCAGTTAACAATACAATGCGATTAATCGTCTTAACTATTGTTTTCTAAGCTGCCTGTGCGGCAGTTAACGAATTAACTGCGTCATAGCGTGCACTTCCTTTCTAAGCTGCCTGTGCGGCAGTTAACAATCACTTATTATGCATTTCTAAGCTGCCTGTGCGGCAGTTAACGCTAGCAGTTTTTCTAAGCTGCCTGTGCGGCAGTTAACTAGAAAAATTAGTTTTACGATCTTCGCTTTTCTTTCTAAGCTGCCTGTGCGGCAGTTAACTTGAAGAAACTGTTGAAGTGCAATGAACATCTTTTTCTAAGCTGCCTGTGCGGCAGTTAACTATCTTATTGCGATTAATAACAGCCGCAGCGTCAGTTTCTAAGCTGCCTGTGCGGCAGTTAACAGTGAAAAATTAGAACCGCTATCTCTAAAACGCTTTCTAAGCTGCCTGTGCGGCAGTTAACCCTAATTATAGTGTAAAATTTGATAGTTACAACAAGCACTTAGCTTAAAAAAAACCTTTTTATCCGATATTTTTAAGCTATGATGTAACTTATTGAAATTTAAACTAATTTTTAAAGAACAAAATTTATTGGTTAAAACCAGGGTACAGTAGCGGTCTTTGATAAACCAAACTGATCAAATTTGCCATAAACTGGCTGATCTAGCAATTCGCAGTCTCTTCCAATGCAAGATGAGCCTGAAATAGCCCCCACTTTCCAATGCAAAGTGGGCCTGAAGTTGTTGCGTGATCGTTCATCCTATATGGATGAATATCAATATGAACGACATAGAATTAAACACACTTGCCCAGATTGAGCAATTTCTATCCTCATCAACCCAGCTTACCTTTGAAGCTACATCACGAGCAGAATCTTACCTATGGGTTACGAACACATTAAAAAAATTTGCTTATTGCGGTATGAGGGTACTAAGGAATTTCTTGTAAAAAAGCGCCTGATCTGTGGATAACTTGGTAGAACTGGCTTATTCCTAAGCAATCGCCCGTTTTCGTTTCTTCAGGTAATTATAAAAAGAAGGCCGGCTAATCCCATAAATCTTGCAAATTTCTGCAACGGTTATCTTCTGTTCATCATAACGTTCCAGCATTTTTTTGACCTGATGTTCCTGTAATAGAGGTGGTCGTCCTCCTAAACGTCCCCGAGCACGAGCGGCTTTGAGTCCAGCGCGTGTTCGCTCTTGAATCAGGTCTCGCTCAAACTCGGCTAAGGCACTGAAAATATGGAAGATTAGCTTACCACCACTGGTGGTAGTATCAATATTTTCCTGCAAGCTTTTAAAGCCAATCCCTTGTTGGTTTAAGGTTTGAATGGTGTCAATGAGGTGAGGCACAGAGCGGCCTAACCGATCAAGCTTCCAAACCACTAGGAGATCCCCTTCTCGTAAATAAGCCAGGGCTTCTTCTAGCCCCGGCCTGGCAGTACGGGCACCACTGGCAATATCTTTATAGATGCGTTGGCACCCCTCAGTTTTCAAGGCATCTTCTTGCAAGCTCAGGTTTTGGTCAGCGGTTGAGATACGCGCATAGCCTGCTTTCATGGGTGGGCTGTTGCTCCAGTTGGTCTATTTTTGTCTGGTAACTCAATAGTGTTATTAAATTCATTAATATTGAAAACTAGACACCTTTCTTAGGCAAGAATCTTACGGGTTTGGGCGGGAAAAGGCAATCGACTCGCGTGTAAAGAAAACCTACGTTTTTTGGATGCTTAAAAATGAAACTACTTGATCAGAACCCAATTTTAGTTCGTAAGGAAATTATTACTTTAGGAAAATTAACTCTTCAGGACAGTCAAGTTATTCGCCAATGTAAAACTCCCGAAAACCAATTAGGTTTTGCTTACCAGCTTGCTTTTGTTAGAACCCGTAACTACCTGCCTAAGCAAGTTCCCTTAGAATTAGATACCGTCTTGCTCCACTACGTAAGTAATCAGCTTAGTTTACCTTCTGACCTCATGCAGTCTTATCAGCTTAATCGTCGAGTTATTCAACGACATCAACACAAGATCAAAACCTACCTCGCGGTAAAAGAGTATACTGCTAGCAATCAAGAAGAGTTGGCTGACTATCTCATTAAGCAAGCAAGACAAACTGATCAGATTACTTTGCTCGTTTCTAAGGTGCAGTGCTTTCTGAAAGAAAAAGGTATTTTGCAACCAGCTTTATCAACCTTGCGTCGTCTTGTTGGTAAATACCGTGACCTTGCTCGTCGAGAGATAGAATCAAATTTTTTAAATGTGCTGAAGAATACCGTTAGGGAAAAGCTTGATGTGTTACTCAAGGTTAATAATAGACGCTCTATTTTATGGCAGCTTAGGCAAACACCTGGTGTACCTTCAGTAGAGGGTATCCTGCTGTTAATTAAGAAGTTACAAGCCATTGAATCCCTAGGTGTTTTAACGATTGATTTAAGTTGGCTTAATAAAAATTATCAGCAGCGATTAGCCCGCAGCGCGCGCTACTATTCTGTATCGCTAGTGCGCCATCCTTTCTGTAAATTCCATTGACTTGCTGAAAATAAGCAGGCGACTCAGTCAGATTAGAAATTCCTTTTAAGGGGTGCTGCCTTTATATAATGTAGAAAATATAGCATAATATACACTTTAACTTGATTACGGATGGTGTTTGGATGTTAGCTAGAATTCTCTCTGATGAAAATAATGAATTAACTATTGAGCTCAAGCTTCCACTAAAAGGATCCATGCTTGAATGTGAGGATGCAATTCTTGACGGCCTTAATGAGGTTGGAACATTAGCCACTGAAAAAGCTTTAAGTAAGTTTGATGCAGATGGCTCTCCTATCCATGTTGGAAAAATAAAGCTAACAGCACGAAGTAGAGATGAAGCAAATTACCAAACGCCTTATGGAGTTGCTCGAGTTAAGCGTTATGTTTATCAAACCTCTAAAGGCGGGAAGATCTTTTGTCCTTTAGAAGATAAGGCTAGAATTATCCAAGGATCAACACCGCGATTTGCAAAAATAATCTCACATAAATACTCAAACTTACCTGCTCCTAGTGTTATTGATGATCTCAAGGTCAATCATAACCGTAAAATCTCACATTCATACTTGCAACGGGCAACTGATTTTGTTGGCGGTATTGCACAAGCCAAAGAGGCTGAGTGGGAATATGAAGAGCCAAAGCTTGATGCAGGCATTGAGATGCTAAGTATTAGCTTAGATAGTGCATATGTTCTCACCGTTGATGATGGTTATAGAGAGAGCATGGTTGGAACTATTTCCATGTATGATAAGCATGGTGCACGCCTGCACACAACCTACGTTGCAGCATCACCAGAATATGGAAAAGATGAATTCTTTAATAGGCTTGAAAAGGAAATAAAGCTGAAAAAGAAATATTACCCTGATGCTAAAACAATTGGCGTTGCTGATGGAGCAAAAAATAATTGGCCATTTCTAAAAAAACATACTGATACGCAAATTTTAGATTTTTGGCATGCAACTGAATATCTCGGCGAAGCATCAAAGGCAGTATTTACCAAAAAATCTGAAAGAGATGAGCGTGATGTTTGGCTCGAAGAGAGATGTCATGACTTAAAGCACAAGAAAGGTGCGGCAGGTAGAATACTTGCTGAGCTTAAAGAGCATCTAAATAAAAAACTGAATAAATCGCTTAGAGAAAGGCTAGAAGGAACAATTACGTATTTTGAAAATAATATTAAAGAAAAGCGAATGTCGTATCATAATTTGATTAAGCAGAATGCACCAATTGGCTCTGGCGTCACTGAAGCAGCATGTAAAACAATTGTTAAACAAAGATTAGGCGGATCAGGAATGCGCTGGAAAGACAAGGGAATGAAAATCGTTTTATGCTTGAGAACACTAGTAAAGACTAAAGGCAGATGGGATCAGTTTTGGGAGAAGGTCAATGATTTTGGCGTGCCAGCAGCAATATAGCCTACATTATATAGAGGCAGCACCCCTTTTAAGGTAAACTTAACCAAAAAAGAGGAATGACAATGAGCTGCTATAAAAATGAGAACTTAATCGAAGAAGCCATACATGTTTTAGGCTAGTGCGCCATCCTTTCTGTAAATTCCATTGACTTGCTGAAAATAAGCAGGCGACTCAGTCAGATTAGAAATTCCTTTTAAGGTAAACTTAACCAAAAAAGAGGAATGACAATGAGCTGCTATAAAAATGAGAACTTAATCGAAGAAGCCATACATGTTTTAGCGATGGAGGGGTTTGAAGCTTTACCTAAGCTTGTCTCCAGGTTGATGAATGAGGCTATGTTAATAGAAAGGGAGCGCCATTTAAATGCCAGTCCTTATGAGCGAACTGGCGATAGAAACGGATATGCGAACGGCTTTAAACCAAGGTTAATTAACACAGGTCAAGGTCAGCTTGAGCTACAGATACCGCAGGTTAGAGACTCCAATGAAGCCTTCTATCCATCAGTCTTAGAGCGAGGTGTACGCTCTGATAGAGCGCTTAAGCTGGCTGTCGCTGAAATGTATGTGCATGGGGTTTCCACGCGCAAAGTTGAAAAGGTGCTAAAGCAACTCTGTGGAACAGATATTTCAAGCACAGAGGTAAGCCGTTGCGCTAAATTGTTGGATGAAGATTTAAAGAAATGGCGAAATAAGCCGTTAGGAAAGATAAAATATCTTTGGCTAGATGCACGTTATGAGAAGGTGCGCACTAGCGGCACAGTACAAGACTGTGCGGTATTGATAGCCTATGGCTTTGATGAATCAACCGGCAAGAGAACAGTGCTAGGTGTTTCTGTTGCGTTATCAGAGGCTGAGGTACATTGGCGTGATTTTCTTCAGCAGTTGGTTGAGCGAGGTATACATGGTATTGAGTTGATTACTAGCGACGCTCATACTGGCCTAAAAGCCGCTAGAAGAGCTGTGTTCCCCAGTGTTCCTTGGCAACGCTGCCAATTTCATTTGCAGCAAAATGCTCAGGCTCACATACCAAAGCGCTCAATGAAGGAACCAGTAGCTGAGGAGATTACAGCTATATTTAATGCCTCAAACATTCATGAGTCGGAAAGACTATTGGCTATGGCGGTAGATAAATATCAGCAAACAGCACCAGAGCTTTCTTCTTGGTTGGAAGTGAATATACCGGAGGGCTTAGTAGTGATGAACTTTGACAGGCCGCATCAAAAAAGATTAAGAACCAGTAACATAGCTGAGCGCGTAAACAGAGAGGTAAAAAGAAGGACGCATACAGTTGGAATTTTCCCTAATACTGAATCGTGCCTAAGGCTCGTATCAGCTGTTTTAGTGGAAATTGATGACCAGTGGAGCGGATCACCTAGATACTTAAGTTGAAGTGAATAATAAGGCTTCATAGGGTTTTAGGATAGATCATTCTTGTTCTTATTAACGAGATATAATTGCTATTACCTAAAAGTTAATAATTTATTTTGAGAGGAGAAAAATTTGAGGTATAAATAATTTTTTAGATTGATTAGCATAATTAATTTAAGATATTATGCGATGAGACAGGTACAATAGAGTGCCATTTAGAATTTTAAAGGTTTTTCTAAGTACTGAAGTTGGTTTTTACAGACAAAATAACGCTCTATCGAAAAAATAATTTTTTGCCCTAAATCTGCAATCCTAGTTGGCGCTTACCGCAAAGCTAGTTGACATCTAACAAAATCCTTCCTCATTGCATCAATCAATTGCTCCATTAATTGAGGTTGGTCTTCCGGGCTAGCATTATAAAACTTTTTACTGATCATAATAACTTCTCTATTGGCTATCAGCTTTACTTGCTCTTGTGATGATACATACTTTTGACGAGATTCTTGATTACTCTTACTAATAATAACGTTTCGGTAACTTTCTATTAATTTAATATATATAGTCATTTTGTGATTAAAAAGATGCTTGCTTCTTTCGGAGTTTAGTCTGATCCAGGTTCCAATAAATCCACCAATTGCTGCAGCTATAATACTGAACAGTGGTAACCAAATATGGCCTTGTTCATTTCTGGGTATCAGATTAGATGGTCAGGTATTGAGCATACATACAGTATAGTATTTCACGGATTGGTAATTATGGCTTATCTTGCCATATATTCTCGCATCCAAGTCAATAATGAAAGTAAAAGAGTGAGGCTGATCATGTCAACAACAAACAGTGCCGCTAAGTTAATGAATGCAGACGATAGAAAAGAACTTGCTTTAAGAGCGTTAAAAAAAGATAAGTCAGTTTCTAAGCTGGCAGAACAAAATGATGTTAGCCGTAAGTTTGTGCATAAGCAAAAAAATAAATTGGTGAATGCAATTGATAGTGCTTTCTCAGAAACAGACGCGACTAATGATGCACATAAGGTTTTGTACTATATACCAGTAACCAAGCAGTATATTTCTCTTATGGTTGTTTGCTTACTGCTTTTTTCTCGCTGCTCATTTAGGGGTATACGTAGATTTTTAAGTGTTTGTTTAGACTATGAGATCTCTCAAGGTGGAATTCATAACATTGCAGCTGTTGCGATTCAAAGAGCGGAGAAGATTAATTCTCAGGAAGACTTAAGCCAAGCCAAACTAGTAGCTAATGATGAAAAGTTTCACCTTAATAAACCAATTCTTTCTGGAACCGATATCCGTTCTTTATATTGTTATTTGCTTCGCCTAGAAGACACACGTGATGGAGATACGTGGGCAAGAAATTTACTAGAGCTGAAGAAAAAACATTTTTTACCAGAGGCTGTTTATGGTGACGATGGCAGTGGTTTGTATGCTGGACATAAACTTGTAATGCCAGATGTTCCTTACCACAGAGATCATTTTCACATCATCCATGAGGGGTGCTGCCTCTATATAATGTAGGCTATATTGCTGCTGGCACACCAAAATCATTGACCTTCTCCCAAAACTGATCCCATCTGCCTTTAGTCTTTACTAGTGTTCTCAAGCATAAAACGATTTTCATTCCCTTGTCTTTCCAGCGCATTCCTGATCCGCCTAATCTTTGTTTAACAATTGTTTTACATGCTGCTTCAGTGACGCCAGAGCCAATTGGTGCATTCTGCTTAATCAAATTATGATACGACATTCGCTTTTCTTTAATATTATTTTCAAAATACGTAATTGTTCCTTCTAGCTTTTCTCTAAGCGATTTATTCAGTTTTTTATTTAGATGCTCTTTAAGCTCAGCAAGTATTCTACCTGCCGCACCGGGTGCTGCCTCTATATAATGTAGGCTATATTACTGCTGGCACGCCAAAATCATTAACCTTCTCCCAAAACTGATCCCATCTTCCTTTAGTCTTTACTAGTGTTCTCAAGCATAAAACAATTTTCATTCCCTTGTCTTTCCAGCGCATTCCTGATCCGCCTAATCTTTGTTTAACAATTGTTTTACATGCTGCTTCAGTGACGCCAGAGCCAATTGGTGCATTCTGCTTAATCAAATTATGATACGACATTCGCTTTTCTTTAATATTATTTTCAAAATACGTAATTGTTCCTTCTAGCTTTTCTCTAAGCGATTTATTCAGTTTTTTATTTACATGCTCTTTAAGCTCAGCAAGTATTCTACCTGCCGCACCTTTCTTGTGCTTTAAGTCATGACATCGCTCTTGGAGCCAAACATCACGCTCATCTCTTTCAGATTTTTTGGTAAATATTGCCCTTGATGCTTCGCCGAGATATTCAGTTGCATGCCAAAAATCTAAAATTTGCGTATCAGTATGTTTTTTTAGAAATGGCCAATTATTTTTTGCTCCATCAGCAACGCCAATTGTTTTAGCATCAGGGTAATATTTCTTTTTCAGCTTTATTTCCTTTTCAAGCCTATTAAAGAATTCATCTTTTCCATATTCTGGTGATGCTGCAACGTAGGTTGTGTGCAGGCGTGCACCATGCTTATCATACATGGAAATAGTTCCAACCATGCTCTCTCTATAACCATCATCAACGGTGAGAACATATGCACCATCTAAGCTAATACTTAGCATCTCAATGCCTGCATCAAGCTTTGGCTCTTCATATTCCCACTCAGCCTCTTTGGCTTGTGCAATACCGCCAACAAAATCAGTTGCCCGTTGCAAGTATGAATGTGAGATTTTACGGTTATGATTGACCTTGAGATCATCAATAACACTAGGAGCAGGTAAGTTTGAGTATTTATGTGAGATTATTTTTGCAAATCGCGGTGTTGATCCTTGGATAATTCTAGCCTTATCTTCTAAAGGACAAAAGATCTTACCGCCTTTAGAGGTTTGATAAACATAACGCTTAACTCGAGCAACTCCATAAGGCGTTTGGTAATTTGCTTCATCTCTACTTCGTGCTGTTAGCTTTATTTTTCCAACATGGATAGGAGAGCCATCTGCATCAAACTTACTTAAAGCTTTTTCAGTGGCTAATGTTCCAACCTCATTAAGGCCGTCAAGAATTGCATCCTCACATTCAAGCATGGATCCTTTTAGTGGAAGCTTGAGCTCAATAGTTAATTCATTATTTTCATCAGAGAGAATTCTAGCTAACATCCAAACACCATCCGTAATCAAGTTAAAGTGTATATTATGCTATATTTTCTACATTATATAAAGGCAGCACCCGCCGCACCTTTCTTGTGCTTTAAGTCATGACATCTCTCTTCGAGCCAAACATCACGCTCATCTCTTTCAGATTTTTTGGTAAATACTGCCTTTGATGCTTCGCCGAGATATTCAGTTGCATGCCAAAAATCTAAAATTTGCGTATCAGTATGTTTTTTTAGAAATGGCCAATTATTTTTTGCTCCATCAGCAACGCCAATTGTTTTAGCATCAGGGTAATATTTCTTTTTCAGCTTTATTTCCTTTTCAAGCCTATTAAAGAATTCATCTTTTCCATATTCTGGTGATGCTGCAACGTAGGTTGTGTGCAGGCGTGCACCATGCTTATCATACATGGAAATAGTTCCAACCATGCTCTCTCTATAACCATCATCAACGGTGAGAACATATGCACCATCTAAGCTAATACTTAGCATCTCAATGCCTGCATCAAGCTTTGGCTCTTCATATTCCCACTCAGCCTCTTTGGCTTGTGCAATACCGCCAACAAAATCAGTTGCCCGTTGCAAGTATGAATGTGAGATTTTACGGTTATGATTGACCTTGAGATCATCAATAACACTAGGAGCAGGTAAGTTTGAGTATTTATGTGAGATTATTTTTGCAAATCGCGGTGTTGATCCTTGGATAATTCTAGCCTTATCTTCTAAAGGACAAAAGATCTTCCCGCCTTTAGAGGTTTGATAAACATAACGCTTAACTCGAGCAACTCCATAAGGCGTTTGGTAATTTGCTTCATCTCTACTTCGTGCTGTTAGCTTTATTTTTCCAACATGGATAGGAGAGCCATCTGCATCAAACTTACTTAAAGCTTTTTCAGTGGCTAATGTTCCAACCTCATTAAGGCCGTCAAGAATTGCATCCTCACATTCAAGCATGGATCCTTTTAGTGGAAGCTTGAGCTCAATAGTTAATTCATTATTTTCATCAGAGAGAATTCTAGCTAACATCCAAACACCATCCGTAATCAAGTTAAAGTGTATATTATGCTATATTTTCTACATTATATAAAGGCAGCACCCTCCATGAGTTACTTGAGGTTCGTCGTTACTTTAGAAATAGGAAAAAAAGTTCTATCACATATCTAAGCCAACGAGAGAATAAGTATTACAAGGCAATTACTAAAGGTAATGAAGCGCTACATGAAGAGCAGTTATTCATGGCGGTAAAAGAGGCAGGACAAGCTGGGCACTTATCAAGCTCTATTGACACGTTAGTAGACTGGTTGTGTCATGATGTTTTAGTAAAAGCAGGCCCAGCACCAGAGCAACGTAGTGAGTTATATGACTTCATTGTTAATGAACTAAAAACCCTTGAGTTAATTCATCCTCATCGTATTAAATCAATTCGAGTTATGTTGGAGAATGCCAAACACTTAGCTTTATCATTTATGATGACAATTGATAATAAATTTGTAAGCGATCCAGCAAGTACACCCTAGTCAACTAGTTAAATTCATGTGACTGTATGCTCCCGCAAATAGTAACAAGGAGCTAACGGTATGTCAGCAACAAATCCTGAAAATGAAAATGCTACTTACACAGATGCTTATTGGGAAAAACACCTTTCCGACTTTAAGCAAAGCAAGTTAACCAAAGCGAAATACTGCCGAGAGAATAACGTACCTTACACGCAGTTTCTCTATCGTTTGAGAAGAGAACAGCAAAAAACGCTAGCAAAGGTTGTTTGCGTGTCTGAGCAGCCAGCACAACCAGTGGCTGTCATGCAGGTCAACTCACACATACAGATTAGCTTTTATGACCAGGATAGCTTAGCGTCTTTGATTCAGAGGCTTTGCTAATGTTTCAGAACTGGAAAACACCGATCTGGTTTTATCGTACCCCTGTGGACTTTAGAAAACAGATTGATGGCCTAGTAATGCTGATTGCCGATCATCTCTCAATGACCCCAAGCTCAGGCCAGCTATTTCTTTTTCGTAACAGGCAGCGCGATAAAATAAAATTACTTTGGTACGACCAAAATGGTTTTTGGCTTTGCTACAAACGATTAGAAAAAGGTAAGCTGAAGTTCCCTAGCGAAGCAGATGAGACTATCGAGTTGACCCAAGATCAGTTAAGCTGGTTATTGTCAGGTTTAAACTGGATGAAGCAAAAGTCATTACCCAAAGTCTCTCCCGAGTTTTTTTACTAAAATGGCAAAAAAAGTCTTGACAGGTTTTTTCTGTGTTTTTTGATTTTACACGTGATTTTAATGCTTGTTTTATATCCTTAGCCCAGGCTTTGTGAGATCCGCTAGGAGTTGAAAAGAAAACATCACAATGACCAGCTACCCCAAAAAAGTAATATGCGCTAACCAAGCGCCTGAGGAAGAAAATATTGCACTTAAAATGTCATGGTACACTTTGCAGTAGTTACTTGAATGAGAAACGCAATGCAAACAGTCCCTAGTGAGCTTTTCTATCAACAAGTCGGAATAAATGAAAAGCTTTGTCATAAGCTTGAAATAGAACATGCTCGTGTTGAACAGTATGCCGAGGCTTATGATCATTTGAAGATACAATTTGCTAAGCTCCAACGACAGCATTTTGTTAGTAAATCTGAGCGCTACATAGAAGATCAGTTGCCACTCTTCGGTGATCTCTCAACACCGGAGGATCAAGAAGATGATGAAGCAGTTGTTGTCTCTTCTCACAAACGTAAGAAGAAGGTCAAGAATGAATTACCTGTGACGGTGAGAATCATTCCAGTACCTGATGACCAGCGTATTTGTCCTTGCGGTAAAGAAAAATGCCCAATGGGTTTTGAGACTAAAAAAATACTGAACTACAAACCAGCTGTCTTTGAAATGATTGAAGAGCGCCGTGAAAAACTAGGCTGTGATTGCGAGCAAGGTGGTGTTACGGTTGCACCTAAGCCTTTACATATCCTACCTAAGGCCGAGGCGTCTGAATCATTACTAGCGCATTTAGTGTCTAGTAAAATCAGGGATAGACAACCCTTTTATCATTTAGAAAAACAACTACGCTCACAATACGGCGTCAATCTATCCAGGCAAACTATGTCACGTTGGTTTATTGAGCTGACTAAACCTTTACAGCCGATTTATAATCTATTGAAGGATGAGCTGCTGGATTATGAAATAGCAAGTTGTGACGCGACTAAATTACAAGTCTTAAAAGAGCCTGGTCGACGGCCACAAACTAAGTCACTGATTCATTGCATGCGAGGTGGTGCTCCTGGTCGTGAGGTTATCCTGTTTGCCTATACGCCAAGTGACCACAGTGAGTTTCTAGTAGAATGGTTTCAAGGGTGGACTGGCAAGCTTCATACTGATGCAAGCCCTATATTCGACCAATTAGAAAATACCGGCGTTACGATCATTGCGTGCAACCTTCATGCCCGCAGGAAATTTGAAGAGATCACCAAGGCGACCAAAAAGAATGGGTTAGCCGCTCATGCTATGCGGGTCTATAAAAAACTCTACCGGATTGAAAGAAAGGCGAAAGAAGAAGAGATGTCGCCTGAGCAACGCCTTGCGCTTCGGCAGAAAGAATCAAAACCGATTATGGATGAGTACAAGGAGTGGCTAGAGGAGTATTATCCAAAGGTTCTACCACAATCTCATCTTGGCAGGGCAATGGAATATGTCATCAAGCATTGGGAAAACATGACTCGGTTTCTTGATGATGGTAGATGTGAGATTGATAACAATCACACAGAGAGAGACATTAAGCTCTTAGTGCTTGCAAGGAAGAACTTTCTATTTTGCGACACAATGCCAGGCGCTAACGCACTAGCAATGCATGCAAGTCTAGCTCTAACTGCTGAACTGCATCATCACAATGTCTGTCGATACTTCACCTATCTTTATGAGCGCCTACCACATTGCAAAACATTAGAAGATATTGAGGCACTGCTGCCATGGAATGTGCCGCCGGATAGCACCTAGCACGTGTTAGCTACGGAAGCAAGGACGCCCGTGGATCGCTTACATTCATCCTCATCGTATTAAATCAATTCAAGTTATGTTGGAGAATGCCAAACACTTAGCTTTATCATTTATGATGACAATTGATAATAAATTTCAGGTAATTGCTGAATCTAATAATATCTCTGTAAATACTTTGTGGAAAATAGCTGAATTACAAAGGTGTAAGGAAGGGTCAATGAAATATGCTGTTCGTGCGTTACCCTTACAAGATGAATTGGGTGATGATTTCTATGACATAGAAGAACTTGTGACTCGAGTGCTAGAGGGCACGGAACGCACAAGCTCTATGGCAGAAAACCTGCATAGTCGTATATCTCCCTACTTATTTGTACGTAAGCAAGTAGGGAATGGATTTCTTAATTTACTACGCTTCTTTTTAAATCATGAGAAAATCGAGCGTAGCGAAAAAAGCTTTCGTCATCAGAAAACTCCAGCACATATTTTAACTGGTCAGGAGCATCCACACTGGGTAGAAATGCTGGGCTTCAAACGTTTTCAACGAGCAGCATAACGCAATCTAATTTTTAAAGAGCAGTAGTTATTATGCTTTAATTGGGTAGGTATTTCTATGCGCCCTGATACCTAAAATACACCGTAATTGAACCAAGCCCAAAATCAGATAGCTAGTGCGCCATCCTTTCTGTAAATTCCATTGACTTGCTGAAAATAAGCAGGCGACTCAGTCAGATTAGAAATTCCTTTTAAGGTAAACTTAACCAAAAAAGAGGAATGACAATGAGCTGCTATAAAAATGAGAACTTAATCGAAGAAGCCATACATGTTTTAGCGATGGAGGGGTTTGAAGCTTTACCTAAGCTTGTCTCCAGGTTGATGAATGAGGCTATGTTAATAGAAAGGGAGCGCCATTTAAATGCCAGTCCTTATGAGCGAACTGGCGATAGAAACGGATATGCGAACGGCTTTAAACCAAGGTTAATTAACACAGGTCAAGGTCAGCTTGAGCTACAGATACCGCAGGTTAGAGACTCCAATGAAGCCTTCTATCCATCAGTCTTAGAGCGAGGTGTACGCTCTGATAGAGCACTTAAGCTGGCTGTCGCTGAAATGTATGTGCATGGGGTTTCCACGCGCAAAGTTGAAAAGGTGCTAAAGCAACTCTGTGGAACAGATATTTCAAGCACAGAGGTAAGCCGTTGCGCTAAATTGTTGGATGAAGATTTAAAGAAATGGCGAAATAAGCCGTTAGGAAAGATAAAATATCTTTGGCTAGATGCACGTTATGAGAAGGTGCGCACTAGCGGCACAGTACAAGACTGTGCGGTATTGATAGCCTATGGCTTTGATGAATCAACCGGCAAGAGAACAGTGCTAGGTGTTTCTGTTGCGTTATCAGAGGCTGAGGTACATTGGCGTGATTTTCTTCAGCAGTTGGTTGAGCGAGGTATACATGGTATTGAGTTGATTACTAGCGACGCTCATACTGGCCTAAAAGCCGCTAGAAGAGCTGTGTTCCCCAGTGTTCCTTGGCAACGCTGCCAATTTCATTTGCAGCAAAATGCTCAGGCTCACATACCAAAGCGCTCAATGAAGGAACCAGTAGCTGAGGAGATTACAGCTATATTTAATGCCTCAAACATTCATGAGTCGGAAAGACTATTGGCTATGGCGGTAGATAAATATCAGCAAACAGCACCAGAGCTTTCTTCTTGGTTGGAAGTGAATATACCGGAGGGCTTAGTAGTGATGAACTTTGACAGGCCGCATCAAAAAAGATTAAGAACCAGTAACATAGCTGAGCGCGTAAACAGAGAGGTAAAAAGAAGGACGCATACAGTTGGAATTTTCCCTAATACTGAATCGTGCCTAAGGCTCGTATCAGCTGTTTTAGTGGAAATTGATGACCAGTGGAGCGGATCACCTAGATACTTAAGTTGAAGTGAATAATAAGGCTTCATAGGGTTTTAGGATAGATCATTCTTGTTCTTATTAACGAGATATAATTGCTATTACCTAAAAGTTAATAATTTATTTTGAGAGGAGAAAAATTTGAGGTATAAATAATTTTTTAGATTGATTAGCATAATTAATTTAAGATATTATGCGATGAGACAGGTACAATAGAGTGCCATTTAGAATTTTAAAGGTTTTTCTAAGTACTGAAGTTGGTTTTTATAGACAAAATAACGCTCTATCATCAGATACCGAACACTAAAGCTACCTGTGACACTACTTTTATATATGCGCTCTTTTAAGACGCAATACCCGTGATAATTTGTGGTTATCACGGGTATTTACCGCTACTTTAAGGCAATGCCATCGGTATATTCTGTAGTAGCCTGAATAATAACTAAATAATCTGTTAATTTTTATCCTTTATTATATTCGAATATCTACTTTAGAAAATAATTTTATATATTAAACCACATGCCTAGTTATCACTTAAGAAGTTCGCGCAACGATGAAGCAATAAGCACATTACGCAAGCAAATATTATTACAACAGATTACTGATGAACAGATAGTTAGCCACTTTCAAAATAATGCACTTGAAGCAAGTTTGTTTTTACAAGAAAGCGTGTATGTTTTTGTGCACAGGATGAAAAAAACTCCCAGTCTTGATCAAACCCTCATCATACTAATAAATAACAAACATTTCCTAGTGAAGGAGAAGGACACACCACATTTATGGCTTGATGAAAAAGAAAGGTGGACTTTTTTAACCTCTCTCGCAAAATATGGTAACGGTCAAATCATTAACATTGCATTGCAAAAATTAGACACCGCCTTTGGCGGCAAGAACACTGACGGCTTTCGCGCGTTTCTGACTCATAAAGATAAAGATCAGTTCTCCCCCTTGAATACTGCTTCGAAAGAAGGTCACCTCGAGGTGGTGAAAGACTTAATCGCGGCGGCCGACACCGCCTTTGGCGGCAAGAACACTGACGGCTTTCGCGCGTTTCTGACTCATAAAGATAAAGATCAGTTCTCCCCCTTAAATACTGCTTCGAAAGAAGGTCACCTCGAGGTGGTGAAAGACTTAATCGCGGCGGCCGACACCGCCTTTGGCGGCAAGAACACTGACGGCTTTCGCGCGTTTCTGACTCATAAAGATAAAGATCAGTTCTCCCCCTTGAATACTGCTTCGAAAGAAGGTCACCTCGAGGTGGTGAAAGACTTAATCGCGGCGGCCGACACCGCCTTTGGCGGCAAGAACACTGACGGCTTTCGCGCGTTTCTGACTCAACCGAATAAAGATCAGTTCTCCCCCTTGAATACTGCTTCGAAAGAAGGTCACCTCGAGGTGGTGAAAGACTTAATCGCGGCGGCCGACACCGCCTTTGGCGGCAAGAACACTGACGGCTTTCGCGCGTTTCTGACTCAACCGAATAAAGATCAGTTCTCCCCCTTGAATACTGCTTCGAAAGAAGGTCACCTCGAGGTGGTGAAAGACTTAATCGCGGCGGCCGACACCGCCTTTGGCGGCAAGAACACTGACGGCTTTCGCGCGTTTCTGACTCAACCGAATAAAGATCAGTTCTCCCCCTTGAATTCTGCTGCTTGTGCGGGTCACCTCGAGGTGGTGAAAGACTTAATCGCGGCGGCCGACACCGCCTTTGGCGGCAAGAACACTGACGGCTTTCGCGCGTTTCTGACTCATAAAGATAAAGATCAGTTCTCCCCCTTGAATTCTGCTGCTTGTGCGGGTCACCTCGAGGTGGTGAAAGACTTAATCGCGGCGGCCGACACCGCCTTTGGCGGCAAGAACACTGACGGCTTTCGCGCGTTTCTGACTCATAAAGATAAAGATCAGTTCTCCCCCTTGAATTCTGCTGCTTGTGCGGGTCACCTCGAGGTGGTGAAAGACTTAATCGCGGCGGCCGACACCGCCTTTGGCGGCAAGAACACTGACGGCTTTCGCGCGTTTCTGACTCATAAAGATAAAGATCAGTTCTCCCCCTTGAATACTGCTTCGAAAGAAGGTCACCTCGAGGTGGTGAAAGACTTAATCGCGGCGGCCGACACCGCCTTTGGCGGCAAGAACACTGACGGCTTTCGCGCGTTTCTGACTCATAAAGATAAAGATCAGTTCTCCCCCTTGAATTCTGCTGCTTGTGCGGGTCACCTCGAGGTGGTGAAAGACTTAATCGCGGCGGCCGACACCGCCTTTGGCGGCAAGAACACTGACGGCTTTCGCGCGTTTCTGACTCAACCGAATAAAGATCAGTTCTCCCCCTTGAATTCTGCTGCTTGTGCGGGTCACCTCGAGGTGGTGAAAGACTTAATCGCGGCGGCCGACACCGCCTTTGGCGGCAAGGACAGCTCTCAATTTAATGCTTTTTTAGAACAAATAAATAATCATGGCTTTACTCCATTAAATGCTGCAGCAAATTCAGCTAAGCAAAGAAGAAATACTACTACTTTGTTTTCTAGTATTTGCACCATTCTTTTATCGAAAGGCGCAGATCCAGATAAAAAAAATAAACGTGGTTTTTCTGCACGACAAAACTGGCGAGCCTTTTCATGGCCTGATCAATCTAGGCAACCATTGATAAACAATCAATACACCAATCCTAATAACAGAGTGTTAAAATTAAATAGTGGCGCCCACCAATCAAACAACAGCTCAACTTTTTTCAAGCGTGGTCATACAAACACTAACTATGGAAATAGATGCTCAACAGGTAGGCAAAACTATGTGCGATACACAAAAAATAGTTAAGACCCTATAAGGTTCCTTATGGGGGCTTTCACTTTTCGATCAATTTTTCCTAACAGTGAGCAGATTTAGCTCAATTTAAATTTTGGTTGTGTGTTAGGCTGCCTAGTAATGGATTGGTCAACAGGTTGTGGCTTAAACATGCCGCTTTTACTTGGTTTTGGTTGTACAATGGTGTTGTGTAAATGAGTGTCACTTAGTTTAGATGAGTGTGTTAAGCCGGTTATTGCTTGGCTTGTTGCTCTAATTAATAGAGCCTCTTCAATTGATTTCTTCTCTTGAGAGGTTGATTTTATCTCTTCTTCTTGGGGTTCTGTCGCAAATTAATGGTTATTTGATATAATACCGACCAAATTTAGCATTGAATAATAATGGAGTTATTATGGCGATTAGTTTTAAAGGAAGACATTTCCCCAAAGAGATTATTTTAACAGCAGTACGCTGGAAGCTTGCGTACCCATTAAGTTACCGAAATATTGAAGAGCTCATGGAGGAACGTGGTGTTAGCGTTGATCAGTCTACAGTACAAAAATGGGTGGTTCGCTATGCGCCCCAGCTTGAGCAAGAGTTTCGTAAAAGCAAGCGCAAGCTTGCTGATAGTTGGAAGATGGATGAGACTTATATTAAGGTCAATGGCAAGCAAGTTTATCTTTATCGTGCAGTTGATAAGTACGGTAACACCGTTGATTTCATGCTGTCAGAGAAGCGTGATCGTAAGGCAGTTCTAGCTTTTTTTAATAAAGCGATTGGATCAAGCGGGTTACCCAAAAAGGTTAACATTGATAAAAGTGGTGCAAATACAGCAGCGTTGGAAAGACTCAATACCTTATTATTTTTATCTGGATTCTGGTTTGCGATGGTCGAGGTTAGGCGCATTAAATACCTCAATAATTTGGTCGAGCAAGACCATCGATCGATAAAGCGTATCACGAAATATACACTGGGTTTTAAAAAGTTCAATTCAGCTAAGGCAACAATAGCTGGTATTGAGTTATGCCATATGCTAAAAAAGGGCAGATGCGAGGCAATAGCATGATGCCAGCCTGGCAGCAGTTCTACACGCTCGCAGACTAGTTGCGCCCAAAAATAGGCTACCTCATCTAGGTGTAAATTTTTCGACAGAACCTAATTCTGCCACTGACCTTAACGGTAATGTAATCGAGAATTTGCTCGGCAATGGTTTCACCAACCACCAGCTCTAGGCCTTTAAAGCCAGGGGGATGAATTGGCCTCACAGATTTTATACCCCTCCTCATCAAACAATAAATCAATACCTGCAATATCAAGTCAGGCCGGCTTCGCCGGCAACTTTCTAAGCCTCTAAGAGTTTAGTCTTTACAAAGCCACGAGTATTATTAAGTCTCAAACTAGTCAAACCTGCCCATGGAATAATAACGAATAAAAATAACACACCTGCTATAGAAATTGCTTCAGGTAGCTGAGCAATAACTCACTTACTATACGCGCTTCTCATTTTACTCTAAGAATAATGAAACGCTTTAGTATCGTAAGCGATCCAGCAAGTACACCCTAGTCAACTAGTTAAATTCATGTGACTGCATGCTCCCGCAAATAGTAACAAGGAGCTTACGGTATGTCAGCAACAAATCCTGAAAATGAAAATGCTACTTACACAGATGCTTATTGGGAAAAACACCTTTCCGACTTTAAGCAAAGCAAGTTAACCAAAGCGAAATACTGCCGAGAGAATAACGTACCTTACACGCAGTTTCTCTATCGTTTGAGAAGAGAACAGCAAAAAACGCTAGCAAAGGTTGTTTGCGTGTCTGAGCAGCCAGCACAACCAGTGGCTGTCATGCAGGTCAACTCACACATACAGATTAGCTTTTATGACCAGGATAGCTTAGCGTCTTTGATTCAGAGGCTTTGCTAATGTTTCAGAACTGGAAAACACCGATCTGGTTTTATCGTACCCCTGTGGACTTTAGAAAACAGATTGATGGCCTAGTAATGCTGATTGCCGATCATCTCTCAATGACCCCAAGCTCAGGCCAGCTATTTCTTTTTCGTAACAGGCAGCGCGATAAAATAAAATTACTTTGGTACGACCAAAATGGTTTTTGGCTTTGCTACAAACGATTAGAAAAAGGTAAGCTGAAGTTCCCTAGCGAAGCAGATGAGACTATCGAGTTGACCCAAGATCAGTTAAGCTGGTTATTGTCAGGTTTAAACTGGATGAAGCAAAAGTCATTACCCAAAGTCTCTCCCGAGTTTTTTTACTAAAATGGCAAAAAAAGTCTTGACAGGTTTTTTCTGTGTTTTTTGATTTTACACGTGATTTTAATGCTTGTTTTATATCCTTAGCCCAGGCTTTGTGAGATCCGCTAGGAGTTGAAAAGAAAACATCACAATGACCAGCTACCCCAAAAAAGTAATATGCGCTAACCAAGCGCCTGAGGAAGAAAATATTGCACTTAAAATGTCATGGTACACTTTGCAGTAGTTACTTGAATGAGAAACGCAATGCAAACAGTCCCTAGTGAGCTTTTCTATCAACAAGTCGGAATAAATGAAAAGCTTTGTCATAAGCTTGAAATAGAACATGCTCGTGTTGAACAGTATGCCGAGGCTTATGATCATTTGAAGATACAATTTGCTAAGCTCCAACGACAGCATTTTGGTAGTAAATCTGAGCGCTACATAGAAGATCAGTTGCCACTCTTCGGTGATCTCTCAACACCGGAGGATCAAGAAGATGATGAAGCAGTTGTTGTCTCTTCTCACAAACGTAAGAAGAAGGTCAAGAATGAATTACCTGTGACGGTGAGAATCATTCCAGTACCTGATGACCAGCGTATTTGTCCTTGCGGTAAAGAAAAATGCCCAATGGGTTTTGAGACTAAAAAAATACTGAACTACAAACCAGCTGTCTTTGAAATGATTGAAGAGCGCCGTGAAAAACTAGGCTGTGATTGCGAGCAAGGTGGTGTTACGGTTGCACCTAAGCCTTTACATATCCTACCTAAGGCCGAGGCGTCTGAATCATTACTAGCGCATTTAGTGTCTAGTAAAATCAGGGATAGACAACCCTTTTATCATTTAGAAAAACAACTACGCTCACAATACGGCGTCAATCTATCCAGGCAAACTATGTCACGTTGGTTTATTGAGCTGACTAAACCTTTACAGCCGATTTATAATCTATTGAAGGATGAGCTGCTGGATTATGAAATAGCAAGTTGTGACGCGACTAAATTACAAGTCTTAAAAGAGCCTGGTCGACGGCCACAAACTAAGTCACTGATTCATTGCATGCGAGGTGGTGCTCCTGGTCGTGAGGTTATCCTGTTTGCCTATACGCCAAGTGACCACAGTGAGTTTCTAGTAGAATGGTTTCAAGGGTGGACTGGCAAGCTTCATACTGATGCAAGCCCTATATTCGACCAATTAGAAAATACCGGCGTTACGATCATTGCGTGCAACCTTCATGCCCGCAGGAAATTTGAAGAGATCACCAAGGCGACCAAAAAGAATGGGTTAGCCGCTCATGCTATGCGGGTCTATAAAAAACTCTACCGGATTGAAAGAAAGGCGAAAGAAGAAGAGATGTCGCCTGAGCAACGCCTTGCGCTTCGGCAGAAAGAATCAAAACCGATTATGGATGAGTACAAGGAGTGGCTAGAGGAGTATTATCCAAAGGTTCTACCACAATCTCATCTTGGCAGGGCAATGGAATATGTCATCAAGCATTGGGAAAACATGACTCGGTTTCTTGATGATGGTAGATGTGAGATTGATAACAATCACACAGAGAGAGACATTAAGCTCTTAGTGCTTGCAAGGAAGAACTTTCTATTTTGCGACACAATGCCAGGCGCTAACGCACTAGCAATGCATGCAAGTCTAGCTCTAACTGCTGAACTGCATCATCACAATGTCTGTCGATACTTCACCTATCTTTATGAGCGCCTACCACATTGCAAAACATTAGAAGATATTGAGGCACTGCTGCCATGGAATGTGCCGCCGGATAGCACCTAGCACGTGTTAGCTACGGAAGCAAGGACGCCCGTGGATCGCTTACGTATTGAGTTATGCCATATGCTAAAAAAAGGGCAGATGCGAGGCAATAGCATGATGCCAGCCTGGCAGCAGTTCTACACGCTCGCAGACTAGTTGCGCCCAAAAATAGGCTACCTCATCTAGGTGTAAATTTTTCGACAGAACCTAAACCAACCACCAGCTCTAGGCCTTTAAAGCCAGGGGGATGAATTGGCCTCACAGATTTTATACCCCTCCTCATCAAACAATAAATCAATACCTGCAATATCAAGTCAGGCCGGCTTCGCCGGCAACTTTCTAAGCCTCTAAGAGTTTAGTCTTTACAAAGCCACGAGTATTATTAAGTCTCAAACTAGTCAAACCTGCCCATGGAATAATAACGAATAAAAATAACACACCTGCTATAGAAATTGCTTCAGGTAGCTGAGCAATAACTCACTTACTATACGCGCTTCTCATTTTACTCTAAGAATAATGAAACGCTTTAGTATCAAACAAATCTTGGTAACCAATCAGAACTGGTGGAACTTTCACACCAAGTACAAAGATAAAATCAGAGAAGTTATTGTCATTGGCATTGTTAAGCTGCTTAGCTGCAAACATCCTATGCGTGGCCATAAAGAGTATCATTGCAGTAATCCAAACTGTTCACACGTCAAATACATCCGCCATACCTGCAAAGCTAAAAGCTGTTCATCGTGTGGTAAAAAAGCCACAGAAGTATGGATACAACAACAAATGGCAATCTTACCCAACACTGCATGGCAACACATCACATTCACCATGCCCTCTACTCTTTGGGACTGCTTTTGGACAAACAGAGAGCTTCTTAATTTACTCCCACCATTAGCAGCAAAGGTGTTACTCAAGCTTGCTAAAAACAAGAGGGTTAAACCCGGTGTATTTATCGCGCTTCACACCTTTGGCAGAGATCTAAAGCGCAATGTGCATCTTCATGCGTCAATCACTCTGGGTGGTATCAACAAAGAGTTAACACAATGGAAAAGCCTCTACTTCCATCAACCTACACTAATGTCCATGTGGCGTTATGAGGTCATTAACCTTTTTAGAAACCACCACCAGGACAAAGGGCTTATTCTGCCAAATCAGTTAGCCTCTACACTGAACCACACTTTCAACTTTAATCAACTGC
>CBDALO010000260.1:0-110584 GCA_965196985.1 Gammaproteobacteria bacterium | reverse complement strand
CCGGTAAGGCTTTAACACCGAGTGTTGCGGCTTGCCCAAAATCCGTGAGGTTTTTAGGCATCACCGCTAAGGCGCGATGATCCATCGGCGGGTGCTGCCTTTATATAATGTAGAAAATATAGCATAATATACACTTTAACTTGATTACGGATGGTGTTTGGATGTTAACTAGAATTCTCTCTGATGAAAATAATGAATTAACTATTGAGCTCAAGCTTCCACTAAAAGGATCCATGCTTGAATGTGAGGATGCAATTCTTGACGGCCTTAATGAGGTTGGAACATTAGCCACTGAAAAAGCTTTAAGTAGTGACTGACAGAAAACCTACTAATTCTTAGTCTTTGTTGTTTTATTACACTTTCATTTTTTTATATCCGCGCGAGATCATAATAAAAATAGCATGTTAAGCCCTGGCCGCGTACAAAAAAATGAAATCTCGCTGTTTTGATACGAAAAAAAGCATCCTGCTTTCTGGAATACAATGGGATATTCTGAGGCTGACTAGGCAGCTAACGGTGGGCTGCGACCTCGAATGCGTTTTTTTAGTCGCGCTGCTTTCCTTTGCTCAGCTCTTTGTATAAGACTTCCGATACGATCTATGTTTTTTCCAACAATCGCTAAGCCAACATAACTCTTAAAGCCATCAATGCCGTGATCTAGGCATTGATCCAACCCATGAACTTCAAGAGCATTAATACTGGATTCTACCGCAGAATGCTTTTGTTTCGCTTTCACAAACGAGTCTGACTTTTCAATTTCCTGTGCTTCCTTTGAGAGTCGACCTTTTCTCGGCAATGCAACAACTTCCAAAATATCTGCTAACGCAGATTGATTTTCTTTTGAATGAAAGCCCTTATCAAAACTACATGTGTTTAACTCTGGGAACTTTTGTTGGGTCTCTTGAACCATAGATACGGCGACCTTGTCATCAGTCTCATTCTCCATCACACGATGATGCAATATAAATTGGTGTTGATCCTCCAAGACACAGACTTTCATTCCTAATTCGACTGGTACACCAGCCTTTCCTTTTACAATCCATTCAGTATGTGGCTGAAAGACAGAAAAGACTTTTTCTTCATGCGGGATCTTTTCATCCAATAATATTCGGCGTTTAATTTGATCAACTTGGCGATCTGCATGAACCGTGAACATTTCTATACTTTCAACCAGTGGCGCATCTTGCGGCTTCAGTAGATCGGCTTTCTGGATAGCGTTTATTGAGGCATGTGCTTTATCTAAATATTTTTGCGCAATATTGAGATACTCCTGATGAGCATCCTTGATTGCCTTGTCCTTTTTGTTTTGTTGATCTGCTTGCTTGCTCTTACTGCGCTTTTTTAGTTGAGCTATTCGCATGAGCCGTTTCAGATGCTTGATGTTATATCGATATTGACGCCAGTCACTCAATCCGCTGTGTTCACACAGCTTGGCCACCTGCTGAATTATTTTGCGCATTGCGTCAAACAGTAAGCTTATGTCTGTTGGAAAATGTACGTCTGTTTCAACCACAAAGGAATCGCAACGGCCTCGCAGAGGCTCACTTTTTTTTAACAATGAATGACCAGCTTTCACAACAACTTGATTAATCTCATCTAACAACTCGGGAGTGAGTAGCGAGACATTGTCTTTAATTGTTTGCAGCTGATACTCTATTTTATCGAAAAAATCAGCATGCCCTAGCATTTCACGAATGGTTTTATGTTGATTCACAAGTTCATGCAGTCGATCATAATCACAATTTAGACTCAGGCGGAGTACTCCCATGACCAATATTTTCCATAATTCCATACCAGGGCGTCCATTATTCTTGTCAACCTCAGGTGCAATCCGAGCCTCTAGTAGTTCGAAAATCTCCTTCCGTACAGAGGGTGTACTATAAATAAACTGTAGCCCTTTTAATAATTTTGGAATGTCATCCCGTGATTTAGAGCTGATTTGAATTTTAGAAATATCTACTTGGCCAATTTGCATTTGTGGATTTTGGGCTAGTCTTGTCATTCTTGCTTTCCAGTGAAGAGTTACCATGCTGTGGCGAAAAATCATCGAAGATTAAGGCATTATATCGAAAATAAGCTGTAAATAGCTGGAAAACGAGTATTTAGTGCTGTTTTTTGAAAATCTTCATGTGACCAGTTCGCCCCGAAACATTGAAAATAAAAGGCTTTGCGGGTTTTCTGTCAGTCACTAAGTAAGTTTGATGCAGATGGCTCTCCTATCCATGTTGGAAAAATAAAGCTAACAGCACGAAGTAGAGATGAAGCAAATTACCAAACGCCTTATGGAGTTGCTCGAGTTAAGCGTTATGTTTATCAAACCTCTAAAGGCGGGAAGATCTTTTGTCCTTTAGAAGATAAGGCTAGAATTATCCAAGGATCAACACCGCGATTTGCAAAAATAATCTCACATAAATACTCAAACTTACCTGCTCCTAGTGTTATTGATGATCTCAAGGTCAATCATAACCGTAAAATCTCACATTCATACTTGCAACGGGCAACTGATTTTGTTGGCGGTATTGCACAAGCCAAAGAGGCTGAGTGGGAATATGAAGAGCCAAAGCTTGATGCAGTCATTGAGATGCTAAGTATTAGCTTAGATGGTGCATATGTTCTCACCGTTGATGATGGTTATAGAGAGAGCATGGTTGGAACTATTTCCATGTATGATAAGCATGGTGCACGCCTGCACACAACCTACGTTGCAGCATCACCAGAATATGGAAAAGATGAATTCTTTAATAGGCTTGAAAAGGAAATAAAGCTGAAAAAGAAATATTACCCTGATGCTAAAACAATTGGCGTTGCTGATGGAGCAAAAAATAATTGGCCATTTCTAAAAAAACATACTGATACGCAAATTTCAGATTTTTGGCATGCAACTGAATATCTCGGCGAAGCATCAAAGGCAGTATTTACCAAAAAATCTGAAAGAGATGAGCGTGATGTTTGGCTCGAAGAGAGATGTCATGACTTAAAGCACAAGAAAGGTGCGGCAGGTAGAATACTTGCTGAGCTTAAAGAGCATCTAAATAAAAAACTGAATAAATCGCTTAGAGAAAAGCTAGAAGGAACAATTACGTATTTTGAAAATAATATTAAAGAAAAGCGAATGTCGTATCATAATTTGATTAAGCAGAATGCACCAATTGGCTCTGGCGTCACTGAAGCAGCATGTAAAACAATTGTTAAACAAAGATTAGGCGGATCAGGAATGCGCTGGAAAGACAAGGGAATGAAAATCGTTTTATGCTTGAGAACACTAGTAAAGACTAAAGGCAGATGGGATCAGTTTTGGGAGAAGGTCAATGATTTTGGCGTGCCAGCAGCAATATAGCCTACATTATATAGAGGCAGCACCCCCATCGGCACACCTAATAAACTCAGATTGGCTTGTGCGGCAAACTGCGCGACGGTTTTTGCGAGCAATTGATCCAAGGCTTGACGCCCGCGATAAAAAAAGATCAGCACGTCAGTTTGTGCCAGCCGGTGTAAGCGCTGTTGATCACGCTCGGCGTGTTGCCATTGGGCGAGCTGATCCGCTTGGGCATTGCTCGGGTGTTGTAAGCCGTAGTCGAGTGACGGATACAACAGCATCACTAATCGACTGGTTTGAGCAAACTGGGTGGCGCGCTCACTGATCCAGTGCTGCATGGCATAAAAGCGAGCAGTGTTAGCAACAGTCGGTTGCAACACCGCTAAGGCTTTGGCGGCTTAGAGTTGGCGTTGCACACGATGAAGCACGGCGAGTGGAGTGGTTGCTTGGGAGGTCGCCTGGACTTTTTTTGGCTTGACTGACTGGTGTGGGTCAACCAAGGGCACGTCATTCCAATGCCAACCCAACGGATTTGTTCTATAATACTGAAAACTACCCAAAATTTAAATCAGCAAAATAATGCTGAAATATTGTGTAAAAATGACTATGCTTTGTCTTTTTAACAAGACTAACGAGATGAGTATAAATGTTAAACTTCGCCGATTACGCTGCCCCTCTTTTTTCAAAATTAACTGGGAAAGTTGTTTTAAAAAAATCTATCGACGATTGTAGGAAAGCTATTAACTGAAGGTAGTTGTAAGTTGTTCAGTTCATCAAAAGATAACAATGAGTATAAAAAGATGATTCGTACACTTACCGGTGAAAATAAAAGCACCGATTTAGATCCAATAAAAACAAATGATGTATTGCTAGAACAGAGCTGTGAAAAACTTTCACACGCCAGTAAAATTGATGTTCTTCATGATCCTTCTGATATTAGAAAGCCACATAGCAAGCAAACTGAAAATCTAGGTAAAGTAAGGAGTCTGGACGGGGATATTATCAATGGTTACAGCACGCATAACGCAGTTGCATTAGTACCTGGTGATAAGGCTGTGCATCTACTATCGCATGTAAGCTACAGCAATAAAGACCCTAAGTTTTTAAAAGCTGAGCATATTAAGAAAATAGAGGCTGGAAAGCCATTTGAGGGAGATAAAGAGGCCAAGAGTCTTTATGAATCTGGTGATTACTTTAATAAAAAGCTGCTGTCTATTCGTGAAATAGAAAAAATAGGAATCTGCCTAAAATCAAAGAATGAAGATGCAACCATTACCCATATTCTAGATAGAGAGTTTGATGATAATGACTATCTCTCACTAATTGATACAAACCTAGATCAAGACTTTATTATTCGCTCAAAAATAACAAGAACAATAGAAGGTAGAGGTGATGATGGTAAAAAGCTTAAGCTGATTAACGCTGATTTTGATGCTCAAGGCGAAAAGCAATTCCAAAAGTTAACAGTTGGAAAGAATTGCGTACAAGACGGAAAAATAACTATTTATTTTGGAGAGTTTGAGAACATCAATGCAATTAAAATCCAAATTACAGGCAGAGATGGTAGGAGAATTTTTAAGAATGACATGCTGCTATTAACTAATAAAAAAGTAACGACTTTTGATGAGGCGTATGAGGTATACATAGCCTATCTATCTCGTGCGAAAATTGAATATGTTTTTAAATTTCTCAAGGAAGGACTAGGCTGGGAAAATATGCAGATAAAAAATTTTAAAGGGATACAAAATCTACTGGCTGTATGTTTTTATGTGGCCTCATATTTGTATGAGATAGGTAAGGAAAAAGCTTATGACGATTACGCAATTATGCTAGCTAAATTAGGAGATGGTAAGGGCAAGGTGACACGACACTTTATTGCGAAGGGTATTAGAAAACTTCTAACGTATCACTTAGTAGAGCAATTTTTTAAAGAAAATAGTGTTTCTCAAGAAGAACAAAAAGAATTATCGAATTCAGTTCAGGTAGGGAGATAACAATTTTGGGTAGTTCTCAGTATAATAGGCATTGTCCGCGAAGCTTGCGTGTGTCGCCAGCAAAACAATCAAAACCTGTAAACCACGATAAACGACTTGCTTCATGGGACTGAAACTCCTCGTTTGTTCCAAAGCGTCCCTGCACCCACCGTTCCAGGGTGCAGGCGCTTTTTCACGCGATTAGCGATGTCATTGGCATTGGGTAATTTGACACGGTTTTTCAGATCCGCGTACAAATTACTGAAATCAATCTTATCAAAATCAATGCGCTGTAAGTCTTGCACGCTGATGCCTGAACAATTGGGGTGATGCGGTGCACCGAACGGAATGCCTAATTGACTCAGTCGCCCTTGTTGTTGCACGTCTTTCGCCATGAGCCCATCAAAGACACAATAGCTTTTTTTATGGCTGGTACAAACGCCTAAGGTTCTATGAGCACAATAGCTCCCGACTTCAATCGCATAGCCTTTTTGTTTGGCAAAGCCGAGCTTCTTTTCTTCATCAGAGCATTTGGACAAGCCAATGTCTTTGCCCCAATCGTCATCCTTACAACAATTCAAATAACCAAAAGCCGCTAACGAGCATTTCATGGGCGTCCCAGCAAAGGCTTTTAAGGTTTGCTGATCACCGGCTGCGGATTTAGCTGCACCCACTGCCGCTGCCATCTCCGCATCGGCTTTGGCAAAGTCGGTGCTTGTCGTGGGTTTTGGGGTATAGCATTGTCCATCGAGACAAAAATACTGACCCCCACAAGGGGTTGCTTTGCTATCCTCGCAAGTCCGGTGCGTGCATTGCATCGTGACAGTGGCTTTGACACAAAACCCTGCCATTTTGGTCACACACTGATTAACCACCTCACTGCACCCTTGATATTAAGGAATTTCAATGTGTCAATTGGTAAAAATACCACCAATTAAAATGAGTAATTTTAGCACAGGTATTTTTTATAAAATCGATTTAGTGGTGGGGCAGGGTTAGTTATGACAAACAATAGCCAAAACTAGCTGTTATTTGTTGTTTTGGACGGACTACCCCCTTAGGAAGTTATTAGATTTTTTTCAGTAAGGCGAGTTCACGATGCTTTGATAGCAATTTGTAACGGTTAGGTTGTCTATACCAGCAGTTAGCTAAAAACATTTGGCTACCGCATAGAACACATTCATAGGGGTCAATGTTAAAATTATTTTGCATTAAGGTGCGGTAATTGACCTGGGGTGTGTTTGGATCAGTTTCACCTAATAGGAGTCTGACTTTGGGTAGCATCTCACCTCGCACCCGGTTAGCAAGAAACCCATAATAACGCACCATACGAAAGCCAACATCAGGAATGTGTTGAATAAATCGAGCAATAAACTCTTCCGCGGTTAATTTAAATTGCTTGTAGGTTTTAGAGACGTGATCAAGATAATTAAAACTGAGGCTGCTCCCATCAAAGTTTTTAATTTTTGACTCAGCAATAGGAGGACGTTTGGTGTATCGACCTAAGTATTTAACGTTTTGTTTGTGATTCTTTGAGGGCTTTGCGCAATGTACTACCCATCGTTTTTGGTAAAGCTGATCAAGCAGTTGATTAAAGTTGAAAGTGTGGTTCAGTGTAGAGGCTAACTGATTTGGCAGAATAAGCCCTTTGTCCTGGTGGTGGTTTCTAAAAAGGTTAATGACCTCATAACGCCACATGGACATTAGTGTAGGTTGATGGAAGTAGAGGCTTTTCCATTGTGTTAACTCTTTGTTGATACCACCCAGAGTGATTGACGCATGAAGATGCACATTGCGCTTTAGATCTCTGCCAAAGGTGTGAAGCGCGATAAATACACCGGGTTTAACCCTCTTGTTTTTAGCAAGCTTGAGTAACACCTTTGCTGCTAATGGTGGGAGTAAATTAAGAAGCTCTCTGTTTGTCCAAAAGCAGTCCCAAAGAGTAGAGGGCATGGTGAATGTGATGTGTTGCCATGTAGTGTTGGGTAAGATTGCCATCTGTTGTTGTATCCATACTTCTGTGGCTTTTTTACCACACGATGAACAGCTTTTAGCTTTGCAGGTATGGCGGATGTATTTGACGTGTGAACAGTTTGGATTACTGCAATGATACTCTTTATGGCCACGCATAGGATGTTTGCAGCTAAGCAGCTTAACAATGCCAATGACAATAGCTTCTCTGATTTTATCTTTGTACTTGGTGTGAAAGTTCCACCAGTTCTGATTGGTTACCAAGATTTGTTTGATACTAAAGCGTTTCATTATTCATAGAGTAAAATGAGAAGCGCGTATAGTAGGTGAGTTATTGCTCAGCTACCTGAAGCAATTTCTATAGCAGGTGTGTTATTTTTATTCGTTATTATTCCATGGGCAGGTTTGACTAGTTTGAGACTTAATAATACTCGTGGCTTTGTAAAGACTAAACTCTTAGAGGCTTAGAAAGTTGCCGGCGAAGCCGGCCTGACTTGATTTAAAAACCCTTGGCACGAATCACTGGGTGGTAACCCACAAAAATAGGTTTCTTGCTGTGCCCAGCAGAGTTCAGTCACCGGTACGCCATCAATGGTTTTAGTCGCTTGACCGGCGGTGCAATGCCAAGGGGTTTGCACGTGACAATAATTGGGTGGTAAGTTCGGACAATGCACTTCCCAGTGTGTGGTAATAATCGGTGGTGGTTTCAGTAATTGAGTCACCCACGCATAAGCTGGGTTTTCAATTTGGCCAGGCCCTAACATTTCCATGCCTAAGCGTTTCACTGTCAGGGTACTCACCAACGGATGAGGGACTTGAAAGCGTTGCTGGGAGACAACGCGCAATTGACCGTTAAGCGTGACCAGTTGACTTAAGCTTGCTTGCGGATGCAAATCAATCGGCGAACCCACTGGCCATAAATACGTGTGTAACGTGAGCGTTTGTTGGGGCGGTAGCGTTACTGAGGTGGACGCGGTGGTGCCATAACGTGGGGTTTGCAAGAATTTCAGGACACAGCTTTGATCACTCGCAGGCCCCGAGGCTAACACGGGCGTTTTTTTAAACGGGCCGTCTGCTTGAAAGACCACGTGCTGACAGGTGCCCACAAAACCTGGTGGTGCGTTCACCTCAACCACCAAGTCACGGGTGCATTGCAGCAGCTGGTGTCGAGTCTTGTCACACTGCACGGTGGTGGTTGTGGTGTGGCAATGCGGTTGGCGGTCACAGTGGATGTATTGATCAGAGAGGCCGTGTGCGATATGCTTCGCATCGTCTTGAATCACGAGCGATTTGGCCATACCAGGATCTTTCGCGTTAATTGTGATTTCAGGATGATTGGCGAAGTGGCTGTTGATTGTGTTTCCTGCTGGATCGCCTCCTGCATCAGCAGCCCCTTTCGCCACTAACGCATCGCCTTGTGAATAGAATTGAGTTGCCTTAGGCGTCGCGGTGAAATGCGGTAATTGACTCGGCGTAAACTGAGCAAGCTGGTTCGGCATTGCCGCTTGCGCGCGTGCGGCAGCAGCTACCCCTGCACTAAAGTCGGCACGATTCTCCGCTTGCACCCCTTGCATGACACTCAGCACGACGACACTCAACACGAACACACGTTTCATTGAACCTCCCCTCGCGCCAAGACTTGTTGGGCGACTTGGCGCAAACGCAGAGTCTGCGCCCGACGTGCGACTTCATTGAGTAAACTGGCTAACGGCACATTGCCTGCCACTGAACTATAAGCAGCGGGAGGACAATTGCGTTGCTGTTCACAGGCTAACACGCGATCAGTCACCACTAACGTCGGCACAACCGTCACGTGATAGGCTTGAAACAGCGTGGGGTCAATTTGCACACCGGCAACAATCGGGTTGTGATTGCGAGGATGGAGGACGGTGTATAAGCGCTTGCTGGTTTCTGGCACGCTGTCATTGACCAACCCACGAATCACCACCGGCACCTGATAATGCGCCGCTTGTTGCAAGGTTTGGCGCAGCGCTAAGGTGGGCATTCCAAGGGAGACAAACAGCATCGCGCCGCTCGCTTGATTGGGGACACCCATCTGTTGATTCAGTCGCGCTTGATGCGACACCTGAGTTAACGAGGACGACCAAGCGGGTGACGTGACAGGCGTCGCAGCGACTAAACTCGCCAGTGCCAGCAACCCACTCACTAACAACGTTGGATAACGGTTCTTCATGCTCTCATCACTCCTATAACAAACAACAGTTACGTTTGCGCCAAATTAAAAACCCAAAATTGTTGTGTGCCCCTGGGGGCTCATGCCCTGCTTCCCACAGCTCGGTGTTGGTACCAAAGGGGTAACAGGCTTTCGCATCCGGTTCGGTATTCACTAACTCATAGCGATAACGGCTTTTCGGTAAAATCGGATGAAAGTGCTCGGTACACAACGCTTGGCCGTTCTTGCCTTCGGTGTCCCAGATTAAGGCAGGGGCGCGATGCAGCTTGTACACCATGCGCTCCGCTTCTAAGGTCGCTGCTTGAATCGGTGAGGTTTGATTGGCGACGCTGCCATCGAGTGGATAGGCCGAGCCTTGTGATCCTAAACACCAAAACAGTTTATCCATCGGTAAGGCGCGCCCTGTGGTGGTTTTGGTGGCATCCGCTGTGCAAGCGAGCTGGGTGGCTTGATTGCCAAACAGCACGGATTCCGGATCTAAAATAAATGTCATTTCGTCATCGTGCCAGGTGGGATCGAGCTCAGAGGGGTAGGCCAAATCGAAGTTACCGTGTTGCATACAACCGAGATTGGTGAGAATCTCTAACCAAAAGATCAACGGGTACTTGTAATAATGCACCCAATAAAAGGCGCCGTGATCCACGCCTGCGTTTTGAAAGTCAGTGGCGCCAATGTCGTTATTGAGTGAGCCGACATGAAAACTGACGCCACCTAAATTGACCATGCAAAACGGCTCACGGGTGACATCGACTAAGGCAGAGGGTTCCCAATAGCCAAAACTAATGCCAATTCGCCAACCGACTGGCAGATTGCACACACAAAGTGGCGAGCTCGGGTTTTTCGTATCGGGAAACCGTGAATGCACGACTTGTAAGCTGCCCAAACTTAACGGAAACAAACACGACCAGCAAATATCGGTAAGCGGATTGACAAAGTGACCGGTACACAGCTCGTTAGCGATCGCCTTCGTACTGAATAAGCCGGTAGTGAGACTCAACAGCACCACCAGCATTCCTTTCGCTAGTTGTCGTTTAAGCAGTCTCATGGCTTACTCCTTGTGGGGTAGTGGTCACTTCTTCAATCACTAAGTGGTCACCGGTTTGATGTAAGCGCGCAGGCACGGTGTGAATCCCGAAGTGATGACAGAGCGTGCCGTCTAAATCAAAATACACGCGCCCTAATTGCTTGCTGGCGGTGGCCACATTGCCAGCCGTGAGAATGAGCTTAAAACGCTGGTGCTTAGCACTTAATGCCTTAGCTTGAGTTTGCGCCCACCTCACTTGATTAGCCTCACGTCCATTGAAGAACAACCAAACTTGATCAAAGTGAGGCGCGTGAGCAAACGGGGCAACGGCTGCGACGTTTTTCGGATCTAATGGATTGATCGTGGTGCCTTTGAGCAACAACACGTGTCCTTGGGCATCGTAGCGAGTTTGTTTCACGGTGTAGCGTGGGGTAAAGGTGAAGGTACGCGCGTGTTGGGTGGTCGTAACGCCTGCGACTGGTGTCGGCGTGAGAATGGCTTGGCGCGCTTGTTGCACCATGCGGTGTTGTAACTGTGTTAATTTCCCCTCTCGCTGAAAGAGTGCTAACCGTGCGTGAATAAAGCGAAGTAGATCAGGTTCAGCAATCGAATAGACTTGCCCGACCACCCCTAATGACTGGGCTGTCGCGCTTGAGGCGATGAGAAGACTCACCGCAAAGAGCAAGCAGCGTTTAAGCATGAGAGCTCCCTCGTTTTAATTGCTGGGTAATGGCTGCATTAATGGCTGCGTCAACCGCGTGACTGCCTGCCAACACGTGATGGCGTAACAACACGGTGACGTGATGCGTCTTGGCGTACGTGTTAAGACTTGCTGCCATGGCGTTGGAAAAGCGTTGAATTAATTGGGTACGCTGAGCAGGGGTTAACGGTTGTGCTTGAGCGAGCTCGCGTGAGAACTGCACAATGGCGTGTTGGGGCGAATAGGTCACGACACAAGCGCTGTGACTGCGCACGAACGCCAGACACGCAAGCAAGATCGCAACACCGGTGAGCAACCCGTGCCAAAGCAGCGGTTGACGGCACAGTGCGTGCAAGGGGTTCAGTAGTAAGCGCTTAGCGGTCATTTGTTAATTCCTTAGCGGGAGTAACGCTGGTGTGTGCAGCCGCGTGCGCTTGCTGGTACCAATCACGCCATTCACGCGAAACAGACCACCCTGAGACAAACGCGATGCCTGGTGCTATGAACAGTGCAAAAGTAAGCAAGGGCTTCATAAAAACCGGTTGATACTGTGTGATGGCCATCACGGTCTCACGCGCGCCATGAATGGATAAAAAGCCCAGGGTATAGAGTGACAACAGCAAAAAAAGGGTCTGTATGACAACATAAAGCTGATGAAGAAAAAGTTCACTCAGTGCGTAGCAAGCGCTGAGTAAAGGTGGCTGGGTTTGCTGTGACTTGGCATTAAAAAGTTGAGTGGTCATTGACGATTTTCCTCTTGTTGATTGACGGGGTGTTGCTGTGTCGAGCTTGCTTGTTCTAACCAGGCCAGCTCCTCACCGTGAAACTCACGTGCGGTCGATTCAATGGCTTGCATGAGGGTTGCCCCTTGCGCTTGGCATTGTTCCACCGCTTGAAATTCATTGGCTTTGGTGGGGTACAACACTTTACTAAACGGATCGATAAACAAACGCTGTACGGCACTCAGTTTGTTAATTAGCGTGCAAAACTGACCCCTTTAGCGTTGAAATCAGCGTCGAATATTGACCCCCCCCCGATTAAAAACTATACACTTCAGGTTTAATAATCTGGGGTGAATAAAAGGTGATATTAATGGAAACTAAAACAAAGATTAGAAGATTGCATTTTGTGCAAGGTCTCTCAATTAAAGAACTTGTAAAAAAAACTGGCCTATCAAGAAATACAATTAGAAAAATATTGCGTGCAGAAACTGCTGACCAAGAATATGTTCGCTCTACACAAGTAAAACCGAAATTAGACGCTTATACTGAAACCTTAGAGGCCTGGCTTATTGAGGATAGTAAACTTCCTCGTAAGGAACGTCGCACAGCATCCCGTTATTATTCCTTGCTTGAAAAAGAAGGCTACACGGGTGCTTATGACAGCGTTCAACGCTATGTGAAATTATGGAAACAAGAACATAGGCAAAATAAGTCTGCTTATATTCCATTAACGTTTGATCCAGCAGAAGCTTATCAGTTTGATTGGAGTGATGAAAAAGTAGAATTAGGTGGAACTATTGTCAATATTAAAGTTGCTCACTTTAGACTTTGTTATAGCCGTAAATTTTTTGTAGTTGCCTATCATAGAGAAAGTCAGGAGATGCTATTTGATGCGCATAACAAAGCCTTTGCCTTTTTTGGTGGTCTTTGCAAACGAGGTATTTACGATAATATGAAGACGGCGGTGACATCAATTTTCGTTGGTAAAGAACGAGCATTCAATCGACGTTTTCTAGCGCTTATGGATAATTACTTAATTGAGCCTGTTGCTTGTTCACCAGCTGCCGGTTGGGAAAAGGGGCAGGTTGAAAATCAAGTTGATACACTGCGAGACTGGTTGTTTAGACCGAGACTGAAATTTGAATCATTAGAGAAGTTAAACGAATACCTATTACAACGTTGTGAGCAGTTAGCTTGCAAGCGTAAGCATCCACAGTTTAAATCACAGTCTATTGCACAGGTGTTCGAGCACAAGAAGAAAAAGTTGCTGGAATTAAAGCAACCCTTTGAAGCTTATAAAGAAGTAAATGCTAGTGTTACCTCCACTTGTCTAATTAATTTTGATAGAAACCGTTACAGCGTTGACTGCGCTTATGCTAACAAAACTGTTATTGTTAGAGCGTATGCCAATGAAGTTGTTGTTTATGCTAACAATCATGAGATAGGGCGTCATAAACGCTACTTTGGACGTGATCACACTGAATTTAATCCGTGGCACTATGTGCCTTTATTGGAAAGGAAGCCAGGTGCTTTACGAAATGGTGCACCCTTCAAGGATTGGAAGTTACCTCAATCAGTACTGAATGTGAAGAAGCAATTACTAAAACGTAAAGGCGGAGACCGTGATTGCGTTGCTGTTCTGTCAGCAATGCTTGAGCATGGAAGTGAAGCAGTAGAGGTTGCATGTGAACTAGCCTTAGCAGATAAAACTGTAAGCAAGGATGTAATATTAAATATCATTAATCGCTTGCGTGAGCAACCACGTCCTGAGGTAATAGCAACGCCAGTGAATCTCACATTAAAAAAAGAGCCTACTGCTAATTGTGAGCATTACAATATGTTGTTAAAGGAGAGAGAGCATGTCAGTTAATAAGGTTGAAGAATTACTTATAGAGTTAAAGCTGTTTGGTATGCTTTCTGAATGGGTGCTGCCTCTATATAATGTAAGCTATATTGCTGCTGGCACGCCAAAATCATTGACCTTCTCCCAAAACTGATCCCATCTGCCTTTAGTCTTTACTAGTGTTCTCAAGCATAAAACGATTTTCATTCCCTTGTCTTTCCAGCGCATTCCTGATCCGCCTAATCTTTGTTTAACAATTGTTTTACATGCTGCTTCAGTGACGCCAGAGCCAATTGGTGCATTCTGCTTAATCAAATTATGATACGACATTCGCTTTTCTTTAATATTATTTTCAAAATACGTAATTGTTCCTTCTAGCTTTTCTCTAAGCGATTTATTCAGTTTTTTATTTAGATGCTCTTTAAGCTCAGCAAGTATTCTACCTGCCGCACCTTTCTTGTGCTTTAAGTCATGACATCTCTCTTCGAGCCAAACATCACGCTCATCTCTTTCAGATTTTTTGGTAAATACTGCCTTTGATGCTTCGCCGAGATATTCAGTTGCATGCCAAAAATCTAAAATTTGCGTATCAGTATGTTTTTTTAGAAATGGCCAATTATTTTTTGCTCCATCAGCAACGCCAATTGTTTTAGCATCAGGGTAATATTTCTTTTTCAGCTTTATTTCCTTTTCAAGCCTATTAAAGAATTCATCTTTTCCATATTCTGGTGATGCTGCAACGTAGGTTGTGTGCAGGCGTGCACCATGCTTATCATACATGGAAATAGTTCCAACCATGCTCTCTCTATAACCATCATCAACGGTGAGGACATATGCACCATCTAAGCTAATGCTTAGCATCTCAACGCCTGCATCAAGCTTTGGCTCTTCATATTCCCACTCAGCCTCTTTGGCTTGTGCAATACCGCCAACAAAATCAGTTGCCCGTTGCAAGTATGAATGTGAGATTTTACGGTTATGATTGACCTTGAGATCATCAATAACACTAGGAGCAGGTAAGTTTGAGTATTTATGTGAGATTATTTTTGCAAATCGCGGTGTTGATCCTTGGATAATTCTAGCCTTATCTTCTAAAGGACAAAAGATCTTCCCGCCTTTAGAGGTTTGATAAACATAACGCTTAACTCGAGCAACTCCATAAGGCGTTTGGTAATTTGCTTCATCTCTACTTCGTGCTGTTAGCTTTATTTTTCCAACATGGATAGGAGAGCCATCTGCATCAAACTTACTTAATGCTTTTTCAGTGGCTAATGTTCCAACCTCATTAAGCCCATCAAGAATTGCGTCCTCACATTCAAGCATAGATCCTTTTAGTGGAAGCTTGAGTTCAATAGTTAATTCATTATTTTCATCAGAGATAATTCTAGCTGACATCCAAACACCATCCTTCATCATGTTAAAGTGTATATTATGCTATATATTCTACATTATATAAAGGCAGCACCCTTCTGAATTAATAGAGCAGAAAGGTAAAGCAAATAAAAAGCTGTCAAATGAAGCATGGTTGATAAAGCTGTTGCAAAGCGAGCTCACACAACGTGAAACACGCTCTATTAACTATCAACTGGCTGCCGCAAAGTTTCCTGTGAACAAAACATTGCATGAGTTTAAATTCCAACAAAGTGAAGTTAATAAAGAAGACATTGACGTTTTGTATGATGGAGAATTTATTAACGCCAATCGTAATATTATTTTTGTTGGTGGAACTGGCACTGGTAAAACACACTTAACAACTGCAATAGCAACAAATTGTATCTACAAAGGTATGAAAGCGCGATTCTATAATGTGGTTGACTTAGTAAACCAGCTAGAGCAAGAGAAGCAGAATAATTTATCAGGTAAATTAGCCAACCGACTTAAAAAGGTTGACCTAATTATTCTTGATGAACTCGGTTATTTACCATTCTCTGAAACAGGTGGAGCACTACTATTTCATTTGATTAGTCAGCTTTATGAAAAAGTTTCGTTAATCATTACTACAAACTTAACATTTGGAGAATGGCCAACCGTTTTTATGGATGCAAAAATGACAACGGCTATGCTGGATCGATTAACACATCATTGTGCAATTATTGAAACAGGCAATGAGAGTTTTAGATTTAAAAATAGAAATTAAAAGGAGGCGGCGAGCATTTAATATACAATAAATTTGATGGTCTGGGGGGTCAATATTCGACGCTGATCAGGGGGCAATTTTAGATGCTGATTGACACTCAGTTGGCCCGCTTTAATTAGCAGTGAGGAAAAGCCTGACTCAAAGCTCGGTTTAAATTGATTGACGAGTGCCACTTCGGCGTCACTGAGAAAACTCGGGAGCTTTTCGCGGAGCGAATCAAGGGTGCCTTCACCCTGGCGCATGAGTAATTTAATGTCGGCACTGTCCCAACAGGCTTTGGCGGTTTTACCGCTCAAATACCCGTCTGCATCTTGCCGAATCACACAAAACGAGCCACGGTGTTTTCGAGAGGTACGAAACCCTGCTTCAATAAAGCGTCCGTGTTGCTCGTTATTGCCATCTAACAGTTCCCAGGCTTCATCAATTAAGCACAATTTTTTTAGGTTGCGATCAGTCAGGTACATTTGCTGGCTAATGAGATTAATTAATGAAAACAACACCACGTTACGCAGCTCGGTGTTTTCATTGAGTCCACCCATCTCTAAGACAATCAGCTGTGCACTCGGATCCAAGTCTGAGAAGGTATTAAAATACTTACCGTATAAACCGATTGTCATGTATTGCTTTAACAGTTGCTTGACATCATCGAGTGCCGGCACACGCTGATCCGATTCCTTGAGCTTGCGTTGTTGGATTTGCTCGATCATCGCCACCACAGTGTCAATGTTGGCCTCGACCCCTGCGGATTGATAAGCCAGCTCAACCGCTTCGAGTAAATACGCACGATTGACGGCGGTCATGGCTTGATCGGGATCGGCTAAGGCCACAATAAACTCACGAACCACGTTTAAGGATAAAGCCAGATCATCAGGATCCTCAATTTGATCTAAGTAGGAAAAGGGATTTAAGCGTAAGGATCCCGCCTCTAAATACCGACCCCCTAACAGCTGACAAAGCTTCTTATACGAACCACCCTTATCAATAATGTAGACCTTACCCCTGGCGGACAACACGTTCATCACCAAGGTTTGACAGGCCACCGACTTCCCTGCCCCAGGCGCGGCTGCAACACACACATTCCAGTTATCCACGGGCAGCTCAAACAGATCCAACGCGCACAATTGATTGTGCAACCCACTGGTCACTACGCCACTCGGTGTGCCTTTCCAATCGCCGACCATGGGTAACAGGTTCACCACGTTCCAGCTGGTCAGTTTGCGAATCTGTCCGCAGGTTTTTAAAGTCAGCCAGGAATCATTGGCTAAGTGCCCTGGTAGCGTGGGTAAATACAACGGCAGTTGAAATTGTTTAACGCATTGCAGTTCAAAGTGATCCGCTAAAAACGTGCTGGTGAGTGCTTTCACGGCCGGTTTAAAGTCAGACTCCGGCGCCCAGACAATCACACTCATGAACGCTTCACAGATGCGCACCTCATCACGATCTAAGGCGTTGTAGAGGCTTTGCCATTCGTTGTATTGGTCTTTTAAGCGCGGTAACCATTTACTCATGGCAGAGTGCGCGACCTTCTCTAAACGCAGGCGCTTGAGATTGGCGTGCCCTTTGGCTTTCAGTGCAGGAATCAATTTAAAACTCAGCGACACCGCATGAGGGGATTGCACACTGGTGGCGCGTTCAGCGGCCGCTAAGTAATTGGCTGTTTGCCACAAAGCGTGTACATCGGGGTTTTTCTTGACGGTGAACACACTGGCGCACCAAGTGTTACGTCTATCTTTATTTAGGGGAATTGAGCTAGTTTTATCTCATAATAAACAAGGTTTTTAGTAACCTATCAAGGTAAAATAACTTGATATAAAAACTATAGTGAAATTAGTCATGCGCAGAATCATAAAAGCGATTAAAAGCCTGAGTGATTACCTGATCCTGCTGAAAAAAAATCCAGAGCTACTAAGGCCAGAGCAGTGCAGCCATTGCGGTGCAGGTGGACTATGGTCACATGGATCATATGATCGAAAACCAGATAGGAACCCAGGTAAAGGACGCTCTTTAAATCCCACCCCTGTTTTGAGATTTTATTGTCATCAATGTAAACGTACTTGTTCAACCCTACCTGAGATACTTTCTCCAAAGCGTTGGTATTGCTGGTCAGTTCAGCAGGCAGTGTTAATGAGCGTGCTCCTGGGAAAAGTATTAGCTCATCAGGTCAGGAGCAAGGTGTTAGTCGACACACCGTTGCTAGGTGGTTTCACTGGTTGGTTGACCACTTCGTTGATTACTCCTTCCATATCAAAGCACATCCGTTGTGGTTACAGCTTGGGCGACATAGTGATCCACAAGCGTTTTGGTTGGCCTGCCTTGGTGAGCATGATTTATCGAGCATCATGCTTTTTCTTAACAACACAGGAGTGAGCATCCCATAATTAATTAACGTGAAAAAAAGTTGAGATGGATATTTTCTGTAAACCTCACGACCCCACACAGTTTGAGCGTAGCATTCTCAACTCAAGTTGTGATTAACTCATTGCAAGTAGTTAAATCACACAGGAATTGCAAAATGACCAAGCCCATTCACCCAACAGCACTGTTTCGCCTAAGTGTTTTAGGTGAGCTATGTAGCCGAAATAGTTTTGAGCATGGTGAGCTCAAGAGCATTATTAAAAGGTTGTCCCAGCAAACCTACAACATTCCAGGTAGTAAGCGTGTTCACCTCAGTGCTAAAACAATTGAGAATTGGTATTACGCCTGGTTAAAGCTGGGTATTGATGGATTAGTTCCTAAAACTCGACGAGACAAAGGCCAGTGTCACATCAATCCAGAGCTACAAGAGTTAATTATTTCCACTAAACAGGAAAGCCCTTCAAGATCAATTCCGACCGTGATTAAACTCTTAGAAACTCAAGGGAAGGTAGCACGAGGTGAATTATCTCACGCAACAGTTCACCGCTTATTAGTAAAACACGGCCTGTCTAAAAGAACAGTCACACCTTCTAACCAAATTGAGCGCCGCTCATTTGAGGCGCTCACAGCTTGTGATATTTGGTATGGCGATGTCATGCATGGTCCAACGATTTACGATGGCCAAAGAAGAGTTAAAAGCTATTTGGTGAGTATTTTTGATGATGCCTCAAGGTTGGTCTGTCACAGTAAATTTTGTACTGATGAGAGTGCCATTACTATTGAGCATGTGTTGAAAGAGGCATTACTCAAACGTGGGCTTCCTGTTAAGCTCATCATTGACAACGGCCCTGCCTACCGTGCTAAAACGTTGCAAACCATTTGTGCTCGTTTGAAAATTCAATTGATTTACGGCAGGCCCTATGAACCGCAAAGCAAAGGCAAACTAGAGCGTTGGCATAGAACAGTACGCGAGCAATTCCTAGCTGAATGCAACCTGGATTCCATTCATAGTTTCAATGCGCTGAATGATCGATTTTGGGCTTGGGTTGAGCGTGTTTATCATCAAGCCTCGCAAAGCGCCCTGCCTGACAAGATGACCCCGTTACAACGCTATCAGCAAGACCTCACTAAAATTCAGCCGTTAGGTTGTTTGGCCGATAAGCTAGATGATTACTTCCTGCATCGCATTAAGCGCCGAGTCAGGAAGGATGGCACGGTGTTACGTCTATCTTTATTTAGGGGAATTGAGCTAGTTTTATCTCATAATAAACAAGGTTTTTAGTAACCTATCAAGGTAAAATAACTTGATATAAAAACTATAGTGAAATTAGTCATGCGCAGAATCATAAAAGCGATTAAAAGCCTGAGTGATTACCTGATCCTGCTGAAAAAAAATCCAGAGCTACTAAGGCCAGAGCAGTGCAGCCATTGCGGTGCAGGTGGACTATGGTCACATGGATCATATGATCGAAAACCAGATAGGAACCCAGGTAAAGGACGCTCTTTAAATCCCACCCCTGTTTTGAGATTTTATTGTCATCAATGTAAACGTACTTGTTCAACCCTACCTGAGATACTTTCTCCAAAACGTTGGTATTGCTGGTCAGTTCAGCAGGCAGTGTTAATGAGCGTGCTCCTGGGAAAAGTATTAGCTCATCAGGTCAGGAGCAAGGTGTTAGTCGACACACCGTTGCTAGGTGGTTTCACTGGTTGGTTGACCACTTCGTTGATTACTCCTTCCATATCAAAGCACATCCGTTGTGGTTACAGCTTGGGCGACATAGTGATCCACAAGCGTTTTGGTTGGCCTGCCTTGGTGAGCATGATTTATCGAGCATCATGCTTTTTCTTAACAACACAGGAGTGAGCATCCCATAATTAATTAACGTGAAAAAAAGTTGAGATGGATATTTTCTGTAAACCTCACGACCCCACACAGTTTGAGCGTAGCATTCTCAACTCAAGTTGTGATTAACTCATTGCAAGTAGTTAAATCACACAGGAATTGCAAAATGACCAAGCCCATTCACCCAACAGCACTGTTTCGCCTAAGTGTTTTAGGTGAGCTATGTAGCCGAAATAGTTTTGAGCATGGTGAGCTCAAGAGCATTATTAAAAGGTTGTCCCAGCAAACCTACAACATTCCAGGTAGTAAGCGTGTTCACCTCAGTGCTAAAACAATTGAGAATTGGTATTACGCCTGGTTAAAGCAGGGTATTGATGGATTAGTTCCTAAAACTCGACGAGACAAAGGCCAGTGTCACATCAATCCAGAGCTACAAGAGTTAATTATTTCCACTAAACAGGAAAGCCCTTCAAGATCAATTCCGACCGTGATTAAACTCTTAGAAACTCAAGGGAAGGTAGCACGAGGTGAATTATCTCACGCAACAGTTCACCGCTTATTAGTAAAACACGGCCTGTCTAAAAGAACAGTCACACCTTCTAACCAAATTGAGCGCCGCTCATTTGAGGCGCTCACAGCTTGTGATATTTGGTATGGCGATGTCATGCATGGTCCAACGATTTACGATGGCCAAAGAAGAGTTAAAAGCTATTTGGTGAGTATTTTTGATGATGCCTCAAGGTTGGTCTGTCACAGTAAATTTTGTACTGATGAGAGTGCCATTACTATTGAGCATGTGTTGAAAGAGGCATTACTCAAACGTGGGCTTCCTGTTAAGCTCATCATTGACAACGGCCCTGCCTACCGTGCTAAAACGTTGCAAACCATTTGTGCTCGTTTGAAAATTCAATTGATTTACGGCAGGCCCTATGAACCGCAAAGCAAAGGCAAACTAGAGCGTTGGCATAGAACAGTACGCGAGCAATTCCTAGCTGAATGCAACCTGGATGTATCCGTCTTATTTCAGCATGATGCTCATGCTGCGCTCTCTTTAGTTTACTGCGCCTGTGATGAGCGGATGGTAATTAATTCCGCTAGCGAAGGCATAGAATAGTTTTTTGTAATTCTGTCATATATATAATCGAAGACATTAACTGCTAGCTTTTTACATGTCTCAGTAATTGTAACCATTGTATCCTTAGCTTTCGTTCCTTCTTCACTCATAGTATGAAGGTGTACATCGCGCATTCTAGCCTGCTTCCGAGCCATCAACTCTGCTGGATTGTTATGTAGAGGAAGCTCTGGCTTTTCCAGCACTAACAATAGCTGCCTTTTCTTTTTTAAGGTGAGCTCAATTTGTTTATCTAGTTTCTCGTAGCCAGTGATTGTTGAGAATAACTCAGTAAACTCATTGGATAGCTTATCTATCTCATCTTGCCCTGGGTTCTTTTTATATTCAATGAGCTTATGATAATAATCCCAAAACCTATCCAAGAAGCTGTCAACAGAGTCTTGGTGCTTCTTAAAAATTGGCGTCAGCTTTTTATAATGCCTACCCTCATGAACCCAGCACAAGGCGAGTGAATCAGTAATGAGCTTAAACTGTGGCGCATCATCGGTAATGAGTGTTTCTATCGCATAAGGACTCTTTCTATATGTTGAGATAGCTGCCGCATCAGTAATCAGCTTTCTATATTTTGGAAATTTTTTATCACCTAATACCTTATCAAGAATAACTTCCAGCTCCTTACTGTTTAAGATAGTCGATGAGTGAAATACCTTTAAGCTTTCGATTACCTTGTGGGGTAAGTTCATAGTAGCCAGTAAATTAAAAGCGGCCTCATTTAATGTGAACCCAAAGTGGTCTTTGCTTAACATTTCAATGACGCTTAATCGACTTTTACTGGTCAGCGTAAAGTAAGCTGAATAATACTCATTACCCAATACATTAACATAACGGTTTTTCCCATCCTCTCTAGCGTTGGTGTCATCTAGGTGCTGGTAGTTCGTGGATTGTAAACCTGCCTTCACAACTTCTACCTTCTCGGGCTCAAGTATCGTAGGTGTTTTAATTGTGAAGCTATGGATGGTTGATTTACTAATATCTATGTTGGCGGTTTTATAAAATGTCTCAAGGCTTTCTAGCGTCATACCACCTTGAGTATTTAGGAAGCTTGTCCAGCTTTTAATAGTAGGGCCGAACTGGCCCTCATAACCAGTTGGCAGAGGTGCTGTATAGTGTTTGTTTTCAGAAGGGGAGTAATATTGTTGGCGCAAAAAAAGAGTGTTATTAGCAGCAATTTTTATATCCTGGATAAGTGTTTTCTTAGAGCCATTTGGCACAGCATCGCTGGGCAACGAATCTGGATTAATTGTTAGTGTCACTGTATTAGAGACTTCGAGATTTTTTTTACTAGATTTTGGCTTTCTAGTTTTATTGGTTTTATTTCCTTTTCTATCCTTCTCGGAGGAATGATCCTTGTCCTTGTTAGCGCGCGTTTGCTTTCTAACATTAGGCTTTCCTTGCTCACCTTTATATTTATTTAATGCGTTATTTAACGATTGCACCTTGTCTTCTAGCTTTATGATTTTCTCAGCCTGACTTTCACATACATTGCTAAAATCTGTTTCTAGTGCTGTTGGTGTAACAGTATTATTAAATCTCTCAATGAGATCGGCTAAAACTGATTTGTCAGGTTGTTTTTTCATAGGAAGAGTATACCACGGGTTTGAAAAGGTAAATTTTCCCCACACAGATGGCCGTACTGCTGAAATTATTTTTAAGCCATGAACCTGATCGATGAAAAAATAATCCGAGCATACAGCGTTGTTATAGAGCGCACATCATGCTTTTATGACACACGATGATTCCAATATAAAATTTCCAAATTTGCACGAAAAAGCTGTCAAGAACTTTTTGAATTATTTTCAAATCATGCTGATATTGAACGGATACACCTGGATTCCATTCATAGTTTCAATGCGCTGAATGATCGATTTTGGGCTTGGGTTGAGCGTGTTTATCATCAAGCCTCGCAAAGCGCCCTGCCTGACAAGATGACCCCGTTACAACGCTATCAGCAAGACCTCACTAAAATTCAGCCGTTAGGTTGTTTGGCCGATAAGCTAGATGATTACTTCCTGCATCGCATTAAGCGCCGAGTCAGGAAGGATGGCACGGTAAGCTGGAATAATCGACTCTTTGAAGTTCCATTTGAACTGGCTCAACAAGAGGTTTATTTAGTGGTTGATCCGCATAGTGACTCCGCCCGTCACGTCGAATCATTGGAATATCAATACCTTGGTGCAGTGGGAGAGCTGGACAAACATAACAACCTTTCTAGAACCCGAGCTAGACCTCAGATGCCGGAACAACCAGCAAGAAAAACCTCGCTAGTTGAGATTGTTTATAACCAAGTTAAAGAGGATTTGGATATCACTGAGGAGATACCGTCTTAAACGTCAACAATAAATTGTAAAATTTTTACTAGGCATCCGCTGAAAATGGCTGCTGTGTTTTTAGGATGCCATAAATCATATGCACCATTTTTCTCATAACAGCACAAATGGCTAGCTTCTTTGGCTTGCCTTTTTTGAGCAGCTTTTCATAAAATTTCTTCAAAATAGGATTATGCCTTATAGCCACTAATGCCGGCATGTAAAGCGCCTTTCGCAACCAAGCACTACCAACCTTTGAGAGCCGTGATGAATTCAATGAAGTGCCTGATTGTGACTGGCTGGGATTTAAACCAATATGAGCAGCCAATTGTTTTGCGCCAGAAAATCTTTCAATATTATTAAAAAAAGCAGTTAGTGTTTGAGCGGTTTTATCACCAATGCCTGGGATGCTTTTAAGCAGCTCTGTGTTATTCTTCAGATCATCATCACTCGCGATCAGCTTACTAATTTCTTCCTGCAGTCGTAAAATTTCTTTTTCCATATAATCGATATGATTTTGTATAGAGCTAATAATTGTTTCTTCCGCTAGCTCCAGCCTGTTTTGTTCATTGCTGACTTGGGAGGTTAATACTTCAGATCTCTGTATCAAAGCTCTTAGAGCCTCTATATTAGCTGGCAAAGGCTGCCATAGCGTTGGAGTAAAATGATTTGAATAGTCCTTAATACTGACCGCATCGGCCTTGTCGGTCTTGTTTCGTATTAGCTGTCCTTTCATAAAAAACTTTATTCGTACAGGATTAATTATACTGACATCACACTTCTCACTATGTAAATAAAGAGCCAATGCATTACCGTATTTACCTGTTGATTCCATGCAAAAATGAAGTGACTGATCAGATAAAGATTGCGTCCATTCTAATAACTCAGAAAAGCCCTCAGGATTATTATTAAAATGTTTAACGTGATCTTTTCCGCTAGTGGTGATAGCAGCAACAAAATCAGATTTTGCAATATCAATACCAACACAATTTTTTTTCATTTGCTAGAGCCTCTTAAATTTTATTACACTAACAAACTTGGGAAATCATAGTTCGGATCAACCTTGCAAATACAGGCTCACAATGGCCTAAGATACCGTTCGATCTCATGAACTTATGAGGGTGGAAGGGAGCTAAATCTCCTCAACAGGATTAAATCCTAAGGACGAACACGGCTTCACCTTCCGCCTACCCAAGCATCCTTGGGATTGTAGCAATATTGTCATATCTCTACAGTTATTTAAGATACAAGGATGAGTAAGATGTATCTTCAACATTTTGGCTTGAAATTTGATCCATTGGGTAAATCAAACATTATTGAATTGGCGCAGTCAAAGCGACTAGAGCAGCAACTTAATGGTTTGCTAGAAACACGCGGCTTAGCAGTGATTACTGGCGACTCAGGGACAGGAAAGACCACGGCGCTAAGATACTGGAGCAATAAACTCAACCCGCTGACCCATCAAGTCATTTATCAATCAGACACTCACTTTCGGTCATTTGATGTGTACTCTCAGCTTGCCGAAAATCTAGGTTTAGAAAACTATTACCGATTCTCTAAACTTTGGAGAGACTTGAAGCAGAGCTTGATCGCGCTCTACCATGATAAAAACGTTCAGCCTATTTGGATCCTAGACGAGGCGCATCAGCTTAGTAATGATTTCATTCTACGATTACCTGACTTCCTTAATTTCAGTTTTGACAGCAAAGACGTCATGACGATTATCTTATGTGGACTCCCATCACTTCTAGCAACATTGCAGAGACCAGCCTATGAACCTATCAACTCTAGAATTCAGTGCTTTATTAGGTGGCATGCAATTGAAGATAGCAGGGATTTTGAGAGCATTATTCACGCTGCTTTTGAGAAGGCAGGAATGAGCAGCAGCTTATTCACTGAAACAGGTATTCGTGCAGTACACATGGCCACAAAAGGTAGGCTTCGTTATGTTGATAGGCTCATGCGACATGCGTTGCTAATCGCCGCTAATATGAATTTAAACCATATACCGGATGATGTCATTAATCAGGCAATTCATGAGCTAAAAGGTTAACTATTTGACACCATCTCACGCAAAATAGGTTGAGATGGTTTCTCTAAATTATTGTGGGACGTTACAGCACGGTAAGCTGGAATAATCGACTCTTTGAAGTTCCATTTGAACTGGCTCAACAAGAGGTTTATTTAGTGGTTGATCCGCATAGTGACTCCGCCCGTCACGTCGAATCATTGGAATATCAATACCTTGGTGCAGTGGGAGAGCTGGACAAACATAACAACCTTTCTAGAACCCGAGCTAGACCTCAGATGCCGGAACAACCAGCAAGAAAAACCTCGCTAGTTGAGATTGTTTATAACCAAGTTAAAGAGGATTTGGATATCACTGAGGAGATACCGTCATAAACGTCAACAATAAATTGTAAAATTTTTACTAGGCATCCGCTGAAAATGGCTGCTGTGTTTTTAGGATGCCATAAATCATATGCACCATTTTTCTCATAACAGCACAAATGGCTAGCTTCTTTGGCTTGCCTTTTTTGAGCAGCTTTTCATAAAATTTCTTCAAAATAGGATTATGCCTTATAGCCACTAATGCCGGCATGTAAAGCGCCTTTCGCAACCAAGCACTACCAACCTTTGAGAGCCGTGATGAATTCAATGAAGTGCCTGATTGTGACTGGCTGGGATTTAAACCAATATGAGCAGCCAATTGTTTTGCGCCAGAAAATCTTTCAATATTATTAAAAAAAGCAGTTAGTGTTTGAGCGGTTTTATCACCAATGCCTGGGATGCTTTTAAGCAGCTCTGTGTTATTCTTCAGATCATCATCACTCGCGATCAGCTTACTAATTTCTTCCTGCAGTCGTAAAATTTCTTTTTCCATATAATCGATATGATTTTGTATAGAGCTAATAATTGTTTCTTCCGCTAGCTCCAGCCTGTTTTGTTCATTGCTGACTTGGGAGGTTAATACTTCAGATCTCTGTATCAAAGCTCTTAGAGCCTCTATATTAGCTGGCAAAGGCTGCCATAGCGTTGGAGTAAAATGATTTGAATAGTCCTTAATACTGACCGCATCGGCCTTGTCGGTCTTGTTTCGTATTAGCTGTCCTTTCATAAAAAACTTTATTCGTGCAGGATTAATTATACTGACATCACACTTCTCACTATGTAAATAAAGAGCCAATGCATTACCGTATTTACCTGTTGATTCCATGCAAAAATGAAGTGACTGATCAGATAAAGATTGCGTCCATTCTAATAACTCAGAAAAGCCCTCAGGATTATTATTAAAATGTTTAACGTGATCTTTTCCGCTAGTGGTGATAGCAGCAACAAAATCAGATTTTGCAATATCAATACCAACACAATTTTTTTTCATTTGCTAGAGCCTCTTAAATTTTATTACACTAACAAACTTGGGAAATCATAGTTCGGATCAACCTTGCAAATACAGGCTCACAATGGCCTAAGATACCGTTCGATCTCATGAACTTATGAGGGTGGAAGGGAGCTAAATCTCCTCAACAGGATTAAATCCTAAGGACGAACACGGCTTCACCTTCCGCCTACCCAAGCATCCTTGGGATTGTAGCAATATTGTCATATCTCTACAGTTATTTAAGATACAAGGATGAGTAAGATGTATCTTCAACATTTTGGCTTGAAATTTGATCCATTGGGTAAATCAAACATTATTGAATTGGCGCAGTCAAAGCGACTAGAACAGCAACTTAATGGTTTGCTAGAAACACGCGGCTTAGCAGTGATTACTGGCGACTCAGGGACAGGAAAGACCACGGCGCTAAGATACTGGAGCAATAAACTCAACCCGCTGACCCATCAAGTCATTTATCAATCAGACACTCACTTTCGGTCATTTGATGTGTACTCTCAGCTTGCCGAAAATCTAGGTTTAGAAAACTATTACCGATTCTCTAAACTTTGGAGAGACTTGAAGCAGAGCTTGATCGCGCTCTACCATGATAAAAACGTTCAGCCTATTTGGATCCTAGACGAGGCGCATCAGCTTAGTAATGATTTCATTCTACGATTACCTGACTTCCTTAATTTCAGTTTTGACAGCAAAGACGTCATGACGATTATCTTATGTGGACTCCCATCACTTCTAGCAACATTGCAGAGACCAGCCTATGAACCTATCAACTCTAGAATTCAGTGCTTTATTAGGTGGCATGCAATTGAAGATAGCAGGGATTTTGAGAGCATTATTCACGCTGCTTTTGAGAAGGCAGGAATGAGCAGCAGCTTATTCACTGAAACAGGTATTCGTGCAGTACACATGGCCACAAAAGGTAGGCTTCGTTATGTTGATAGGCTCATGCGACATGCGTTGCTAATCGCCGCTAATATGAATTTAAACCATATACCGGATGATGTCATTAATCAGGCAATTCATGAGCTAAAAGGTTAACTATTTGACACCATCTCACGCAAAATAGGTTGAGATGGTTTCTCTAAATTATTGTGGGACGTTACACAAGGGCGTTCGTCACTTTCAAAGCGCAAGTGATCCGGCTCCACCGTTAAACGCTGTTCGTGCGTCCGGCACTGCTCATTAAGTAATTCCAGCGGATTAAAGTCGGTGTCCGTAAACGCTTGATCAAACTGCGGGTAGCTCAGTGAGCGCATGAGCCCTAAAAAGGCCGATGGCCGCACCCGAGTGGGGGTCAGGTTTGACGTGCGTAATTCAGCTAACCAATGCTCGGTCACTTGCTTGAGCTGCTCGGTTTTTTGGGCTTGGTTGCTTTGATCACTGGGTAAGGATAAAAACCAAAACACCCGTGAGTCCATGAGCCCGTAATAGTTACCGAGCTTATTCGGCAAACCGGCTAAGGTCGCACGGTGGTAATACTTGGCTTGGCGTTTCGCTAGTTCAGCAAACAACCCGCCAGGTTGGGCAAGATCGGCTTCAATGCCCGCAAGGCGCTCACCGGTTTGCGTGTGCGTGACCCGTAAGCATTGCACAAAGACCTCACTGTCCAATTGATTGACCGCGCTCACCAAGCTCGTAATCAGTTTTTCATCCGCACCGGTGAGTAACGGCACTTCAATGGCTTGCATAACAGAACGTGAATTGACATACACCTGATGCTCGGGGTCATACAGGCGATACGGCAGTAAGTGATAAAACGGTTGTGTGTCAGGCACTAAATGCTCGGCATACGGCACAGAAGGAGGTAATAAACTGCGGGAAAACGCTTTGGCGTGTTGCCAGCAGTCAGTCAGAAAAGCAAAAGGGCGCGACATTAGTGGGGCTTCCTTATCAGGTAAGTGCTGTGTGCTGAATCAGCACAAAAGCAGACGTTAGTTTTTGGAATCCGGTAACCGATTACACCGCGTTGTACGCTATTAACGTTACTGGTTGTCAGTCGTTGGATGAGTTGCTTGCCTTCAATTAGAAATCCGTGGCATTCCAGTGTATCTAGGCCTACACTTCCGCCATGAAAACTTCTCTGATTCTGTTGTTGTGCCTGCCCAGCTTGGCTTGTGCGTACACTCATCCGGTATGGCGCATGTTGCATCGTGCGAATGTGTACGAACACTGGCTTGCTTGGTTGATCTTGCTTGCGGGTTTCGTCCTTCTGGGTTGGAAGTTTCGCTATTGGCTGAAAGGTCATCACACCGCTTTGTTGTACTGGTGCCAAATTCTTTTGGCTTCGTTGTTGACGCTGCAACTCTACGCCTTGTTCTTGTGGTAAACAGCCCGGGATCACGTCAAACCCATTTGTCCGTGAACAACAAGTCAGGCCGGCTTCGCCGGCAACTTTCTAAGCCTCTAAGAGTTTAGTCTTTACAAAGCCACGAGTATTATTAAGTCTCAAACTAGTCAAACCTGCCCATGGAATAATAACGAATAAAAATAACACACCTGCTATAGAAATTGCTTCAGGTAGCTGAGCAATAACTCACCTACTATACGCGCTTCTCATTTTACTCTAAGAATAATGAAACGCTTTAGTATCAAACAAATCTTGGTAACCAATCAGAACTGGTGGAACTTTCACACCAAGTACAAAGATAAAAGGATGTGTAATGTAGTAGGTTTTAACAGCTATCTATGATATTGTGCTGCAGTCGATTGAGAAAACTACTGGAGCGTCAAAATGAACAAAGGATACCGCATAATCTTCGAATCTATTGATCTCGATAATCCCAGCACAGTTGTTCGCCAATCTACGTTAATAGAAGAGTCGGTCAAGGTAGCAACAAACTGTTTAGATTTCTCATTAGAGCATGAGAAACAAATTAAACTATTGCAGGCTGCGCTTGATAATATTCTGATAGAAAAAACTGAACTAATCAATAATGATTTACATTTGTGCCCAAAATGTCCAGGTGAATTAATTAAGCAGGGCAAGCGTAAGTCGACATTTCACGACGTATTTACTGACCATGAAGTAAAAATGCAACGAGCAAAATGTAATCAGTGTGGCTTTGAACCGGCCTCAACAGTTAGGACTTTTCTTGGTGGCACAACGATATCAGGAGACCTTGCAAAACTTCAATCTGAATTAGGGGCCGAACAGACCTTTAGAGATGCCGAGGATATTTTTAATAAATTTTCAACTGCACAACGCAAAGTTAACAATCATAATCGAATCAAATTAACAACAGAGCGTGTTGGCAGCTCATTAAAGTTAGTCAATAAAGAAGAAAAAAACATGTTAAAAGCAGATGAGGCAGAAGAATTAATTTTAAATGTTGATGGTGGTCATGTAAATTCAAAAGAGCCTAATTAGTGACTGACAGAAAACCTCGAAAGCCTTACGCATCAACGCTTGTAGAGGATTTTCATAAACGAAGATTTTGACTTTTTTGCTATAAATTCATTAAAAGCGGTCAATTTAGACACTAATGGTGGTTAAACAGTAAATCTTCGTTTGTTAAAACAACCTGTATGCCTTACGTAGCAACGGTTTCGGGGTTTTCTGTCAGTCACTAATTATAGAAGTTTTGAAGCGATGACGGCTGTTTTTTACAAGCCAGATGCTGTCGAAAGCAGTGCGAAAGGCACTAGAAATTTTCTATCCAGTAAATCATGCGCTGCATCAACTGCGAACGATAGTGGGAAAGAGATGATTGAAAACACTGTTATAGCTGCTATTAGAGAAGGGATGACACAAAATACTCATATTACTGCTCTATGTGATGGTGCTGCAAATTGCTGGAGTATAGTGGATGCATTAAAACCATTATGCAAAACAATCACCTCAATATTAGATTGGTTTCATATCTCCATGAAAATGCAAAATATCTCATTACCAGATGACATAAAGCCTAAATTCTTACGTATCAAATGGCATTTGTGGCGGGGAAATGTGTCTGCTGCAATAACTAGGCTTGAGCAATTAAAGGAGCATGCATTTTCTTCAAAATTGTCAGATAAGATTAAAAAATTCATAACATATATTCAAAATAATAAAGACAAGATTGTTAATTACCGAGAAAGGAAAAAAAATCATCTAGTCTTCACAAGTAATCTTGCGGAGTCCACAGTGGAAAGCCTGATTAACCAAAGGTGCAAGGGTCAGCAGCACATGAAGTGGACTAGGGAAGGGTTAGACCCGATCCTTCAGCTGCGTGCTCAGATTAACAGTAAAGCATGGTGCTCTAAATGGAAAACTGCTGTGCTGGGAGCAATATAAAACCTACTACATTACACTTCCATGAGGTTTTAGCGAGCCTTTCACCTTACTGGCGCGATCATCTCAATCGATTTGGTGTTTTTACACTTGATATGGAAAGAAATACTACAGAAATTGATTATAAATTAGCTAATCATTGAGATTTGGTCCCTTTTAACCAGGATTCCGGCCGGACCTCCTATAAAGGAATTTATGGGTAGTGACGTCTATAAAATAGCTTTCAGTTAATAATTGTAATCAAGTTAGCAATAGGCTAATATAAATTATGTATGCCATTAATTATTCAAAAGAAGCCGTACGAGCATTAAGGAAAATGCCTAGGAATGTATCAAAGCTAATTATGAGTAAAATTGATCAATTAGCTAGCAATCCTTATTCAGCTCAGCAGGTTAAAAAGCTTCAAGGGATTAATGGCTTTAGATTGCGAGTAGGGGATTGGCGGGTGATTTACACGGTTAATGATCAAGAGATGGAAGTCATTGTGATCCGTGTTGCTTCAAGAGGGGAGGTTTATCAATAATGAAATCAGCTAAAACTGTACAGTTTATCGAGAAGGGCGGTAAGCCTGAGTGGGCTATTATTCCTTACGAGGACTTCTTGCGTTATCAAGAGATAGTCAGTGATGCTCAAATTATCGAAAATTTTCAATCAAAGCTTGCCAAAGGAGAGGAAGAGTTCTTACCTAATGATTATGCTAAACGGTTAATCATGGGTGAAAACGCTATTAAGGTCTGGCGAGAATTTCGCCAGCTTACTCAAATTCAACTTGCTGAACAGGTTACAGTGAGCGTGCCTTATATTTCTCAATTAGAGCATGGCGAGCGACAGCCAAGCACCAGCGTATTAAAGAAGCTCGCCAAAACTCTTAAAGTATCATTAGATGATCTAGTCTAATTAGCAACCAAGATAAATAATCATCTATTGAAGTGATAACTGGTAATCATCGATAGCGGTTCCCATGCGTTTAGCTACAGCTTTGTTATTTAAGTCTGACATATCTATATCATTAAAAACCTTAGAACGTTTACTATATTGAAGCATTGCTTTAAAAAATTTATCACAATGATTTTTTTCACCAGTGATAGGGTTGTTCAGTTTTTCTGGATTATTAACGCAAACTATATAAGTATTAATATTTGAGCTAAGAACTTTTGTTTTTTCAGACGCATAAACCTGAGCATCAGACAAAAACTTAACCACATCCTTTTTAGGTTCCTTCAATAATTTATTTTCGCCGTGATGACAGCCAGCGAGTAGGGCGGTAGCTGTAATTACGCCCAGTAATGCGATTGCTTGTTTCTTCATAAGTTACTACTCCCTTTAAAATTAATTGACTTCGGTTTTATCATAAACAACCCTGAGATTTTGCAGCCCATGCTCTTTAAATTCATTGATGTATTTTTCCCTCAGCGCATCAAGTTTATCAATGCGCTCAAACAACGCTAACTTTTCGTAACCGATCTCGCCGACTTCATCGAGTAGATCACGCTCACATAATTGCTCTAGCAATTCATCACGGAAAACCGCTTGTTCAAACGGCTCAATAAATCGGCCTTTTGCGCTGTCTGCCAATCGGCTATCAATAAAATAATCTTCGCCATTGCTAGAGCGATCCACAAAATCGCCATCAAAAAGATCCGTAGCAAGTGCGAGGATACTTTGTTGTACTTTGGCGTGTTCGGAGTAGGCATCCTTTTTGGTATACGAGTTCATCACCCAATCAGCGATATAGATCATTTCCAGCAATCGCTGATACTCTTTTCTTGTACAATCAATTTTCATTCAATCCCCTCAGTATGACCAAATCAATCTATTAAAAACCCATATATGGACTCGCCCCGTATTGTAAAGATTATTTTCTGACGACAATGGTAGAAGAGATGCGCTCATATATCCGACATCTGAAGCAGATGACTGATTGATGCATCACCTCTTCGTGCCCTGATGGAACTACGCATGTTTGTGCCTCATCACTGTTTAGACTCAACTACCTATTACAGGCTGGTTAGCCTTGGGTTTTTCAGGCTCTCAAACATTGGTCTTACCCACTTGTCATCATTCAATACTCTTTGCAATTCTCCTGACTGTTAAACTCAACTAACTACTAAGCAGCACGTCGATACTCTTCGCCACTTTTTAACATAGCTAGAATTATCCGAGCATTTTTATTGGCGACAGCAACACTAGCCTTATTGCTTCCACGCTCCATTTTAATACGCTTAACCCATACACTTCTTGGATCATCCTTTTTTCCGCACCTGGTAACTACAGACCTACCGCCATGGATAAGCAGGGTTCGTAGGTATTTATCTCCTCGCTTACTTATTCCTCCCAAATACTCCCTATTACCACTTGAGTGTTGCCTAGGCACTAGGCCTAGGTAAGCGGAAAGATGTCTGCCATTTTTAAATTCACTCCCATTACCCACCTGAGCAACCACTGCCACCGCTGTTATTGGTCCCACACCCTCTATCGCCTGAATACGCTGGCAACTTTCATTGTTCTTGGAAATGCTATTAATTTCAAGTTCGTAAACATCGATGTTCTCATCCAGAACTAACAAGGTTTCATATTGCCTCTGAATGTAGGCTTTCATGCGATCTGTCAAACCATTGTCATTTGTACGATCGAAAATTGAAGGCAACTCGGCCCTTAATTTATAAATACTTTTTGCAATGACAATACCGTTCTCTGCTAGAAGACCTCTCAACTGATTACATAGCTTAGTTCGAGCTTCTACTTGACCTTCACGTATACGTAACAAGCTTTGCATGTCTTGCTGCTCAACTGTTTTCGGGGTGACAAAATTCATGGTTGGCCGTTGAGCTGCTTCAGCTATTGCGCGAGCATCTTGTTGATCATTCTTATTCCCTTTTAGATAAGGTTTCACGTATTGGGGTGAAATGAGTTTAACCTCATAGTTTCGTTTAATTAATTCACGCGCCCAATAATTTGCACTTCCACAAGCTTCCATTGCTATCACTTTGGGAGCAAGCTGATTAATCACTTCTAATAATTTTGCACGCGTTACTTTTTTCTCAGTTAAAATTGCCCCCTGCTGATTAACGCCACAGAGCTGGAAAACATTTTTTGCAATATCAATGGCTAACACGTTAATATCCATAGTGGACTCCTTCGCTTTCGTTAAATTTAATAGCTTAGCTATTTAGCACTTAGATGCCGAGAACCATTTTTTTAGAATGGTTCAAAGTGGAGCGAGTCCATTCCATTACTTTTCAACACCGCCAAAAATAGCTAAACTCCTTAGCGATCCTAGTAGTACCCAGTGTACGCCTAGCTACTTCCTAACCCTCTGTAGCTAGGCGTACCGCCTCACCTTAATCAATATGAAACACCGCTAAGGCCAAACCAATCAAACCAACTGCCATGACGTATTGGTAAAAAGTCGAGTGGAAGTGAAAGAGCGTTTGCCCATGATGCAAAGTATTCGTCACAATCACACCCACCAGCGTTGCAGCTAACGGTAACAACAAGCTCCGCGTGGAGCTTTTAATGATCTGCAATCCACCAAAAATCAAAATCCCAATACCGAGATAATGAGCAAATTGTCCGGCATGATGCAAGGTAAATTCCGTACTTAACGTCACATAAGCAAACAGCGCAATACCTAACCCGACGATATTGCCAATAACAGGGCGGGGCGTTAGCATCATCACCAACCGACCCATCACCAGCTCTAACAAGGTATTGTATCGCCGTTTGGTTTTGAGCACTTGTTGCGTGTCAGCCATTTGCATGGCTCCCTCAAATTCCTGTTGCGCTTGCAACACTTCCTGTTGGCGTTTTGCTTCTGCTAGCTCTGCCTTTAACTGCTCAATCTCATCTTGCGGGTGTAAATGCGTAATGCGGTTGTGTTCCATTTCATTCACTCCTGTTTAGTGAGTTATGCCCAACCATTCACACGAACGAAGCCTCAAAAAAGGCGTAGTGAGTGTGACTGTTGGGTATAACTCTGCTATTGTCCTTCAACGCTTTCCTAGTAACAAAGTTCCTACCCGTGTTACCCACATACCCACAATCGTTCCGCTTTTTTTTAAAGCTCCACTCATGTGGATATGCTGGATAACACTCACTCATCCGAGCTAGGCTCAGGCTCCAATAAGGCGTTAATCACCCTAGGCACTAGCTCTTTGTCTTTCTCTCTTGTCAAAAAGTCATCCACGAGTTTTAAACGCTCTTGGCGTTCATTTTCGCTCAAGCCTTCCCATGTTTTTAAGACCCAAGCCCCCAATAAAATTTTGACACGGGTTTCGTCTTTCTTTTCTTGATGCCGTGATCTGGCCTTTAAGGTTTGCAATCGGGCTTTTGCCTGTTTGAGTTTTTTGTTTTCCTTGGCTATTTTTTCTTCCAATGTTAATCGTGGCATAGGGTTTTCCTTAATCCAATTCCTTTTCTTCAATTCTTAACGAATCAATCTTAATCTCTAAATTAGGGTACTCATAATTCAACCGACTCATAATTTCTCGCTGTATTTCCTTTAACGCCTCACTGACTTTTAATTTCTTACTTACAGGGATGGTGATTTCTTTTACCCCTTTCTTCTGAACAGTATTGTTGCCAGTGGCAATATAACCCACAATGGCGGTGACTTCTTTTGTTTCCGGCATTCCTCATCCTTAACAACCCATTACAAACACAATAAAAAAACATTACAGCTATTAAAACACCCTTTATCCCTAAAAGCAAGCCTAACGGTAATCCGATTTGAAAATAGGTAGGATTATGGTATAGTAAAAACCGAAAAGATAAAGGGCGCGAATAAACAGTGCAAGCACCGCCCCTATTCGCTAATAAAAATATGACCATTTTTAAAAATTAAATATCAATTTGGCAATATTTAGATTATCAATAACGACAATCAAGCGATCAAAAGGGCAAAGTGTTGTACAACAGGCTGCGCTTATTTCTGGGGGAAAACTTTTTGATAAAAGATTAGGTAAAACTTTTAATTATGAAAAAAAGAAAAATTTAATTCATAGTGAAATATTACTACCTGTTGGTGCTCCTGCTTGTTTTAAAGATAGAGAGTTGTTGTGGAATGAGGTTGAAGAAGCTTCAAAACGTAAAGATGCACAATTAGCTAGATTAGTTAAGATAGCTCTACCGAGTGAATTAACTGATAAAGCAAACAGGGATTTGCTAAAAGAATACTGTTTAAAGCAATTTGTTCAGCTTGGCATGATTGCTGATATTAATTTTCGTATTGGAGAGTCTAATAACCAACCTCATGCTGATGTTTTGCTAACGTTGCGTGACGTTTCATCTAATGGCTTTGGGCTTTCAAATAGAACATGGAATAAACGTGAGAATGTAACTATATGGCGTAAAGAGTGGGCTAATCTTTGTAATAAGTATTTGGAATTGCATGGTTGCAATGTCAGGATTGATCACCGAAGTTATAAAGAGCAAGGTATTGACCTGCTACCTCAGGGTTCGGTGGGTATTTCAATTGCACGTGCTCAGCGTGAAAAAAATCAGGGTTTACCATTAACCTCAAGTGATAGATTGCATGAGCGAGATGCAATACGAGAGATTAATGGTAATAGAATTATTGATAATCCAGACATTGCGCTGAAAATTCTTTCAAACAAACATGGTGTTATCACCAATAACGCTATTAAGGAGTTTGCTTTAGGCCAAAGTATTAACGATGAGCACTGCCAAGCTGTCTATCAAGCTATTATTCAATCACCTCGTTTAATCCAAATTGAGCAATGCTCACAGGAAGAGACTTGCTATCGCTATGAGGTGAAAGAATAATGGCAATCTTTCATCTGCGAGCACAAATGATCCAGCGTTCTAAAGGGCGAAATGTCATTGCAGCAGTGGCCTACCGTGCTTGTGAGAAATTGCACGATCACCGCCAAGACGAGACGTTTAACTACTCGTCAAAAAAAGATCTCGTAAAAGCTGAAATCTTTCTCCCTGATGGCGCACCTGAGTGGATGAAAGATCGCGAGCGTGTCTGGAATCATCTCGATGGGATGGAACGGCAATGGAATGGTGTGCCAGCGCGTGAGATACAAGTCGCCTTACCCATTGAGCTTACCGAAGAACAAAACTTGAAATTAGCCAAAGCGTTTGTTAAGCATTTCACTGATCAGAATATCCTAGCTGACGTGGCATTTCATGCTGGGCATGGAAACGATCAGCCCCATTTGCACATTATGCTGAGTATGCGTGAAATCAAAGGGCAGGATTTTGCGCGCGCAAAAAATCGCACTTGGAATCAACGTCCTTGGTTAGAGGGTGTCCGCCTTCAATGGGAGACGTTAACTAACCATCATCTTGCGATCAATGGCCATGATGTGCGGATTGATCGCCGAAGTTATGAAGAGCGCGGTATTGATATTGAACCGCAAAACAAAATCGGCGTATCAGCTACCCGCGCCAAACGTGAACTTGCCCAAGGTAAGCCGTTAACGCCTAGTGATCGGATGGATGAATACCAGCGTATCACGGAGAAAAACGGTAAAGCTATTATTGCTGATCCGACCATTGCGCTGAAGCTGTTATCCGGTCAACAATCGACTTTCTCCGATGCCGATATTGCCCGAATTGCGAATCGCTACAGCATTGATGCCGAGCAATTCGTTCGGGTCTATCAAAGCATTTTACAATCCCCTGAGCTACTCAGCCTGGGGCGAAATGATAAAAACGAAATGCGCTACACCAGCAAAGAAATGCTGCAAATCGAGTCAGACTTAGTCGCTAATGTCACCAGCATGGCGAGTGAAAATCGCCATGAAGTATCGAAGTATCTCGCTCAAAAAGCGATAAAAAGTAAGACGCTGTCTGAGTCACAAGCTGAGGTACTGAATGCCTTGGTGCATGGTGGTGATGCAGTGGCAGTCGTGGGTTTTGCCGGTACAGGTAAAACCCACTTGTTAGGTGCAGCGCGTGAAGTCTGGGAAGGGGCGGGCTACCGTGTGAGAGGGCTAGCCTTAGCGGGACGCGCTGCCGATGGGTTATTGCAAGATGCCAATATCGACTCACGCACCATCGCTTCTCATCTATTGGCGTGGAAAAGTGATCGTGAACGCTTGGATAAAAGAGACGTCTTAGTGATCGATGAAGCAGGGATGGTGGATTCACGCTTGCTGGCTGAGGTGATCGGGTTTGCTAAACAAGCAGGGGCTAAAGTCGCGTTAGTGGGTGATCACACGCAGCTCCAACCCATTGGGGCAGGGGCAGCGTTTCGCGCTATTTTAGAGCGAATTGGTTTTTCCTCATTGACTGATATCCGCCGACAAAAGCATGACTGGATGCGCGAGGCGAGCAAAGATTTAGCACTTGGGCGGACTCAAGAAGCATTAAATGCCTATCACGAACATGGCTTTGTTCATCATTACAATACAGAGGATGAAGCCTTACAAGGCACAGTGGATAGTTGGTGGGGCAAGCGTGTGGCTCACCCTAATGAAACGGCTACTATGTCTGCCTTTATGCGTAAGCATGTGGCAAGGCTGAATGAGCTAGGTCGCCGGAAAATGCGAGAGGCGAAGAAACTAGGTAAAGATGTAACCATTAAAATTAATGATGGTAAAAATGAAGTCAACCGCAGCTTTTCAGTGGGTGATGAAATTTACTTCTTAAAAAATGAAAAAGGGCTTGGGGTTACAGGGGTAGATGATACGCCACACGGAGTCAAAAACGGCACGCGCGGGCTGATCAAAAAAGCCAGTGCTCACCAGCTCACTGTTGAAATCATTGGTGGTAAAAAGCGCACTATTACCTTTGATGTGAAAGACTACAATCACTTTGATTACGCCTATGCTGCAACCGTCCATAAGCTCCAAGGAGCTACCTTTACTTATGATGATTACTTCCCAAGCTTTAACTCCAATCGTTACCTTACGCATGTTGCGCTAACGCGCCACAAAGAAGCGTGCGATATTCACTGGAGCACTGAAGGGTTTCACCACGGCTATGCTTCTCTGCTGCAATCAATGTCACGAGAGCAGGTCAAAGACTTTACACTTGATTACAATGCGCCACGATCACTGGAACGTGACGTGCTGATTGATGTTGATGGTTTGCTGGTCAATGAATCTCACAGCAAAGCCGTGAAGACATGGGTTAACACCATTGATCTAAGTGCATTAGCCAACAGCCAAGAGCCAGAGCTAGCTGACTTGGTCACGGCGCACAACGCATTTAAAACGGTGAGTCAACACGAGGCTGAAACCTCTGATCATTACAAGGAAAAACAAGCCGATCTGGTGAAAGCTGCCTTGGTTGTTAAAAAAGCGCATCATGATTATGACTTATTAAAAGGGCAGTCACCTGAGTTAATTGCCAGCTTTACTGATCACACCGCCTTAGACACTATCGAGAAAGGTGCGAGGCAGTTAAGCCCTGCAATTCCTAAGCCAATAAATACTGATCTAAATACACACCTTAATGATGTGCTATCGTCTTTTGACTGGGCAGCCCTTGAGCGGGATAAAAACAAACATCCTGCTATTGAGCAACTCGTACAGGATAAAACTGATTATGAAACTTTAATTAAGCATAGATCACTCGCTGTTGCTCAAGAACAACAGATGGATGAATTAATTAATACCGATAAGGTAAGTAAAAGCCATTCTAGCCATTATGCAGTTTTACAACGCCGGCAAGAATGTGAAGTCACGCAACAAGCTGAGAAGGTTAGGCAGTCAATCCGCGCGATTGTTAATGATGAGAACCTTTATCGTGAAGTGACGAGCTTGTCAGCAACATTGATTGAGCCACTCGAAGAAATTAAGCAGCACGATTTTATGAAATTGACGCCACAAGAACAATTTAAGGCCATCTATGATTCGATTGATTGGCAAGCGGTTGAGGATAACCAGCAGCAATCTGGTGCATTAAGTTCGCTTGTTGAATCTCGTGATGCTCTAGACCGCGCCCACAAGATGAATAGTGAAAATCTTATTGATCTTCGTCAGAAAGCAATGTTAAGAGAGTTAGATAGTATTGGTGGCAACAAGGCAATCACAGAAAGAGTTTTAAAACATGTGCCATCATTGCAACAAGCCCTTACTCAATCTTATACCTTAGCAGAAGCGAGAACAAGTCAGGCCGGCTTCGCCGGCAACTTTCTAAGCCTCTAAGAGTTTAGTCTTTACAAAGCCACGAGTATTATTAAGTCTCAAACTAGTCAAACCTGCCCATGGAATAATAACGAATAAAAATAACACACCTGCTATAGAAATTGCTTCAGGTAGCTGAGCAATAACTCACCTACTATACGCGCTTCTCATTTTACTCTAAGAATAATGAAACGCTTTAGTATCAAACAAATCTTGGTAACCAATCAGAACTGGTGGAACTTTCACACCAAGTACAAAGATAAAATCAGAGAAGCTATTGTCATTGGCATTGTTAAGCTGCTTAGCTGCAAACATCCTATGCGTGGCCATAAAGAGTATCATTGCAGTAATCCAAACTGTTCACACGTCAAATACATCCGCCATACCTGCAAAGCTAAAAGCTGTTCATCGTGTGGTAAAAAAGCCACAGAAGTATGGATACAACAACAAATGGCAATCTTACCCAACACTGCATGGCAACACATCACATTCACCATGCCCTCTACTCTTTGGGACTGCTTTTGGACAAACAGAGAGCTTCTTAATTTACTCCCACCATTAGCAGCAAAGGTGTTACTCAAGCTTGCTAAAAACAAGAGGGTTAAACCCGGTGTATTTATCGCGCTTCACACCTTTGGCAGAGATCTAAAGCGCAATGTGCATCTTCATGCGTCAATCACTCTGGGTGGTATCAACAAAGAGTTAACACAATGGAAAAGCCTCTACTTCCATCAACCTACACTAATGTCCATGTGGCGTTATGAGGTCATTAACCTTTTTAGAAACCACCACCAGGACAAAGGGCTTATTCTGCCAAATCAGTTAGCCTCTACACTGAACCACACTTTCAACTTTAATCAACTGCTTGATCAGCTTTACCAAAAACGATGGGTAGTACATTGCGCAAAGCCCTCAAAGAATCACAAACAAAACGTTAAATACTTAGGTCGATACACCAAACGTCCTCCTATTGCTGAGTCAAAAATTAAAAACTTTGATGGGAGCAGCCTCAGTTTTAATTATCTTGATCACGTCTCTAAAACCTACAAGCAATTTAAATTAACCGCGGAAGAGTTTATTGCTCGATTTATTCAACACATTCCTGATGTTGGCTTTCGTATGGTGCGTTATTATGGGTTTCTTGCTAACCGGGTGCGAGGTGAGATGCTACCCAAAGTCAGACTCCTATTAGGTGAAACTGATCCAAACACACCCCAGGCCAATTACCGCACCTTAATGCAAAATAATTTTAACATTGACCCCTATGAATGTGTTCTATGCGGTAGCCAAATGTTTTTAGCTAACTGCTGGTATAGACAACCTAACCGTTACAAATTGCTATCAAAGCATCGTGAACTCGCCTTACTGAAAAAAATCTAATAACTTCCTAGGGGGGGGTAGTCCGTCCAAAACAACAAATAACAGCTAGTTTTGGCTATTGTTTGTCATAACTAACCCTGCCCCACCACTAAATCGATTTTATAAACTGAGAACTACCCAAAATTGTTATCTCCCTACCTGAACTGAATTCGATAATTCTTTTTGTTCTTCTTGAGAAACACTATTTTCTTTAAAAAATTGCTCTACTAAGTGATACGTTAGAAGTTTTCTAATACCCTTCGCAATAAAGTGTCGTGTCACCTTGCCCTTACCATCTCCTAATTTAGCTAGCATAATTGCGTAATCGTCATAAGCTTTTTCCTTACCTATCTCATACAAATATGAGGCCACATAAAAACATACAGCCAGTAGATTTTGTATCCCTTTAAAATTTTTTATCTGCATATTTTCCCAGCCTAGTCCTTCCTTGAGAAATTTAAAAACATATTCAATTTTCGCACGAGATAGATAGGCTATGTATACCTCATACGCCTCATCAAAAGTCGTTACTTTTTTATTAGTTAATAGCAGCATGTCATTCTTAAAAATTCTCCTACCATCTCTGCCTGTAATTTGGATTTTAATTGCATTGAAGTTCTCAAACTCTCCAAAATAAATAGTTATTTTTCCGTCTTGTACGCAATTCTTTCCAACTGTTAACTTTTGGAATTGCTTTTCGCCTTGAGCATCAAAATCAGCGTTAATCAGCTTAAGCTTTTTACCATCATCACCTCTACCTTCTATTGTTCTTGTTATTTTTGAGCGAATAATAAAGTCTTGATCTAGGTTTGTATCAATTAGTGAGAGATAGTCATTATCATCAAACTCTCTATCTAGAATATGGGTAATGGTTGCATCTTCATTCTTTGATTTTAGGCAGATTCCTATTTTTTCTATTTCACGAATAGACAGCAGCTTTTTATTAAAGTAATCACCAGATTCATAAAGACTCTTGGCCTCTTTATCTCCCTCAAATGGCTTTCCAGCCTCTATTTTCTTAATATGCTCAGCTTTTAAAAACTTAGGGTCTTTATTGCTGTAGCTTACATGCGATAGTAGATGCACAGCCTTATCACCAGGTACTAATGCAACTGCGTTATGCGTGCTGTAACCATTGATAATATCCCCGTCCAGACTCCTTACTTTACCTAGATTTTCAGTTTGCTTGCTATGTGGCTTTCTAATATCAGAAGGATCATGAAGAACATCAATTTTACTGGCGTGTGAAAGTTTTTCACAGCTCTGTTCTAGCAATACATCATTTGTTTTTATTGGATCTAAATCGGTGCTTTTATTTTCACCGGTAAGTGTACGAATCATCTTTTTATACTCATTGTTATCTTTTGATGAACTGAACAACTTACAACTACCTTCAGTTAATAGCTTTCCTACAATCGTCGATAGATTTTTTTAAAACAACTTTCCCAGTTAATTTTGAAAAAAGAGGGGCAGCGTAATCGGCGAAGTTTAACATTTATACTCATCTCGTTAGTCTTGTTAAAAAGACAAAGCATAGTCATTTTTACACAATATTTCAGCATTATTTTGCTGATTTAAATTTTGGGTAGTTTTCAGTTATAAAAAATACCTGTGCTAAAATTACTCATTTTAATTGGTGGTATTTTTACCAATTGACACATTGAAATTCCTTAATATCAAGAAAAACGCCAAAAACCAGTAAGACTTCATAAATGATTGCTAGCTTGGCTAAGGTAAATAAGTAGCTAAAAAATAAGAATAATCCTAAAGCAATCCATCGCCCTAATGGTAAACGAAACAGGTATTTCTGTTGGCTTATTTTTCCTCGAAGTACCCATAAAGCAATGGGAACCGGCAGATATGAAATAATATGCAGTAAGCCAAGCACTTCAGCAAGATCAGACCAGCTCTTAAAGAGCAATAAGAAAAGAATCGCTAAACAGGTGTTAAAGATTAAAGCCCTGCGTGAGAGATTATAGGTACCCCAGTTCGGAGTTAATAGTGATCAAGTAATTAAATTCTAATTGCTTGGCAACCTTTTCACTGCAGTAATTGTTAATGGCTCAATAATATAAGCAGCCAACCCAGCAACAAGATGTGTAATAGCATTTGCAACCGAGCGATGTCTGGTGTGCCAAATATGAAACTTATGTTTCAAGCAGCCAAAAACAGTCTCAATGATCCCTCGCTGATTTAATAACTGTTGCTCGTGATCGCTAAGTGGCTGCGCATTTTTCATATTTTTTCTTTTGCGTGTAATTAACTTCAAACCGCTATCAAGTAGTTTTTCAAAAACAGCCTTCCCAATATAGCCTTTATCTCCGAAGGCCAAACCCTCCAGCCCTTCAAACAATGAGACACCTGCAGCTAAATCATGATGATTGCCGGGCGTGACTTTAAAGGCGATTAACTCACCTATGTCATTGATTACTAAATGAAGTTTCAGACCAAAAAACCAACCAACAGATGTTTTTCCAAGTTTTGCAACCGCTTTAAATGTGCGGTGGCGTTTAGTGCGTTTAATGTGACAGTTTGGTAGGCAACTTGAGTCAATGTAGTAAATGCCACTACGCCTGCCACCGTTAAGAGTAATAAAAATTGTCAGTGGCATTAGCGCTCTAGGCATCAATTCAATAAAACGTGAGTAACTGGGTAAATTAGGGAAGTAATGTCCCCAGTATGTTTTTAGAAAGCCAGTATAAAAATATTTAAAGTTTCTATAGCCGATCATTTGGAACAAAATCATGATTGTCATAATCTCGCTATAAGCTAAACAACAAGGTAGACCTGACTTTTTTTCTGCAGATGAAGGGAGTAGATCTTTGCGCTCAAGTGCTGCAAATTCCTCAGCAAAATCATCTATGCGACAAAATAACTCTATAACCTCGCGCTCATGTATCATAACCACATCCATTATTAGTAATAATTTCAAAAGGTTATATAAGTTTTTCACTAAATCCAAGGCTGCCATAACTCCGAACTGGGGTTATATGTAGGATTAATTTTTTTAAAATACGATGGCATTTGCTCGTTTATGGCCATTGCTGTAAACATTCGGGTTGCTGTGCCAGTAAAAGCAGAGGCTGTACCAATCGGTGCAACCGTTGCGCCAAAGTAGGCTACTGAGCTTAAGACACCCAGACCAATCAATCCCATGATTTGAACCATGGGCGCATAGAGTGAAATGGCAGACCAACCGTGATTAACTTGGTTAGCTGGCATCCCGCCAATAAATGCGACTTGCAACAAGAGATAAATCAATAAGGTAAAAATCACGGCCAAAGTAATGGATAGGGGTATGGTACGATAAGGGTGCTTAATTTCGTTCGCAAAGGAAATGACTGTTTGAAATCCATTAAACGCCACAACAATAGTGAGCTTGCGGTAAGTATGTGTGAACCAATAAGTTGGATAAGGTAAACTTTCGTTGCCGAGTACTTTATTGGGCTTGATAATGATAGAGCGTTATTTTGTCTGTAAAAACCAACTTCAGTACTTAGAAAAACCTTTAAAATTCTAAATGGCACTCTATTGTACCTGTCTCATCGCATAATATCTTAAATTAATTATGCTAATCAATCTAAAAAATTATTTATACCTCAAATTTTACTCCTCTCAAAATAAATTATTAACTTTTAGGTAATAGCAATTATATCTCGTTAATAAGAACAAGAATGATCTATCCTAAAACCCTATGAAGCCTTATTATTCACTTCAACTTAAGTATCTAGGTGATCCGCTCCACTGGTCATCAATTTCCACTAAAACAGCTGATACGAGCCTTAGGCACGATTCAGTATTAGGGAAAATTCCAACTGTATGCGTCCTTCTTTTTACCTCTCTGTTTACGCGCTCAGCTATGTTACTGGTTCTTAATCTTTTTTGATGCGGCCTGTCAAAGTTCATCACTACTAAGCCCTCCGGTATATTCACTTCCAACCAAGAAGAGAGCTCTGGTGCTGTTTGCTGATATTTATCTACCGCCATAGCCAATAGTCTTTCCGACTCATGAATGTTTGAGGCATTAAATATAGCTGTAATCTCCTCAGCTACTGGTTCCTTCATTGAGCGCTTTGGTATGTGAGCCTGAGCATTTTGCTGCAAATGAAATTGGCAGCGTTGCCAAGGAACACTGGGGAACACAGCTCTTCTAGCGGCTTTTAGGCCAGTATGAGCGTCGCTAGTAATCAACTCAATACCATGTATACCTCGCTCAACCAACTGCTGAAGAAAATCACGCCAATGTACCTCAGCCTCTGATAACGCAACAGAAACACCTAGCACTGTTCTCTTGCCGGTTGATTCATCAAAGCCATAGGCTATCAATACCGCACAGTCTTGTACTGTGCCGCTAGTGCGCACCTTCTCATAACGTGCATCTAGCCAAAGATATTTTATCTTTCCTAACGGCTTATTTCGCCATTTCTTTAAATCTTCATCCAACAATTTAGCGCAACGGCTTACCTCTGTGCTTGAAATATCTGTTCCACAGAGTTGCTTTAGCACCTTTTCAACTTTGCGCGTGGAAACCCCATGCACATACATTTCAGCGACAGCCAGCTTAAGTGCTCTATCAGAGCGTACACCTCGCTCTAAGACTGATGGATAGAAGGCTTCATTGGAGTCTCTAACCTGCGGTATCTGTAGCTCAAGCTGACCTTGACCTGTGTTAATTAACCTTGGTTTAAAGCCGTTCGCATATCCGTTTCTATCGCCAGTTCGCTCATAAGGACTGGCATTTAAATGGCGCTCCCTTTCTATTAACATAGCCTCATTCATCAACCTGGAGACAAGCTTAGGTAAAGCTTCAAACCCCTCCATCGCTAAAACATGTATGGCTTCTTCGATTAAGTTCTCATTTTTATAGCAGCTCATTGTCATTCCTCTTTTTTGGTTAAGTTTACCTTAAAAGGAATTTCTAATCTGACTGAGTCGCCTGCTTATTTTCAGCAAGTCAATGGAATTTACAGAAAGGATGGCGCACTAGCTTGATAATTATCCATTATCTTCATTAACCTATTGACTTAGAAAAGAAAATTATTTTATTGTGACGACAGTTTCTTACGCATCACGTGAAATAATTATGCCAACCGCAACTGAAATACCGGATATAGCGACTAAATCAGAGCATGAAATTGCAGAATTTGTATCCGTTCAATATCAGCATGATTTGAAAATAATTCAAAAAGTTCTTGACAGCTTTTTCGTGCAAATTTGGAAATTTTATATTGGAATCATCGTGTGTCATAAAAGCATGATGTGCGCTCTATAACAACGCTGTATGCTCGGATTATTTTTTCATCGATCAGGTTCATGGCTTAAAAATAATTTCAGCAGTACGGCCATCTGTGTGGGGAAAATTTACCTTTTCAAACCCGTGGTATACTCTTCCTATGAAAAAACAACCTGACAAATCAGTTTTAGCCGATCTCATTGAGAGATTTAATAATACTGTTACACCAACAGCACTAGAAACAGATTTTAGCAATGTATGTGAAAGTCAGGCTGAGAAAATCATAAAGCTAGAAGACAAGGTGCAATCGTTAAATAACGCATTAAATAAATATAAAGGTGAGCAAGGAAAGCCTAATGTTAGAAAGCAAACGCGCGCTAACAAGGACAAGGATCATTCCTCCGAGAAGGATAGAAAAGGAAATAAAACCAATAAAACTAGAAAGCCAAAATCTAGTAAAAAAAATCTCGAAGTCTCTAATACAGTGACACTAACAATTAATCCAGATTCGTTGCCCAGCGATGCTGTGCCAAATGGCTCTAAGAAAACACTTATCCAGGATATAAAAATTGCTGCTAATAACACTCTTTTTTTGCGCCAACAATATTACTCCCCTTCTGAAAACAAACACTATACAGCACCTCTGCCAACTGGTTATGAGGGCCAGTTCGGCCCTACTATTAAAAGCTGGACAAGCTTCCTAAATACTCAAGGTGGTATGACGCTAGAAAGCCTTGAGACATTTTATAAAACCGCCAACATAGATATTAGTAAATCAACCATCCATAGCTTCACAATTAAAACACCTACGATACTTGAGCCCGAGAAGGTAGAAGTTGTGAAGGCAGGTTTACAATCCACGAACTACCAGCACCTAGATGACACCAACGCTAGAGAGGATGGGAAAAACCGTTATGTTAATGTATTGGGTAATGAGTATTATTCAGCTTACTTTACGCTGACCAGTAAAAGTCGATTAAGCGTCATTGAAATGTTAAGCAAAGACCACTTTGGGTTCACATTAAATGAGGCTGCTTTTAATTTACTGGCTACTATGAACTTACCCCACAAGGTAATCGAAAGCTTAAAGGTATTTCACTCATCGACTATCTTAAACAGTAAGGAGCTGGAAGTTATTCTTGATAAGGTATTAGGTGATAAAAAATTTCCAAAATATAGAAAGCTGATTACTGATGCGGCAGCTATCTCAACATATAGAAAGAGTCCTTATGCGATAGAAACACTCATTACCGATGATGCGCCACAGTTTAAGCTCATTACTGAATCACTCGCCTTGTGCTGGGTTCATGAGGGTAGGCATTATAAAAAGCTGACGCCAATTTTTAAGAAGCACCAAGACTCTATTGACAGCTTCTTGGATAGGTTTTGGGATTATTATCATAAGCTCATTGAATATAAAAAGAACCCAGGGCAAGATGAGATAGATAAGCTATCCAATGAGTTTACTGAGTTATTCTCAACAATCACTGGCTACGAGAAACTAGATAAACAAATTGAGCTCACCTTAAAAAAGAAAAGGCAGCTATTGTTAGTGCTGGAAAAGCCAGAGCTTCCTCTACATAACAATCCAGCAGAGTTGATGGCTCGGAAGCAGGCTAGAATGCGCGATGTACACCTTCATACTATGAGTGAAGAAGGAACGAAAGCTAAGGATACAATGGTTACAATTACTGAGACATGTAAAAAGCTAGCAGTTAATGTCTTCGATTATATATATGACAGAATTACAAAAAACTATTCTATGCCTTCGCTAGCGGAATTAATTACCATCCGCTCATCACAGGCGCAGTAAACTAAAGAGAGCGCAGCATGAGCATCATGCTGAAATAAGACGGATACCAGAATTTCGTGCTCGCTTGAATCAGTCCAATCTTGGTGATGAGGATAAGGAGCTTGCAGGTGGTTGTTTGGACCTTGCTCTTTGGTTGCCCGAGGTGCTTCAACAGCAGAAAATTACAATTAAACAATTACGTGAACTTATTTTTGGAGCTGACAGTAATCAGTCACCCAAGAAGAATCAGGAGAATAAGGGCCAAGAATCTGAAAGTAATATTGAGGGTGTTGGCAATAACTCTGACGATAATACATCAGGCAATAAAAAAGGTGATAGTCAATCAGATAAGAAAGGGAAATCCGGTCATGGCAGGCGAGGTAATCAGGATTACCGGAATGCCACTGATGTTTATTGCCATGTTGCTGACCATGCATGTGGCGATGCCTGTCCTGGAGGATGTGGTGGGAAACTGTATAAGGTTAAAAAAGCCGGTGTAGTTATTCGTATAACTGGCAACTCATTAGGCACGGCAACACGGTATCATTTGGAAAAGCTTCGCTGCGCCTTGTGTGGGCTTATTATCACTGCCCAGTTACCCACGGATGTTAGGAAGCAACCAAAGTATGACGCTAAGTTTAAAGCAAAGCTGTGCTTGCAAAAGTATTACATTGGCGTGCCTTTTTACCGTCAAGAAAAGTTCCAAGAGTTACTAGGCTTTCCGTTACCCTCAAGTACACAGTTCGAGCTTTGTGAGTAGGTGGCTGATATCGGCTATCGTGTGTTTGATGTTTTAGAACAGTATGGCGCGAACGGTGATATTATTCAGCATGATGACACATTCGCAAAGATACTTTCGATACTATCTGATAACAAGGCGAACCTTAATAAACCAAGAAAAGGGATGTATACAACAGTCATTTTAAGCAAGACTATTGGTGCTCACCAGGTTGCTCTATTTTATGCAGGCGAGCATCACGGCGGCGAAAACTTATCACAACTATTAGCAAACAGGGTGGCTGAAAAAAAGAAGGTGATTCAAATGTGTGATGCGTTAGCAGCCAACATGCCGAAAGAGTTACAAACTATCATCTGCAATTGCTTAGCTCATGGTTTTAGAAAGTTTCGTGATTTACTTGAATATTATCCTGAGCCTTGTTTGCACGTTATGCAAATCCTGGGGGAGGTTTATCGAAATGATGAGCAAACAAAGCAAATGGACCCACATCAACGCTTACTTTATCATCGAAAGCATAGCAAACCATTGATGCTTAAACTGCATGGTTGGCTCAATAAGCAATTATCTAACAAAGTGGTAGAACCAAATAGTCACCTTGGTAAGGCGATGAAGTATATGTTAAAGCACTGGAAAAAGCTTCGGCGATTCTTAACGACACCAGGAGCGCCACTAGATAACAACATTGTCGAGGCGATACTAAAGATTCCTATTCGCATTAGAAAAGCTGCAATGTTTTATAAAACTCAGCATGGCGCTAACATCGGTAGCATCTTATTATCTCTTATTGTTACAGCTCAATTGTGCGGGGAAAACCCACTCGATTACTTAGTTGCCTTGCAGGAAAATAAATCAAGTGTTTTTAAGGATCCCTCCTTATGGTTGCCATGGAATTACCAGATTGAAGATAAAGGAGGTTTGGTCGATGAAGAGGCCGCTTGACTTATTACAGGAGGTTGACTAGCGAGCCTTCTCCATGGCTCACCGAGATGACTAGTGATAGGGTTACCTTGGTTAAGCAGAATCATTAGCTGCGTGCTATCGATATGGTACGTGGCTGAGTGGGAGTTTGGCCACCATTGTAACTTTCCTTGCGAAAAACGCTTTAGACAAAGCCAGAATCCATTGCCATCATAAACTAGAAGTTTCACTGAGGTACGGCGGCTATTCGTAAAAGCAAAGACCGTACCAGAGAATGGATCCTCACCCAGCCGTTGCTGGCAAAGCGCAACTAAAGCATCAATACCCTTTCTAAAATCAGCAGGTCTGACTGATAACAATAGCCTCATTTGAGGCGTGAATTGCAGCATACACTACCCCTTGCAAAAAGTAAGAATCAGATTAATGGTTTCAGCATACTCCGGCTTAGGCAGTTGTAACACGACGCCATCAGTTCTTGTAATGCTAATCAGTTGCTGTGAAAGCACAACTGAATCCTGAATAGTGGCTTCAACAAAACATTCATCGGCTTGGTCATCATCAGAATTGGCAACTGATGTACTGCTGGCTAATAATTCTTTTTCATTAATTTTTTTGTTGAGCCGTTTAGAGCTGATTGATAATCGTTCAGTAATGTCCTTTTGGGTGCTGCCTCTATATAATGTAGGCTATATTACTGCTGGCACGCCAAAATCATTGACCTTCTCCCAAAACTGATCCCATCTGCCTTTAGTCTTTACTAGTGTTCTCAAGCATAAAACGATTTTCATTCCCTTGTCTTTCCAGCGCATTCCTGATCCGCCTAATCTTTGTTTAACAATTGTTTTACATGCTGCTTCAGTGACGCCAGAGCCAATTGGTGCATTCTGCTTAATCAAATTATGATACGACATTCGCTTTTCTTTAATATTATTTTCAAAATACGTAATTGTTCCTTCTAGCTTTTCTCTAAGCGATTTATTCAGTTTTTTATTTAGATGCTCTTTAAGCTCAGCAAGTATTCTACCTGCCGCACCTTTCTTGTGCTTTAAGTCATGACATCTCTCTTCGAGCCAAACATCACGCTCATCTCTTTCAGATTTTTTGGTAAATACTGCCTTTGATGCTTCGCCGAGATATTCAGTTGCATGCCAAAAATCTAAAATTTGCGTATCAGTATGTTTTTTTAGAAATGGCCAATTATTTTTTGCTCCATCAGCAACGCCAATTGTTTTAGCATCAGGGTAATATTTCTTTTTCAGCTTTATTTCCTTTTCAAGCCTATTAAAGAATTCATCTTTTCCATATTCTGGTGATGCTGCAACGTAGGTTGTGTGCAGGCGTGCACCATGCTTATCATACATGGAAATAGTTCCAACCATGCTCTCTCTATAACCATCATCAACGGTGAGAACATATGCACCATCTAAGCTAATACTTAGCATCTCAATGCCTGCATCAAGCTTTGGCTCTTCATATTCCCACTCAGCCTCTTTGGCTTGTGCAATACCGCCAACAAAATCAGTTGCCCGTTGCAAGTATGAATGTGAGATTTTACGGTTATGATTGACCTTGAGATCATCAATAACACTAGGAGCAGGTAAGTTTGAGTATTTATGTGAGATTATTTTTGCAAATCGCGGTGTTGATCCTTGGATAATTCTAGCCTTATCTTCTAAAGGACAAAAGACCTTCCCGCCTTTAGAGGTTTGATAAACATAACGCTTAACTCGAGCAACTCCATAAGGCGTTTGGTAATTTGCTTCATCTCTACTTCGTGCTGTTAGCTTTATTTTTCCAACATGGATAGGAGAGCCATCTGCATCAAACTTACTTAAAGCTTTTTCAGTGGCTAATGTTCCAACCTCATTAAGGCCGTCAAGAATTGCATCCTCACATTCAAGCATGGATCCTTTTAGTGGAAGCTTGAGCTCAATAGTTAATTCATTATTTTCATCAGAGAGAATTCTAGCTAACATCCAAACACCATCCGTAATCAAGTTAAAGTGTATATTATGCTATATTTTCTACATTATATAAAGGCAGCACCCGTCCTTTTTTATATAAGCAGGATAGAGCGCAATAATTTTCACCCAAAGGTCTTCTGGAATCTCCCATGGCTCTTTTGATGATGAACGCCATGACTTGATATTAAGGAATTTCAATGTGTCAATTGGTAAAAATACCACCAATTAAAATGAGTAATTTTAGCACAGGTATTTTTTATAAAATCGATTTAGTGGTGGGGCAGGGTTAGTTATGACAAACAATAGCCAAAACTAGCTGTTATTTGTTGTTTTGGACGGACTACCCCCCCCTAGGAAGTTATTAGATTTTTTTCAGTAAGGCGAGTTCACGATGCTTTGATAGCAATTTGTAACGGTTAGGTTGTCTATACCAGCAGTTAGCTAAAAACATTTGGCTACCGCATAGAACACATTCATAGGGGTCAATGTTAAAATTATTTTGCATTAAGGTGCGGTAATTGACCTGGGGTGTGTTTGGATCAGTTTCACCCAATAGGAGTCTGACTTTGGGTAGCATCTCACCTCGCACCCGGTTAGCAAGAAACCCATAATAACGCACCATACGAAAGCCAACATCAGGAATGTGTTGAATAAATCGAGCAATAAACTCTTCCGCGGTTAATTTAAATTGCTTGTAGGTTTTAGAGACGTGATCAAGATAATTAAAACTGAGGCTGCTCCCATCAAAGTTTTTAATTTTTGACTCAGCAATAGGAGGACGTTTGGTGTATCGACCTAAGTATTTAACGTTTTGTTTGTGATTCTTTGAGGGCTTTGCGCAATGTACTACCCATCGTTTTTGGTAAAGCTGATCAAGCAGTTGATTAAAGTTGAAAGTGTGGTTCAGTGTAGAGGCTAACTGATTTGGCAGAATAAGCCCTTTGTCCTGGTGGTGGTTTCTAAAAAGGTTAATGACCTCATAATGCCACATGGACATTAGTGTAGGTTGATGGAAGTAGAGGCTTTTCCATTGTGTTAACTCTTTGTTGATACCACCCAGAGTGATTGACGCATGAAGATGCACATTGCGCTTTAGATCTCTGCCAAAGGTGTGAAGCGCGATAAATACACCGGGTTTAACCCTCTTGTTTTTAGCAAGCTTGAGTAACACCTTTGCTGCTAATGGTGGGAGTAAATTAAGAAGCTCTCTGTTTGTCCAAAAGCAGTCCCAAAGAGTAGAGGGCATGGTGAATGTGATGTGTTGCCATGCAGTGTTGGGTAAGATTGCCATCTGTTGTTGTATCCATACTTCTGTGGCTTTTTTACCACACGATGAACAGCTTTTAGCTTTGCAGGTACGGCGGATGTATTTGACGTGTGAACAGTTTGGATTACTGCAATGATACTCTTTATGGCCACGCATAGGATGTTTGCAGCTAAGCAGCTTAACAATGCCAATGACAATAGCTTCTCTGATTTTATCTTTGTACTTGGTGTGAAAGTTCCACCAGTTCTGATTGGTTACCAAGATTTGTTTGATACTAAAGCGTTTCATTATTCTTAGAGTAAAATGAGAAGCGCGTATAGTAGGTGAGTTATTGCTCAGCTACCTGAAGCAATTTCTATAGCAGGTGTGTTATTTTTATTCGTTATTATTCCATGGGCAGGTTTGACTAGTTTGAGACTTAATAATACTCGTGGCTTTGTAAAGACTAAACTCTTAGAGGCTTAGAAAGTTGCCGGCGAAGCCGGCCTGACTTGAGCGATTGAGCAATATTATCTAGTGTTGAAGGTGTTGCTGACTTGGGTGTAACGACTTTTTTATCGAATGTTTTGCCAAACATAATAGGACCTTTCTAAATAGTTTTACTATCGGTCCTTTAGGATAAAGTAACTAGCTGACCTAATGCACACATGCTTGCCGCAAGCTCACATTTCGTTCGCAAAGGAAATGACTGTTTGAAATCCATTAAACGCCACAACAATACCTGTGCTGAGAATTGCTGTTAAAATGGAGCTGACTCCATAGGGCATAAAACTGTGTCGATACGTGATAAAATTCTTCGCGTGAAAAGCGGTGACTAAAATAGCTATCCCGATAAACACAGGCACAATGACCTTGATCACTGCAAAAATATTATTGGTTTTCACTAAGGTTTTAGCGCCCCAGAAATTCAGCAAGCTAAACAAAATCACCAGCACAATGGAAAAGCTGTCACCGAATAAGGTGAGCTCATGATGAATAAAGAGCGGGGGTCGAAGGTGTGGAAACAGGTTAATGAGATACTCAATGGTCGCATCAGCCTCTAAAGCGATAACTGCCACAATCCCAAGCCAGTTTGCAATAGCAAACGGGAAAGCAAAATAAATATTGTGTGAGAGCGTAGGAATAATCGCTGATAAACCACGACTTGGGTAGAGTGCTGCAATTTCAGCAAAACATAAGCCCAGCAAAATCACAATGGTTGCACCAATTACCCAAGAGAGAATCGCTGCTGGCCCTGCAACCGCTGCTGCTCGATAGGGCGCAAACAACCATCCGCTCCCGATAATAGACGAAATACCTAGCGCGGTCGCTGACGTTACACCGATAATTTTTTTATTGACTCGACTGGTTCCTTTAAGCATAGGTAAGCTTAGTAAAAACTGAGTCGTATAACCAGTAGTATTTTCATCGCAATGGTCATTTATTATTTAAATCCTGTTGCTAGCGAGACTCAAACCCGTGATAATTTGTGGTTATCACGGGTTTAAGGTATTTTTTTCTTGGTATGCTGCTGGTAAAACAAGTGGCATTGTAAAAATCTTTTTAATTTATAAAAAATAAGTCAAGTAGTTTAAATATTCCCCACCTAATTTCTTTTACCCTAAAGGTATTAATGGGTGTTTAGGTAATAAGCTAGAGTTGTAATGTTTAGTTAATTAAGGGGTTTGTTATGCCGAGTCAATTAATTCAAAACTATATAAATGAACTTAATCATTATATACGTAGCAGCAAGCACCTTAATAGAAAAGCACAGGCTCAAGTAGCCCTTAATATACTGGAAGCATTAAACTCTCAGCAAAATACTCAATGGAGTATGAGTGAAGATGCCACTTTAGACTTACTAACAAAATTTCTACGCGCTGTTCATTCTGGTCTTTCAACGGCCAGAAAAAAACCTAGGTTAGTTGCATTATCAGAAAAAATGAGTGATGGTTTATCAGCTGAAATGGCTACACCACAACCTTGGCTTACTCAATTTCTATCTACTGCTGTGCAGCAATATCAACCAACTCGTGAAAATAATAATTTCTGGCACGAATTCCTTATTTTCCTTAATAACCATGAAGGTCTTTTTACAGAAGAATCATCATTTAAACAATTTATTGATTTTATCAGAAAAGGAGTGAGCGCACACCTCCCTAGCCATGAGGTCAGTAAAATTGAATCAGCTTTAAATACAGCTTTACCAAATGAAACTAACCAACAAAAAACATTAAGCCGAACTATTAGTGTTGAGAGTAATGATAGCAGTGGCTACCCCAGTGCAACGGATAGTCATATCAGTGATGATGACAGTCTTTCTCTCAGCACGGATGACACTCTGGAGTTAGGCGATGCTGAAACAGGCGAAGATGTTTTACTCTCAAAGGAATTATACCAACCAGTATATTCTAGCACTGAATGGTTAGAACCAGAAATAATCAATCAACAAAATAACCTTGTTAAAGTAGGTAAGCCCACTTTTAATGACTGGAAAAGAGGAAACGCGGTTTTAATTAACGGCCCTCGCGGTCAACTAGATCTAAACGATCATGATGACCAAGAATCTCTTACCAAGAAACTAGAGGAACTAGGGATACCAAATACTAGTATAGAGCTATTGCTATACCACTGTGGGCCAGGTCAAATTCAAGGTATAGGGCTATCAAGTTTAAGAAGATACTTAACCAAGAACGATTCTAGTTATAATGTTAGCAACATATTAGAGTCTAAATACCATTTTACTGTAGGCCCGCAGGGTAATATCACCTATCAAGAAGAGTGGACTGCTGAAATTTCCAACAGTGATGGTGAAGAACTACCAGATAATATGAGTTTATTAGCCACTTTTTCTATTGATCCTGCCGCTAAAACACTCACCCTGCAAGGACAACCAATACTAAAAGTGCCACATGAGCTAGAAAGTGCTTTAGATCAAATCAGAGAAGATAACCTCAGAGCAAAAGAGTTGCATACCTCAAAGCAACAGCTAGAAAAGCAACGCTTGAAACAAGCTATTAACCAACAACAAGAGTTAGCTAATGATATTAAACAGCGTTTAGAAAAGGTTGATTTATTAGAGAGCAGATTAAATGAGGTACAACAAACACCACTAAAGCACAAGAAACCATCAGAACTAACTGAATTAAATGATCACATAATAAAAGTAAAACAAAGTTTAACTGCCTTACAAAGTGAGCTAGTAGCAATTACCAAACCGAACCAAGGAGAAACTACTGATCTTAAAGTAGGGGAGGTAATGCAATATCAATCAGCAATAGAGGCTATTTCAAAAAAACTAAAAAAACTACCTAATAGTCATCATTTAGAAGAATCTGCTAAGACACTAAAAACTAAACGGGAGTATTTTCAGGAAAACACCACCCAGTTGAAAACTAATCTAGAATTAGAATTAAACAATATAGAAACCAATAGAACAGAGTCACTCATTAAGTTATTTTCCGATGAAAAAGCAACAGCTCGTACTATGCCTTTCCTGGATCCATCATTTCCTTCTATAGATGATACTCAAGAAGCGAGAAGGCAGCATGGTGGATATAAAAATCACGTAGATCGATTAGCTTCCTCTCTAACAGAAAGAGCAAAAAAAGGTTTATTGCTTTTGGGTGATAAAAAAAATCATTTGAGCAACCTTGCTGAAAGCTTCATATTTAATGAAAATTTAAAAATAGATGATAACTTCGCTAAGCTAACAGCTATGTTAGCTCAGCATACTACCTACAAAGCACTTTCTTCAATTAATAAACGTAAACTAGAAATGATTTGTATGTATAAAGCCTTAGCTAAAAAATTAAAAGGTATTTCTATCACTGATAAGTCATTGTGTGATATTGATGCTAAGAGCTTAACTTTTGAAGACTGGAAGAAAATCCAACCCAATACTATATTTACAACACTTGGGGCGATCTGCGAAATGGATCAGTACCTTTTTGATCAAATAAAAACATTAAAATCCAGTAATTTCTTTAAAAGATTATTTGGATTTCAATCTAAATTTAAAATGGAACTTAAATCTGATTTAGACTACCAGCAAGTTATTTCAGAGGAAATGAAGCAAGCTGTTACCGAATTTAAAGAAAAAACAAACCAATTAGATCACCAAGAAGAAGACATAAAATCAACCTCTCAAGAGAAGAAATCAATTGAAGAGGCTCTATTAATTAGAGCAACAAGCCAAGCAATAACCGGCTTAACACACTCATCTAAACTAAGTGACACTCATTTACACAACACCATTGTACAACCAAAACCAAGTAAAAGCGGCATGTTTAAGCCACAACCTGTTGACCAATCCATTACTAGGCAGCCTAACACACAACCAAAATTTAAATTGACCCAACTTTGCCCTTTCTAAAATTAAACCTATCCAAATCAATGACTTACATTTTAAAAAAACGTTTAGGGTCACTACAACTTAACAAATTAGACCTTCTGCGAAACTAAATACTGGGCGAGCTTATGCTCGTTTGTAGTTTTAGAATCCGGCTTGAAGATTGAGAATCCCAGCAATAATATTAAATCTCATATTGTGTTTTCTGCGAAAATTCCTATACACCTCCCCAAGAATGCGGAATTTTTTAAATTTTGAGAATTGATGTTCAACCCTAATACGGATCTTGCTGTGATTACGGTTATCCTCTTTTTGTTGAGTAGTTAATTTGCCGCCTTTGGGCTTTTTATGAGGTAAGTTAACCAAGGGGTCAGTATGTTGAATTCCTTGGTATCCTAGATCAGCATATTTTTCTGCTGGTGGCAGTGGGCTGCCACGTTGTCGGATCTTAATATCATGAACCCTCCCAGGCATTGTTTGAGAGACGTTGATTATTTTTCCGGATGTACTCATTGCTATCTCCACCTTTTGAGTATGTCTTTTCTTTTTACCAGAATAATAATCTTTACGTGGCTTCTTCTTTTTGGGGCGCTGAATAGGCTGCTCCGTTACATCCATTAATATAGCGCAAACCGCATCTTCTGTTAGGGTTCTGTCTTTTTTAATATGAATATGCTTGGCCACTAAGGGTTCTAAGCGTTTAAATAAGCGGCAGACATTACTGTCATCCAAACCAACAAAGTAACCTAAGAATTCATGTGTTACATAAGTGCGATAGTACATCATGAGAAGCAAAAGGCGATCATGGTGCGTGGTGAGTTTCGGGCGCCTTCCCAGCTTACTAAACTCATCATCAAGTGATGACTTCACTTGTTGGTGTATCGTTTCAAAATCATCAAGGGTCAAACCAGTTAACTTTTTAAAAATACGCGGGCGGTTACTGAGTTGCTGATAGCTTAATAGCATATGCCTTTCCATGAATGATTATTAATCAGGCAATTATAAGCAAATTTTAGCTAGTTTCTAGAACTGCCCTTAGTTACGCAGAAGGTCTATTGTTTTTTCAGTGTGCCCAGGTTGTGAATTCATGCCTAACGATTTATAGATCACAACTTGCTCTGGAGTTGCCTTTGAGGTTCTTCTAACAGAAAGTAGTTTATTATTTTCAAGCCGCATCGTAGTCGTGATACGAACCTGAGTGCTAAAAATCTGCCGTATAGTTTGCCAGCTACTATCAATGCTCTGCAATTTAAGTTGATGGCGAATAGTGTGTAGTAAGTGATAAGCAAGAATACTAATAAACAGATGGGCATCAACTCGCTCTTGCTTTTGATGGTAGATAGGACGCAGGCCTAACTCTGATTTTAATGATCTGAATGCCGATTCAACGTCAGTTAGAGTTGTATAAATTCTCCAAATTGTTTTTTCATCTAAATCCATTCTGTTACTACGCAAACAATATGCACCCAGATTCTCAGAGTTAACTTTACTCCAACTGATTTGCGTAACCTTATCAGCCTCTGAATCAAGCGTGATAGTGTATCGACCTGAAACACGTTTATGGCGCTCCTTTATTCGACCTAAACGCAAGGTTACTTTCTCAATTGCTTTCATTCCAGTTTTTTTAGTGAGCCCATTAGCTAACTTAATTAATTCCTCTTCGAAACGAGTCTCAGCCTTACTAATCATATTTAAGCTTTTTTCTTCCTTAGCCTGAGAATGGCAGTACAGTAAGACTTCATTTGCTTCAGTATCTTTAATTAATTGCGCTGTAACCGTATTATTTACTGATTCTTTTACTAGCACTTTATCAATGTTTTCATCGACAACAGGCAATGCTCTACGGCTCACTACAATATAATGGAAACCTTTTTCAGTAAGCCATGAAATATTTTCTTCAGTTGCAAAACCAGCATCTAAGATAATTGTTGCCTCTGGCTGTGCATGAAGCTCAGTTAGCATTTCGGATAATGTTTTAGGCTCGCTAACATTCCCTTTGAAAAATTCACTGCGTTGCGGGAACCCTGAGCCATCCAGCACGAGTCCTAGAGAAACAAGCGGACAATCAGACCGCTTCTCCTTTGATCGACCATGCTGTGCGTGATCATTCTGTAATGCTCTACCCTCAAAGTAGGTATTGGTTATATCGTAGAGAGTGATCACCTGATTTAAACTAAAGAGATTTTTCTCACGTTCGAATAATTGATCTTCAATCATTTGCTTATGTTTGAGTAACTCATCAGCAGTCTTATAGAATTTCTTGAGTGATAGTTCTGAGAAATCAGTACCCAGTAATTCATCTAACGCACTTTGATTGCTTAAATAATAGTGCGTACTTAAATCACTTCCTGGGGCAACTAGCCGCCCAATGATGGTAGCAAGCATCAGGTGACATTGTTTTTGATTAAAGCCCAAAGCCCTGAACAATTCCTCAAGTTGTAATTGCCTGGCAGCATGTAAGCCCAACGCCTCAGCTCCAACGTGTCGTATGTCCGCGCTCTCAATGGAGTTAACATCCACTGTTTTAAAGTCAGGTTCTACCGCGCTTACTGAATTAACAGCGATACTTGTCTCATTGTCATCAGCAAACCTAGAGCGAATGCGTTTTACATACATTTGCGCCTGTTTTTCGAGATGTGCTGGTATTGAAATTAACGTGCCTTGACCCGTTAAAATTTCCTCAATACGGTCAGCAAGCAATTTCCAACTGTCCTTCTTTACTGAAAAATTCGCACCAAGATTTAAAATCAGTCTTTGACGTACTTTGCCGTCAGCAGTGCGATGAGTATCAACAAGTCGGTAGGTTGCGTAAGACTTACCTGTCCGAGGACTCTTTTGTGTAGAGGTTCGAATATACATAACTCAATACTCTCATCACTTCACCAGCCCATGCAACCCCTTATTGCCATTATGTGTCACTACATTCGAGAATTCACGTTTCTAGGCAAGTAAAATCAATGGGTTGAGTTAAAAATAGTGATGAAATTTTTGATTTTCAGGGTGAAATGGCCAAACTTGGGTTAACACACTCATCTAAACTAAGTGAGTACTAAAAGCGGCATCTGCCAATCACTGGCAGCCTAACACACAACCAAAATTTAAATTGAGCTAAATCTGCTCAAGGAAAAATTGATCGAAAAGTGAAAGCCCCCATAAGGAACCTTATAGGGTCTTAACTATTTTTTGTGTATCGCACATAGTTTTGCCTACCTGTTGAGCATCTATTTCCATAGTTAGTGTTTGTATGACCACGCTTGAAAAAAGTTGAGCTGTTGTTTGATTGGTGGGCGCCACTATTTAATTTTAACACTCTGTTATTAGGATTGGTGTATTGATTGTTTATCAATGGTTGCCTAGATTGATCAGGCCATGAAAAGGCTCGCCAGTTTTGTCGTGCAGAAAAACCACGTTTATTTTTTTTATCTGGATCTGCGCCTTTCGATAAAAGAATGGTGCAAATACTAGAAAACAAAGTAGTAGTATTTCTTCTTTGCTTAGCTGAATTTGCTGCAGCATTTAATGGAGTAAAGCCATGATTATTTATTTGTTCTAAAAAAGCATTAAATTGAGAGCTGTCCTTGCCGCCAAAGGCGGTGTCGGCCGCCGCGATTAAGTCTTTCACCACCTCGAGGTGACCTTCTTTCGAAGCAGTATTCAAGGGGGAGAACTGATCTTTATTCGGTTGAGTCAGAAACGCGCGAAAGCCGTCAGTGTTCTTGCCGCCAAAGGCGGTGTCGGCCGCCGCGATTAAGTCTTTCACCACCTCGAGGTGACCTTCTTTCGAAGCAGTATTCGGGGGAGAACTGATCTTTATCTTTATGAGTCAGAAACGCGCGAAAGCCGTCAGTGTTCTTGCCGCCAAAGGCGGTGTCGGCCGCCGCGATTAAGTCTTTCACCACCTTGAGGTGACCTTCTTTCGAAGCAGTATTCAAGGGGGAGAACTGATCTTTATTCGGTTGAGTCAGAAACGCGCGAAAGCCGTCAGTGTTCTTGCCGCCAAAGGCGGTGTCGGCCGCCGCGATTAAGTCTTTCACCACCTTGAGGTGACCTTCTTTCGAAGCAGTATTCAAGGGGGAGAACTGATCTTTATTCGGTTGAGTCAGAAACGCGCGAAAGCCGTCAGTGTTCTTGCCGCCAAAGGCGGTGTCGGCCGCCGCGATTAAGTCTTTCACCACCTCGAGGTGACCTTCTTTCGAAGCAGTATTCAAGGGGGAGAACTGATCTTTATTCGGTTGAGTCAGAAACGCGCGAAAGCCGTCAGTGTTCTTGCCGCCAAAGGCGGTGTCGGCCGCCGCGATTAAGTCTTTCACCACCTCGAGGTGACCCGCACAAGCAGCAGAATTCAAGGGGGAGAACTGATCTTTATCTTTATGAGTCAGAAACGCGCGAAAGCCGTCAGTGTTCTTGCCGCCAAAGGCGGTGTCGGCCGCCGCGATTAAGTCTTTCACCACCTCGAGGTGACCTTCTTTCGAAGCAGTATTCAAGGGGGAGAACTGATCTTTATCTTTATGAGTCAGAAACGCGCGAAAGCCGTCAGTGTTCTTGCCGCCAAAGGCGGTGTCGGCCGCCGCGATTAAGTCTTTCACCACCTCGAGGTGACCCGCACAAGCAGCAGAATTCAAGGGGGAGAACTGATCTTTATTCGGTTGAGTCAGAAACGCGCGAAAGCCGTCAGTGTTCTTGCCGCCAAAGGCGGTGTCGGCCGCCGCGATTAAGTCTTTCACCACCTCGAGGTGACCCGCACAAGCAGCAGAATTAAAGGGGGAGAACTGATCTTTATTCGGTTGAGTCAGAAACGCGCGAAAGCCGTCAGTGTTCTTGCCGCCAAAGGCGGTGTCGGCCGCCGCGATTAAGTCTTTCACCACCTCGAGGTGACCCGCACAAGCAGCAGAATTCAAGGGGGAGAACTGATCTTTATTCGGTTGAGTCAGAAACGCGCGAAAGCCGTCAGTGTTCTTGCCGCCAAAGGCGGTGTCGGCCGCCGCGATTAAGTCTTTCACCACCTTGAGGTGACCTTCTTTCGAAGCAGTATTCAAGGGGGAGAACTGATCTTTATTCGGTTGAGTCAGAAACGCGCGAAAGCCGTCAGTGTTCTTGCCGCCAAAGGCGGTGTCTAATTTTTGCAATGCAATGTTAATGATTTGACCGTTACCATATTTTGCGAGAGAGGTTAAAAAAGTCCACCTTTCTTTTTCATCAAGCCATAAATGTGGTGTGTCCTTCTCCTTCACTAGGAAATGTTTGTTATTTATTAGTATGATGAGGGTTTGATCAAGACTGGGAGTTTTTTTCATCCTGTGCACAAAAACATACACGCTTTCTTGTAAAAACAAACTTGCTTCAAGTGCATTATTTTGAAAGTGGCTAACTATCTGTTCATCAGTAATCTGTTGTAATAATATTTGCTTGCGTAATGTGCTTATTGCTTCATCGTTGCGCGAACTTCTTAAGTGATAACTAGGCATGTGGTTTAATATATAAAATTATTTTCTAAAGTAGATATTCGAATATAATAAAGGATAAAAATTAACAGATTATTTAGTTATTATTCAGGCTACTACAGAATATACCGATGGCATTGCCTTAAAGTAGCGGTAAATACCCGTGATAACCACAAATTATCACGGGTTTGAGGCTCGCCAGCAACAGGATTTAAATAATAAATGACCATTGCGATGAAAATACTACTGGTTATACGACTCAGTTTTTACGGTTCTGTCGCAAATTAATGGTTATTTGATATAATACCGACCAAATTTAGCATTGAATAATAATGGAGTTATTATGGCGATTAGTTTTAAAGGAAGACATTTCCCCAAAGAGATTATTTTAACAGCAGTACGCTGGAAGCTTGCGTACCCATTAAGTTACCGACGAATATTGAAGAGCTCATGGAGGAACGTGGTGTTAGCGTTGATCACTCTACAGTACAAAAATGGGTGGTTCGCTATACGCCCCAGCTTGAGCAAGAGTTTCGTAAAAGCAAGCGCAAGCTTGCTGATAGTTGGAAGATGGATGAGACTTATATTAAGGTCAATGGCAAGCAAGTTTATCTTTATCGTGCAGTTGATAAGTACGGTAACACCGTTGATTTTATGCTGTCAGAGAAGCGTGATCGTAAGGCAGTTCTAGCTTTTTTTGGCTTGGTTCAATTACGGTGTATTTTAGGTATCAGGGCGCATAGAAATACCTACCCAATTAAAGCATAATAACTACTGCTCTTTAAAAATTAGATTGCGTTATGCTGCTCGTTGAAAACGTTTGAAGCCCAGCATTTCTACCCAGTGTGGATGCTCCTGACCAGTTAAAATATGTGCTGGAGTTTTCTGATGACGAAAGCTTTTTTCGCTACGCTCGATTTTCTCATGATTTAAAAAGAAGCGTAGTAAATTAAGAAATCCATTCCCTACTTGCTTACGTACAAATAAGTAGGGAGATATACGACTATGCAGGTTTTCTGCCATAGAGCTTGTGCGTTCCGTGCCCTCTAGCACTCGAGTCACAAGTTCTTCTATGTCATAGAAATCATCACCCAATTCATCTTGTAAGGGTAACGCACGAACAGCATATTTCATTGACCCTTCCTTACACCTTTGTAATTCAGCTATTTTCCACAAAGTATTTACAGAGATATTATTAGATTCAGCAATTACCTGAAATTTATTATCAATTGTCATCATAAATGATAAAGCTAAGTGTTTGGCATTCTCCAACATAACTCGAATTGATTTAATACGATGAGGGATAGAGCGTTATTTTGTCTGTAAAAACCAACTTCAGTACTTAGAAAAACCTTTAAAATTCTAAATGGCACTCTATTGTACCTGTCTCATCGCATAATATCTTAAATTAATTATGCTAATCAATCTAAAAAATTATTTATACCTCAAATTTTTCTCCTCTCAAAATAAATTATTAACTTTTAGGTAATAGCAATTATATCTCGTTAATAAGAACAAGAATGATCTATCCTAAAACCCTATGAAGCCTTATTATTCACTTCAACTTAAGTATCTAGGTGATCCGCTCCACTGGTCATCAATTTCCACTAAAACAGCTGATACGAGCCTTAGGCACGATTCAGTATTAGGGAAAATTCCAACTGTATGCGTCCTTCTTTTTACCTCTCTGTTTACGCGCTCAGCTATGTTACTGGTTCTTAATCTTTTTTGATGCGGCCTGTCAAAGTTCATCACTACTAAGCCCTCCGGTATATTCACTTCCAACCAAGAAGAAAGCTCTGGTGCTGTTTGCTGATATTTATCTACCGCCATAGCCAATAGTCTTTCCGACTCATGAATGTTTGAGGCATTAAATATAGCTGTAATCTCCTCAGCTACTGGTTCCTTCATTGAGCGCTTTGGTATGTGAGCCTGAGCATTTTGCTGCAAATGAAATTGGCAGCGTTGCCAAGGAACACTGGGGAACACAGCTCTTCTAGCGGCTTTTAGGCCAGTATGAGCGTCGCTAGTAATCAACTCAATACCATGTATACCTCGCTCAACCAACTGCTGAAGAAAATCACGCCAATGTACCTCAGCCTCTGATAACGCAACAGAAACACCTAGCACTGTTCTCTTGCCGGTTGATTCATCAAAGCCATAGGCTATCAATACCGCACAGTCTTGTACTGTGCCGCTAGTGCGCACCTTCTCATAACGTGCATCTAGCCAAAGATATTTTATCTTTCCTAACGGCTTATTTCGCCATTTCTTTAAATCTTCATCCAACAATTTAGCGCAACGGCTTACCTCTGTGCTTGAAATATCTGTTCCACAGAGTTGCTTTAGCACCTTTTCAACTTTGCGCGTGGAAACCCCATGCACATACATTTCAGCGACAGCCAGCTTAAGTGCTCTATCAGAGCGTACACCTCGCTCTAAGACTGATGGATAGAAGGCTTCATTGGAGTCTCTAACCTGCGGTATCTGTAGCTCAAGCTGACCTTGACCTGTGTTAATTAACCTTGGTTTAAAGCCGTTCGCATATCCGTTTCTATCGCCAGTTCGCTCATAAGGACTGGCATTTAAATGGCGCTCCCTTTCTATTAACATAGCCTCATTCATCAACCTGGAGACAAGCTTAGGTAAAGCTTCAAACCCCTCCATCGCTAAAACATGTATGGCTTCTTCGATTAAGTTCTCATTTTTATAGCAGCTCATTGTCATTCCTCTTTTTTGGTTAAGTTTACCTTAAAAGGAATTTCTAATCTGACTGAGTCGCCTGCTTATTTTCAGCAAGTCAATGGAATTTACAGAAAGGATGGCGCACTAGCCGATGAGGATGAATTAACTCAAGGGTTTTTAGTTCATTAACAATGAAGTCATATAACTCACTACGTTGCTCTGGTGCTGGGCCTGCTTTTACTAAAACATCATGACACAACCAGTCTACTAACGTGTCAATAGAGCTTGATAAGTGCCCAGCTTGTCCTGCCTCTTTTACCGCCATGAATAACTGCTCTTCATGTAGCGCTTCATTACCTTTAGTAATTGCCTTGTAATACTTATTCTCTCGTTGGTTTAGATATGTGATAGAACTTTTTTTCCTATTTCTAAAGTAACGACGAACCTCAAGTAACTCATGGATGATGTGAAAATGATCTCTGTGGTAAGGAACATCTGGCATTACAAGTTTATGTCCAGCATACAAACCACTGCCATCGTCACCATAAACAGCCTCTGGTAAAAAATGTTTTTTCTTCAGCTCTAGTAAATTTCTTGCCCACGTATCTCCATCACGTGTGTCTTCTAGGCGAAGCAAATAACAATATAAAGAACGAATATCGGTTCCAGAAAGAATTGGTTTATTAAGGTGAAACTTTTCATCATTAGCTACTAGTTTGGCTTGGCTTAAGTCTTCCTGAGAATTAATCTTCTCCGCTCTTTGAATCGCAACAGCTGCAATGTTATGAATTCCACCTTGAGAGATCTCATAGTCTAAACAAACACTTAAAAATCTACGTATACCCCTAAATGAGCAGCGAGAAAAAAGCAGTAAGCAAACAACCATAAGAGAAATATACTGCTTGGTTACTGGTATATAGTACAAAACCTTATTTGCATCATTAGTCGCGTCTGTTTCTGAGAAAGCACTATCAATTGCATTCACCAATTTATTTTTTTGCTTATGCACAAACTTACGGCTAACATCATTTTGTTCTGCCAGCTTAGAAACTGACTTATCTTTTTTTAATGCTTTTAAAGCAAGTTCTTTTCTATCGTCTGCATTCATTAACTTAGCGGCACTGTTTGTTGTTGACATGATCAGCCTCACTCTTTTGCTTTCATTATTAACTTGGATGCGAGAGTATATGGCAAGATAAGCCATAATTACCAATCCGTGAAATACTATACTGTATGTATGCTCAATACCTGACCATCTAATCTGATACCCAGAAATGAACAAGGCCTGATTTTGGGGTTACAACTTTATTGAGTGTAAACTCTTCATCGGCAGCTTTTGATAAAAACTCTTCGGAATTATTTTCTCCAGATAACGTAAAGCGGAAATACTCTGTCTGACCACTAAAGTCCATTTTAGTGACGCAAATTAACCCCTGGCTGATTTTTGGTAGATAAAAAAAGAGACCATGATACTGAGAACTACCCAAAATTGTTATCTCCCTACCTGAACTGAATTCGATAATTCTTTTTGTTCTTCTTGAGAAACACTATTTTCTTTAAAAAATTGCTCTACTAAGTGATACGTTAGAAGTTTTCTAATACCCTTCGCAATAAAGTGTCGTGTCACCTTGCCCTTACCATCTCCTAATTTAGCTAGCATAATTGCGTAATCGTCATAAGCTTTTTCCTTACCTATCTCATACAAATATGAGGCCACATAAAAACATACAGCCAGTAGATTTTGTATCCCTTTAAAATTTTTTATCTGCATATTTTCCCAGCCTAGTCCTTCCTTGAGAAATTTAAAAACATATTCAATTTTCGCACGAGATAGATAGGCTATGTATACCTCATACGCCTCATCAAAAGTCGTTACTTTTTTATTAGTTAATAGCAGCATGTCATTCTTAAAAATTCTCCTACCATCTCTGCCTGTAATTTGGATTTTAATTGCATTGATGTTCTCAAACTCTCCAAAATAAATAGTTATTTTTCCGTCTTGTACGCAATTCTTTCCAACTGTTAACTTTTGGAATTGCTTTTCGCCTTGAGCATCAAAATCAGCGTTAATCAGCTTAAGCTTTTTACCATCATCACCTCTACCTTCTATTGTTCTTGTTATTTTTGAGCGAATAATAAAGTCTTGATCTAGGTTTGTATCAATTAGTGAGAGATAGTCATTATCATCAAACTCTCTATCTAGAATATGGGTAATGGTTGCATCTTCATTCTTTGATTTTAGGCAGATTCCTATTTTTTCTATTTCACGAATAGACAGCAGCTTTTTATTAAAGTAATCACCAGATTCATAAAGACTCTTGGCCTCTTTATCTCCCTCAAATGGCTTTCCAGCCTCTATTTTCTTAATATGCTCAGCTTTTAAAAACTTAGGGTCTTTATTGCTGTAGCTTACATGCGATAGTAGATGCACAGCCTTATCACCAGGTACTAATGCAACTGCGTTATGCGTGCTGTAACCATTGATAATATCCCCGTCCAGACTCCTTACTTTACCTAGATTTTCAGTTTGCTTGCTATGTGGCTTTCTAATATCAGAAGGATCATGAAGAACATCAATTTTACTGGCGTGTGAAAGTTTTTCACAGCTCTGTTCTAGCAATACATCATTTGTTTTTATTGGATCTAAATCGGTGCTTTTATTTTCACCGGTAAGTGTACGAATCATCTTTTTATACTCATTGTTATCTTTTGATGAACTGAACAACTTACAACTACCTTCAGTTAATAGCTTTCCTACAATCGTCGATAGATTTTTTTAAAACAACTTTCCCAGTTAATTTTGAAAAAAGAGGGGCAGCGTAATCGGCGAAGTTTAACATTTATACTCATCTCGTTAGTCTTGTTAAAAAGACAAAGCGTAGTCATTTTTACACAATATTTCAGCATTATTTTGCTGATTTAAATTTTGGGTAGTTTTCAGATGATAGCCCATAAGTAAAAGAGATCCATGAACCAGGTCATAGGTTTTATCATGTAACGCCATAATTTCTGTTGATTTAGCTCCTAGCTGTTTAGCGAGTAAGCTTGTTATTAATTTTTTTAACCCTTTAATATCGGTTCTGTCGAAAAATTTACACCTAGATGAGGTAGCCTATTTTTGGGCGCAACTAGTCTGCGAGCGTGTAGAACTGCTGCCAGGCTGGCATCATGCTATTGCCTCGCATCTGCCCTTTTTTTAGCATATGGCATAACTCAATACCAGCTATTGTTGCCTTAGCTGAATTGAACTTTTTAAAACCCAGTGTATATTTCGTGATACGCTTTATCGATCGATGGTCTTGCTCGACCAAATTATTGAGGTATTTAATGCGCCTAACCTCGACCATCGCAAACCAGAATCCAGATAAAAATAATAAGGTATTGAGTCTTTCCAACGCTGCTGTATTTGCACCACTTTTATCAATGTTAACCTTTTTGGGTAACCCGCTTGATCCAATCGCTTTATTAAAAAAAGCTAGCACTGCCTTACGATCACGCTTCTCTGACAGCATAAAATCAACGGTGTTACCGTACTTATCAACTGCACGATAAAGATAAACTTGCTTGCCATTGACCTTAATATAAGTCTCATCCATCTTCCAACTATCAGCAAGTTTGCGCTTGCTTTTACGAAACTCTTGCTCAAGCTGGGGCGCATAGCGAACCACCCATTTTTGTACTGTAGAGTGATCAACGCTAACACCACGTTCTTCCATGAGCTCTTCAATATTTCGGTAACTTAATGGGTACGCAAGCTTCCAGCGTACTGCTGTTAAAATAATCTCTTTGGGGAAATGTCTTCCTTTAAAACTAATCGCCATAATAACTCCATTATTATTCAATGCTAAATTTGGTCGGTATTATATCAAATAACCATTAATTTGCGACAGAACCCTAACTTCTCTTTATTATTACGCCACTCAGTCATTTGGTTATAGACATCATCTAGAGTGAATGTGTTTGCTGCCTGTTCTTCAGTTGTCATACTTGGTTCTCCAGTTGCTTAGATTTTAGAAGCAACTAGAGTAGCTTTAAGTTAAAAGGCTGTCACACCAACCCACCGGAACTATACACCCGCTTGATTCAATCGCTTTATTAAAAAAAAGCTAGAACTGCCTTACGATCACGCTTCTCTGACAGCATAAAATCAACGGTGTTACCGTACTTATCAACTGCACGATAAAGATAAACTTGCTAGTGCGCCATCCTTTCTGTAAATTCCATTGACTTGCTGAAAATAAGCAGGCGACTCAGTCAGATTAGAAATTCCTTTTAAGGTAAACTTAACCAAAAAAGAAGAATGACAATGAGCTGCTATAAAAATGAGAACTTAATCGAAGAAGCCATACATGTTTTAGCGATGGAGGGGTTTGAAGCTTTACCTAAGCTTGTCTCCAGGTTGATGAATGAGGCTATGTTAATAGAAAGGGAGCGCCATTTAAATGCCAGTCCTTATGAGCGAACTGGCGATAGAAACGGATATGCGAACGGCTTTAAACCAAGGTTAATTAACACAGGTCAAGGTCAGCTTGAGCTACAGATACCGCAGGTTAGAGACTCCAATGAAGCCTTCTATCCATCAGTCTTAGAGCGAGGTGTACGCTCTGATAGAGCACTTAAGCTGGCTGTCGCTGAAATGTATGTGCATGGGGTTTCCACGCGCAAAGTTGAAAAGGTGCTAAAGCAACTCTGTGGAACAGATATTTCAAGCACAGAGGTAAGCCGTTGCGCTAAATTGTTGGATGAAGATTTAAAGAAATGGCGAAATAAGCCGTTAGGAAAGATAAAATATCTTTGGCTAGATGCACGTTATGAGAAGGTGCGCACTAGCGGCACAGTACAAGACTGTGCGGTATTGATAGCCTATGGCTTTGATGAATCAACCGGCAAGAGAACAGTGCTAGGTGTTTCTGTTGCGTTATCAGAGGCTGAGGTACATTGGCGTGATTTTCTTCAGCAGTTGGTTGAGCGAGGTATACATGGTATTGAGTTGATTACTAGCGACGCTCATACTGGCCTAAAAGCCGCTAGAAGAGCTGTGTTCCCCAGTGTTCCTTGGCAACGCTGCCAATTTCATTTGCAGCAAAATGCTCAGGCTCACATACCAAAGCGCTCAATGAAGGAACCAGTAGCTGAGGAGATTACAGCTATATTTAATGCCTCAAACATTCATGAGTCGGAAAGACTATTGGCTATGGCGGTAGATAAATATCAGCAAACAGCACCAGAGCTTTCTTCTTGGTTGGAAGTGAATATACCGGAGGGCTTAGTAGTGATGAACTTTGACAGGCCGCATCAAAAAAGATTAAGAACCAGTAACATAGCTGAGCGCGTAAACAGAGAGGTAAAAAGAAGGACGCATACAGTTGGAATGCTAGTGCGCCATCCTTTCTGTAAATTCCATTGACTTGCTGAAAATAAGCAGGCGACTCAGTCAGATTAGAAATTCCTTTTAAGGTAAACTTAACCAAAAAAGAGGAATGACAATGAGCTGCTATAAAAATGAGAACTTAATCGAAGAAGCCATACATGTTTTAGCGATGGAGGGGTTTGAAGCTTTACCTAAGCTTGTCTCCAGGTTGATGAATGAGGCTATGTTAATAGAAAGGGAGCGCCATTTAAATGCCAGTCCTTATGAGCGAACTGGCGATAGAAACGGATATGCGAACGGCTTTAAACCAAGGTTAATTAACACAGGTCAAGGTCAGCTTGAGCTACAGATACCGCAGGTTAGAGACTCCAATGAAGCCTTCTATCCATCAGTCTTAGAGCGAGGTGTACGCTCTGATAGAGCACTTAAGCTGGCTGTCGCTGAAATGTATGTGCATGGGGTTTCCACGCGCAAAGTTGAAAAGGTGCTAAAGCAACTCTGTGGAACAGATATTTCAAGCACAGAGGTAAGCCGTTGCGCTAAATTGTTGGATGAAGATTTAAAGAAATGGCGAAATAAGCCGTTAGGAAAGATAAAATATCTTTGGCTAGATGCACGTTATGAGAAGGTGCGCACTAGCGGCACAGTACAAGACTGTGCGGTATTGATAGCCTATGGCTTTGATGAATCAACCGGCAAGAGAACAGTGCTAGGTGTTTCTGTTGCGTTATCAGAGGCTGAGGTACATTGGCGTGATTTTCTTCAGCAGTTGGTTGAGCGAGGTATACATGGTATTGAGTTGATTACTAGCGACGCTCATACTGGCCTAAAAGCCGCTAGAAGAGCTGTGTTCCCCAGTGTTCCTTGGCAACGCTGCCAATTTCATTTGCAGCAAAATGCTCAGGCTCACATACCAAAGCGCTCAATGAAGGAACCAGTAGCTGAGGAGATTACAGCTATATTTAATGCCTCAAACATTCATGAGTCGGAAAGACTATTGGCTATGGCGGTAGATAAATATCAGCAAACAGCACCAGAGCTTTCTTCTTGGTTGGAAGTGAATATACCGGAGGGCTTAGTAGTGATGAACTTTGACAGGCCGCATCAAAAAAGATTAAGAACCAGTAACATAGCTGAGCGCGTAAACAGAGAGGTAAAAAGAAGGACGCATACAGTTGGAATTTTCCCTAATACTGAATCGTGTCTAAGGCTCGTATCAGCTGTTTTAGTGGAAATTGATGACCAGTGGAGCGGATCACCTAGATACTTAAGTTGAAGTGAATAATAAGGCTTCATAGGGTTTTAGGATAGATCATTCTTGTTCTTATTAACGAGATATAATTGCTATTACCTAAAAGTTAATAATTTATTTTGAGAGGAGAAAAATTTGAGGTATAAATAATTTTTTAGATTGATTAGCATAATTAATTTAAGATATTATGCGATGAGACAGGTACAATAGAGTGCCATTTAGAATTTTAAAGGTTTTTCTAAGTACTGAAGTTGGTTTTTACAGACAAAATAACGCTCTATCCTCTCTTAAATCAACTATTAACTCACGCCTGTTTCTGTTAGTGGGTGCTGCCTTTATATAATGTAGAAAATATAGCATAATATACACTTTAACTTGATTACGGATGGTGTTTGGATGTTAGCTAGAATTCTCTCTGATGAAAATAATGAATTAACTATTGAGCTCAAGCTTCCACTAAAAGGATCCATGCTTGAATGTGAGGATGCAATTCTTGACGGCCTTAATGAGGTTGGAACATTAGCCACTGAAAAAGCTTTAAGTAAGTTTGATGCATGTTAGACGACAATTAGCTCTGCGAAGTACGCCAACTAGCTTTGCAAGAAGTAGGTAATATACGCGCCATAATAACTCACTGAGGATGATCAGGTTATGGCTGGAAAGCACATTACTAAACAACAAGCGGAGCTATACATGAAATATCGAAATAAAGGCCTAACTCAAGAGGCCTGTGCAGCTAAAGTTGGCATGAGTTCTCGCAGTGGCCACACCATCGAGGTTGGTAAACACCACACCCAGCAGCCAAAGAGGCCGCGTGATTATAAGACCCGTGTCAGCCCTATTGACGCTGTTTGGGAGGATGATTTAGAGCCGATGCTGAGAAACAACCCAGATCTACAACCTCAAACACTTTTTATCTATTTGCAACGCCAGTATCAGGATAGCTCTGGAAACCCGCTCTATAATGAATCAATTCTGCGAACACTACAAAGGCGGGTGTCCCTTTGGAAAGCTCAGCATGGCAAAAGTAAGGAAGTGAAGTTTCCGCAGGTTCATGAGCCAGGTAGGCAGTCACTGTCTGATTTTACTCATATGGATCGTTCTGAGATTCTTATAAAAGGCAAGCCCTTTAAGCACATGTTGTACCACTTTAGATTAGTCTACAGCAAATGGAGTTACATCAAGGTCATTCAATCAGGTGAAAGTTTTCAGGCTTTATCGGAAGGTTTGCAAGAGGCGTTGTTGGCCATTGGTGGGTCGACCCATGAGCATCGAACAGATAGCTTGGCTGCGGCATTTAAAAATCTATCCTCGGATGCTATTGCTGATTTGACGCAGCGTTATGAGGATCTGTGTGCTCATTATAATATGACGCCAACTAGAAATAATAAGGGGCGCAGCCATGAGAATGGCTCAGTTGAGTCAGCACATGGGCACTTTAAAAACCGCGTAGCTCAAGAATTGATCCTTCGTGGCAGCAATAACTTTAATTCAGTTGCGGAATATGAGGAATGGCTTCAGGGAATTATGCTCAATAGTAATAAGCGTAATAGCAAAAACCTACAGATGGAGAAAGACGCTTTGCAACCGTTGCCAGAAAATAAAGCAATGGATTATGATTTGGCGTCAACTAAAGTTTCTGGTCTATCAATTATTATCATTAAAGGTATCACTTACAGCGTACCTAGCCAATTAGTTGGGCATACCATTACGCTTCATATCTATCAACACCTCATTAAGGGATACCTAGGCAGTAATCTTGTGCTCGAACTAGAAAGAAAGTATCGGAATAAAGTAAATACGCGCTACTCAATTAATTATCGGCATATTATTCATGCCTTAATTAAAAAGCCTAATGCCTTTCGTTTTTGCCAGTACCGTGATGAGATTCTTCCAACGGAAACCTATCAGGCTATCTGGGAGCATTTAGATGCTACTGAAGATCATAAGGTATCGCCTAAGCTGATGCTACGGTTATTAAAACTAGCCGCTGACTATCACTGTGAATATCAGCTAGGTGTCTATGTTTCTAGGCTAATTGAGTTAAACATGCCCTTTGATATTAATGCTATTGAGAAAAAGTTTAATTCAGGCCATCAAAAATTACCGAACATTCATTGCCAACAACATTTGTTAACTGATTATGATGAATGTATCCCTACTAACAACAACCAACTTGGAGAAAAAACTTATGGAACAGTATGAAGCGGTATTACCATTACAATTGAAAGATCTCAAGCTTTCAACATTTAAAATGAACTGGGAAGACTTGGGGCTAACCGCAAAAGAAGAGGGCTGGACATACAGTCAATATCTTTCTAGGCTATGCGATATGGAAATACAAAAACGACAAACGACAAGATTAGCCAGAAGAATTAGTGAATCGGGTTTGCCTAAAGGTAAAACACTGAGCTCCTTTAAATTTGATGCTAATGAGTCGATTAACCCCGCACAAATTAACGCCTTGGCTGAAAGTGATACCTGGATCAAGGATGGGAACAACCTAATCATCTTTGGGCCAAGTGGTGTTGGCAAAACGCACCTAGCAGCAGCTATTGCTTACCGGCAAATTGAGCGAGGTAGTCGAGTTAAGTGTCAGCAGACCTCCCATCTAGTCCAAACCTTGCAGCAAGCTAAACAGCAATATCGATTAAAAGAGTTGCTCGCTAAACTCGATAAAATACCGCTACTCATTTTAGATGACATTGGTTACGTTAAAAAAGATGAGCATGAAACAAGTGTTCTTTTTGAGCTCATATGTCAGCGCTATGAAACTGGCAGCCTTATTATCACAGCTAATCAACCTTTTAGTAAATGGGATAGTATCTTTCCTGAGAATAGTATGGCTGTAGCTGCTATTGATAGACTAGTACATCATGCTACAGTAATTAATATTACTGGAAAAAGCTATCGCACTAAAGAACATGACAAGAATAAGAAAAAATAATTTTTTGCCCTAAATCTGCAATCCTAGTTGGCGCTTACCGCAAAGCTAGTTGACATCTAACAAAAACCAACGAACTCACCCAAGCTTCTGGCGACGCGTTTGTCACAGACATGATTGATTTTCTGAGTGAAGAAGCCCCTGACCCCGCTGAGTGTAACGTCCCACAATAATTTAGAGAAACCATCTCAACCTATTTTGCGTGAGATGGTGTCAAATAGTTAACCTTTTAGCTCATGAATTGCCTGATTAATGACATCATCCGGTATATGGTTTAAATTCATATTAGCGGCGATTAGCAACGCATGTCGCATGAGCCTATCAACATAACGAAGCCTACCTTTTGTGGCCATGTGTACTGCACGAATACCTGTTTCAGTGAATAAGCTGCTGCTCATTCCTGCCTTCTCAAAAGCAGCGTGAATAATGCTCTCAAAATCCCTGCTATCTTCAATTGCATGCCACCTAATAAAGCACTGAATTCTAGAGTTGATAGGTTCATAGGCTGGTCTCTGCAATGTTGCTAGAAGTGATGGGAGTCCACATAAGATAATCGTCATGACGTCTTTGCTGTCAAAACTGAAATTAAGGAAGTCAGGTAATCGTAGAATGAAATCATTACTAAGCTGATGCGCCTCGTCTAGGATCCAAATAGGCTGAACGTTTTTATCATGGTAGAGCGCGATCAAGCTCTGCTTCAAGTCTCTCCAAAGTTTAGAGAATCGGTAATAGTTTTCTAAACCTAGATTTTCGGCAAGCTGAGAGTACACATCAAATGACCGAAAGTGAGTGTCTGATTGATAAATGACTTGATGGGTCAGCGGGTTGTGTTTATTGCTCCAGTATCTTAGCGCCGTGGTCTTTCCTGTCCCTGAGTCGCCAGTAATCACTGCTAAGCCGCGTGTTTCTAGCAAACCATTAAGTTGCTGTTCTAGTCGCTTTGACTGCGCCAATTCAATAATGTTTGATTTACCCAATGGATCAAATTTCAAGCCAAAATGTTGAAGATACATCTTACTCATCCTTGTATCTTAAATAACTGTAGAGATATGACAATATTGCTACAATCCCAAGGATGCTTGGGTAGGCGGAAGGTGAAGCCGTGTTCGTCCTTAGGATTTAATCCTGTTGAGGAGATTTAGCTCCCTTCCACCCTCATAAGTTCATGAGATCGAACGGTATCTTAGGCCATTGTGAGCCTGTATTTGCAAGGTTGATCCGAACTATGATTTCCCAAGTTTGTTAGTGTAATAAAATTTAAGAGGCTCTAGCAAATGAAAAAAAATTGTGTTGGTATTGATATTGCAAAATCTGATTTTGTTGCTGCTATCACCACTAGCGGAAAAGATCACGTTAAACATTTTAATAATAATCCTGAGGGCTTTTCTGAGTTATTAGAATGGACGCAATCTTTATCTGATCAGTCACTTCATTTTTGCATGGAATCAACAGGTAAATACGGTAATGCATTGGCTCTTTATTTACATAGTGAGAAGTGTGATGTCAGTATAATTAATCCTGCACGAATAAAGTTTTTTATGAAAGGACAGCTAATACGAAACAAGACCGACAAGGCCGATGCGGTCAGTATTAAGGACTATTCAAATCATTTTACTCCAACGCTATGGCAGCCTTTGCCAGCTAATATAGAGGCTCTAAGAGCTTTGATACAGAGATCTGAAGTATTAACCTCCCAAGTCAGCAATGAACAAAACAGGCTGGAGCTAGCGGAAGAAACAATTATTAGCTCTATACAAAATCATATCGATTATATGGAAAAAGAAATTTTACGACTGCAGGAAGAAATTAGTAAGCTGATCGCGAGTGATGATGATCTGAAGAATAACACAGAGCTGCTTAAAAGCATCCCAGGCATTGGTGATAAAACCGCTCAAACACTAACTGCTTTTTTTAATAATATTGAAAGATTTTCTGGCGCAAAACAATTGGCTGCTCATATTGGTTTAAATCCCAGCCAGTCACAATCAGGCACTTCATTGAATTCATCACGGCTCTCAAAGGTTGGTAGTGCTTGGTTGCGAAAGGCGCTTTACATGCCGGCATTAGTGGCTATAAGGCATAATCCTATTTTGAAGAAATTTTATGAAAAGCTGCTCAAAAAAGGCAAGCCAAAGAAGCTAGTCATTTGTGCTGTTATGAGAAAAATGGTGCATATGATTTATGGCATCCTAAAAACACAGCAGCCATTTTCAGCGGATGCCTAGTAAAAATTTTACAATTTATTGTTGACGTTTATGACGGTATCTCCTCAGTGATATCCAAATCCTCTTTAACTTGGTTATAAACAATCTCAACTAGCGAGGTTTTTCTTGCTGGTTGTTCCGGCATCTGAGGTCTAGCTCGGGTTCTAGAAAGGTTGTTATGTTTGTCCAGCTCTCCCACTGCACCAAGGTATTGATATTCCAATGATTCGACGTGACGGGCGGAGTCACTATGCGGATCAACCACTAAATAAACCTCTTGTTGAGCCAGTTCAAATGGAACTTCAAAGAGTCGATTATTCCAGCTTACCGTGCCATCCTTCCTGACTCGGCGCTTAATGCGATGCAGGAAGTAATCATCTAGCTTATCGGCCAAACAACCTAACGGCTGAATTTTAGTGAGGTCTTGCTGATAGCGTTGTAACGGGGTCATCTTGTCAGGCAGGGCGCTTTGCGAGGCTTGATGATAAACACGCTCAACCCAAGCCCAAAATCGATCATTCAGCGCATTGAAACTATGAATGGAATCCAGGTTGCATTCAGCTAGGAATTGCTCGCGTACTGTTCTATGCCAACGCTCTAGTTTGCCTTTGCTTTGCGGTTCATAGGGCCTGCCGTAAATCAATTGAATTTTCAAACGAGCACAAATGGTTTGCAACGTTTTAGCACGGTAGGCAGGGCCGTTGTCAATGATGAGCTTAACAGGAAGCCCACGTTTGAGTAATGCCTCTTTCAACACATGCTCAATAGTAATGGCACTCTCATCAGTACAAAATTTACTGTGACAGACCAACCTTGAGGCATCATCAAAAATACTCACCAAATAGCTTTTAACTCTTCTTTGGCCATCGTAAATCGTTGGACCATGCATGACATCGCCATACCAAATATCACAAGCTGTGAGCGCCTCAAATGAGCGGCGCTCAATTTGGTTAGAAGGTGTGACTGTTCTTTTAGACAGGCCGTGTTTTACTAATAAGCGGTGAACTGTTGCGTGAGATAATTCACCTCGTGCTACCTTCCCTTGAGTTTCTAAGAGTTTAATCACGGTCGGAATTGATCTTGAAGGGCTTTCCTGTTTAGTGGAAATAATTAACTCTTGTAGCTCTGGATTGATGTGACACTGGCCTTTGTCTCGTCGAGTTTTAGGAACTAATCCATCAATACCCTGCTTTAACCAGGCGTAATACCAATTCTCAATTGTTTTAGCACTGAGGTGAACACGCTTACTACCTGGAATGTTGTAGGTTTGCTGGGACAACCTTTTAATAATGCTCTTGAGCTCACCATGCTCAAAACTATTTCGGCTACATAGCTCACCTAAAACACTTAGGCGAAACAGTGCTGTTGGGTGAATGGGCTTGGTCATTTTGCAATTCCTGTGTGATTTAACTACTTGCAATGAGTTAATCACAACTTGAGTTGAGAATGCTACGCTCAAACTGTGTGGGGTCGTGAGGTTTACAGAAAATATCCATCTCAACTTTTTTTCACGTTAATTAATTATGGGATGCTCACTCCTGTGTTGTTAAGAAAAAGCATGATGCTCGATAAATCATGCTCACCAAGGCAGGCCAACCAAAACGCTTGTGGATCACTATGTCGCCCAAGCTGTAACCACAACGGATGTGCTTTGATATGGAAGGAGTAATCAACGAAGTGGTCAACCAACCAGTGAAACCACCTAGCAACGGTGTGTCGACTAACACCTTGCTCCTGACCTGATGAGCTAATACTTTTCCCAGGAGCACGCTCATTAACACTGCCTGCTGAACTGACCAGCAATACCAACGCTTTGGAGAAAGTATCTCAGGTAGGGTTGAACAAGTACGTTTACATTGATGACAATAAAATCTCAAAACAGGGGTGGGATTTAAAGAGCGTCCTTTACCTGGGTTCCTATCTGGTTTTCGATCATATGATCCATGTGACCATAGTCCACCTGCACCGCAATGGCTGCACTGCTCTGGCCTTAGTAGCTCTGGATTTTTTTTCAGCAGGATCAGGTAATCACTCAGGCTTTTAATCGCTTTTATGATTCTGCGCATGACTAATTTCACTATAGTTTTTATATCAAGTTATTTTACCTTGATAGGTTACTAAAAACCTTGTTTATTATGAGATAAAACTAGCTCAATTCCCCTAAATAAAGATAGACATAACAGCCTGAGATTGCCGAACTCGTTAACATGCTCACTGCTGCTACTAAAGCGCAAGATAAAACCACTTTAAAACTCATAGACATGATTTTAGCGGGTCGTGAGGAAAAGCCCACAGAGGAAAGTGTGCTGGCTTTGTATGATCGTTGCTTGACCCATGTTCAAACCGTCTCGCCGTTGCAAAGCTTAATGGCGATGCTACGCAAGGACATGGAATTTGGTGACGATGACGCATTGATGTAACGTGCTGCAATTGCAACAGAAGGAGTGAAGGATGAAAAATGGCCTGCTTCGAGGGTTAGTCGTAGGAATGATAGTCACCTGTCTCACGCTCGCTGGGTGCAACACAGTACACGGCTTTGGTGAAGACTTGCAAGGTGGTGGTCGCGCTTTATCAGATGCAGCAAAGCCGAGTCAACAAAAGTCTGATCAAACGACCAAGCAGTCCAAAAAAGTAACCCAGGCGACAGATCGTTAACAACTGACTCATACTCGTCACGCTATATCTAGTCTACTCCGCTGTGGTAGACTGGCTTTTATGGCCACACCGCTCTTTAACAGATTGATCAAAGAGAACCCGATTTAATTGGGTAGCACACGTTACCCATCTCAATGGTTGCTAGACAATAACAACCACTTGAGCCATTGATCAGAGTGCAACGCCCTCTGAGACGACTGACAGTTTGAGCACTCTGCCATCGGTAAAAGGATAAGAGTTAGGTCACTATCCCTCAATTAGATACCTCTATTAGCGATAAACTGGCATGATAGAAAAGCTAAGCCAGCCTCAATGAACAAGCATTCATTGCAAATCAATCACGCAACACTAACCCGCCCAATGACAAAATTTAAATCCAACAAGCCCTTTTGAATGAAGTAGGCTCTTTGTAAAAGGTTATTCTTTACCCATTATTAGCACCGTAGCCCACAAAAAGAAAGGTGACTCTGCCGGTTTTGCTGATCACTTTGAGGACAGTTTTAACGAGTCACTTCTATCGCCACGTGCTTTTGTGTGGGTCAATGGGAATCGTTTTAATGCCTTTCGGACTACAAGAAGTCAAAGTCATTTGATAATGAACGCCTTGAAAGCCACCACAAATCTCAGTGATTTTCTGGAGACTACTCTCGAGTAATTGGTTGTACTTTTGCTCATTCAGTGGCTCCACAGCATTCGCATAGGTGGCTCTCGAATAGAGCATCAAGTGAGGTAAGGCAGCATGAATTTGCTCGACCATATGACATAAGTGGTCTTTGCCTTGGTAAACAGGCTCGCGCAAATCCAGTTGGTGCTGACAAAAATAATCAGCCATTTGTCGCAAAAAGTTACCGAGGGTTACTCCCTGTCCTTGAGCCAGCATGGTTAATCGATCATAGGTTTTTTCTGAAACCCGTGTGCCAATTGCCTTCATTCTTCCCCCTCTCTTTGTATTAAAAACTAGCTTTTACTGTTAACATATAATAACACCATGTTATCTTATGTCAACATTTGTTAACCTATGTTTTCAGCACGTCAAATCAATTGTAAGTTATTGATTCACAGTAAAACATAGGATAACAATGCAAACATATGTCAGCAATCTGCAAACATAGGATAACATTGTTATCATATGATTAATTCAGAAAACATACGTTAACAGTTAGGTAACTAACTGATTTTAAAGGTTATTTCTTCTAAAAGATGAAAACATATGTAAACGGCTTTTTTGATTATTCTGTGCGCATTTCTGAAAAAAAAGGACTGGTCATAAAAAAGTAAATGTCCTTGTAACCCACTGTTTTTATTACTTCTTTTTCTGAAAAAGTTGTCGGCTTTTAGCCGCGTAGTGTGTGGGTGAAAAAACGAGGGCATTTCTTCTTTAATTCAGGGTTGGCATTCTTTACTCGATTATTTATTGGGCTAATTATGCCCGTTTTAGAGGTAAAAACCAATGGGTTTTTGTAGGGTTTTTCAGTTTTGCTACTGCTTAATTTCCGGTATGCTAGCAAGCAATTGCTTGGCTTACCAGCTTTAATTTTAGGGAACCTTTCTGTGGCTCAGAAACATTCGATCAATCATCACGACCTCTTATTTAAGAGTTCACTGCAAGATATTGAGGTTGCCAAGGATTTCTTCAAAGCGCATCTGCCCAAAAAGATCCAGAAGATGATTGACTGGGAAACGTTGCAGCTAGAAAACGACAGCTTCATCGAGTATGATTTTAAAACGGCCTTCACCGATGTCTTGTATCGGGTTAAGCTCAAGAAGGAGTATGGCAAAGAGCAAGTTTATCTCTATGCGTTAAGTGAACACCAATCCACACCGGATCCACTCTTGGCATTTCGCCTGTGGTATTACAAGTGCAAGATCTGGGATCGGTTTTTAAAGCAGACACCAAAGCGTGATCACAATGACAAGCTCAAGCTTCCATTAATTTTGACGGTCACTTTTTATAATGGCCAAAAAACGCCCTATCCGTACACGATGGATTTTTTTGAGTTGTTTGAAGATTCTGCGCTCGCCAAAGAACTGTATAATGCGCCTTGCCCACTCATTGATCTAACCGTCATCCCTGATGAAGAGCTCTTGACCCATGGCTACGTTGCCACCATGGAGCTGTTGCACAAACACGCTTACCAACGAGATTTTCTGCCAGTTATCCAACGACTCATTCAGCAAGGGTTGCTTCAATTGCTAAAGTCATTAGATGGTGGTCAACATATCTCACGGCTGGTAAACTACACCTTAGAATATGAGGAAAAAAGCAGCGACAAAGAACTCGTTGATGCGTTGACTCAAGCACTACCCGATATGAAGGAGACCATTATGTCTGCAGCTGACCAATTACGACAAGAAGGCCATAACCAAGGCTTAAAGCAAGGGATGCTGGAGGGAATGCAACAAGGAATGCAACAAGGAATGCAACAAGGCGAGTATAACAAACAACGTGAGATTGCAATCAATATGTTAAAAGAAGGCTTTGGTGATCCTGTTGTGACCAAAACTACTGGCATTTCGCCAGAGGTTTTAGCAAAAATTAAAAAAGAACTCGACCTTTAGTCCTGCTTAAAATTAGATCGATTTAGACTTGTTTATTAGTCAGATAATACCCAACCCCCCGATAACGCTGGTTATGGGGACTAGAATTACACGGCTTATTTTTCAATGTGCATCAAACTTAATTGTAATTACCCTACCGTATATTAAAAGTTACTAAAATATTTAAAAGACTCACCCTGTATACTCAAACAATATTTTATAACAGCTATAACAGCATTATTAATGAAAATGAAAACTATAGAAGAACGACTAAATAAACTCGGTATAACTCAGCAGTTTTATCAGCATCATAAAAAAAGTTTAACTCAATTAGGTTTCACTGAGGTGCAAGCTAATAGAATTATTATAAGGAGAAGCTCTAACAACACTATTTTAAAAGTTGTTGAACACACACCGGAGTTAATTAAATACTTTACCGCCGAGCAAATCGTGCAAATTGCCTCTCATGACGGTGGCTCGAAAAACATTGAGGCCGTCAAATCGTCCTATCACGAACTCAAGGGACTTGACTTTACCGTCGAGCAAATCGTGCAAATTGCTGCACACGGTGGGGGCTCGAAAAACATTGAGGCCGTCAAATCGTCCTATCACGAACTCAAGGGACTTGACTTTACCGTCGAGCAAATCGTGCAAATTGCTGCACACGGTGGGGGCTCGAAAAACATTGAGGCCGTCAAATCGTCCTATCACGAACTCAAGGGACTTGACTTTACCGTCGAGCAAATCGTGCAAATTGCCTCAAATGACGGGGGCTCGAAAAACATTGAGGCCGTCAAATCGTCCTATCACGAACTCAAGGGACTTGACTTTACCGTCGAGCAAATCGTGCAAATTGCTGCACACGGTGGGGGCTCGAAAAACATTGAGGCCGTCAAATCGTCCTATCACGAACTCAAGGGACTTGACTTTACCGTCGAGCAAATCGTGCAAATTGCTTCACACGGTGGGGGCTCGAAAAACATTGAGGCCGTCAAATCGTCCTATCACGAACTCAAGGGACTTGACTTTACCGCCGAGCAAATCGTGCAAATTGCTGCACACTGTGGGGCTCGAAAAACATTGAGGCCGTCAAATCGTCCTATCACGAACTCAAGGGACTTGACTTTACCGCCGAGCAAATCGTGCAAATTGCTTCAAATAATGGGGGCTCGAAAAACATTGAGGCCGTCAAATCGTCCTATCACGAACTCAAGGGACTTGACTTTACCGTCGAGCAAATCGTGCAAATTGCTGCACACGGTGGGGGCTCGAAAAACATTGAGGCCGTCAAATCGTCCTATCAAGCCAAAAGTCCTGCTCCAGAACCCGATAGCACATCAACTATTGCGCCTCATTATTCATCTAGCATGGTTCATAATAACGTCCAGTCAGGCACTGATCAGCACCTTGTGCCTCCTGTACAACCAACCCATGCTTTGCACTCTTCTCTTCATAATCCAGTAAGCGCGCAACGACAAGTGCATAACCCTACTCCAATTATTCATAAACCAATTCCTATTTATCCTACATTCAGTGCGGACCAGAGTAGAAGCGCAATACCTCAACCAGCTTTAGATGGTCAGCCTAACTGGATTCACTTGCTCCTTCTTGCTGCTCAGTCTTTAAATACGAATAACGCTTCGGCTACTTCATCAATAATACTGGGACAGGAGCAACACACAATACAGCATCAACATCTGGTAATAGCAATGTCGCTAGTAGTCATTCTCAAGCTGAGGTATGCCACACATGCGATGATGTTCCAAATATAGAACAATTAAGTAATACTATTGCACAGCAAACCCAACCACTTAAGCGCACGCATCAAGAAGCCTTTAGCCTCTCAGCAGAACATGTTCAGTCTAATTCAGAACAACAAGAGATCTATAATCATAAAAAATTTCGCAAAGACATTCGGCTTACTCAGACCAACTCAACTTTTTTCACCCCTAATACCTCTACTAGCCATGAGAATACTCATTCAGCAAAACAATTTTCAAATCCTCGGCGAATGTGAGCATATAATTTTCAGCTCTCTTTTTTGATGATTATATTTTGATACATTCCCATAAGGTCGCTTATGGGGGGGGCTATTTTTACTGGCTTTTTACTCCCCTACTCCCCCTGCTTTTGAGGTCCGGCCGGAATCCTGGTTAAAAGGGACCAAATCTACCGCTCAACTCTTATTTTAATCAAAATTTACGAATTGACTGGAAATCCTTCCTCATTGCATCAATCAATTTTCTTGTAAAAAAGCGCCTGATCTGTGGATAACTTGGTAGAACTGGCTTATTCCTAAGCAATCGCCCGTTTTCGTTTCTTCAGGTAATTATAAAAAGAAGGCCGGCTAATCCCATAAATCTTGCAAATTTCTGCAACGGTTATCTTCTGTTCATCATAACGTTCCAGCATTTTTTTGACCTGATGTTCCTGTAATAGAGGTGGTCGTCCTCCTAAACGTCCCCGAGCACGAGCGGCTTTGAGTCCAGCGCGTGTTCGCTCTTGAATCAGGTCTCGCTCAAACTGGGGCTAAGGCACTGAAAATATGGAAGATTAGCTTACCACCACTGGTGGTAGTATCAATATTTTCCTGCAAGCTTTTAAAGCCAATCCCTTGTTGGTTTAAGGTTTGAATGGTGTCAATGAGGTGAGGCACAGAGCGGCCTAACCGATCAAGCTTCCAAACCACTAGGAGATCCCCTTCTCGTAAATAAGCCAGGGCTTCTTCTAGCCCCGGCCTGGCAGTACGGGCACCACTGGCAATATCTTTATAGATGCGTTGGCACCCCTCAGTTTTCAAGGCATCTTCTTGCAAGCTCAGGTTTTGGTCAGCGGTTGAGATACGCGCATAGCCTGCTTTCATGGGTAGGCTGTTGCTCCAGTTGGTCTATTTTTGTCTGGTAACTCAATAGTGTTATTAAATTCATTAATATTGAAAACTAGACACCTTTCTTAGGCAAGAATCTTACGGGTTTGGGCGGGAAAAGGCAATCGACTCGCGTGTAAAGAAAACCTACGTTTTTTGGATGCTTAAAAATGAAACTACTTGATCAGAACCCAATTTTAGTTCGTAAGGAAATTATTACTTTAGGAAAATTAACTCTTCAGGACAGTCAAGTTATTCGCCAATGTAAAACTCCCGAAAACCAATTAGGTTTTGCTTACCAGCTTGCTTTTGTTAGAACCCGTAACTACCTGCCTAACCCAACTTTGCCCTTTCTAAAATTAAACCTATCCAAATCAATGACTTACATTTTAAAAAAACGTTTAGGGTCACTACAACTTAACAAATTGTTTTTTCAGTGTGCCCAGGTTGTGAATTCATGCCTAACGATTTATAGATCACAACTTGCTCTGGAGTTGCCTTTGAGGTTCTTCTAACAGAAAGTAGTTTATTATTTTCAAGCCGCATCGTAGTCGTGATACGAACCTGAGTGCTAAAAATCTGCCGTATAGTTTGCCAGCTACTATCAATGCTCTGCAATTTAAGTTGATGGCGAATAGTGTGTAGTAAGTGATAAGCAAGAATACTAATAAACAGATGGGCATCAACTCGCTCTTGCTTTTGATGGTAGATAGGACGCAGGCCTAACTCTGATTTTAATGATCTGAATGCCGATTCAACATCAGTTAGAGTTGTATAGATTCTCCAAATTGTTTTTTCATCTAAATCCATTCTGTTACTACGCAAACAATATGCGCCCAGATTCTCAGAGTTAACTTTACTCCAACTGATTTTCGTAACCTTATCAGCCTCTGAATCAAGCGTGATAGTGTATCGACCTGAAACACGTTTATGGCGCTCCTTTATTCGACCTAAACGCAAGGTTACTTTCTCAATTGCTTTCATTCCAGTTTTTTTAGTGAGTCCATTAGCTAACTTAATTAATTCCTCTTCGAAACGAGTCTCAGCCTTACTAATCATATTTAAGCTTTTTTCTTCCTTAGCCTGAGAATGGCAGTACAGTAAGACTTCATTTGCTTCAGTATCTTTAATTAATTGCGCTGTAACCGTATTATTTACTGATTCTTTTACTAGCACTTTATCAATGTTTTCATCGACAACAGGCAATGCTCTACGGCTCACTACAATATAATGGAAACCTTTTTCAGTAAGCCATGAAATATTTTCTTCAGTTGCAAAACCAGCATCTAAGATAATTGTTGCCTCTGGCTGTGCATGAAGCTCAGTTAGCATTTCGGATAATGTTTTAGGCTCGCTAACATTCCCTTTGAAAAATTCACTGCGTTGCGGGAACCCTGAGCCATCCAGCACGAGTCCTAGAGAAACAAGCGGACAATCAGACCGCTTCTCCTTTGATCGACCATGCTGTGCGTGATCATTCTGTAATGCTCTACCCTCAAAGTAGGTATTGGTTATATCGTAGAGAGTGATCACCTGATTTAAACTAAAGAGATTTTTCTCACGTTCGAATAATTGATCTTCAATCATTTGCTTATGTTTGAGTAACTCATCAGCAGTCTTATAGAATTTCTTGAGTGATAGTTCTGAGAAATCAGTACCCAGTAATTCATCTAACGCACTTTGATTGCTTAAATAATAGTGCGTACTTAAATCACTTCCTGGGGCAACTAGCCGCCCAATGATGGTAGCAAGCATCAGGTGACATTGTTTTTGATTAAAGCCCAAAGCCCTGAACAATTCCTCAAGTTGTAATTGCCTGGCAGCATGTAAGCCCAACGCCTCAGCTCCAACGTGTCGTATGTCCGCGCTCTCAATGGAGTTAACATCCACTGTTTTAAAGTCAGGTTCTACCGCGCTTACTGAATTAACAGCGATACTTGTCTCATTGTCATCAGCAAACCTAGAGCGAATGCGTTTTACATACATTTGCGCCTGTTTTTCGAGATGTGCTGGTATTGAAATTAACGTGCCTTGACCCGTTAAAATTTCCTCAATACGGTCAGCAAGCAATTTCCAACTGTCCTTCTTTACTGAAAAATTCGCACCAAGATTTAAAATCAGTCTTTGACGTACTTTGCCGTCAGCAGTGCGATGAGTATCAACAAGTCGGTAGGTTGCGTAAGACTTACCTGTCCGAGGACTCTTTTGTGTAGAGGTTCGAATATACATAACTCAATACTCTCATCACTTCACCAGCCCATGCAACCCCTTATTGCCATTATGTGTCACTACATTCGAGAATTCACGTTTCTAGGCAAGTAAAATCAATGGGTTGAGTTAAAAATAGTGATGAAATTTTTGATTTTCAGGGTGAAATGGCCAAACTTGGGCTAAGCAAGTTCCCTTAGAATTAGATACCGTCTTGCTCCACTACGTAAGTAATCAGCTTAGTTTACCTTCTGACCTCATGCAGTCTTATCAGCTTAATCGTCGAGTTATTCAACGACATCAACACAAGATCAAAACCTACCTCGCGGTAAAAGAGTATACTGCTAGCAATCAAGAAGAGTTGGCTGACTATCTCATTAAGCAAGCAAGACAAACTGATCAGATTACTTTGCTCGTTCCTAAGGTGCAGTGCTTTCTGAAAGAAAAAGGTATTTTGCAACCAGCTTTATCAACCTTGCGTCGTCTTGTTGGTAAATACCGTGACCTTGCTCGTCGAGAGATAGAATCAAATTTTTTAAATGTGCTGAAGAATACCGTTAGGGAAAAGCTTGATGTGTTACTCAAGGTTAATAATAGACGCTCTATTTTATGGCACCTTAGGCAAACACCTGGTGTACCTTCAGTAGAGGGTATCCTGCTGTTAATTAAGAAGTTACAAGCCATTGAATCCCTAGGTGTTTTAACGATTGATTTAAGTTGGCTTAATAAAAATTATCAGCAGCGATTAGCCCGCAGCGCGCGCTACTATTCTGTATCTCGAGTTGAAAAACTACGCCCAGGGAAAAAGTATGGTATTTTAGTCTGCTTGTGCCAACAACTTTACCAGGATCACACTGATTCTATTATTGAGATGCTGATTAAACTGATCCATAAGGCAGAAAAAGCTGTTAATAAAAGTATGGCAAGTGCTAGCAAGAAAAAGAAGAAAGAGACGCTGGCAACACTGCATGATTTTATGCTGATTGGCAAATTAATTTTAGACGAGGAAATTGCTAATGCTGATCTAAGAGAGGTCATTTACGAGTCTATTTCCAAAGAGTTATTGGCTAGTAAAGTTGAGCAAACCGATAACTGGTTGGAAAGTAAATATAATCATGAGTTTCTGCTATTAAAAGATCGGTACAGTTATTTTAGGCAATTTTTTCCTGTATTCCTCAATGCCATTGATCTGATTAATGATGGCTTAGGAAGCGAGAATCATGTGCTAGAAGCAATTAATGCTTTAAAAACTCTAAACCTTAATCATGACTCTTCCTGGGTTCTGTCGAAAAATTTACACCTAGATGAGGTAGCCTATTTTTGGGCGCAACTAGTCTGCGAGCGTGTAGAACTGCTGCCAGGCTGGCATCATGCTATTGCCTCGCATCTGCCCTTTTTTTAGCATATGGCATAACTCAATACCAGCTATTGTTGCCTTAGCTGAATTGAACTTTTTAAAACCCAGTGTATATTTCGTGATACGCTTTATCGATCGATGGTGTTGTTCGACCAGATTATTGAGGTATTTAATGCGCCTAACCTCGACCATCGCAAACCAGAATCCAGATAAAAATAATAAGGTATTGAGTCTTTCCAACGCTGCTGTATTTGCACCACTTTTATCAATGTTAACCTTTTTGGGTAACCCGCTTGATCCAATCGCTTTATTAAAAAAAGCTAGAACTGCCTTACGATCACGCTTCTCTGACAGCATAAAATCAACGGTGTTACCGTACTTATCAACTGCACGATAAAGATAAACTTGCTTGCCATTGACCTTAATATAAGTCTCATCCATCTTCCAACTATCAGCAAGTTTGCGCTTGCTTTTACGAAACTCTTGCTCAAGCTGGGGCGCATAGCGAACCACCCATTTTTGTACTGTAGAGTGATCAACGCTAACACCACGTTCTTCCATGAGCTCTTCAATATTTCGGTAACTTAATGGGTACGCAAGCTTCCAGCGTACTGCTGTTAAAATAATCTCTTTGGGGAAATGTCTTCCTTTAAAACTAATCGCCATAATAACTCCATTATTATTCAATGCTAAATTTGGTCGGTATTATATCAAATAACCATTAATTTGCGACAGAACCCGCTAAAGTGACTGTGGATATTGTCTTTTTACAAAAGACCGCCGGCACACTGCCTTGGCGAGAAGCCAGGCGATTTAGCCGTGACGGAAAAAGTGCTTATTTGAATGAGTATTTTTTTACGTACCCCAGTCATATTTTAGGGCGACTCGAATTTTTTGAAGTCTATGGCAGAAATGAATTGACCTGTAAATCGACAGGCGATTTGGGTCAATCCTTAGCGATGTCACGCAGGTGTTTGCAATTGCAGTTAGAACTGCAATGCCTACAGGCTCGTTGTGAAACGTTAGTCGCTAATGAGCGTTGGTTGCAAGCTCTGCAAGCAGAGTTAAACCAGCGTTTTGCTAGTAAGACGAAAGTTTAAGAAAAGAAGCGGGGGCATTGATTAGTAATAATCAAGGCATCTCGCTTTTTTTTCGTGTACAATCCGCGCTCTTAATCAACCAGAAGGAAAAACTAATGCCTGCTAAGAAAAAACCCGTTAAAACCAAACACGCTGCAACCCCTTTACAACAAATCACCGAGTTTAAGCAAACACTATCGGCCACTGAATTAAAACTCGAAGGCGTGTGTGAGAAAGCCGTGTATGATTGCACCCAATCAGTGGCGAAGCTGAAAGAGAAGTTACTGGGTTCGAAAGAGAAACTCACTACCCAAAAAACAGCCTTAAAAGAAGCCAAAGCCCAACATAAAGCAAAGCCAGGCAAACAAACCGAAAAGCGGGTTGCTAAAGCAAAAGAGACTATTGAGGCCATTGAAGCACTGATTGAAGTTCTTAAAACGGAAATAGACACACTGAAAGTCCAGCAGGTAGAGGTCACGCAAGAATACAGCTTGGTGCTTAATCGCAGCAAAGCGTTAGCAAAGTTTAAAAAAGAATGGGCGAAACAAAGCAAGCAAAAAGCGCGAGCCAAAAAGAAACCTGCTAAAAAAAGCAAAACGACTGTCTCTAAAGTCAAAGCTGAAGAGCCATCAGCCGAGGCTAAGGTGTCATCAACCGAGACTGATGCGTAACGCTCGCTTGATGATGTCGTGAGTCATTGGCATGGATGAGTTATCTGCTAAATTAACCCAATACAACATTGCGCCCACTCGCTACCAGGACGAGTGTCGTCAATTAACTGCGTTAGGGTTTACTGAGAAGCAAGCGGATAAGCTCATCCTGAAAAAAGCCTCACGCGAAACTGTGGCAACCATTCTAGAACAGTGTGCCTTGTTTGAAGTGCGATTAACTAAAGCAGAGATTACGCGGTTAGGTTCCTTTGATGCGGGTGGGTTAACACTGACTAAATTGATCAGCGTGTACCCGCAATTAATTGAGCTAGGTTACACCCATGACCAGCTCATTAAATTAGGGAGTAATACGGGTGGCTCGCAAGCACTGAATGCTGTGTTCACCCATCACCACACCTTAATGAATCGTGGCTTAACGCCTACCGACATTGTTCGCATTGCTGGGAATATGGGTGGCGCACAAGCGGTCACGGCATTTCTCGACCATCAACAAACCTTATTGCGGTTAGGCTTTTCCACCACCGATTGCTTAAAAATCACTGGCACAATGGGAGCCAATCAGACGATCACTGCTCTGCTTACTCACTACCCCACCTTGATTCAATCCGGTTATACCCGTGCTGATTTGGTGAGTATTAGCAGTAAAACCGGCGCAGCGCACACGTTGGCGGTGTTAATGGAACAGCATGCCGCACTGAAATGTTTAGGCTTTTCACACGCAGAACGGGTCAAGATTGCTCAACAAAACAGTGCGTCCAACAGCTTGAATGCGTTGTTGGAACATCACTCGGCTTTATTGGAGTTAGGTTTCAGTGTCACCGACTTAGTGCGTATCGCCAGTCAGGACGGGGCAGCGCAAGCGTTCCAAGCGGTACTCGAACACCACGCGTTATTGGCTCAATGGGGATTTAGCCAGTCTGAAATCGTGGCATTATTGAGCAAGGATGGCGCAGCAAAAACCATTACAACGTTACTGCATCAGCCGGAACTCTGGCAAAACACAGGCTTAACCCATGCGGAATTAGTGCAATTAGTAACCCAACGGGGAGCGTCGTTAGCCTTGCAAGCCATGCATCAATATCGCGCTGTGTTACAGACCTTGGGGTTTCAGCACGCTGATTTGGTTAAGATCTTTTCGACTGAGGGTTGCACTCAGGCCGTGGAATCCTTACTCACTCATGACCAACAGCTTCAAAGCTGGGGCTTTACCACCGAAGAATTAGTCCATATTTTAAGCCATTCCGGCGCAACCAAAACACTCGATGCACTCGCTAAGCACTACCCCGCTCTGCTAAATCTGGGTTTTCAGCACAAACAAATTGTCAAAATTCTCAACAAACGAGGACGTGCGCCTGCCATCCAAGCCCTACTCACGCATCACACCACTCTGCTAAATCAGGGTTTTAATGACTACGATTTAATCAGAATAGTCAACCAAGACGGAGCCAGAGTCACCCTCACGTTACTTGCTGAGGAGCAAAATGCGTGGCAAACCCTCTCACTCACACCCGCTGATTTGGTCAGTATCACCGCAAAAAGTGGCGGAGCCAAGACTCTTCAAGCCCTGCAAACTCACGCTAAAAAATTGCTAGGGTGGGGTTTTTCGGAACCAGAACTTGCACAAATTGCACGTTGTCGCAGTGCCGGATCCACGCTCAACACCCTCGCCAGCCATTACAACACCCTCCGCCAGCAAGGCTTACCGCATCAAAAAATTGTCCAGCTTGCGAGTCAACCAGCGGGTTTTGTTGTCTTGCAAGCTGAGTTATCTACTCGCTAGACGCTTTCCAAGCACCTCGATTTTCAGTCCCGCCAACCGCTCCATCGGTTGGCTTCGGCCCCCGTTTTCGCACGGGGGCTGGGCTTGATTCGTTGCGCGTCACTTCGCAATTAGCGAAGTGACGCGCAAGCGTTTTCCGGCGATTTTTTAATAAAATCATTAAGTTAGCAAGGAAATTATAGCATAATAAATAATGCTCAATGGATTAGGCGTAAAAAGGCTAGAAATGAAGCAGGGTTACGCATTGAAAAACCCATGGGCACAGGGCCTCAATTTATGCACATGAAGAGGGGGATCCTTTAAAAAAATCCCCCTCGATTGTGTGTAAATTGTCTGCGCCACCCTTGGCACTTGGTGGCCCATTGCCACGAACCCAAGTTGTTCACAGCAATCAGGGATCCTAATAAATCCCTGACAATGAGGGCAACTTGTCATGCTGCGTCTGCTGCGGCTTTGTGTATTAGACCTTCTGCGAAACTAAATACTGGGCGAGCTTATGCTCGTTTGTAGTTTTAGAATCCGGCTTGAAGATTGAGAATCCCAGCAATAATATTAAATCTCATATTGTGTTTTCTGCGAAAATTCCTATACACCTCCCCAAGAATGCGGAATTTTTTAAATTTTGAGAATTGATGTTCAACCCTAATACGGGTCTTGCTGTGATTACGGTTATCCTCTTTTTGTTGAGTAGTTAATTTGCCGCCTTTGGGCTTTTTATGAGGTAAGTTAACCAAGGGGTCAGTATGTTGAATTCCTTGGTATCCTAGATCAGCATATTTTTCTGCTGGTGGCAGTGGGCTGCCACGTTGTCGGATCTTAATATCATGAACCCTCCCAGGCATTGTTTGAGAGACGTTGATTATTTTTCCGGATGTACTCATTGCTATCTCCACCTTTTGAGTATGTCTTTTCTTTTTACCAGAATAATAATCTTTACGTGGCTTCTTCTTTTTGGGGCGCTGAATAGGCTGCTCCGTTACATCCATTAATATAGCGCAAACCGCATCTTCTGTTAGGGTTCTGTCTTTTTTAATATGAATATGCTTGGCCACTAAGGGTTCTAAGCGTTTAAATAAGCGGCAGACATTACTGTCATCCAAACCAACAAAGTAACCTAAGAATTCATGTGTTACATAAGTGCGATAGTACATCATGAGAAGCAAAAGGCGATCATGGTGCGTGGTGAGTTTCGGGCGCCTTCCCAGCTTACTAAACTCATCATCAAGTGATGACTTCACTTGTTGGTGTATCGTTTCAAAATCATCAAGGGTCAAACCAGTTAACTTTTTAAAAATACGCGGGCGGTTACTGAGTTGCTGATAGCTTAATAGCATATGCCTTTCCATGAATGATTATTAATCAGGCAATTATAAGCAAATTTTAGCTAGTTTCTAGAACTGCCCTTAGTTACGCAGAAGGTCTACTATTGGCAACCGTCTTGCTTGCTGCTAATTTAGCTGCTGCTTTTTTTATTTTTTTTCGATTTGATTTTATGGAGTCAGCTCGGTAACATGAAGTCTGGTAATACTGAAGATGGCCTACAGCCTGAAACGCTTAACGCGTCTATTACTTCGTCACCGCCGCCCCTTGTGTCGTGAGCCTAACGAAAGTTAGTGGGGAATTTCTTAGAGAACCAGTGTTCGTGTGGCAATGGAAACCTTGTCCAAAAAGTTCGGGTGAGCCAGTGTGCAACCAGTACCCTTGAGGTATAAACGAATGACGACCTGTGAGTCTCTGACATTAAGTCGATGAATTGTGTCGTTACGTCACACCATTGATCTTCCACCTTCGCCAAGGCTAAGGCAGTCGCAGAAGGGACTTAATGATTCAGCGGCTATCAACCAACGAGTTGATAGCATTTTCTTAGCACACTGCTAAAGCAAGTGTGATGTTACTGTTATGGCTTGAGCCATCAAACCGCTTGAGAGCAGACTTGCGCCTGTTTGGGCAAGAGAGCATGAAGTATACGCTCAACCCAACTTTGCCCTTTCTAAAATTAAACCTATCCAAATCAATGACTTACATTTTAAAAAAACGTTTAGGGTCACTACAACTTAACAAATTGTTTTTTCAGTGTGCCCAGGTTGTGAATTCATGCCTAACGATTTATAGATCACAACTTGCTCTGGAGTTGCCTTTGAGGTTCTTCTAACAGAAAGTAGTTTATTATTTTCAAGCCGCATCGTAGTCGTGATACGAACCTGAGTGCTAAAAATCTGCCGTATAGTTTGCCAGCTACTATCAATGCTCTGCAATTTAAGTTGATGGCGAATAGTGTGTAGTAAGTGATAAGCAAGAATACTAATAAACAGATGGGCATCAACTCGCTCTTGCTTTTGATGGTAGATAGGACGCAGGCCTAACTCTGATTTTAATGATCTGAATGCCGATTCAACGTCAGTTAGAGTTGTATAAATTCTCAAAATTGTTTTTTCATCTAAATCCATTCTGTTACTACGCAAACAATATGCACCCAGATTCTCAGAGTTAACTTTACTCCAACTGATTTGCGTAACCTTATCACCCTCTGAATCAAGCGTGATAGTGTAGCGAGCTGAAACACGTTTATGCCGCTCTTTTATTCGACCTAAACGCAATGTTACTTTCTCAATTGCTTTCATGCCGGTTTTTTTAGTGAGTCCATTAGCTAACTTAATTAATTCCTCTTCGAAACGAGCCTCGGCCTTACTAATCATATTTAAGCTTTTTTCTTCCTTAGCCTGAGAATGGCAGTACAGTAAGACTTCATTTGCTTCAGTATCTTTAACTAATTGCGCTGTAACCGTATTATTTACTGATTCTTTTACTAGCACTTTATCAATGTTTTCATCGACATCAGGCAATGCTCTACGGCTGACTACGATATAATGGAAACCTTTTTCAGTAAGCCATGAAATATTTTCTTCAGTTGCAAAACCAGCATCTAAGACAATTGTTGCCTCTGGCTGTGCATGAAGCTCAGTTAGTATTTCGGGTAATGTTTTAGGCTCGCTAACATTTCCTTTGAAGAATTCACTGCGTTGCGGGAACCCTGATCCATCCAGCACAAGACCTAGAGAAACAAGCGGACAATCAGACCGCTTCTCCTTTGATCGCCCATGCTGTGCATGATCATTTTGTAATGCGCTACCTTCAAAGTAGGTATTGGTTATATCGTAGAGAGTGATCACCTGATTTAAACTAAACAGATTTTTCTCACGTTCAAATAATTGATCTTCAATCACTTGTTTATGTTTAAGTAACTCATCAGCAGTCTTATAGAATTTCTTGAGTGATAGTTCTGAGAAATCAGTACCCAGTAATTCATCTAGCGCACTTTGATTGCTTAAATAATAGTGCGTACTCAAATCACTTCCTGGAGCAACTAGCCGCCCAATGATGGTAGCAAGCATCAGGTGACATTGTTTTTGATTAAAGCCCAAAGCCCTGAACAATTCCTCAAGTTGTAATTGCCTGGCAGCATGTAAGCCCAACGCCTCAGCTCCAACGTGTCGTATGTCCGCGCTCTCAATGGAGTTAACATCCACTGTTTTAAAGTCAGGTTCTACCGCGCTTACTGAATTAACAGCGATACTTGTCTCATTGTCATCAGCAAACCTAGAGCGAATGCGTTTTACATACATTTGCGCCTGTTTTTCGAGATGTGCTGGTATTGAAATTAACGCGCCTTGACCCGTTAAAATTTCCTCAATACGGTCAGCAAGCAATTTCCAACTGTCCTTCTTTACTGAAAAATTCGCACCAAGATTTAAAATCAGTCTTTGACGTACTTTGCCGTCAGCAGTGCGATGAGTATCAACAAGTCGGTAGGTTGCGTAAGACTTACCTGTCCGAGGACTCTTTTGTGTAGAGGTTCGAATATACATAACTCAATACTCTCATCACTTCACCAGCCCATGCAACCCCTTATTGCCATTATGTGTCACTACATTCGAGAATTCACGTTTCTAGGCAAGTAAAATCAATGGGTTGAGTTAAAAATAGTGATGAAATTTTTGATTTTCAGGGTGAAATGGCCAAACTTGGGTCAAGAGGTTTGAAGTTAAAACCCCGTTCTTACTAGTGAGTGATTCAGTGTGTTGCCCATCCTTCCTGATTTGGGGCTTCAGCTCGCAGGAAACTGAATCGATGAAACCGCCAAGAACAGATAAAGTTATAGTTCGTGTTTTTGACAAATGGTAGACCCCCGTCAAAGACCCTTGCCCTATTAATGGCATTGCTTATATACTGGTCTTCATAGCACTAAGCCTTTAAGTTTAGTCTAATAGTTCAAGCACACGCTGTGATTGTGACGCGAAGGCTTGCGAGGGTTGCATGGCACGAATACTTCCAGTGGGCCTTTTTGTTAGTGAAGCCTTCACGTCACTGGCTGGAAAACTAAAAGGAAGACCAGGTGAGTCGACAACACAGTTTATTAAAAACCGCCAAGCGATTGTTAGCCAAATGTAACGTCCCACAATAATTTAGAGAAACCATCTCATATTTTGCGTGAGATGGTGCCAAATAGTTAACCTTTTAGCTCATGAATTGCCTGATTAATGACATCATCCGGTATATGGTTTAAATTCATATTAGCGGCGATTAGCAACGCATGTCGCATGAGCCTATCAACATAACGAAGCCTACCTTTTGTGGCCATGTGTACTGCACGAATACCTGTTTCAGTGAATAAGCTGCTGCTCATTCCTGCCTTCTCAAAAGCAGCGTGAATAATGCTCTCAAAATCCCTGCTATCTTCAATTGCATGCCACCTAATAAAGCACTGAATTCTAGAGTTGATAGGTTCATAGGCTGGTCTCTGCAATGTTGCTAGAAGTGATGGGAGTCCACATAAGATAATCGTCATGACGTCTTTGCTGTCAAAACTGAAATTAAGGAAGTCAGGTAATCGTAGAATGAAATCATTACTAAGCTGATGCGCCTCGTCTAGGATCCAAATAGGCTGAACGTTTTTATCATGGTAGAGCGCGATCAAGCTCTGCTTCAAGTCTCTCCAAAGTTTAGAGAATCGGTAATAGTTTTCTAAACCTAGATTTTCGGCAAGCTGAGAGTACACATCAAATGACCGAAAGTGAGTGTCTGATTGATAAATGACTTGATGGGTCAGCGGGTTGAGTTTATTGCTCCAGTATCTTAGCGCCGTGGTCTTTCCTGTCCCTGAGTCGCCAGTAATCACTGCTAAGCCGCGTGTTTCTAGCAAACCATTAAGTTGCTGTTCTAGTCGCTTTGATTGCGCCAATTCAATAATGTTTGATTTACCGAATGGATCAAATTTCAAGCCAAAATGTTGAAGATACATCTTACTCATCCTTGTATCTTAAATAACTGTAGAGATATGACAATATTGCTACAATCCCAAGGATGCTTGGGTAGGCGGAAGGTGAAGCCGTGTTCGTCCTTAGGATTTAATCCTGTTGAGGAGATTTAGCTCCCTTCCACCCTCATAAGTTCATGAGATCGAACGGTATCTTAGGCCATTGTGAGCCTGTATTTGCAAGGTTGATCCGAACTATGATTTCCCAAGTTTGTTAGTGTAATAAAATTTAAGAGGCTCTAGCAAATGAAAAAAAATTGTGTTGGTATTGATATTGCAAAATCTGATTTTGTTGCTGCTATCACCACTAGCGGAAAAGATCACGTTAAACATTTTAATAATAATCCTGAGGGCTTTTCTGAGTTATTAGAATGGACGCAATCTTTATCTGATCAGTCACTTCATTTTTGCATGGAATCAACAGGTAAATACGGTAATGCATTGGCTCTTTATTTACATAGTGAGAAGTGTGATGTCAGTATAATTAATCCTGCACGAATAAAGTTTTTTATGAAAGGACAGCTAATACGAAACAAGACCGACAAGGCCGATGCGGTCAGTATTAAGGACTATTCAAATCATTTTACTCCAACGCTATGGCAGCCTTTGCCAGCTAATATAGAGGCTCTAAGAGCTTTGATACAGAGATCTGAAGTATTAACCTCCCAAGTCAGCAATGAACAAAACAGGCTGGAGCTAGCGGAAGAAACAATTATTAGCTCTATACAAAATCATATCGATTATATGGAAAAAGAAATTTTACGACTGCAGGAAGAAATTAGTAAGCTGATCGCGAGTGATGATGATCTGAAGAATAACACAGAGCTGCTTAAAAGCATCCCAGGCATTGGTGATAAAACCGCTCAAACACTAACTGCTTTTTTTAATAATATTGAAAGATTTTCTGGCGCAAAACAATTGGCTGCTCATATTGGTTTAAATCCCAGCCAGTCACAATCAGGCACTTCATTGAATTCATCACGGCTCTCAAAGGTTGGTAGTGCTTGGTTGCGAAAGGCGCTTTACATGCCGGCATTAGTGGCTATAAGGCATAATCCTATTTTGAAGAAATTTTATGAAAAGCTGCTCAAAAAAGGCAAGCCAAAGAAGCTAGCCATTTGTGCTGTTATGAGAAAAATGGTGCATATGATTTATGGCATCCTAAAAACACAGCAGCCATTTTCAGCGGATGCCTAGTAAAAATTTTACAATTTATTGTTGACGTTTATGACGGTATCTCCTCAGTGATATCCAAATCCTCTTTAACTTGGTTATAAACAATCTCAACTAGCGAGGTTTTTCTTGCTGGTTGTTCCGGCATCTGAGGTCTAGCTCGGGTTCTAGAAAGGTTGTTATGTTTGTCCAGCTCTCCCACTGCACCAAGGTATTGATATTCCAATGATTCGACGTGACGGGCGGAGTCACTATGCGGATCAACCACTAAATAAACCTCTTGTTGAGCCAGTTCAAATGGAACTTCAAAGAGTCGATTATTCCAGCTTACCGTGCCATCCTTCCTGACTCGGCGCTTAATGCGATGCAGGAAGTAATCATCTAGCTTATCGGCCAAACAACCTAACGGCTGAATTTTAGTGAGGTCTTGCTGATAGCGTTGTAACGGGGTCATCTTGTCAGGCAGGGCGCTTTGCGAGGCTTGATGATAAACACGCTCAACCCAAGCCCAAAATCGATCATTCAGCGCATTGAAACTATGAATGGAATCCAGGTTGCATTCAGCTAGGAATTGCTCGCGTACTGTTCTATGCCAACGCTCTAGTTTGCCTTTGCTTTGCGGTTCATAGGGCCTGCCGTAAATCAATTGAATTTTCAAACGAGCACAAATGGTTTGCAACGTTTTAGCACGGTAGGCAGGGCCGTTGTCAATGATGAGCTTAACAGGAAGCCCACGTTTGAGTAATGCCTCTTTCAACACATGCTCAATAGTAATGGCACTCTCATCAGTACAAAATTTACTGTGACAGACCAACCTTGAGGCATCATCAAAAATACTCACCAAATAGCTTTTAACTCTTCTTTGGCCATCGTAAATCGTTGGACCATGCATGACATCGCCATACCAAATATCACAAGCTGTGAGCGCCTCAAATGAGCGGCGCTCAATTTGGTTAGAAGGTGTGACTGTTCTTTTAGACAGGCCGTGTTTTACTAATAAGCGTTGAACTGTTGCGTGAGATAATTCACCTCGTGCTACCTTCCCTTGAGTTTCTAAGAGTTTAATCACGGTCGGAATTGATCTTGAAGGGCTTTCCTGTTTAGTGGAAATAATTAACTCTTGTAGCTCTGGATTGATGTGACACTGGCCTTTGTCTCGTCGAGTTTTAGGAACTAATCCATCAATACCCTGCTTTAACCAGGCGTAATACCAATTCTCAATTGTTTTAGCACTGAGGTGAACACGCTTACTACCTGGAATGTTGTAGGTTTGCTGGGACAATCTTTTAATAATGCTCTTGAGCTCACCATGCTCAAAACTATTTCGGCTACATAGCTCACCTAAAACACTTAGGCGAAACAGTGCTGTTGGGTGAATGGGCTTGTTCATTTTGCAATTCCTGTGTGATTTAACTACTTGCAATGAGTTAATCACAACTTGAGTTGAGAATGCTACGCTCAAACTGTGTGGGGTCGTGAGGTTTACAGAAAATATCCATCTCAACTTTTTTTCACGTTAATTAATTATGGGATGCTCACTCCTGTGTTGTTAAGAAAAAGCATGATGCTCGATAAATCATGCTCACCAAGGCAGGCCAACCAAAACGCTTGTGGATCACTATGTCGCCCAAGCTGTAACCACAACGGATGTGCTTTGATATGGAAGGAGTAATCAACGAAGTGGTCAACCAACCAGTGAAACCACCTAGCAACGGTGTGTCGACTAACACCTTGCTCCTGACCTGATGAGCTAATACTTTTCCCAGGAGCACGCTCATTAACACTGCCTGCTGAACTGACCAGCAATACCAACGCTTTGGAGAAAGTATCTCAGGTAGGGTTGAACAAGTACGTTTACATTGATGACAATAAAATCTCAAAACAGGGGTGGGATTTAAAGAGCGTCCTTTACCTGGGTTCCTATCTGGTTTTCGATCATATGATCCATGTGACCATAGTCCACCTGCACCGCAATGGCTGCACTGCTCTGGCCTTAGTAGCTCTGGATTTTTTTTCAGCAGGATCAGGTAATCACTCAGGCTTTTAATCGCTTTTATGATTCTGCGCATGACTAATTTCACTATAGTTTTTATATCAAGTTATTTTACCTTGATAGGTTACTAAAAACCTTGTTTATTATGAGATGAAACTAGCTCAATTCCCCTAAATAAAGATAGACGTAACAGCCAAAGAAAAAGGCTTTGCACCCAGTACACGGCGCATTCATCAAAGCACGTTGATGTTGTGCTTAAAAGACTTAGCGAGCCTTCGCAGTTTGCCCAGCCGTTTAGAGCAGCTCACGGGCACGCACGTACAGCAGCTCGTTCACTATTACCGAGAAAAAGGCAACACCGATCAAACACTGCGAAATAAATTAGGGGTGTTACGACAACCCCAGTTCGGAGTTAATAGTGATCAAGTAATTAAATTCTAATTGCTTGGCAACCTTTTCACTGCAGTAATTGTTAATGGCTCAATAATATAAGCAGCCAACCCAGCAACAAGATGTGTAATAGCATTTGCAACCGAGCGATGTCTGGTGTGCCAAATATGAAACTTATGTTTCAAGCAGCCAAAAACAGTCTCAATGATCCCTCGCTGATTTAATAACTGTTGCTCGTGATCGCTAAGTGGCTGCGCATTTTTCATATTTTTTCTTTTGCGTGTAATTAACTTCAAACCGCTATCAAGTAGTTTTTCAAAAACAGCCTTCCCAATATAGCCTTTATCTCCGAAGGCCAAACCCTCCAGCCCTTCAAACAATGAGACACCTGCAGCTAAATCATGATGATTGCCGGGCGTGACTTTAAAGGCGATTAACTCACCTATGTCATTGATTACTAAATGAAGTTTCAGACCAAAAAACCAACCAACAGATGTTTTTCCAAGTTTTGCAACCGCTTTAAATGTGCGGTGGCGTTTAGTGCGTTTAATGTGACAGTTTGGTAGGCAACTTGAGTCAATGTAGTAAATGCCACTACGCCTGCCACCGTTAAGAGTAATAAAAATTGTCAGTGGCATTAGCGCTCCAGGCATCAATTCAATAAAACGTGAGTAACTGGGTAAATTAGGGAAGTAATGTCCCCGTATCCGTTCAATATCAGCATGATTTGAAAATAATTCAAAAAGTTCTTGACAGCTTTTTCGTGCAAATTTGGAAATTTTATATTGGAATCATCGTGTGTCATAAAAGCATGATGTGCGCTCTATAACAACGCTGTATGCTCGGATTATTTTTTCATCGATCAGGTTCATGGCTTAAAAATAATTTCAGCAGTACGGCCATCTGTGTGGGGAAAATTTACCTTTTCAAACCCGTGGTATACTCTTCCTATGAAAAAACAACCTGACAAATCAGTTTTAGCCGATCTCATTGAGAGATTTAATAATACTGTTACACCAACAGCACTAGAAACAGATTTTAGCAATGTATGTGAAAGTCAGGCTGAGAAAATCATAAAGCTAGAAGACAAGGTGCAATCGTTAAATAACGCATTAAATAAATATAAAGGTGAGCAAGGAAAGCCTAATGTTAGAAAGCAAACGCGCGCTAACAAGGACAAGGATCATTCCTCCGAGAAGGATAGAAAAGGAAATAAAACCAATAAAACTAGAAAGCCAAAATCTAGTAAAAAAAATCTCGAAGTCTCTAATACAGTGACACTAACAATTAATCCAGATTCGTTGCCCAGCGATGCTGTGCCAAATGGCTCTAAGAAAACACTTATCCAGGATATAAAAATTGCTGCTAATAACACTCTTTTTTTGCGCCAACAATATTACTCCCCTTCTGAAAACAAACACTATACAGCACCTCTGCCAACTGGTTATGAGGGCCAGTTCGGCCCTACTATTAAAAGCTGGACAAGCTTCCTAAATACTCAAGGTGGTATGACGCTAGAAAGCCTTGAGACATTTTATAAAACCGCCAACATAGATATTAGTAAATCAACCATCCATAGCTTCACAATTAAAACACCTACGATACTTGAGCCCGAGAAGGTAGAAGTTGTGAAGGCAGGTTTACAATCCACGAACTACCAGCACCTAGATGACACCAACGCTAGAGAGGATGGGAAAAACCGTTATGTTAATGTATTGGGTAATGAGTATTATTCAGCTTACTTTACGCTGACCAGTAAAAGTCGATTAAGCGTCATTGAAATGTTAAGCAAAGACCACTTTGGGTTCACATTAAATGAGGCCGCTTTTAATTTACTGGCTACTATGAACTTACCCCACAAGGTAATCGAAAGCTTAAAGGTATTTCACTCATCGACTATCTTAAACAGTAAGGAGCTGGAAGTTATTCTTGATAAGGTATTAGGTGATAAAAAATTTCCAAAATATAGAAAGCTGATTACTGATGCGGCAGCTATCTCAACATATAGAAAGAGTCCTTATGCGATAGAAACACTCATTACCGATGATGCGCCACAGTTTAAGCTCATTACTGAATCACTCGCCTTGTGCTGGGTTCATGAGGGTAGGCATTATAAAAAGCTGACGCCAATTTTTAAGAAGCACCAAGACTCTGTTGACAGCTTCTTGGATAGGTTTTGGGATTATTATCATAAGCTCATTGAATATAAAAAGAACCCAGGGCAAGATGAGATAGATAAGCTATCCAATGAGTTTACTGAGTTATTCTCAACAATCACTGGCTACGAGAAACTAGATAAACAAATTGAGCTCACCTTAAAAAAGAAAAGGCAGCTATTGTTAGTGCTGGAAAAGCCAGAGCTTCCTCTACATAACAATCCAGCAGAGTTGATGGCTCGGAAGCAGGCTAGAATGCGCGATGTACACCTTCATACTATGAGTGAAGAAGGAACGAAAGCTAAGGATACAATGGTTACAATTACTGAGACATGTAAAAAGCTAGCAGTTAATGTCTTCGATTATATATATGACAGAATTACAAAAAACTATTCTATGCCTTCGCTAGCGGAATTAATTACCATCCGCTCATCACAGGCGCAGTAAACTAAAGAGAGCGCAGCATGAGCATCATGCTGAAATAAGACGGATACTAGTTAAACCTTCTTCAGGCAGTTCACCTTGGTAAACAACTTCGGCTCTATGAGGTTTCCCGTGGTGCGTTTTACCCTATATTTATAGAGTAAAGCTCATATCCATTAATATCAATATACAGTCTTTTGAATAGTGTTTTTGGGTCAAAAATCCCATAGCATCTACGCTTCAAAACTTTAATCTTATTATTAAATCCTTCAACAAACCCACTATTCTTTCCCTCTGAAAAATAATTACAGATTTCCACTTTGAAGGCTTTAAGAGTTTTTATGAATTTTTTAAAGCAATTAATCTTTTTACTTTGAACCTCCTGAATCCAGGCATCAATACTTTTAGTACCAGATTTTATTGATTGCTCCTTATTAAAAATGCTCGTTAGCTTTCTTGCCATTCGGTATGACTCTGTTAACTCAAAGGAGTAGGAGAATAATGTATTCAGCTTTTCATTTTCTTCTTTGGTAAAAAACTCTTTATGTCCCCTGAGCAGATTAGTTAGGTTTTTAACTTTATCATACTCATGAGGAGGTAGCTCCTTTTTTAAATCGGCTAGCACCTTTTGACGCATCTTGTCTAATGCTCGCCGATACAGTTTAGCAACATGATAACGGTCAACAATAACCTGCATTGGAGTAAAAACCTCTCTGGCAGCGTTAACATAACCCTTATACATGTCAGTACAAACTGACACAACTGTCTTTCTAAGCTTTATAGGAATCGAAAGCAGAAAATGCTTTATATCACGCTTTTTTCGACCTTTAATGATTGAAAGTATTCTAACTTTACCATTAATCCTGGCTGTAATAATTGTCATATAGGCGCCTTTTCCTTTTTCTAAACTAATCTCATCAATCCCTAAATCACCTAGAAATTTAAATTGCGACCAATTAATCTTAGGTGAGATACGGCGATTAATTATTCCTTCGATCTTCTTCTCTGTTGTGTCATTTTTCAATGCTACATCTTTTACTGTGCTGTTAACTAATTCGCGCAGTAAATATAATTCTAGTTCATAACTAAATTGACTATCACTTGAATGAAAATCCGGTGTTGCAGTAGTCGTTGGGCAATGGCAGCCATGTTCAAAACAGATATATCGCTTAGGCTGATAAATTAGATAGGTCTGCTTGTTCATAATAGGAAGATGCCTAACCTTGCGTTCTTTGTCGTAACCGTGAAAACGTGCGGTTTCTTTACCGCAAATATGACAACCAACGGATGTTTCTTCTGTCTGCCCGTAAATAAAAATTGCTGTATCAGTTTCTTCAACTTTATCGATACGGAAGAAGGGAATATTAAACTGGATGTCAATGGTCGGCATAGGTAATGTCCTTATTATGAGCTAAAATGGAGAGAAAATTCTATACCTGAATAATTTGGAAAGGAAGGCTTTATGCTATTAATAAAGGATAAACTCAACCACGGGAATTATCATAGAGCCTACCAGATTGAAGATAAAGGAGGTTTGGTCGATGAAGAGGCCGCTTGACTTATTACAGGAGGTTGACTAGCGAGCCTTCTCCATGGCTCACCGAGATGACTAGTGATAGGGTTACCTTGGTTAAGCAGAATCATTAGCTGCGTGCTATCGATATGGTACGTGGCTGAGTGGGAGTTTGGCCACCATTGTAACTTTCCTTGCGAAAAACGCTTTAGACAAAGCCAGAATCCATTGCCATCATAAACTAGAAGTTTCACTGAGGTACGGCGGCTATTCGTAAAAGCAAAGACCGTACCAGAGAATGGATCCTCACCCAGCCGTTGCTGGCAAAGCGCAACTAAAGCATCAATACCCTTTCTAAAATCAGCAGGTCTGACTGATAACAATAGCCTCATTTGAGGCGTGAATTGCAGCATACACTACCCCTTGCAAAAAGTAAGAATCAGATTAATGGTTTCAGCATACTCCGGCTTAGGCAGTTGTAACACGACGCCATCAGTTCTTGTAATGCTAATCAGTTGCTGTGAAAGCACAACTGAATCCTGAATAGTGGCTTCAACAAAACATTCATCGGCTTGGTCATCATCAGAATTGGCAACTGATGTACTGCTGGCTAATAATTCTTTTTCATTAATTTTTTTGTTGAGCCGTTTAGAGCTGATTGATAATCGTTCAGTAATGTCCTTTTTTGTATAAGCAGGATAGAGCGCAATAATTTTCACCCAAAGGTCTTCTGGAATCTCCCATGGCTCTTTTGATGATGAACGCCATGACTTGAGAGATTGAGCAATATTATCTAGTGTTGAAGGTGTTGCTGACTTGGGTGTAACGACTTTTTTATCGGGTGCTGCCTCTATATAATGTAGGCTATATTACTGCTGGCACGCCAAAATCATTAACCTTCTCCCAAAACTGATCCCATCTTCCTTTAGTCTTTACTAGTGTTCTCAAGCATAAAACAATTTTCATTCCCTTGTCTTTCCAGCGCATTCCTGATCCGCCTAATCTTTGTTTAACAATTGTTTTACATGCTGCTTCAGTGACGCCAGAGCCAATTGGTGCATTCTGCTTAATCAAATTATGATACGACATTCGCTTTTCTTTAATATTATTTTCAAAATACGTAATTGTTCCTTCTAGCTTTTCTCTAAGCGATTTATTCAGTTTTTTATTTACATGCTCTTTAAGCTCAGCAAGTATTCTACCTGCCGCACCTTTCTTGTGCTTTAAGTCATGACATCGCTCTTGGAGCCAAACATCACGCTCATCTCTTTCAGATTTTTTGGTAAATATTGCCTTTGATGCTTCACCGAGATATTCAGTTGCATGCCAAAAATCTAAAATTTGCGTATCAGTATGTTTTTTTAGAAATGGCCAATTATTTTTTGCTCCATCAGCAACGCCAATTGTTTTAGCATCAGGGTAATATTTCTTTTTCAGCTTTATTTCCTTTTCAAGCCTATTAAAGAATTCATCTTTTCCATATTCTGGTGATGCTGCAACGTAGGTTGTGTGCAGGCGTGCACCATGCTTATCATACATGGAAATAGTTCCAACCATGCTCTCTCTATAACCATCATCAACGGTGAGAACATATGCACCATCTAAGCTAATGCTTAGCATCTCAACGCCTGCATCAAGCTTTGGCTCTTCATATTCCCACTCAGCCTCTTTGGCTTGTGCAATACCGCCAACAAAATCAGTTGCCCGTTGCAAGTATGAATGTGAGATTTTACGGTTATGATTGACCTTGAGATCATCAATAACACTAGGAGCAGGTAAGTTTGAGTATTTATGTGAGATTATTTTTGCAAATCGCGGTGTTGATCCTTGGATAATTCTAGCCTTATCTTCTAAAGGACAAAAGATCTTCCCGCCTTTAGAGGTTTGATAAACATAACGCTTAACTCGAGCAACTCCATAAGGCGTTTGGTAATTTGCTTCATCTCTACTTCGTGCTGTTAGCTTTATTTTTCCAACATGGATAGGAGAGCCATCTGCATCAAACTTACTTAATGCTTTTTCAGTGGCTAATGTTCCAACCTCATTAAGCCCATCAAGAATTGCGTCCTCACATTCAAGCATAGATCCTTTTAGTGGAAGCTTGAGTTCAATAGTTAATTCATTATTTTCATCAGAGATAATTCTAGCTGACATCCAAACACCATCCTTCATCATGTTAAAGTGTATATTATGCTATATATTCTACATTATATAAAGGCAGCACCCTTTTTATCAAATGTTTTGCCAAACATAATAGGACCTTTCTAAATAGTTTTACTATCGGTCCTTTAGGATAAAGTAACTAGCTGACCTAATGCACACATGCTTGCCGCAAGCTCACAATCAGCTTTACCAAAAACGATAGGTAGTACATTGCGCAAAGCCCTCAAAGAATCACAAACAAAACGTTAAATACTTAGGTCGATACACCAAACGTCTTCCTATTGCTGAGTCAAAAATTAAAAACTTTGATGGGAGCAGCCTCAGTTTTAATTATCTTGATCACGTCTCTAAAACCTACAAGCAATTTAAATTAACCGCGGAAGAGTTTATTGCTCGATTTATTCAACACATTCCTGATGTTGGCTTTCGTATGGTGCGTTATTATGGGTTTCTTGCTAACCGGGTGCGAGGTGAGATGCTACCCAAAGTCAGACTCCTATTAGGTGAAACTGATCCAAACACACCCCAGGTCAATTACCGCACCTTAATGCAAAATAATTTTAACATTGACCCCTATGAATGTGTTCTATGCGGTAGCCAAATGTTTTTAGCTAACTGCTGGTATACTGAAAACTACCCAAAATTTAAATCAGCAAAATAATGCTGAAATATTGTGTAAAAATGACTATGCTTTGTCTTTTTAACAAGACTAACGAGATGAGTATAAATGTTAAACTTCGCCGATTACGCTGCCCCTCTTTTTTCAAAATTAACTGGGAAAGTTGTTTTAAAAAAATCTATCGACGATTGTAGGAAAGCTATTAACTGAAGGTAGTTGTAAGTTGTTCAGTTCATCAAAAGATAACAATGAGTATAAAAAGATGATTCGTACACTTACCGGTGAAAATAAAAGCACCGATTTAGATCCAATAAAAACAAATGATGTATTGCTAGAACAGAGCTGTGAAAAACTTTCACACGCCAGTAAAATTGATGTTCTTCATGATCCTTCTGATATTAGAAAGCCACATAGCAAGCAAACTGAAAATCTAGGTAAAGTAAGGAGTCTGGACGGGGATATTATCAATGGTTACAGCACGCATAACGCAGTTGCATTAGTACCTGGTGATAAGGCTGTGCATCTACTATCGCATGTAAGCTACAGCAATAAAGACCCTAAGTTTTTAAAAGCTGAGCATATTAAGAAAATAGAGGCTGGAAAGCCATTTGAGGGAGATAAAGAGGCCAAGAGTCTTTATGAATCTGGTGATTACTTTAATAAAAAGCTGCTGTCTATTCGTGAAATAGAAAAAATAGGAATCTGCCTAAAATCAAAGAATGAAGATGCAACCATTACCCATATTCTAGATAGAGAGTTTGATGATAATGACTATCTCTCACTAATTGATACAAACCTAGATCAAGACTTTATTATTCGCTCAAAAATAACAAGAACAATAGAAGGTAGAGGTGATGATGGTAAAAAGCTTAAGCTGATTAACGCTGATTTTGATGCTCAAGGCGAAAAGCAATTCCAAAAGTTAACAGTTGGAAAGAATTGCGTACAAGACGGAAAAATAACTATTTATTTTGGAGAGTTTGAGAACTTCAATGCAATTAAAATCCAAATTACAGGCAGAGATGGTAGGAGAATTTTTAAGAATGACATGCTGCTATTAACTAATAAAAAAGTAACGACTTTTGATGAGGCGTATGAGGTATACATAGCCTATCTATCTCGTGCGAAAATTGAATATGTTTTTAAATTTCTCAAGGAAGGACTAGGCTGGGAAAATATGCAGATAAAAAATTTTAAAGGGATACAAAATCTACTGGCTGTATGTTTTTATGTGGCCTCATATTTGTATGAGATAGGTAAGGAAAAAGCTTATGACGATTACGCAATTATGCTAGCTAAATTAGGAGATGGTAAGGGCAAGGTGACACGACACTTTATTGCGAAGGGTATTAGAAAACTTCTAACGTATCACTTAGTAGAGCAATTTTTTAAAGAAAATAGTGTTTCTCAAGAAGAACAAAAAGAATTATCGAATTCAGTTCAGGTAGGGAGATAACAATTTTGGGTAGTTCTCAGTGGTATAGACAGCCTAACCGTTACAAATTGCTATCAAAGCATCGTGAACTCGCCTTACTGAAAAAAATCTAATAACTTCCTAGGGGGGGGTAGTCCGTCCAAAACAACAAATAACAGCTAGTTTTGGCTATTGTTTGTCATAACTAACCCTGCCCCACCACTAAATCGATTTTATAAAAAATACCTGTGCTAAAATTACTCATTTTAATTGGTGGTATTTTTACCAATTGACACATTGAAATTCCTTAATATCAAGGTTAACCAGTCGTGCGGTTTCAGTGGCCAGCCACTCAATTTCAGGAGTTAGCGCAAAGGACTCTACTTGGCCACCGCGAGAAAAGTTCGCCTTAAAGCTTGTTTCCGAGTAACGCTTCATGCAGCCAATGACACGACCACCAAGCACAAAGACCCGTAAATCACGACC
>CBDALO010000259.1:0-5165 GCA_965196985.1 Gammaproteobacteria bacterium | reverse complement strand
ATGAAACCATGCAATTTTTCCAAAGAATTACTGCTAGTTTTTCAGAAAAAACATGTTATTTGCAATCACACTTATTTGGCCTAAAACAGAGGTTACTAAAAAAACATTGATTTTCTCAAAAACAGTCGATTAAACTCACATAAAAATACTGTAAACCAATGTAAAACACTGAAATGCAATGAAAACAAGCAATTTTTCCTAAGAATTACTGCTTGTTTTTACAGAAAAAACATGTTATTTGCAATCACACTAACTTGGCCTAAAACAGGGTGTACTAAAAAAACATTGATTTTCTCAAAAACAGTCGATTAAACTCACATAAAAATGCTTTAAACCAATGTAAAACACTGAATTGCAATGAAACAAAGCAATTTTTCCAAAGAATTACTGCTAGTTTTTCAGAAAAAACATGTTTTTTGCAATCACACTAACTAGGCCTAATACAGTGTTTACTTAAAAACCATTGATTTTCTCAAAAACAGTCGATTAAACTCACATACAAATGCTTTAAACCAATGTAAAACACTGAATTGCAATGAAACCATGCAATTTTTCCAAAGAATTACTGCTAGTTTTTCAGAAAAAACATGTTATTTGCAATCACACTTATTTGGCCTAAAACAGAGGTTACTAAAAAAACATTGATTTTCTCAAAAACAGTCGATTAAACTCACATAAAAATACTGTAAACCAATGTAAAACACTGAAATGCAATGAAAACAAGCAATTTTTCCTAAGAATTACTGCTTGTTTTTACAGAAAAAGCATGTTATTTGCAATCACACTAACTTGGCCTAAAACAGTGTTTACTAAAACAACATTGTTTTTCTCAAAAACCGTCGATTAAACTCACATAAAAATGCTTTAAACCAATGTAAAACACTGAATTGCAATAAAAACAAGCAATTTTTCGAAAGAATTACTGCTAGTTTTTCAGAAAAAACATGTTATTTGCAATCACACTAATTTGGCCTAAAACAGTGGTTACTAAAAAAACATTGATTTTCTCAAAAACAGTCGATTAAACTCACATAAAAATGCTTTAAACCAATGTAGAACACTGAAATGCAATGAAACCAAGCAATTTTTCCTAAGAATTACTGCTCCTTTTTACAGCAAAAACATGTTATTTGCAATCACACTAACTTGGCCTAAAACAGTGTTTACTAAAACAACATTGATTTTCTCAAAAACAGTCGATTAAACTCACATAAAAATGCTTTAAACCAATGTAAAGCACTGAATTGCAATGAAACCAAGCAATTTTTCCAAAGAATTACTGCTAGTTTTTCAGAAAAAACATGTTATTTTCAATCACACTAACTTGGCCTAAAACAGGTTCTACTAAAAAAACATTGATTTTCTCAAAAACAGTCGATTAAACTCACATAAAAATGCTTTAAACCAATGTAAAACACTGAATTGCAATGAAACCAAGCAATTTTTCCAATGAATTACTGCTAATTTTTCAGAAAAAACATGTTATTTGCAATCACACTAACTTGGCCTAAAACAGTTTGTACTAGAAAAACATTGATTTTCTCAAAAACAGTCGATTAAACTCACATAAAAATGCTTTAAACCAATGTAAAACACTGAATTGCAATGAAACCAAGCAATTTTTCCAAAGAAATACTGCTAGTTTTTCAGAAAAAACATGTTATTTGCAATCACACTAACTTGGCCTAAAATAGTGTTTACTAAAAAAACATTGATTTTCTCAAAAACAGTCGCTTAAACTCACATCAAAATGCTTTAAACCAATGTAAAACACAGAATTGCAATGAAACCAAGCAATTTCTCCAAAGAAATACTGCTCGTTTTTCAGAAAAAACATGTTATTTGCAATCACACTAATTTGGCCTAAAACAGTGGTTACTAAAAAAACATTGATTTTCTCAAAAACAGTCCATTAAACTCGCATAAAAATGCTTTAAACCAATGTAAAACACTGAATCGCAATGAAACCAAGCAATTTTTCCTAAGAATTATTGCTCGTTTTTACAGAAAAAAACATGTTATTTGCAATCACACTAACTTGGCCTAAAACAGTGTTTACTAAAAAAACATTGATTTTCTCAAAAACAGTCGATTAAACTCACATCAAAATGCTTTAAACCAATGTAAAACACTGAATTGCAATGAAACCAAGCAATTTTTCCAAAGAATTACTGTTAGTTTTTCAGAAAAAACATGTTATTTGCAATCACCTTAATTTGGCCTAAAACAGTGGTTACTAAAAAAACATTGATTTTCTCAAAAACAGTCGATTAAACTCACATAAAAATGCTTTAAACCAATGTAAAACACTTAAATGCAATGAAACCAAGCAATTTTTCCAAAGAATTACTGCTCGTTTTTACAGCAAAAACATGTTATTTGCAATCACACTAACTTGGCCTATAACAGTGTTTACTAAAACAACATTGATGTTCTCAAAAACAGTCGATTAAACTCACATAAAAATGCTTTAAACCAATGTAAAGCACTGAATTGCAATGAAACCAAGCAATTTTTCCAAAGAATTGCTGCTAGTTTTTCAGAAAAAACATGTTATTTGCAATCACACTAACTTGGCCTAAAATAAGTTCTACTAAAAAAACATTGATTTTCTCAAAAACAGTCGATTAAACTCACATAAAAATGCTTTAAACCAATGTAAAACACTGAATTGCAATGAAACAAAGCAATTTTCCAAAGAAATACTGCTAGTTTTTCAGAAAAAACATGTTATTTGCAATCACACTAACTTGGCCTAAAACAGTGTTTACTAACAAAACATCGATTTTCTCAAAAACAGTAGATTAAACTCACATAAAAATGCTTTAAACCAATGTAAAACACTGAATTGCAATGAAACCAAGCAATTTTTCCAAAGAAATATTGCGAGTTTTTCTGAAAAAACATGTTATTTGCAATCACACTTATTTGGCCTAAAACAGTGGTTACTAAAAAAACATTGATTTTCTCAAAAACAGTCGATTAAACTCACATAAAAATGCTTTAAACCAATGTAAAACACTTAAATGCAATGAAACCAAGCAATTTTTCCAAAGAATTACTGCTCGTTTTTACAGCAAAAACATGTTATTTGCAATCACACTAACTTGGCCTAAAACAGTGTTTACTAAAACAACATTGATTTTCTCAAAAACAGTCGATTAAACTCACATAAAAATGCTTTAAACCAATGTAAAGCACTGAATTGCAATGAAACCAAGCATTTTTTCCAAAGAATTACTGCTAGTTTTTCAGAAAGAACATGTTATTTGCAATCACACTAACTTGGCCTAAAACAGGGTCTACTAAAAAAACATTGATTTTCTCAAAAACAGTCGATTAAACTCACATAAAAATGCTTTAAACCAATGTAAAACACTGAATTGCAATGAAACAAAGCAATTTTTCCAAAGAAATACTGCTAGATTTTCAGAAAAAACATGTTATTTGCAATCACACTAATTTTGCCTAAAACAGTGTTTACTAAAAAAACATCGATTTTCTCAAAAACAGTAGATTAAACTCACATCAAAATGCTTTAAACCAATGTAAAACACTGAATTGCAATGAAACCAAGCAATTTTTCCAAAGAATTACTGCTCGTTTATCAGAAAAAACATGTTATTTGCAATCACACTAATTTGGCCTGAAACAGTGGTTACTAAGACAACATTGATTTTCTCAAAAAAAGTCGATTAAACTCACATAAAAATGCTTTAAACCAATGTAAAACACTGAAATGCAATGAAACCAAGGAATTTTTCTTAAGAATTACTGCTCGTTTTTACAGAAAAAACATGTTATTTGCAATCACACTAACTCGGCCTAAAACAGTGTTTACTAAAACAACATTGATTTTCTCAAAAACAGTCGATTAAACTCACATAAAAATGCTTTAAACCAATGTAAAGCACTGAATTGCAATGAAACCAAGCATTTATTCCAAAGAATTACTGCTAGTTTTTCAGAAAGAACATGTTATTTGCAATCACACTAACTTGGCCTAAAACAGGGTCTACTAAAAAAACATTGATTTTCTCAAAAACAGTCGATTAAACTCACATAAAAATGCTTTAAACCAATGTAAAACACTGAATTGCAATGAAACAAAGCAATTTTTCCAAAGAAATACTGCTAGATTTTCAGAAAAAACATGTTATTTGCAATCACACTAATTTTGCCTAAAACAGTGTTTACTAAAAAAACATCGATTTTCTCAAAAACAGTAGATTAAACTCACATCAAAATGCTTTAAACCAATGTAAAACACTGAATTGCAATGAAACCAAGCAATTTTTCCAAAGAATTACTGCTCGTTTTTCAGAAAAAACATGTTATTTGCAATCACACTAATTTGGCCTGAAACAGTGGTTACTAAAAAAACATTGATTTTCTCAAAAAAAGTCGATTAAACTCACATAAAAATGCTTTAAACCAATGTAAAACACTGAAATGCAATGAAACCAAGGAATTTTTCTTAAGAATAACTGCTCGCTTTTACAGAAAAAACATGTTATTTGCAATCACACTAACTCGGCCTAAAACAGTGATTACTAAAACAACATTGATTTTCTCAAAAACAGTCGATTAAACTCACATAAAAAAGCTTTAACCCAATGTGAAGCACTGAATTGCAATGAAACCAAGCAATTTTTCCAAAGAATTACAGCTAATTTTTCAGAAAAAACATGTTATTTGCAATCACACTAACTTGGCCTAAAACAGGGTGAACTAAAAAAACATTGATTTTCTCAAAAACTGTCGATTAAACTCACATAAAAATGCTTTAAACCAATGTGAAACACTGAATTGCAATGAAACCAAGCAATTTTTCCAAAGAATTGCTGCTAGTTTTTCAGAAAAAACATGTTATTTGCAATCACACTAACTTGGCCTAAGACAGGGTGAACTAAAAAAACATTGATTTTCTCAAAAACAGTCAATTAAACTCACATAAAAATGCTTTAAACCAATGTAAAACACTGAATTGCAATGAAACCAAGTAATTTTTCCAAAGAAATACTGCTAATTTTTCAGAAAAAACATGTTATTTGCAATCACACTAACTTGGCCTAAAATAGTGTTTACTAAAAAAACATTGATTTTCTCAAAAACAGTCGCTTAAACTCACATCAAAATGCTTTAAACCAATGTAAAACACAGAA
>CBDALO010000257.1:0-20237 GCA_965196985.1 Gammaproteobacteria bacterium | reverse complement strand
TCCTTAATATCAAGGATGCTCATCAGGAGTATCTCAATATTGCGCAAAAATATTTAGATAAAGCACATGCCTCAATAAACGCTATCCAGAAAGCCGATCTACTGAAGCCGCAAGATGCGCCACTGGTTGAAAGTATAGAAATGTTCACGGTTCATGCAGATCGCCAAGTTGATCAAATTAAACGCCGAATATTATTGGATGAAAAGATCCCGCATGAAGAAAAAGTCTTTTCTGTCTTTCAGCCACATACTGAATGGATTGTAAAAGGAAAGGCTGGTGTACCAGTCGAATTAGGAATGAAAGTCTGTGTCTTGGAGGATCAACACCAATTTATATTGCATCATCGTGTGATGGAGAATGAGACTGATGACAAGGTCGCCGTATCTATGGTTCAAGAGACCCAACAAAAGTTCCCAGAGTTAAACACATGTAGTTTTGATAAGGGCTTTCATTCAAAAGAAAATCAATCTGCGTTAGCAGATATTTTGGAAGTTGTTGCATTGCCGAGAAAAGGTCGACTCTCAAAGGAAGCACAGGAAATTGAAAAGTCAGACTCGTTTGTGAAAGCGAAACAAAAGCATTCTGCGGTAGAATCCAGTATTAATGCTCTTGAAGTTCATGGGTTGGATCAATGCCTAGATCACGGCATTGATGGCTTTAAGAGCTATGTTGGCTTAGCGATTGTTGGAAAAAACATAGATCGTATCGGAAGTCTTATACAAAGAGCTGAGCAAAGGAAAGCAGCGCGACTAAAAAAACGCATTCGAGGTCGCAGCCCACCGTTAGCTGCCTAGTCAGCCTCAGAATATCCCATTGTATTCCAAAAAGCAGGATGCTTTTTTTCGTATCAAAACAGCGAGATTTCATTTTTTTGTACGCGGCCAGGGCTTAACATGCTATTTTTATTATGATCTCGCGCGGATATAAAAAAATGAAAGTGTAATAAAACAACAAAGACTAAGAATTAGTAGGTTTTCTGTCAGTCACTAAGTATTTAACGTTTTGTTTGTGATTCTTTGAGGGCTTTGCGCAATGTACTACCCATCGTTTTTGGTAAAGCTGATCAAGCAGTTGATTAAAGTTGAAAGTGTGGTTCAGTGTAGAGGCTAACTGATTTGGCAGAATAAGCCCTTTGTCCTGGTGGTGGTTTCTAAAAAGGTTAATGACCTCATAACGCCACATGGACATTAGTGTAGGTTGATGGAAGTAGAGGCTTTTCCATTGTGTTAACTCTTTGTTGATACCACCCAGAGTGATTGACGCATGAAGATGCACATTGCGCTTTAGATCTCTGCCAAAGGTGTGAAGCGCGATAAATACACCGGGTTTAACCCTCTTGTTTTTAGCAAGCTTGAGTAACACCTTTGCTGCTAATGGTGGGAGTAAATTAAGAAGCTCTCTGTTTGTCCAAAAGCAGTCCCAAAGAGTAGAGGGCATGGTGAATGTGATGTGTTGCCATGCAGTGTTGGGTAAGATTGCCATTTGTTGTTGTATCCATACTTCTGTGGCTTTTTTACCACACGATGAACAGCTTTTAGCTTTGCAGGTATGGCGGATGTATTTGACGTGTGAACAGTTTGGATTACTGCAATGATACTCTTTATGGCCACGCATAGGATGTTTGCAGCTAAGCAGCTTAACAATGCCAATGACAATAGCTTCTCTGATTTTATCTTTGTACTTGGTGTGAAAGTTCCACCAGTTCTGATTGGTTACCAAGATTTGTTTGATACTAAAGCGTTTCATTATTCTTAGAGTAAAATGAGAAGCGCGTATAGTAGGTGAGTTATTGCTCAGCTACCTGAAGCAATTTCTATAGCAGGTGTGTTATTTTTATTCGTTATTATTCCATGGGCAGGTTTGACTAGTTTGAGACTTAATAATACTCGTGGCTTTGTAAAGACTAAACTCTTAGAGGCTTAGAAAGTTGCCGGCGAAGCCGGCCTGACTTGAATATTATCCTGAGCCTTGTTTGCACGTTATGCAAATCCTGGGTGAGGTTTATCGAAATGATGAGCAAACAAAGCAAATGGACCCACATCAACGCTTACTTTATCATCGAAAGCATAGCAAACCATTGATGCTTAAACTGCATGGTTGGCTCAATAAGCAATTATCTAACAAAGTGGTAGAACCAAATAGTCACCTTGGTAAGGCGATGAAGTATATGTTAAAGCACTGGAAAAAGCTTCGGCGATTCTTAACGACACCAGGAGCGCCACTAGATAACAACATTGTCGAGGCGATAAACTGTTACGTCTATCTTTATTTAGGGGAATTGAGCTAGTTTTATCTCATAATAAACAAGGTTTTTAGTAACCTATCAAGGTAAAATAACTTGATATAAAAACTATAGTGAAATTAGTCATGCGCAGAATCATAAAAGCGATTAAAAGCCTGAGTGATTACCTGATCCTGCTGAAAAAAAATCCAGAGCTACTAAGGCCAGAGCAGTGCAGCCATTGCGGTGCAGGTGGACTATGGTCACATGGATCATATGATCGAAAACCAGATAGGAACCCAGGTAAAGGACGCTCTTTAAATCCCACCCCTGTTTTGAGATTTTATTGTCATCAATGTAAACGTACTTGTTCAACCCTACCTGAGATACTTTCTCCAAAGCGTTGGTATTGCTGGTCAGTTCAGCAGGCAGTGTTAATGAGCGTGCTCCTGGGAAAAGTATTAGCTCATCAGGTCAGGAGCAAGGTGTTAGTCGACACACCGTTGCTAGGTGGTTTCACTGGTTGGTTGACCACTTCGTTGATTACTCCTTCCATATCAAAGCACATCCGTTGTGGTTACAGCTTGGGCGACATAGTGATCCACAAGCGTTTTGGTTGGCCTGCCTTGGTGAGCATGATTTATCGAGCATCATGCTTTTTCTTAACAACACAGGAGTGAGCATCCCATAATTAATTAACGTGAAAAAAAGTTGAGATGGATATTTTCTGTAAACCTCACGACCCCACACAGTTTGAGCGTAGCATTCTCAACTCAAGTTGTGATTAACTCATTGCAAGTAGTTAAATCACACAGGAATTGCAAAATGACCAAGCCCATTCACCCAACAGCACTGTTTCGCCTAAGTGTTTTAGGTGAGCTATGTAGCCGAAATAGTTTTGAGCATGGTGAGCTCAAGAGCATTATTAAAAGGTTGTCCCAGCAAACCTACAACATTCCAGGTAGTAAGCGTGTTCACCTCAGTGCTAAAACAATTGAGAATTGGTATTACGCCTGGTTAAAGCAGGGTATTGATGGATTAGTTCCTAAAACTCGACGAGACAAAGGCCAGTGTCACATCAATCCAGAGCTACAAGAGTTAATTATTTCCACTAAACAGGAAAGCCCTTCAAGATCAATTCCGACCGTGATTAAACTCTTAGAAACTCAAGGGAAGGTAGCACGAGGTGAATTATCTCACGCAACAGTTCACCGCTTATTAGTAAAACACGGCCTGTCTAAAAGAACAGTCACACCTTCTAACCAAATTGAGCGCCGCTCATTTGAGGCGCTCACAGCTTGTGATATTTGGTATGGCGATGTCATGCATGGTCCAACGATTTACGATGGCCAAAGAAGAGTTAAAAGCTATTTGGTGAGTATTTTTGATGATGCCTCAAGGTTGGTCTGTCACAGTAAATTTTGTACTGATGAGAGTGCCATTACTATTGAGCATGTGTTGAAAGAGGCATTACTCAAACGTGGGCTTCCTGTTAAGCTCATCATTGACAACGGCCCTGCCTACCGTGCTAAACGTTGCAAACCATTTGTGCTCGTTTGAAAATTCAATTGATTTACGGCAGGCCCTATGAACCGCAAAGCAAAGGCAAACTAGAGCGTTGGCATAGAACAGTACGCGAGCAATTCCTAGCTGAATGCAACCTGGATTCCATTCATAGTTTCAATGCGCTGAATGATCGATTTTGGGCTTGGGTTGAGCGTGTTTATCATCAAGCCTCGCAAAGCGCCCTGCCTGACAAGATGACCCCGTTACAACGCTATCAGCAAGACCTCACTAAAATTCAGCCGTTAGGTTGTTTGGCCGATAAGCTAGATGATTACTTCCTGCATCGCATTAAGCGCCGAGTCAGGAAGGATGGCACGGTAAGCTGGAATAATCGACTCTTTGAAGTTCCATTTGAACTGGCTCAACAAGAGGTTTATTTAGTGGTTGATCCGCATAGTGACTCCGCCCGTCACGTCGAATCATTGGAATATCAATACCTTGGTGCAGTGGGAGAGCTGGACAAACATAACAACCTTTCTAGAACCCGAGCTAGACCTCAGATGCCGGAACAACCAGCAAGAAAAACCTCGCTAGTTGAGATTGTTTATAACCAAGTTAAAGAGGATTTGGATATCACTGAGGAGATACCGTCTTAAACGTCAACAATAAATTGTAAAATTTTTACTAGGCATCCGCTGAAAATGGCTGCTGTGTTTTTAGGATGCCATAAATCATATGCACCATTTTTCTCATAACAGCACAAATGGCTAGCTTCTTTGGCTTGCCTTTTTTGAGCAGCTTTTCATAAAATTTCTTCAAAATAGGATTATGCCTTATAGCCACTAATGCCGGCATGTAAAGCGCCTTTCGCAACCAAGCACTACCAACCTTTGAGAGCCGTGATGAATTCAATGAAGTGCCTGATTGTGACTGGCTGGGATTTAAACCAATATGAGCAGCCAATTGTTTTGCGCCAGAAAATCTTTCAATATTATTAAAAAAAGCAGTTAGTGTTTGAGCGGTTTTATCACCAATGCCTGGGATGCTTTTAAGCAGCTCTGTGTTATTCTTCAGATCATCATCACTCGCGATCAGCTTACTAATTTCTTCCTGCAGTCGTAAAATTTCTTTTTCCATATAATCGATATGATTTTGTATAGAGCTAATAATTGTTTCTTCCGCTAGCTCCAGCCTGTTTTGTTCATTGCTGACTTGGGAGGTTAATACTTCAGATCTCTGTATCAAAGCTCTTAGAGCCTCTATATTAGCTGGCAAAGGCTGCCATAGCGTTGGAGTAAAATGATTTGAATAGTCCTTAATACTGACCGCATCGGCCTTGTCGGTCTTGTTTCGTATTAGCTGTCCTTTCATAAAAAACTTTATTCGTGCAGGATTAATTATACTGACATCACACTTCTCACTATGTAAATAAAGAGCCAATGCATTACCGTATTTACCTGTTGATTCCATGCAAAAATGAAGTGACTGATCAGATAAAGATTGCGTCCATTCTAATAACTCAGAAAAGCCCTCAGGATTATTATTAAAATGTTTAACGTGATCTTTTCCGCTAGTGGTGATAGCAGCAACAAAATCAGATTTTGCAATATCAATACCAACACAATTTTTTTTCATTTGCTAGAGCCTCTTAAATTTTATTACACTAACAAACTTGGGAAATCATAGTTCGGATCAACCTTGCAAATACAGGCTCACAATGGCCTAAGATACCGTTCGATCTCATGAACTTATGAGGGTGGAAGGGAGCTAAATCTCCTCAACAGGATTAAATCCTAAGGACGAACACGGCTTCACCTTCCGCCTACCCAAGCATCCTTGGGATTGTAGCAATATTGTCATATCTCTACAGTTATTTAAGATACAAGGATGAGTAAGATGTATCTTCAACATTTTGGCTTGAAATTTGATCCATTGGGTAAATCAAACATTATTAGACCTTCTGCGAAACTAAATACTGGGCGAGCTTATGCTCGTTTGTAGTTTTAGAATCCGGCTTGAAGATTGAGAATCCCAGCAATAATATTAAATCTCATATTGTGTTTTCTGCGAAAATTCCTATACACCTCCCCAAGAATGCGGAATTTTTTAAATTTTGAGAATTGATGTTCAACCCTAATACGGATCTTGCTGTGATTACGGTTATCCTCTTTTTGTTGAGTAGTTAATTTGCCGCCTTTGGGCTTTTTATGAGGTAAGTTAACCAAGGGGTCAGTATGTTGAATTCCTTGGTATCCTAGATCAGCATATTTTTCTGCTGGTGGCAGTGGGCTGCCACGTTGTCGGATCTTAATATCATGAACCCTCCCAGGCATTGTTTGAGAGACGTTGATTATTTTTCCGGATGTACTCATTGCTATCTCCACCTTTTGAGTATGTCTTTTCTTTTTACCAGAATAATAATCTTTACGTGGCTTCTTCTTTTTGGGGCGCTGAATAGGCTGCTCCGTTACATCCATTAATATAGCGCAAACCGCATCTTCTGTTAGGGTTCTGTCTTTTTTAATATGAATATGCTTGGCCACTAAGGGTTCTAAGCGTTTAAATAAGCGGCAGACATTACTGTCATCCAAACCAACAAAGTAACCTAAGAATTCATGTGTTACATAAGTGCGATAGTACATCATGAGAAGCAAAAGGCGATCATGGTGCGTGGTGAGTTTCGGGCGCCTTCCCAGCTTACTAAACTCATCATCAAGTGATGACTTCACTTGTTGGTGTATCGTTTCAAAATCATCAAGGGTCAAACCAGTTAACTTTTTAAAAATACGCGGGCGGTTACTGAGTTGCTGATAGCTTAATAGCATATGCCTTTCCATGAATGATTATTAATCAGGCAATTATAAGCAAATTTTAGCTAGTTTCTAGAACTGCCCTTAGTTACGCAGAAGGTCTATTGAATTGGCGCAGTCAAAGCGACTAGAACAGCAACTTAATGGTTTGCTAGAAACACGCGGCTTAGCAGTGATTACTGGCGACTCAGGGACAGGAAAGACCACGGCGCTAAGATACTGGAGCAATAAACTCAACCCGCTGACCCATCAAGTCATTTATCAATCAGACACTCACTTTCGGTCATTTGATGTGTACTCTCAGCTTGCCGAAAATCTAGGTTTAGAAAACTATTACCGATTCTCTAAACTTTGGAGAGACTTGAAGCAGAGCTTGATCGCGCTCTACCATGATAAAAACGTTCAGCCTATTTGGATCCTAGACGAGGCGCATCAGCTTAGTAATGATTTCATTCTACGATTACCTGACTTCCTTAATTTCAGTTTTGACAGCAAAGACGTCATGACGATTATCTTATGTGGACTCCCATCACTTCTAGCAACATTGCAGAGACCAGCCTATGAACCTATCAACTCTAGAATTCAGTGCTTTATTAGGTGGCATGCAATTGAGGATAGCAGGGATTTTGAGAGCATTATTCACGCTGCTTTTGAGAAGGCAGGAATGAGCAGCAGCTTATTCACTGAAACAGGTATTCGTGCAGTACACATGGCCACAAAAGGTAGGCTTCGTTATGTTGATAGGCTCATGCGACATGCGTTGCTAATCGCCGCTAATATGAATTTAAACCATATACCGGATGATGTCATTAATCAGGCAATTCATGAGCTAAAAGGTTAACTATTTGACACCATCTCACGCAAAATAGGTTGAGATGGTTTCTCTAAATTATTGTGGGACGTTACACGATACTAAAGATTCCTATTCGCATTAGAAAAGCTGCAATGTTTTATAAAACTCAGCATGGCGCTAACATCGGTAGCATCTTATTATCTCTTATTGTTACAGCTCAATTGTGCGGGGAAAACCCACTCGATTACTTAGTTGCCTTGCAGGAAAATAAATCAAGTGTTTTCAAGGATCCCTCCTTATGGTTGCCATGGAATTACCAGATTGAAGATAAAGGAGGTTTGGTCGATGAAGAGGCCGCTTGACTTATTACAGGAGGTTGACTAGCGAGCCTTCTCCATGGCTCACCGAGATGACTAGTGATAGGGTTACCTTGGTTAAGCAGAATCATTAGCTGCGTGCTATCGATATGGTACGTGGCTGAGTGGGAGTTTGGCCACCATTGTAACTTTCCTTGCGAAAAACGCTTTACCCAAGTTTGGCCATTTCACCCTGAAAATCAAAAATTTCATCACTATTTTTAACTCAACCCATTGATTTTACTTGCCTAGAAACGTGAATCCTGGAATGTAGTGACACATAATAGCAATAAGGGGTTGCATGGGCTGGTGAAGTGATGAGAGTATTGAGTTATGTATATTCGAACCTCTACACAAAAGAGTCCTCGGACAGGTAAGTCTTACGCAACCTACCGACTTGTTGATACTCATCGCACTGCTGACGGCAAAGTACGTCAAAGACTGATTTTAAACCTTGGTGCAAATTTTTCAGTAAAGAAGGACAGTTGGAAATTGCTTGCTGACCGTATTGAGGAAATTTTAACGGGTCAAGGCACGTTAATTTCAATACCTGCACATCTGGAAAAACAGGCGCAAATGTATGTAAAACGCATTCGCTCTAGGCTTGCAGATGACAATGAGACAAGCATTGCTGTTAATTCAGTAAGCGCGGTTGAACCTGACTTTCAAGCAGTGGATGTTAACTCCATTGAGAGTGAGGACATACGACACGTTGGAGCTGAGGCGTTGGGCTTACATGCTGCTAGCCAATTACAACTTGAAGAATTGTTTAGGACTTTGGGTTTTAATCAAAAACAATGTCATCTGATGCTTGCTACCATCATTGGGCGTTTGGTTGCCCCAGGAAGTGATTTAAGTACGCACTATTATTTAAGCAATCAAAGTGCGTTAGATGAATTACTGGGTACTGATTTCTCAGAACTATCACTCAAGTCAGGCCGGCTTCGCCGGCAACTTTCTAAGCCTCTAAGAGTTTAGTCTTTACAAAGCCACGAGTATTATTAAGTCTCAAACTAGTCAAACCTGCCCATGGAATAATAACGAATAAAAATAACACACCTGCTATAGAAATTGCTTCAGGTAGCTGAGCAATAACTCACCTACTATACGCGCTTCTCATTTTACTCTATGAATAATGAAACGCTTTAGTATCAAACAAATCTTGGTAACCAATCAGAACTGGTGGAACTTTCACACCAAGTACAAAGATAAAATCAGAGAAGCTATTGTCATTGGCATTGTTAAGCTGCTTAGCTGCAAACATCCTATGCGTGGCCATAAAGAGTATCATTGCAGTAATCCAAACTGTTCACACGTCAAATACATCCGCCATACCTGCAAAGCTAAAAGCTGTTCATCGTGTGGTAAAAAAGCCACAGAAGTATGGATACAACAACAGATGGCAATCTTACCCAACACTACATGGCAACACATCACATTCACCATGCCCTCTACTCTTTGGGACTGCTTTTGGACAAACAGAGAGCTTCTTAATTTACTCCCACCATTAGCAGCAAAGGTGTTACTCAAGCTTGCTAAAAACAAGAGGGTTAAACCCGGTGTATTTATCGCGCTTCACACCTTTGGCAGAGATCTAAAGCGCAATGTGCATCTTCATGCGTCAATCACTCTGGGTGGTATCAACAAAGAGTTAACACAATGGAAAAGCCTCTACTTCCATCAACCTACACTAATGTCCATGTGGCGTTATGAGGTCATTAACCTTTTTAGAAACCACCACCAGGACAAAGGGCTTATTCTGCCAAATCAGTTAGCCTCTACACTGAACCACACTTTCAACTTTAATCAACTGCTTGATCAGCTTTACCAAAAACGATGGGTAGTACATTGCGCAAAGCCCTCAAAGAATCACAAACAAAACGTTAAATACTTAGGTCGATACACCAAACGTCCTCCTATTGCTGAGTCAAAAATTAAAAACTTTGATGGGAGCAGCCTCAGTTTTAATTATCTTGATCACGTCTCTAAAACCTACAAGCAATTTAAATTAACCGCGGAAGAGTTTATTGCTCGATTTATTCAACACATTCCTGATGTTGGCTTTCGTATGGTGCGTTATTATGGGTTTCTTGCTAACCGGGTGCGAGGTGAGATGCTACCCAAAGTCAGACTCCTATTAGGTGAAACTGATCCAAACACACCCCAGGTCAATTACCGCACCTTAATGCAAAATAATTTTAACATTGACCCCTATGAATGTGTTCTATGCGGTAGCCAAATGTTTTTAGCTAACTGCTGGTATAGACAACCTAACCGTTACAAATTGCTATCAAAGCATCGTGAACTCGCCTTACTGAAAAAAATCTAATAACTTCCTAAGGGGGTAGTCCGTCCAAAACAACAAATAACAGCTAGTTTTGGCTATTGTTTGTCATAACTAACCCTGCCCCACCACTAAATCGATTTTATAAAAAATACCTGTTCTAAAATTACTCATTTTAATTGGTGGTATTTTTACCAATTGACACATTGAAATTCCTTAATATCAAGAAATTCTATAAGACTGCTGATGAGTTACTCAAACATAAGCAAATGATTGAAGATCAATTATTCGAACGTGAGAAAAATCTCTTTAGTTTAAATCAGGTGATCACTCTCTACGATATAACCAATACCTACTTTGAGGGTAGAGCATTACAGAATGATCACGCACAGCATGGTCGATCAAAGGAGAAGCGGTCTGATTGTCCGCTTGTTTCTCTAGGGCTCGTGCTGGATGGCTCAGGGTTCCCGCAACGCAGTGAATTTTTCAAAGGGAATGTTAGCGAGCCTAAAACATTATCCGAAATGCTAACTGAGCTTCATGCACAGCCAGAGGCAACAATTATCTTAGATGCTGGTTTTGCAACTGAAGAAAATATTTCATGGCTTACTGAAAAAGGTTTCCATTATATTGTAGTGAGCCGTAGAGCATTGCCTGTTGTCGATGAAAACATTGATAAAGTGCTAGTAAAAGAATCAGTAAATAATACGGTTACAGCGCAATTAATTAAAGATACTGAAGCAAATGAAGTCTTACTGTACTGCCATTCTCAGGCTAAGGAAGAAAAAAGCTTAAATATGATTAGTAAGGCTGAGACTCGTTTCGAAGAGGAATTAATTAAGTTAGCTAATGGACTCACTAAAAAAACTGGAATGAAAGCAATTGAGAAAGTAACCTTGCGTTTAGGTCGAATAAAGGAGCGCCATAAACGTGTTTCAGGTCGATACACTATCACGCTTGATTCAGAGGCTGATAAGGTTACGAAAATCAGTTGGAGTAAAGTTAACTCTGAGAATCTGGGCGCATATTGTTTGCGTAGTAACAGAATGGATTTAGATGAAAAAACAATTTGGAGAATCTATACAACTCTAACTGATGTTGAATCGGCATTCAGATCATTAAAATCAGAGTTAGGCCTGCGTCCTATCTACCATCAAAAGCAAGAGCGAGTTGATGCCCATCTGTTTATTAGTATTCTTGCTTATCACTTACTACACACTATTCGCCATCAACTTAAATTGCAGAGCATTGATAGTAGCTGGCAAACTATACGGCAGATTTTTAGCACTCAGGTTCGTATCACGACTACGATGCGGCTTGAAAATAATAAACTACTTTCTGTTAGAAGAACCTCAAAGGCAACTCCAGAGCAAGTTGTGATCTATAAATCGTTAGGCATGAATTCACAACCTGGGCACACTGAAAAAACAATTTGTTAAGTTGTAGTGACCCTAAACGTTTTTTTAAAATGTAAGTCATTGATTTGGATAGGTTTAATTTTAGAAAGGGCAAAGTTGGGTTTAGACAAAGCCAGAATCCATTGCCATCATAAACTAGAAGTTTCACTGAGGTACGGCGGCTATTCGTAAAAGCAAAGACCGTACCAGAGAATGGATCCTCACCCAGCCGTTGCTGGCAAAGCGCAACTAAAGCATCAATACCCTTTCTAAAATCAGCAGGTCTGACTGATAACAATAGCCTCATTTGAGGCGTGAATTGCAGCATACACTACCCCTTGCAAAAAGTAAGAATCAGATTAATGGTTTCAGCATACTCCGGCTTAGGCAGTTGTAACACGACGCCATCAGTTCTTGTAATGCTAATCAGTTGCTGTGAAAGCACAACTGAATCCTGAATAGTGGCTTCAACAAAACATTCATCGGCTTGGTCATCATCAGAATTGGCAACTGATGTACTGCTGGCTAATAATTCTTTTTCATTAATTTTTTTGTTGAGCCGTTTAGAGCTGATTGATAATCGTTCAGTAATGTCCTTTTTTGTATAAGCAGGATAGAGCGCAATAATTTTCACCCAAAGGTCTTCTGGAATCTCCCATGGCTCTTTTGATGATGAACGCCATGACTTGAGCGATTGAGCAATATTATCTAGTGTTGAAGGTGTTGCTGACTTGGGTGTAACGACTTTTTTATCAAATGTTTTGCCAAACATAATAGGATCTTTCTAAATAGTTTTACTATCGGTCCTTTAGGATAAAGTAACTAGCTGACCTAATGCACACATGCTTGCCGCAAGCTCACTAATGGCGACATTGGTTTTATAGAACGCATTGATTTAGAAGAAGGGGAAGTCAGTATTCGGTTTGACCAAGCCATAAAAACCTATGAAACAGGTGAGCTCGATGAGTTACAACTCGCTTATGCCATTAGTATTCATAAAAGCCAAGGGTCTGAGTTTCCGATTGTAGTCATTCCCCTAGCCACGCAACATTATACGTTATTAGCTCGTAACTTATTATACACGGCAGTGACTCGAGGCCGACAGCTGGTGGTTTTAATTGGGCAAAAGCAAGCTATTGGGATGGCGGTCAACAATAATAAAGAAGCGAACCGGTTAACTCAATTGGCTGAGCGGTTAAGTGCTCGCTAAGTCGTGGCAAATGCGCTAGACTATTCTTCAGCTTGAATGCTGAGCCGGGTGGTCACAGTTTAAGCACTGGCTGAGTAGCATGACGCAACCATCGTTCTTTAACAAGATGCTCTTTCTCAGTGATGAGACTCATTCAACAACTCACGAGTCCAAATAAGTCGTCAAACTCAATGAATGACAACAATGAAGTACCCAGCGTGTTAAACACTCAAATAACACCAACCGAATTCCTCTGAAGTAGCACGCCACCGGCTGATGGTAAAACGCATCCTCACGGCGCGACCTTCAGTGACACTACCCTCACCAGCGATCATTCAACCATCGTTGACTTAAGGGGGGTAGTTTAAAGACAACGCTCAGCTGATTGACGTTACCGCCAACGACTGTCTTCTTCCTGGATAGGCATCCGATTGATGCCATGCTGATTAATTTTAATCGCATTTTCCTGATAGCGAACCGACTGAAAGTCACCACAAGTTTCTGTTAAAAATGTCAAACTCAAAGCTTTTAATTGTTGATAGGTTTTCTCATCAAGATCCTTATCCACCGCACCCACCACCATGCGTAATAAATACAGCAGGTGAGGGATGGCCATATGGACTTGCTCTAACATCTTAGTCTGATGGTCAGGTTTTTCGACGTATTGCTTTCTCAAGTCTATGCCTTGTTCACGACAAAAGCGCACTAATTCTTTCATGGCATAGCCAGGGGAATAGACATTCTCCGAGTCACCACGGGTTAAGCCATTTTCTTTGGCGAGCTTCATTAAATACGCTTCATCTTTTGAGGACAGCGAGGCTGAAAGAGGTTTCATATGAATTATTTCACCTAATTAATGCTATTACAAAAATTACAACCGGCTATATTTCCATATAATATAGCATAACAAAAATAATATCTCACATATTATTATAATATGTTATAATAAACACACTAACCCGTTGATTTAAAGCGATATAATATATTGTAATAAATGTATAATGGAATAATATATATATTATAACAGACGGTAGTGCAAGATGTTATAATTTTGCTTTTTAGCGCCGTTAAAAGATTTAACCTATTGATTTATATAAATAATTAGTTATAACCTGTTATAATAGATTTTAGCGCATTTCTTGTACTTTTTTACAAAAAAACTACTGGTCATAAAAAAGTAAACCCACTTGTAACCCACTGTTTTTATTGTTTCTTTTTCTGAAAAAGTTGTCGGCTTTTAGCCGCGTAGTGTGTGGGTGAAAAAACTAGGGCATTTCTTCCTTAATTCAGGGTTGGCATTCTTTACTCGATTATTTATTGGGCTAATTATTCCCATTTTAAAGGTAAAAACCGATGGGTTTTTGTTGGGTTTTTCAGTTTTGCTACAGCTTAATTTCAGGTATGCTAACAAGCAATTGCTTGGCTTACCAGCTTTCATTTTAGGGAACCTTTCTGTGGCTCAGAAACATTCGATCAATCATCACGATCTCTTATTTAAAAGTTCATTGCAAGATATTGAGGTCGCCAAGGATTTCTTCAAAGCGCATCTGCCCAAAAAGATCCAGAAGATGATTGACTGGGAAACGTTGCAGCTAGAAAACGACAGCTTCATCGAGCATGATTTTAAAACCGCTTTTACCGATGTCTTGTATCGGGTTAAGCTCAAGAAGGAGTATGGCAAAGAGCAAGTTTATCTCTATGCGTTAAGTGAACACCAATCCACACCGGATCCACTCTTGGCATTTCGCCTGTGGTATTACAAGTGCAAGATCTGGGATCGGTTTTTAAAGCAGACACCAAAGCGTGATCACAATGACAAGCTCAAGCTTCCATTAATTTTGACGGTCACTTTTTATAATGGCCAAAAAACGCCCTATCCGTACACGATGGATTTTTTTGAGTTGTTTGAAGATTCTGCGCTCGCCAAAGAACTGTATAATGCGCCTTGCCCACTCATTGATCTAACCGTCATCCCTGATGAAGAGCTCTTGACCCATGGCTACGTTGCCACCATGGAGCTGCTGCACAAACATGCCTACCAACGAGATTTTCTGCCAGTTATCCAACGGCTCATTCAGCAAGGGCTGCTTCAATTGCTAAAGTCATTAGATGATGGTCAACATATCTCACGGCTGGTAAACTACACCTTAGAATATGAGGAAAAAAGCAGCGACAAAGAACTCGTTGATGCGTTGACTCAAGCACTACCCGATATGAAGGAGACCATTATGTCTGCAGCTGATCAATTACGACAAGAAGGCCATAATCAAGGCTTAAAGCAAGGAATGCTGGAGGGAATGCAACAAGGAATGCAACAAGGCATTGAACAGGAAAAAATGGCTATCGCAACAACTATGTTAAAAGAAGGCTTTGAAGATCCTGTTGTGACCAAAACTACTGGCATCTCGCCAGAGGTTTTAGAAAAAATTAAGCAAGAACTCGACCTTTAGCCCTGCTTAAAATTAGATCGATTTAGGCTTGTTTTTTAGTCAGATAGTGCCCAACCCCCCGATAACGCTGGTTATGGTGTGCTATATTACCTACAGTGTTTTCTACCTAAGAAATAATCCCCATACCCTTTCTGTTACTCTAAATAAACAGATAATTTCTATAAGTTATTCTAAGCGCATTATTTGGATTAAATGAGAATGATAAATATGCAAGTTAGAGTTACTTACCTGTCCGATCAAAAAAAACGTGAGCTTGCGGTAAGTATGTGTGAACCAATAAGCTGGATAAGGTAAACTTTCGTTGCCGAGTACTTTATTGGGCTTGATAATTATCCATTATCTTCATTAACCTATTGACTTAGAAAAGAAAATTAGCTAGTGCGCCATCCTTTCTGTAAATTCCATTGACTTGCTGAAAATAAGCAGGCGACTCAGTCAGATTAGAAATTCCTTTTAAGGTAAACTTAACCAAAAAAGAGGAATGACAATGAGCTGCTATAAAAATGAGAACTTAATCGAAGAAGCCATACATGTTTTAGCGATGGAGGGGTTTGAAGCTTTACCTAAGCTTGTCTCCAGGTTGATGAATGAGGCTATGTTAATAGAAAGGGAGCGCCATTTAAATGCCAGTCCTTATGAGCGAACTGGCGATAGAAACGGATATGCGAACGGCTTTAAACCAAGGTTAATTAACACAGGTCAAGGTCAGCTTGAGCTACAGATACCGCAGGTTAGAGACTCCAATGAAGCCTTCTATCCATCAGTCTTAGAGCGAGGTGTACGCTCTGATAGAGCACTTAAGCTGGCTGTCGCTGAAATGTATGTGCATGGGGGCTAGTGCGCCATCCTTTCTGTAAATTCCATTGACTTGCTGAAAATAAGCAGGCGACTCAGTCAGATTAGAAATTCCGGCTTGGTTCAATTATGGTGTATTTTAGGTATCAGGGCGCATAGAAATACCTACCAAATTAAAGCATAATAACTACTGCTCTTTAAAAATTAGATTGCGTTATGCTGCTCGTTGAAAACGTTTGAAGCCCAGCATTTCTACCCAGTGTGGATGCTCCTGACCAGTTAAAATATGTGCTGGAGTTTTCTGATGACGAAAGCTTTTTTCGCTACGCTCGATTTTCTCATGATTTAAAAAGAAGCGTAGTAAATTAAGAAATCCATTCCCTACTTGCTTACGTACAAATAAGTAGGGAGATATACGACTATGCAGGTTTTCTGCCATAGAGCTTGTGCGTTCCGTGCCCTCTAGCACTCGAGTCACAAGTTCTTCTAGGGTGCTGCCTCTATATAATGTAGGCTATATTACTGCTGGCACGCCAAAATCATTAACCTTCTCCCAAAACTGATCCCATCTTCCTTTAGTCTTTACTAGTGTTCTCAAGCATAAAACGTATCCGTCTTATTTCAGCATGATGCTCATGCTGCGCTCTCTTTAGTTTACTGCGCCTGTGATGAGCGGATGGTAATTAATTCCGCTAGCGAAGGCATAGAATAGTTTTTTGTAATTCTGTCATATATATAATCGAAGACATTAACTGCTAGCTTTTTACATGTCTCAGTAATTGTAATCATTGTATCCTTAGCTTTCGTTCCTTCTTCACTCATAGTATGAAGGTGTACATCGCGCATTCTAGCCTGCTTCCGAGCCATCAACTCTGCTGGATTGTTATGTAGAGGAAGCTCTGGCTTTTCCAGCACTAACAATAGCTGCCTTTTCTTTTTTAAGGTGAGCTCAATTTGTTTATCTAGTTTCTCGTAGCCAGTGATTGTTGAGAATAACTCAGTAAACTCATTGGATAGCTTATCTATCTCATCTTGCCCTGGGTTCTTTTTATATTCAATGAGCTTATGATAATAATCCCAAAACCTATCCAAGAAGCTGTCAACAGAGTCTTGGTGCTTCTTAAAAATTGGCGTCAGCTTTTTATAATGCCTACCCTCATGAACCCAGCACAAGGCGAGTGATTCAGTAATGAGCTTAAACTGTGGCGCATCATCGGTAATGAGTGTTTCTATCGCATAAGGACTCTTTCTATATGTTGAGATAGCTGCCGCATCAGTAATCAGCTTTCTATATTTTGGAAATTTTTTATCACCTAATACCTTATCAAGAATAACTTCCAGCTCCTTACTGTTTAAGATAGTCGATGAGTGAAATACCTTTAAGCTTTCGATTACCTTGTGGGGTAAGTTCATAGTAGCCAGTAAATTAAAAGCGGCCTCATTTAATGTGAACCCAAAGTGGTCTTTGCTTAACATTTCAATGACGCTTAATCGACTTTTACTGGTCAGCGTAAAGTAAGCTGAATAATACTCATTACCCAATACATTAACATAACGGTTTTTCCCATCCTCTCTAGCGTTGGTGTCATCTAGGTGCTGGTAGTTCGTGGATTGTAAACCTGCCTTCACAACTTCTACCTTCTCGGGCTCAAGTATCGTAGGCGTTTTAATTGTGAAGCTATGGATGGTTGATTTACTAATATCTATGTTGGCGATTTTATAAAATGTCTCAAGGCTTTCTAGCGTCATACCACCTTGAGTATTTAGGAAGCTTGTCCAGCTTTTAATAGTAGGGCCGAACTGGCCCTCATAACCAGTTGGCAGAGGTGCTGTATAGTGTTTGTTTTCAGAAGGGGAGTAATATTGTTGGCGCAAAAAAAGAGTGTTATTAGCAGCAATTTTTATATCCTGGATAAGTGTTTTCTTAGAGCCATTTGGCACAGCATCGCTGGGCAACGAATCTGGATTAATTGTTAGTGTCACTGTATTAGAGACTTCGAGATTTTTTTTACTAGATTTTGGCTTTCTAGTTTTATTGGTTTTATTTCCTTTTCTATCCTTCTCGGAGGAATGATCCTTGTCCTTGTTAGCGCGCGTTTGCTTTCTAACATTAGGCTTTCCTTGCTCACCTTTATATTTATTTAATGCGTTATTTAACGATTGCACCTTGTCTTCTAGCTTTATGATTTTCTCAGCCTGACTTTCACATACATTGCTAAAATCTGTTTCTAGTGCTGTTGGTGTAACAGTATTATTAAATCTCTCAATGAGATCGGCTAAAACTGATTTGTCAGGTTGTTTTTTCATAGGAAGAGTATACCACGGGTTTGAAAAGGTAAATTTTCCCCACACAGATGGCCGTACTGCTGAAATTATTTTTAAGCCATGAACCTGATCGATGAAAAAATAATCCGAGCATACAGCGTTGTTATAGAGCGCACATCATGCTTTTATGACACACGATGATTCCAATATAAAATTTCCAAATTTGCACGAAAAAGCTGTCAAGAACTTTTTGAATTATTTTCAAATCATGCTGATATTGAACGGATACCATAAAACAATTTTCATTCCCTTGTCTTTCCAGCGCATTCCTGATCCGCCTAATCTTTGTTTAACAATTGTTTTACATGCTGCTTCAGTGACGCCAGAGCCAATTGGTGCATTCTGCTTAATCAAATTATGATACGACATTCGCTTTTCTTTAATATTATTTTCAAAATACGTAATTGTTCCTTCTAGCTTTTCTCTAAGCGATTTATTCAGTTTTTTATTTACATGCTCTTTAAGCTCAGCAAGTATTCTACCTGCCGCACCTTTCTTGTGCTTTAAGTCATGACATCGCTCTTGGAGCCAAACATCACGCTCATCTCTTTCAGATTTTTTGGTAAATATTGCCTTTGATGCTTCACCGAGATATTCAGTTGCATGCCAAAAATCTAAAATTTGCGTATCAGTATGTTTTTTTAGAAATGGCCAATTATTTTTTGCTCCATCAGCAACGCCAATTGTTTTAGCATCAGGGTAATATTTCTTTTTCAGCTTTATTTCCTTTTCAAGCCTATTAAAGAATTCATCTTTTCCATATTCTGGTGATGCTGCAACGTAGGTTGTGTGCAGGCGTGCACCATGCTTATCATACATGGAAATAGTTCCAACCATGCTCTCTCTATAACCATCATCAACGGTGAGAACATATGCACCATCTAAGCTAATACTTAGCATCTCAATGCCTGCATCAAGCTTTGGCTCTTCATATTCCCACTCAGCCTCTTTGGCTTGTGCAATACCGCCAACAAAATCAGTTGCCCGTTGCAAGTATGAATGTGAGATTTTACGGTTATGATTGACCTTGAGATCATCAATAACACTAGGAGCAGGTAAGTTTGAGTATTTATGTGAGATTATTTTTGCAAATCGCGGTGTTGATCCTTGGATAATTCTAGCCTTATCTTCTAAAGGACAAAAGATCTTCCCGCCTTTAGAGGTTTGATAAACATAACGCTTAACTCGAGCAACTCCATAAGGCGTTTGGTAATTTGCTTCATCTCTACTTCGTGCTGTTAGCTTTATTTTTCCAACATGGATAGGAGAGCCATCTGCATCAAACTTACTTAAAGCTTTTTCAGTGGCTAATGTTCCAACCTCATTAAGCCCATCAAGAATTGCGTCCTCACATTCAAGCATAGATCCTTTTAGTGGAAGCTTGAGTTCAATAGTTAATTCATTATTTTCATCAGAGAGAATTCTAGCTAACATCCAAACACCATCCGTAATCAAGTTAAAGTGTATATTATGCTATATATTCTACATTATATAAAGGCAGCACCCTTCTTCTATGTCATAGAAATCATCACCCAATTCATCTTGTAAGGGTAACGCACGAACAGCATATTTCATTGACCCTTCCTTACACCTTTGTAATTCAGCTATTTTCCACAAAGTATTTACAGAGATATTATTAGATTCAGCAATTACCTGAAATTTATTATCAATTGTCATCATAAATGATAAAGCTAAGTGTTTGGCATTCTCCAATATAACTCGAATTGATTTAATACGATGAGGATGAATTAACTCAAGGGTTTTTAGTTCATTAACAATGAAGTCATATAACTCACTACGTTGCTCTGGTGCTGGGCCTGCTTTTACTAAAACATCATGACACAACCAGTCTACTAACGTGTCAATAGAGCTTGATAAGTGCCCAGCTTGTCCTGCCTCTTTTACCGCCATGAATAACTGCTCTTCATGTAGCGCTTCATTACCTTTAGTAATTGCCTTGTAATACTTATTCTCTCGTTGGTTTAGATATGTGATAGAACTTTTTTTCCTATTTCTAAAGTAACGACGAACCTCAAGTAACTCATGTATGATGTGAAAATGATCTCTGTGGTAAGGAACATCTGGCATTACAAGTTTATGTCCAGCATACA
>CBDALO010000256.1:0-26003 GCA_965196985.1 Gammaproteobacteria bacterium | reverse complement strand
TAAAACAGTCTTTACTAAAAAAACATTGATTTTCTCAAAAACAGTCGATTAAACTCACATAAAAATGCTTTACACCACGGTAAAACACTGAATTGCAATGAAACCAAGCAACTTTTCAAAAGAATTACTGCGAGTTTCTCAGAAAAAACATGTTATTTGCAATCACACTAACTTGGCCTAAAACAGTGTTTACTAAAAAAACATTGATTTTCTCAAAAACAGTCGATTAAACTCACATAAAAATGCTTTAAACCAATGTAAAACACTGAATTAAAATGAAACCAAGCATTTTTTCCAATGAATTACTGCTAGTTTTTCAGAAAAAACATGTTATTTGCAATCACACTAACTTGGCCTAAAACAGTGTTTACTAAAAAAACATTGATTTTCTCAAAAACAGTCGACTAAACTCACATAAAAATGCTTTAAACCAATGTAAAACACTGAATTGCAATGAAACCAAGCAATTTTTCCAAAGAATTACTGCTAGTTTTTCAGAAAAAACATGTTATTTGCAATCACACTAACTTGGCCTAAAACAGTGTTTACTAAAAAAACATTGATTTTCTCAAAAACAGTCGATTAAACTCACATAAAAATGCTTTAAACCAATGTAAAACACTGAATTGCAATGAAACCAAGCAATTTTTCCAAAGAAATACTGCTAGTTTTTCAGAAAAAACATGTTATTTGCAATCACACTAACTAGGCCTAAAACAGTCTTTACTAAAAAAACATTGATTTTCTCAAAAACAGTCGATTAAACTCACATAAAAATGCTTTACACCACGGTAAAACACTGAATTGCAATGAAACCAAGCAACTTTTCAAAAGAATTACTGCGAGTTTCTCAGAAAAAACATGTTATTTGCAATCACACTAACTTGGCCTAAAACAGTGTTTACTAAAAAAACATTGATTTTCTCAAAAACAGTCGCTTAACCTCACATAAAAATGCTTTAAACCAATGTAAAACACTGAATTGCAATGAAACCAAGCAATTTTTCCAATGAATTACTGCTAGATTTTCAGAAAAAACATGTTATTTGCAATCACATTAACTTGGCCTAATACAATGTTTACTAAAACAACATTGATTTTCTCAAAAATAGTCGACTAAACTCACATAAAACTGCTTTAAACCAATGTAAAACACTGAGTTGCAATGAAACCAAGCAATTTGTCTATTGAATTACTGCTTGTTTTTCAGAAAAACCATGCTATTTGCAATCACATTACCTTGGCCTAAAACAGTGTTTACTAAAAAAACATTGATTTTCTCAAAAACAGTCGCTTAACCTCACATAAAAATGATTTAAACCAATGTATAACACTGAATTGCAATGAAACCAAGCAATTCTTTCAATGAATTACTGCTAGTTTTTCAGAAAAAACATGTTATTTGCATTCACACTACTTTGGCCTAAAACAGTGTTTACTAAAAAAACATTGATTTTCTCAAAAACAGTCGATTAAACTCACATAAAAATGCTTTAAACCAATGTAAAACACCAAGCAATTTTTCCAATGAGTTACTGCTAGTTTTTCAGAAAAACCATGTTATTTGCAATCACACTAACTAGGCCTAAAACATTGTTTACTAAAAAAACATTGATTTTCTCAAAAGCAGTCGCTTCAACTCACTTAAAAATGCTTTAAACCAATGTAAAAAACTGAATAGCAATGAAACCAAGCAGTTTTTCCAAAGAATTACTGCTAGTTTCTCAGGAAAAACATGTTATTTGCAATCACACTAACTAGGCCAAAAACAGTGTTTACTAAAAAAACATTGATTTTCTCAAAAACAGTCGATTAAACTCACATAAAAATGCTTTAAACCAATGTGAAACACTGAATTGCAATGAAATAAAGTTATTTTTCCAATGAGTTACTGCTTGTTTTTCAGAAAAACCATGTTATTTGCAATCACACTAACTTGGCCTAAAACAGTGTTTACTAAAAAAACATTGATTTTCTCAAAAACAGTCGATTAAACTCACATAAAAATGCTTTAAACCAATGTAAAACACTGAATTGCAATGAAACCAAGCATTTTTTCCAATGAATCACTGCTAGTTTTTCAGAAAAAACATGTTATTTGCAATCACACTAACTTGGCCTAAAACAGTGTTTACTAAAAAAACATTGATTTTCTCAAAAACAGTCGATTAAACTCACATAAAAATGCTTTAAACCAATGTAAAACACTGAATTAAAATGAAACCAAGCATTTTTTCCAATGAATTACTGCTAGTTTTTCAGAAAAAACATGTTATTTGCAATTACATTAACTTGGCCTAATACAGTGTTGACTAAAAAAACATTGATTTTCTCAAAAACAGTCGACTAAACTCACATAAAAATGCTTTAAACCAATGTAAAACATTGAATTGCAATGAAACCAAGCAATTTTTCCAAAGAATTACTGCTAGTTTTTCAGAAAAAACATGTTATTTGGAATCACAAAACAGTCGATTTTCTAAACTCACATAAAAATGCTTTAAACCAATGTAAAACACTGAATTGCAATTAAACCAAGCAATTTTTCCAATGAATTACTGCTAGTTTTTCAGAAAAAACATGTTATTTGCAATCACACTAACTTGGCCTAAAACAGTGTTTACTAAAAAAACATTGATTTTCTCAAAAACAGTCGATTAAACTCACATAAAAATGCTTTAAACCAATGTAAAACACTAAATTGCAATGAAACCAAGCAGTTTTTCCAATGAATTACTGCTAGTCTTTCAGAAAAAACATGTTATTTGCAATCACACTAACTTGGCCTAAAACAGTGTTTGCTAAAAAACATTGATTTTCTCAAAAACAGTCGATTAAACTCACATAAAAGTGCTTTAAACCAATGTAAAACACTGAATTGCAATGAATCCAAGCAATTTTTTCAAAGAATTACTGCTAGTTTTTCAGAAAAAACATGTTATTTGCAATCACACTAACTATGCCTTAAACAGTGTTTACTAAAAGAACATTGATTTTCTCAAAAACAGTCGATTAAACTCACATAAAAATGCTTTAAAGCAATGTAAAACACTGCATTGCAATGAAACCAAGCATTTTTTCCAATGAATTACTGCTAGTTTTTCAGAAAAAACATGTTATTTGCAATCACACTAACTTGGCCTAAAACAGTGTTTACTAAAAAAACATTGATTTTCTCAAAAACAGTCGACTAAACTCACATAAAAATGCTTTAAACCAATGTAAAACACTGAATTGCAATGAAACCAAGCAATTTTTCCAAAGAATTACTGCTAGTTTTTCAGAAAAAACATGTTATTTGCAATCACACTAACTTGGCTTAAAACAGTGTTTACTAAAAAAACATTGATTTTCTCAAAAACAGTCGATTAAACTCACATAAAAATGCTTTAAACCAATGTAAAACACTGAATTGCAATGAAACCAAGCAATTTTTCCAAAGAAATACTGCTAGTTTTTCAGAAAAAACATGTTATTTGCAATCACACTAACTAGGCCTAAAACAGTCTTTACTAAAAAAACATTGATTTTCTCAAAAACAGTCGATTAAACTCACATAAAAATGCTTTACACCACGGTAAAACACTGAATTGCAATGAAACCAAGCAACTTTTCAAAAGAATTACTGCTAGATTTTCAGAAAAAACATGTTATTTGCAATTACATTAACTTGGCATAAAACAGTGTTGACTAAAAAAACATTGATTCTCTCAAAAACAGTCGACTAAACTCACATAGAAATGCTTTAAACCAATGTAAAACACTGAATTGCAATGAAACCAAGCAATTTTTCCAAAGAATTACTGCTAGTTTTTCAGAAAAAACATGTTATTTGCAATCACACTAACTTGGCCTAAGACAGTGTTTACTAAAAAAACATTGATTTTCTCAAAAAGAGTCGACGAAACTCAAATAAAAATGCTTCAAACCAATGTAAAACACTGAAATGCAATGAAACCAAGCAATTTTTTACTATGAATTACTGCTATTTTTTCAGAAAAACCATGTTATTTGCAATCACACTAACTTGGCCTAAAACAATGTTTGGTAAAAAAACATTGATTTTCTCAAAAACAGTCGACTAAACTCACATAAAAATGCTTTAAACCAATGTAAAACACTGAATTGCAATGAAACCAAGCAATTTTTCCAAAGAATTTCTGCTAGTTTTTCAGTAAAAACATGTTATTTGCAATCACACTAACTTGGCCTAAATTAGTGTTTACTAAAAAAACATTGATTTTCTCAAAAACAGTCGTTTGAACTCACATAAAAATGCTTTAAACCAATGTAAAACACTGAATTGCAATGAAACCAAGCAAATTTTCCAAAGAATTACTGCTAGTTTTTTAGAAAAAACATGTTATTTGCAATCACACTATTTTGGCCTAAAACAGTGTTTACTAAAAAAACATTGATTTTCTCAAAAACAGTCGATTAAACTCACATAAAAATGCTTTAAACCAATGTAAAACACTAAAATGCAATGAAACCAAGCAATTTTTCCAAATAATTACTGCTAGTTTTTCAGAAAAAACATGTTATTTGCAATCACACTAACTTGGCCTAAAACAGTCTTTACTAAAAAAACATTGATTTTCTCAAAAACAGTCGATTAAACTCACATAAAAATGCTTTAAACTAATGTAAAACACTGAATTGCAATGAAACCAAGCATTTTTTCCAATGAATCACTGCTAATTTTTCAGAAAAAACATGTTATTTGCAATCACACTAACTTGGCCTGAAACAGTGTTTACTAAAAAAACATTGATTTTCTCAAAAACAGTCGATTAAACTCACATAAAAATGCTTTAAACCAATGAAAAACACTGAATTGCAATGAAACCAAGCAGTTTTTCCAATGAATTACTGCTAGTCTTTCAGAAAAAACATGTTATTTGCAATCACACTAACTTGGCCTAAAACAGTGTTTGCTAAAAAACATTGATTTTCTCAAAAACAGTCGATTAAACTCACATAAAAATGCTTTAAACCAATGTAAAACACTGAATTGCAATGAATCCAAGCAATTTTTTCAAAGAATTACTGCTAGTTTTTCAGAAAAAACATGTTATTTGCAATCACACTAACTTGGCCTAAAACAGTGTTTACTAAAAAAACATTGATTTTCTCAGAAACAGTCGATTAAACTCACATAAAAATGCTTTAAACCAATGTAAAACACTGAATTGCAATGAAACCAAGCATTTTTTCCAATGAATTACTGCTAGTTTTTCAGAAAAAACATGTTATTTGCAATCACACTAACTTGGCCTAAAACAGTGTTTACTAAAAAAACATTGATTTTCTCAAAAACAGTCGACTAAACTCACATAAAAATGCTTTAAACCAATGTAAAACACTGAATTGCAATGAAACCAAGCAATTTTTCCAAAGAATTACTGCTAGTTTTTCAGAAAAAACATGTTATTTGCAATCACACTAACTTGGCCTAAAACAGTGTTTACTAAAAAAACATTGATTTTCTCAAAAACAGTCGATTAAACTCACATAAAAATGCTTTAAACCAATGTAAAACACTAAATTGCAATGAAACCAAGCAGTTTTTCCAATGAATTACTGCTAGTTTTTCAGAAAAAACATGTTATTTGCAATCACACTAACTATGCCTTCAACAGTGTTTACTAAAAAAACATTGATTTTCTCAAAAACAGTCGATTAAACTCACATAAAAATGCTTTAAAGCAATGTAAAACACTGCATTGCAATGAAACCAAGCAATTTTTCCAACGAATTACTGCTAGTTTTTCAGAAAAAACATGTTATTTGCAATCACACTAACTTGGCCTAAAACAGTGTTTACTAAAAAAACATTGATTTTCTCAAAAACAGTCGATTAAACTCACATAAAAATGCTTTAAAGCAATGTAAAACACTGAATTGCAATAAAACCAAGCAATTTTTCCAAAGAATTACTGCTAGTTTTTCAGAAAAAACATGTTATTTGCAATCACACTAACTAGGCCTAAAACAGTGTTTACTAAAAAAACATTTATTTTCTCAAAAACAGTCGATTAAACTCACATAAAAATGCTTTAAACCAATGTAAAACACTGAATTGCAATGAAACCAAGCAATTTTTCCAAAGAAATACTGCTAGTTTTTCAGAAAAAACATGTTATTTGCAATCACACTAACTAGGCCTAAAACAGTCTTTACTAAAAAAACATTGATTTTCTCAAAAACAGTCGATTAAACTCACATAAAAATGCTTTACACCACGGTAAAACACTGAATTGCAATGAAACCAAGCAACTTTTCAAAAGAATTACTGCGAGTTTCTCAGAAAAAACATGTTATTTGCAATCACACTAACTTGGCCTAAAACAGTGTTTACTAAAAAAACATTGATTTTCTCAAAAACAGTCGCTTAACCTCACATAAAAATGATTTAAACCAATGTATAACACTGAATTGCAATGAAACCAAGCAATTTTTCCAATGAATTACAGCTTGTTTTTCAGAAAAAACATGTTATTTGCAATCACACTAACTAGGCTTAAAACAGTGTTTACTAAAAAAACATTGATTTTCTCACAACCAGTCGCTTAAATTCACATAAAAATGCTTTAAACCAATGTAAAACACTGAATTGCAATGAAACCAAGCAATTTTTCCAATGAATTACTACTAGATTTTCAGAAAAAACATGTTATTTGCAATCACATTAACTTGGCCTAATACAATGTTTACTAAAACAACATTGATTTTCTCAAAAATAGTCGACTAAACTCACATAAAACTGCTTTAAACCAATGTAAAACACTGAGTTGCAATGAAACCAAGCAATTTGTCTATTGAATTACTGCTTGTTTTTCAGAAAAACCATGTTATTTGCAATCACATTACCTTGGCCTAAAACAGTGTTTACTAAAAAAACATTGATTTTCTCAAAAACAGTCGCTTAACCTCACATAAAAATGATTTAAACCAATGTATAACACTGAATTGCAATGAAACCAAGCAATTTTTCCAATGAGTTACTGCTTGTTTTTCAGAAAAACCATGTTATTTGCAATCACACTAACTAGGCCTAAAAAATTGTTTACTAAAAAAACATTGATTTTCTCAAAAGCAGTCGCTTCAACTCACTTAAAAATGCTTTAAACCAATGTAAAACACTGAATAGCAATGAAACCAAGCAGTTTTTCCAAAGAATTACTGCTAGTTTCTCAGGAAAAACATGTTATTTGCAATCACACTAACTAGGCCAAAAACAGTGTTTACTAAAAAAACATTGATTTTCTCAAAAACAGTCGATTAAACTCACATAAAAATGCTTTAAACCAATGTGAAACACTGAATTGCAATGAAATAAAGTTATTTTTCCAATGAGTTACTGCTTTTTTTTCAGAAAAACCATGTTATTTGCAATCACACTAACTTGGCCTAAAACAGTGTTTACTAAAAAAACATTGATTTTCTCAAAAACAGTCGATTAAACTCACATAAAAATGCTTTAAACCAATGTAAAACACTGAATTGCAATGAAACCAAGCATTTTTTCCAATGAATCACTGCTAGTTTTTCAGAAAAAACATGTTATTTGCAATCACACTAACTTGGCCTAAAACAGTGTTTACTAAAAAAACATTGATTTTCTCAAAAACAGTCGATTAAACTCACATAAAAATGCTTTAAACCAATGTAAAACACTGAATTAAAATGAAACCAAGCATTTTTTCCAATGAATTACTGCTAGTTTTTCAGAAAAAACATGTTATTTGCAATCACACTAACTTGGCCTAAAACAGTGTTTACTAAAAAAACATTGATTTTCTCAAAAACAGTCGACTAAACTCACATAAAAATGCTTTAAACCAATGTAAAACACTGAATTGCAATGAAACCAAGCAATTTTTCCAAAGAATTACTGCTAGTTTTTCAGAAAAAACATGTTATTTGCAATCACACTAACTTGGCCTAAAACAGTGTTTACTAAAAAAACATTGATTTTCTCAAAAACAGTCGATTAAACTCACATAAAAATGCTTTAAACCAATGTAAAACACTGAATTGCAATGAAACCAAGTAATTTTTCCAAAGAAATACTGCTAGTTTTTCAGAAAAAACATGTTATTTGCAATCACACTAACTAGGCCTAAAACAGTCTTTACTAAAAAAACATTGATTTTCTCAAAAACAGTCGATTAAACTCACATAAAAATGCTTTACACCACGGTAAAACACTGAATTGCAATGAAACCAAGCAACTTTTCAAAAGAATTACTGCGAGTTTCTCAGAAAAAACATGTTATTTGCAATCACACTAACTTGGCCTAAAACAGTGTTTACTAAAAAAACATTGATTTTCTCAAAAACAGTCGATTAAACTCACATAAAAATGCTTTAAACCAATGTAAAACACTGAATTAAAATGAAACCAAGCATTTTTTCCAATGAATTACTGCTAGTTTTTCAGAAAAAACATGTTATTTGCAATCACACTAACTTGGCCTAAAACAGTGTTTACTAAAAAAACATTGATTTTCTCAAAAACAGTCGACTAAACTCACATAAAAATGCTTTAAACCAATGTAAAACACTGAATTGCAATGAAACCAAGCAATTTTTCCAAAGAATTACTGCTAGTTTTTCAGAAAAAACATGTTATTTGCAATCACACTAACTTGGCCTAAAACAGTGTTTACTAAAAAAACATTGATTTTCTCAAAAACAGTCGATTAAACTCACATAAAAATGCTTTAAACCAATGTAAAACACTGAATTGCAATGAAACCAAGCAATTTTTCCAAAGAAATACTGCTAGTTTTTCAGAAAAAACATGTTATTTGCAATCACACTAACTAGGCCTAAAACAGTCTTTACTAAAAAAACATTGATTTTCTCAAAAACAGTCGATTAAACTCACATAAAAATGCTTTACACCACGGTAAAACACTGAATTGCAATGAAACCAAGCAACTTTTCAAAAGAATTACTGCGAGTTTCTCAGAAAAAACATGTTATTTGCAATCACACTAACTTGGCCTAAAACAGTGTTTACTAAAAAAACATTGATTTTCTCAAAAACAGTCGCTTAACCTCACATAAAAATGCTTTAAACCAATGTAAAACACTGAATTGCAATGAAACCAAGCAATTTTTCCAATGAATTACTACTAGATTTTCAGAAAAAACATGTTATTTGCAATCACATTAACTTGGCCTAATACAATGTTTACTAAAACAACATTTATTTTCTCAAAAACAGTCGACTAAACTCACATAAAACTGCTTTAAACCAATGTAAAACACTGAGTTGCAATGAAACCAAGCAATTTGTCTATTGAATTACTGCTTGTTTTTCAGAAAAACCATGTTATTTGCAATCACATTACCTTGGCCTAAAACAGTGTTTACTAAAAAAACATTGATTTTCTCAAAAACAGTCGCTTAACCTCACATAAAAATGATTTAAACCAATGTATAACACTGAATTGCAATGAAACCAAGCAATTTTTACAATGAATTACTGCTTTTTTTTCAGAAAAAAAAAGGTTATTTGCAATCACACTAACTAGGCCTAAAAAAGTGTTTACTAAAAAAACATTGATTTTCTCAAAAACAGTCGATTAAACTCACATAAAAATGCTTTAAACCAATGTAAAACACTGAATTGCAATGAAATAAAGCAATTTTTCCAATGAGTTACTGCTTGTTTTTCAGAAAAACCATGTTATTTGCAATCACACTAACTAGGCCTAAAAAATTGTTTACTAAAAAAACATTGATTTTCTCAAAAGCAGTCGCTTCAACTCACTTAAAAATGCTTTAAACCAATGTAAAACACTGAAAAGCAATGAAACCAAGCAGTTTTTCCAAAGAATTACTGCTAGTTTTTCAGGAAAAACATGTTATTTGCAATCACACTAAGTAGGCCTAAAACAGTGTTTACTAAAAAAACATTGATTTTCTCAAAAACAGTCGATTAAACTCACATAAAAATGCTTTAAACCAATGTGAAACACTGAATTGCAATGAAATAAAGTTATTTTTCCAATGAGTTACTGCTTGTTTTTCAGAAAAACCATGTTATTTGCAATCACACTAACTTGGCCTAAAACAGTGTTTACTAAAAAAACATTGATTTTCTCAAAAACAGTCGATTAAACTCACATAAAAATGCTTTAAACCAATGTAAAACACTGAATTGCAATGAAACCAAGCACTTTTTCCAATGAATCACTGCTAGTTTTTCAGAAAAAACATGTTATTTGCAATCACACTAACTTGGCCTAAAACAGTGTTTACTAAAAAAACATTGATTTTCTCAAAAACAGTCGATTAAACTCACATAAAAATGCTTTAAACCAATGTAAAACACTGAATTAAAATGAAACCAAGCATTTTTTGCAATGAATTACTGCTAGTTTTTCAGAAAAAACATGTTATTTGCAATCACACTAACTTGGCCTAAAACAGTGTTTACTAAAAAAAACATTGATTTTCTCAAAAACAGTCGACTAAACTCACATAAAAATGCTTTAAACCAATGTAAAACACTGAATTGCAATTAAACCAAGCAATTTTTCCAAAGAATTACTGCTAGTTTTTCAGAAAAAACATGTTATTTGCAATCACACTAACTTGGCCTAAAACAGTGTTTACTAAAAAAACATTGATTTTCTCAAAAACAGTCGATTAAACTCACATAAAAATGCTTTAAACTAATGTAAAACACTAAATTGCAATGAAACCAAGCAATTTTTCCAATGAATTACTGCTAGTCTTTCAGAAAAAACATGTTATTTGCAATCACACTAACTTGGCCTAAAACAGTGTTTGCTAAAAAACATTGATTTTCTCAAAAACAGTCGATTAAACTCACATAAAAATGCTTTAAACCAATGTAAAACACTGAATTGCAATGAATCCAAGCAATTTTTTCAAAGAATTACTGCTAGTTTTTCAGAGAAAACATGTTATTTGCAATCACACTAACTATGCCTTCAACAGTGTTTACTAAAAAAACATTGATTTTCTCAAAAACAGTCGATTAAACTCACATAAAAATGCTTTAAAGCAATGTAAAACACTGCATTGCAATGAAACCAAGCAATTTTTCCAACGAATTACTGCTAGTTTTTCAGAAAAAACATGTTATTTGCAATCACACTAACTTGGCCTAAAACAGTGTTTACTAAAAAAACATTGATTTTCTCAAAAACAGTCGATTAAACTCACATAAAAATGCTTTAAAGCAATGTAAAACACTGAATTGCAATAAAACCAAGCAATTTTTCCAAAGAATTACTGCTAGTTTTTCAGAAAAAACATGTTATTTGCAATCACACTAACTAGGCCTAAAACAGTGTTTACTAAAAAAACATTTATTTTCTCAAAAACAGTCGATTAAACTCACATAAAAATGCTTTAAACCAATGTAAAACACTGAATTGCGATGAAACCAAGCAATTTTTCCAAAGAAATACTGCTAGTTTTTCAGAAAAAACATGTTATTTGCAATCACACTAACTAGGCCTAAAACAGTCTTTACTAAAAAAACATTGATTTTCTCAAAAACAGTCGATTAAACTCACATAAAAATGCTTTACACCACGGTAAAACACTGAATTGCAATGAAACCAAGCAACTTTTTAAAAGAATTACTGCAAGTTTCTCAGAAAAAACATGTTATTTGCAATCACACTAACTTGGCCTAAAACAGTGTTTACTAAAAAAACATTGATTTTCTCAAAAACAGTCGCTTAACCTCACATAAAAATGATTTAAACCAATGTATAACACTGAATTGCAATGAAACCAAGCAATTTTTCCAATGAATTACAGCTTGTTTTTCAGAAAAAACATGTTATTTGCAATCACACTAACTAGGCTTAAAACAGTGTTTACTAAAAAAACATTGATTTTCTCACAACCAGTCGCTTAAATTCACATAGAAATGCTTTAAACCAATGTAAAACACTGAATTGCAATGAAACCAAGCAATTTTTCCAATGAATTACTACTAGATTTTCAGAAAAAACATGTTATTTGCAATCACATTAACTTGGCCTAATACAATGTTTACTAAAACAACATTTATTTTCTCAAAAACAGTCGACTAAACTCACATAAAACTGCTTTAAACCAATGTAAAACACTGAGTTGCAATGAAACCAAGCAATTTGTCTATTGAATTACTGCTTGTTTTTCAGAAAAACCATGTTATTTGCAATCACATTACCTTGGCCTAAAACAGTGTTTACTAAAAAAACATTGATTTTCTCAAAAACAGTCGATTAAACTCACATAAAAATGCTTTAAAGCAATGTAAAACACTGAATTGCAATAAAACCAAGCAATTTTTCCAAAGAATTACTGCTAGTTTTTCAGAAAAAACATGTTATTTGCAATCACACTAACTAGGCCTAAAACAGTGTTTACTAAAAAAACATTTATTTTCTCAAAAACAGTCGATTAAACTCACATAAAAATGCTTTAAACCAATGTAAAACACTGAATTGCGATGAAACCAAGCAATTTTTCCAAAGAAATACTGCTAGTTTTTCAGAAAAAACATGTTATTTGCAATCACACTAACTAGGCCTAAAACAGTCTTTACTAAAAAAACATTGATTTTCTCAAAAACAGTCGATTAAACTCACATAAAAATGCTTTACACCACGGTAAAACACTGAATTGCAATGAAACCAAGCAACTTTTTAAAAGAATTACTGCAAGTTTCTCAGAAAAAACATGTTATTTGCAATCACACTAACTTGGCCTAAAACAGTGTTTACTAAAAAAACATTGATTTTCTCAAAAACAGTCGCTTAACCTCACATAAAAATGATTTAAACCAATGTATAACACTGAATTGCAATGAAACCAAGCAATTTTTCCAATGAATTACAGCTTGTTTTTCAGAAAAAACATGTTATTTGCAATCACACTAACTAGGCTTAAAACAGTGTTTACTAAAAAAACATTGATTTTCTCACAACCAGTCGCTTAAATTCACATAGAAATGCTTTAAACCAATGTAAAACACTGAATTGCAATGAAACCAAGCAATTTTTCCAATGAATTACTACTAGATTTTCAGAAAAAACATGTTATTTGCAATCACATTAACTTGGCCTAATACAATGTTTACTAAAACAACATTTATTTTCTCAAAAACAGTCGACTAAACTCACATAAAACTGCTTTAAACCAATGTAAAACACTGAGTTGCAATGAAACCAAGCAATTTGTCTATTGAATTACTGCTTGTTTTTCAGAAAAACCATGTTATTTGCAATCACATTACCTTGGCCTAAAACAGTGTTTACTAAAAAAACATTGATTTTCTCAAAAACAGTCGCTTAACCTCACATAAAAATGATTTAAACCAATGTATAACACTGAATTGCAATGAAACCAAGCAATTTTTACAATGAATTACTGCTTTTTTTTCAGAAAAAAAAAGGTTATTTGCAATCACACTAACTAGGCCTAAAAAAGTGTTTACTAAAAAAACATTGATTTTCTCAAAAACAGTCGATTAAACTCACATAAAAATGCTTTAAACCAATGTAAAACACTGAATTGCAATGAAATAAAGCAATTTTTCCAATGAGTTACTGCTTGTTTTTCAGAAAAACCATGTTATTTGCAATCACACTAACTAGGCCTAAAAAATTGTTTACTAAAAAAACATTGATTTTCTCAAAAGCAGTCGCTTCAACTCACTTAAAAATGCTTTAAACCAATGTAAAACACTGAATAGCAATGAAACCAAGCAGTTTTTCCAAAGAATTACTGCTAGTTTTTCAGGAAAAACATGTTATTTGCAATCACACTAACTAGGCCTAAAACAGTGTTTACTAAAAAAACATTGATTTTCTCAAAAAAAGTCGATTAAACTCACATAAAAATGCTTTAAACCAATGTGAAACACTGAATTGCAATGAAATAAAGTTATTTTTCCAATGAGTTACTGCTTCTGCTAGTTTTTCAGAAAAAACATGTTATTTGCAATCACACTAACTTGGCCTAAAACAGTGTTTACTAAAAAAACATTGATTTTCTCAAAAACAGTCGATTAAACTCACATAAAAATGCTTTAAACCAATGTAAAACACTGAATTAAAATGAAACCAAGCATTTTTTCCAATGAATTACTGCTAGTTTTTCAGAAAAAACATGTTATTTGCAATCACACTAACTTGGCCTAAAACAGTGTTTACTAAAAAAACATTGATTTTCTCAAAAACAGTCGACTAAACTCACATAAAAATGCTTTAAACCAATGTAAAACACTGAATTGCAATGAAACCAAGCAATTTTTCCAAAGAATTACTGCTAGTTTTTCAGAAAAAACATGTTATTTGCAATCACACTAACTTGGCCTAAAACAGTGTTTACTAAAAAAACATTGATTTTCTCAAAAACAGTCGATTAAACTCACATAAAAATGCTTTAAACCAATGTAAAACACTGAATTGCAATGAAACCAAGTAATTTTTCCAAAGAAATACTGCTAGTTTTTCAGAAAAAACATGTTATTTGCAATCACACTAACTAGGCCTAAAACAGTCTTTACTAAAAAAACATTGATTTTCTCAAAAACAGTCGATTAAACTCACATAAAAATGCTTTACACCACGGTAAAACACTGAATTGCAATGAAACCAAGCAACTTTTCAAAAGAATTACTGCGAGTTTCTCAGAAAAAACATGTTATTTGCAATCACACTAACTTGGCCTAAAACAGTGTTTACTAAAAAAACATTGATTTTCTCAAAAACAGTCGATTAAACTCACATAAAAATGCTTTAAACCAATGTAAAACACTGAATTAAAATGAAACCAAGCATTTTTTCCAATGAATTACTGCTAGTTTTTCAGAAAAAACATGTTATTTGCAATCACACTAACTTGGCCTAAAACAGTGTTTACTAAAAAAACATTGATTTTCTCAAAAACAGTCGACTAAACTCACATAAAAATGCTTTAAACCAATGTAAAACACTGAATTGCAATGAAACCAAGCAATTTTTCCAAAGAATTACTGCTAGTTTTTCAGAAAAAACATGTTATTTGCAATCACACTAACTTGGCCTAAAACAGTGTTTACTAAAAAAACATTGATTTTCTCAAAAACAGTCGATTAAACTCACATAAAAATGCTTTAAACCAATGTAAAACACTGAATTGCAATGAAACCAAGCAATTTTTCCAAAGAAATACTGCTAGTTTTTCAGAAAAAACATGTTATTTGCAATCACACTAACTAGGCCTAAAACAGTCTTTACTAAAAAAACATTGATTTTCTCAAAAACAGTCGATTAAACTCACATAAAAATGCTTTACACCACGGTAAAACACTGAATTGCAATGAAACCAAGCAACTTTTCAAAAGAATTACTGCGAGTTTCTCAGAAAAAACATGTTATTTGCAATCACACTAACTTGGCCTAAAACAGTGTTTACTAAAAAAACATTGATTTTCTCAAAAACAGTCGCTTAACCTCACATAAAAATGCTTTAAACCAATGTAAAACACTGAATTGCAATGAAACCAAGCAATTTTTCCAATGAATTACTACTAGATTTTCAGAAAAAACATGTTATTTGCAATCACATTAACTTGGCCTAATACAATGTTTACTAAAACAACATTTATTTTCTCAAAAACAGTCGACTAAACTCACATAAAACTGCTTTAAACCAATGTAAAACACTGAGTTGCAATGAAACCAAGCAATTTGTCTATTGAATTACTGCTTGTTTTTCAGAAAAACCATGTTATTTGCAATCACATTACCTTGGCCTAAAACAGTGTTTACTAAAAAAACATTGATTTTCTCAAAAACAGTCGCTTAACCTCACATAAAAATGATTTAAACCAATGTATAACACTGAATTGCAATGAAACCAAGCAATTTTTACAATGAATTACTGCTTTTTTTTCAGAAAAAAAAAGGTTATTTGCAATCACACTAACTAGGCCTAAAAAAGTGTTTACTAAAAAAACATTGATTTTCTCAAAAACAGTCGATTAAACTCACATAAAAATGCTTTAAACCAATGTAAAACACTGAATTGCAATGAAATAAAGCAATTTTTCCAATGAGTTACTGCTTGTTTTTCAGAAAAACCATGTTATTTGCAATCACACTAACTAGGCCTAAAAAATTGTTTACTAAAAAAACATTGATTTTCTCAAAAGCAGTCGCTTCAACTCACTTAAAAATGCTTTAAACCAATGTAAAACACTGAAAAGCAATGAAACCAAGCAGTTTTTCCAAAGAATTACTGCTAGTTTTTCAGGAAAAACATGTTATTTGCAATCACACTAAGTAGGCCTAAAACAGTGTTTACTAAAAAAACATTGATTTTCTCAAAAACAGTCGATTAAACTCACATAAAAATGCTTTAAACCAATGTGAAACACTGAATTGCAATGAAATAAAGTTATTTTTCCAATGAGTTACTGCTTGTTTTTCAGAAAAACCATGTTATTTGCAATCACACTAACTTGGCCTAAAACAGTGTTTACTAAAAAAACATTGATTTTCTCAAAAACAGTCGATTAAACTCACATAAAAATGCTTTAAACCAATGTAAAACACTGAATTGCAATGAAACCAAGCACTTTTTCCAATGAATCACTGCTAGTTTTTCAGAAAAAACATGTTATTTGCAATCACACTAACTTGGCCTAAAACAGTGTTTACTAAAAAAACATTGATTTTCTCAAAAACAGTCGATTAAACTCACATAAAAATGCTTTAAACCAATGTAAAACACTGAATTAAAATGAAACCAAGCATTTTTTGCAATGAATTACTGCTAGTTTTTCAGAAAAAACATGTTATTTGCAATCACACTAACTTGGCCTAAAACAGTGTTTACTAAAAAAAACATTGATTTTCTCAAAAACAGTCGACTAAACTCACATAAAAATGCTTTAAACCAATGTAAAACACTGAATTGCAATTAAACCAAGCAATTTTTCCAAAGAATTACTGCTAGTTTTTCAGAAAAAACATGTTATTTGCAATCACACTAACTTGGCCTAAAACAGTGTTTACTAAAAAAACATTGATTTTCTCAAAAACAGTCGATTAAACTCACATAAAAATGCTTTAAACTAATGTAAAACACTAAATTGCAATGAAACCAAGCAATTTTTCCAATGAATTACTGCTAGTCTTTCAGAAAAAACATGTTATTTGCAATCACACTAACTTGGCCTAAAACAGTGTTTGCTAAAAAACATTGATTTTCTCAAAAACAGTCGATTAAACTCACATAAAAATGCTTTAAACCAATGTAAAACACTGAATTGCAATGAATCCAAGCAATTTTTTCAAAGAATTACTGCTAGTTTTTCAGAGAAAACATGTTATTTGCAATCACACTAACTATGCCTTCAACAGTGTTTACTAAAAAAACATTGATTTTCTCAAAAACAGTCGATTAAACTCACATAAAAATGCTTTAAAGCAATGTAAAACACTGCATTGCAATGAAACCAAGCAATTTTTCCAACGAATTACTGCTAGTTTTTCAGAAAAAACATGTTATTTGCAATCACACTAACTTGGCCTAAAACAGTGTTTACTAAAAAAACATTGATTTTCTCAAAAACAGTCGATTAAACTCACATAAAAATGCTTTAAAGCAATGTAAAACACTGAATTGCAATAAAACCAAGCAATTTTTCCAAAGAATTACTGCTAGTTTTTCAGAAAAAACATGTTATTTGCAATCACACTAACTAGGCCTAAAACAGTGTTTACTAAAAAAACATTTATTTTCTCAAAAACAGTCGATTAAACTCACATAAAAATGCTTTAAACCAATGTAAAACACTGAATTGCGATGAAACCAAGCAATTTTTCCAAAGAAATACTGCTAGTTTTTCAGAAAAAACATGTTATTTGCAATCACACTAACTAGGCCTAAAACAGTCTTTACTAAAAAAACATTGATTTTCTCAAAAACAGTCGATTAAACTCACATAAAAATGCTTTACACCACGGTAAAACACTGAATTGCAATGAAACCAAGCAACTTTTTAAAAGAATTACTGCAAGTTTCTCAGAAAAAACATGTTATTTGCAATCACACTAACTTGGCCTAAAACAGTGTTTACTAAAAAAACATTGATTTTCTCAAAAACAGTCGCTTAACCTCACATAAAAATGATTTAAACCAATGTATAACACTGAATTGCAATGAAACCAAGCAATTTTTCCAATGAATTACAGCTTGTTTTTCAGAAAAAACATGTTATTTGCAATCACACTAACTAGGCTTAAAACAGTGTTTACTAAAAAAACATTGATTTTCTCACAACCAGTCGCTTAAATTCACATAGAAATGCTTTAAACCAATGTAAAACACTGAATTGCAATGAAACCAAGCAATTTTTCCAATGAATTACTACTAGATTTTCAGAAAAAACATGTTATTTGCAATCACATTAACTTGGCCTAATACAATGTTTACTAAAACAACATTTATTTTCTCAAAAACAGTCGACTAAACTCACATAAAACTGCTTTAAACCAATGTAAAACACTGAGTTGCAATGAAACCAAGCAATTTGTCTATTGAATTACTGCTTGTTTTTCAGAAAAACCATGTTATTTGCAATCACATTACCTTGGCCTAAAACAGTGTTTACTAAAAAAACATTGATTTTCTCAAAAACAGTCGATTAAACTCACATAAAAATGCTTTAAAGCAATGTAAAACACTGAATTGCAATAAAACCAAGCAATTTTTCCAAAGAATTACTGCTAGTTTTTCAGAAAAAACATGTTATTTGCAATCACACTAACTAGGCCTAAAACAGTGTTTACTAAAAAAACATTTATTTTCTCAAAAACAGTCGATTAAACTCACATAAAAATGCTTTAAACCAATGTAAAACACTGAATTGCGATGAAACCAAGCAATTTTTCCAAAGAAATACTGCTAGTTTTTCAGAAAAAACATGTTATTTGCAATCACACTAACTAGGCCTAAAACAGTCTTTACTAAAAAAACATTGATTTTCTCAAAAACAGTCGATTAAACTCACATAAAAATGCTTTACACCACGGTAAAACACTGAATTGCAATGAAACCAAGCAACTTTTTAAAAGAATTACTGCAAGTTTCTCAGAAAAAACATGTTATTTGCAATCACACTAACTTGGCCTAAAACAGTGTTTACTAAAAAAACATTGATTTTCTCAAAAACAGTCGCTTAACCTCACATAAAAATGATTTAAACCAATGTATAACACTGAATTGCAATGAAACCAAGCAATTTTTCCAATGAATTACAGCTTGTTTTTCAGAAAAAACATGTTATTTGCAATCACACTAACTAGGCTTAAAACAGTGTTTACTAAAAAAACATTGATTTTCTCACAACCAGTCGCTTAAATTCACATAGAAATGCTTTAAACCAATGTAAAACACTGAATTGCAATGAAACCAAGCAATTTTTCCAATGAATTACTACTAGATTTTCAGAAAAAACATGTTATTTGCAATCACATTAACTTGGCCTAATACAATGTTTACTAAAACAACATTTATTTTCTCAAAAACAGTCGACTAAACTCACATAAAACTGCTTTAAACCAATGTAAAACACTGAGTTGCAATGAAACCAAGCAATTTGTCTATTGAATTACTGCTTGTTTTTCAGAAAAACCATGTTATTTGCAATCACATTACCTTGGCCTAAAACAGTGTTTACTAAAAAAACATTGATTTTCTCAAAAACAGTCGCTTAACCTCACATAAAAATGATTTAAACCAATGTATAACACTGAATTGCAATGAAACCAAGCAATTTTTACAATGAATTACTGCTTTTTTTTCAGAAAAAAAAAGGTTATTTGCAATCACACTAACTAGGCCTAAAAAAGTGTTTACTAAAAAAACATTGATTTTCTCAAAAACAGTCGATTAAACTCACATAAAAATGCTTTAAACCAATGTAAAACACTGAATTGCAATGAAATAAAGCAATTTTTCCAATGAGTTACTGCTTGTTTTTCAGAAAAACCATGTTATTTGCAATCACACTAACTAGGCCTAAAAAATTGTTTACTAAAAAAACATTGATTTTCTCAAAAGCAGTCGCTTCAACTCACTTAAAAATGCTTTAAACCAATGTAAAACACTGAATAGCAATGAAACCAAGCAGTTTTTCCAAAGAATTACTGCTAGTTTTTCAGGAAAAACATGTTATTTGCAATCACACTAACTAGGCCTAAAACAGTGTTTACTAAAAAAACATTGATTTTCTCAAAAAAAGTCGATTAAACTCACATAAAAATGCTTTAAACCAATGTGAAACACTGAATTGCAATGAAATAAAGTTATTTTTCCAATGAGTTACTGCTTACAGTCGATTAAACTCACATAAAAATGCTTTAAACCAATGTAAAACACTGAATTAAAATGAAACCAAGCATTTTTTCCAATGAATTACTGCTAGTTTTTCAGAAAAAACATGTTATTTGCAATCACACTAACTTGGCCTAAAACAGTGTTTACTAAAAAAACATTGATTTTCTCAAAAACAGTCGACTAAACTCACATAAAAATGCTTTAAACCAATGTAAAACACTGAATTGCAATGAAACCAAGCAATTTTTCCAAAGAATTACTGCTAGTTTTTCAGAAAAAACATGTTATTTGCAATCACACTAACTTGGCCTAAAACAGTGTTTACTAAAAAAACATTGATTTTCTCAAAAACAGTCGATTAAACTCACATAAAAATGCTTTAAACCAATGTAAAACACTGAATTGCAATGAAACCAAGTAATTTTTCCAAAGAAATACTGCTAGTTTTTCAGAAAAAACATGTTATTTGCAATCACACTAACTAGGCCTAAAACAGTCTTTACTAAAAAAACATTGATTTTCTCAAAAACAGTCGATTAAACTCACATAAAAATGCTTTACACCACGGTAAAACACTGAATTGCAATGAAACCAAGCAACTTTTCAAAAGAATTACTGCGAGTTTCTCAGAAAAAACATGTTATTTGCAATCACACTAACTTGGCCTAAAACAGTGTTTACTAAAAAAACATTGATTTTCTCAAAAACAGTCGATTAAACTCACATAAAAATGCTTTAAACCAATGTAAAACACTGAATTAAAATGAAACCAAGCATTTTTTCCAATGAATTACTGCTAGTTTTTCAGAAAAAACATGTTATTTGCAATCACACTAACTTGGCCTAAAACAGTGTTTACTAAAAAAACATTGATTTTCTCAAAAACAGTCGACTAAACTCACATAAAAATGCTTTAAACCAATGTAAAACACTGAATTGCAATGAAACCAAGCAATTTTTCCAAAGAATTACTGCTAGTTTTTCAGAAAAAACATGTTATTTGCAATCACACTAACTTGGCCTAAAACAGTGTTTACTAAAAAAACATTGATTTTCTCAAAAACAGTCGATTAAACTCACATAAAAATGCTTTAAACCAATGTAAAACACTGAATTGCAATGAAACCAAGCAATTTTTCCAAAGAAATACTGCTAGTTTTTCAGAAAAAACATGTTATTTGCAATCACACTAACTAGGCCTAAAACAGTCTTTACTAAAAAAACATTGATTTTCTCAAAAACAGTCGATTAAACTCACATAAAAATGCTTTACACCACGGTAAAACACTGAATTGCAATGAAACCAAGCAACTTTTCAAAAGAATTACTGCGAGTTTCTCAGAAAAAACATGTTATTTGCAATCACACTAACTTGGCCTAAAACAGTGTTTACTAAAAAAACATTGATTTTCTCAAAAACAGTCGCTTAACCTCACATAAAAATGCTTTAAACCAATGTAAAACACTGAATTGCAATGAAACCAAGCAATTTTTCCAATGAATTACTACTAGATTTTCAGAAAAAACATGTTATTTGCAATCACATTAACTTGGCCTAATACAATGTTTACTAAAACAACATTTATTTTCTCAAAAACAGTCGACTAAACTCACATAAAACTGCTTTAAACCAATGTAAAACACTGAGTTGCAATGAAACCAAGCAATTTGTCTATTGAATTACTGCTTGTTTTTCAGAAAAACCATGTTATTTGCAATCACATTACCTTGGCCTAAAACAGTGTTTACTAAAAAAACATTGATTTTCTCAAAAACAGTCGCTTAACCTCACATAAAAATGATTTAAACCAATGTATAACACTGAATTGCAATGAAACCAAGCAATTTTTACAATGAATTACTGCTTTTTTTTCAGAAAAAAAAAGGTTATTTGCAATCACACTAACTAGGCCTAAAAAAGTGTTTACTAAAAAAACATTGATTTTCTCAAAAACAGTCGATTAAACTCACATAAAAATGCTTTAAACCAATGTAAAACACTGAATTGCAATGAAATAAAGCAATTTTTCCAATGAGTTACTGCTTGTTTTTCAGAAAAACCATGTTATTTGCAATCACACTAACTAGGCCTAAAAAATTGTTTACTAAAAAAACATTGATTTTCTCAAAAGCAGTCGCTTCAACTCACTTAAAAATGCTTTAAACCAATGTAAAACACTGAAAAGCAATGAAACCAAGCAGTTTTTCCAAAGAATTACTGCTAGTTTTTCAGGAAAAACATGTTATTTGCAATCACACTAAGTAGGCCTAAAACAGTGTTTACTAAAAAAACATTGATTTTCTCAAAAACAGTCGATTAAACTCACATAAAAATGCTTTAAACCAATGTGAAACACTGAATTGCAATGAAATAAAGTTATTTTTCCAATGAGTTACTGCTTGTTTTTCAGAAAAACCATGTTATTTGCAATCACACTAACTTGGCCTAAAACAGTGTTTACTAAAAAAACATTGATTTTCTCAAAAACAGTCGATTAAACTCACATAAAAATGCTTTAAACCAATGTAAAACACTGAATTGCAATGAAACCAAGCACTTTTTCCAATGAATCACTGCTAGTTTTTCAGAAAAAACATGTTATTTGCAATCACACTAACTTGGCCTAAAACAGTGTTTACTAAAAAAACATTGATTTTCTCAAAAACAGTCGATTAAACTCACATAAAAATGCTTTAAACCAATGTAAAACACTGAATTAAAATGAAACCAAGCATTTTTTCCAATGAATTACTGCTAGTTTTTCAGAAAAAACATGTTATTTGCAATTACATTAACTTGGCCTAATACAGTGTTGACTAAAAAAACATTGATTTTCTCAAAAACAGTCGACTAAACTCACATAAAAATGCTTTAAACCAATGTAAAACATTGAATTGCAATGAAACCAAGCAATTTTTCCAAAGAATTACTGCTAGTTTTTCAGAAAAAACATGTTATTTGGAATCACACTAACTTGGCCTAAAACAGTGTTTACTAAAAAAACATTGATTTTCTCAAAAACAGTCGATTAAACTCACATAAAAATGCTTTAAACCAATGTAAAACACTGAATTGCAATTAAACCAAGCAATTTTTCCAATGAATTACTGCTAGTTTTTCAGAAAAAACATGTTATTTGCAATCACACTAACTTGGCCTAAAACAGTGTTTACTAAAAAAACATTGATTTTCTCAAAAACAGTCGATTAAACTCACATAAAAATGCTTTAAACCAATGTAAAACACTAAATTGCAATGAAACCAAGCAGTTTTTCCAATGAATTACTGCTAGTCTTTCAGAAAAAACATGTTATTTGCAATCACACTAACTTGGCCTAAAACAGTGTTTGCTAAAAAACATTGATTTTCTCAAAAACAGTCGATTAAACTCACATAAAAGTGCTTTAAACCAATGTAAAACACTGAATTGCAATGAATCCAAGCAATTTTTTCAAAGAATTACTGCTAGTTTTTCAGAAAAAACATGTTATTTGCAATCACACTAACTATGCCTTAAACAGTGTTTACTAAAAGAACATTGATTTTCTCAAAAACAGTCGATTAAACTCACATAAAAATGCTTTAAAGCAATGTAAAACACTGCATTGCAATGAAACCAAGCAATTTTTCCAACGAATTACTGCTAGTTTTTCAGAAAAAACATGTTATTTGCAATCACACTAACTTGGCCTAAAACAGTGTTTACTAAAAAAACATTGATTTTCTCAAAAACAGTCGATTAAACTCACATAAAAATGCTTTAAAGCAATGTAAAACACTGAATTGCAATAAAACCAAGCAATTTTTCCAAAGAATTACTGCTAGTTTTTCAGAAAAAACATGTTATTTGCAATCACACTAACTAGGCCTAAAACAGTGTTTACTAAAAAAACATTTATTTTCTCAAAAACAGTCGATTAAACTCACATAAAAATGCTTTAAACCAATGTAAAACACTGAATTGCGATGAAACCAAGCAATTTTTCCAAAGAAATACTGCTAGTTTTTCAGAAAAAACATGTTATTTGCAATCACACTAACTAGGCCTAAAACAGTCTTTACTAAAAAAACATTGATTTTCTCAAAAACAGTCGATTAAACTCACATAAAAATGCTTTACACCACGGTAAAACACTGAATTGCAATGAAACCAAGCAACTTTTTAAAAGAATTACTGCAAGTTTCTCAGAAAAAACATGTTATTTGCAATCACACTAACTTGGCCTAAAACAGTGTTTACTAAAAAAACATTGATTTTCTCAAAAACAGTCGCTTAACCTCACATAAAAATGATTTAAACCAATGTATAACACTGAATTGCAATGAAACCAAGCAATTTTTCCAATGAATTACAGCTTGTTTTTCAGAAAAAACATGTTATTTGCAATCACACTAACTAGGCTTAAAACAGTGTTTACTAAAAAAACATTGATTTTCTCACAACCAGTCGCTTAAATTCACATAGAAATGCTTTAAACCAATGTAAAACACTGAATTGCAATGAAACCAAGCAATTTTTCCAATGAATTACTACTAGATTTTCAGAAAAAACATGTTATTTGCAATCACATTAACTTGGCCTAATACAATGTTTACTAAAACAACATTTATTTTCTCAAAAACAGTCGACTAAACTCACATAAAACTGCTTTAAACCAATGTAAAACACTGAGTTGCAATGAAACCAAGCAATTTGTCTATTGAATTACTGCTTGTTTTTCAGAAAAACCATGTTATTTGCAATCACATTACCTTGGCCTAAAACAGTGTTTACTAAAAAAACATTGATTTTCTCAAAAACAGTCGATTAAACTCACATAAAAATGCTTTAAAGCAATGTAAAACACTGAATTGCAATAAAACCAAGCAATTTTTCCAAAGAATTACTGCTAGTTTTTCAGAAAAAACATGTTATTTGCAATCACACTAACTAGGCCTAAAACAGTGTTTACTAAAAAAACATTTATTTTCTCAAAAACAGTCGATTAAACTCACATAAAAATGCTTTAAACCAATGTAAAACACTGAATTGCGATGAAACCAAGCAATTTTTCCAAAGAAATACTGCTAGTTTTTCAGAAAAAACATGTTATTTGCAATCACACTAACTAGGCCTAAAACAGTCTTTACTAAAAAAACATTGATTTTCTCAAAAACAGTCGATTAAACTCACATAAAAATGCTTTACACCACGGTAAAACACTGAATTGCAATGAAACCAAGCAACTTTTTAAAAGAATTACTGCAAGTTTCTCAGAAAAAACATGTTATTTGCAATCACACTAACTTGGCCTAAAACAGTGTTTACTAAAAAAACATTGATTTTCTCAAAAACAGTCGCTTAACCTCACATAAAAATGATTTAAACCAATGTATAACACTGAATTGCAATGAAACCAAGCAATTTTTCCAATGAATTACAGCTTGTTTTTCAGAAAAAACATGTTATTTGCAATCACACTAACTAGGCTTAAAACAGTGTTTACTAAAAAAACATTGATTTTCTCACAACCAGTCGCTTAAATTCACATAGAAATGCTTTAAACCAATGTAAAACACTGAATTGCAATGAAACCAAGCAATTTTTCCAATGAATTACTACTAGATTTTCAGAAAAAACATG
>CBDALO010000255.1:0-21794 GCA_965196985.1 Gammaproteobacteria bacterium | reverse complement strand
TTGGCATTCTCCAACATAACTCGAATTGATTTAATACGATGAGGATGAATTAACTCAAGGGTTTTTAGTTCATTAACAATGAAGTCATATAACTCACTACGTTGCTCTGGTGCTGGGCCTGCTTTTACTAAAACATCATGACACAACCAGTCTACTAACGTGTCAATAGAGCTTGATAAGTGCCCAGCTTGTCCTGCCTCTTTTACCGCCATGAATAACTGCTCTTCATGTAGCGCTTCATTACCTTTAGTAATTGCCTTGTAATACTTATTCTCTCGTTGGTTTAGATATGTGATAGAACTTTTTTTCCTATTTCTAAAGTAACGACGAACCTCAAGTAACTCATGGATGATGTGAAAATGATCTCTGTGGTAAGGAACATCTGGCATTACAAGTTTATGTCCAGCATACAAACCACTGCCATCGTCACCATAAACAGCCTCTGGTAAAAAATGTTTTTTCTTCAGCTCTAGTAAATTTCTTGCCCACGTATCTCCATCACGTGTGTCTTCTAGGCGAAGCAAATAACAATATAAAGAACGAATATCGGTTCCAGAAAGAATTGGTTTATTAAGGTGAAACTTTTCATCATTAGCTACTAGTTTGGCTTGGCTTAAGTCTTCCTGAGAATTAATCTTCTCCGCTCTTTGAATCGCAACAGCTGCAATGTTATGAATTCCACCTTGAGAGAACTCATAGTCTAAACAAACACTTAAAAATCTACGTATACCCCTAAATGAGCAGCGAGAAAAAAGCAGTAAGCAAACAACCATAAGAGAAATATACTGCTTGGTTACTGGTATATAGTACAAAACCTTATGTGCATCATTAGTCGCGTCTGTTTCTGAGAAAGCACTATCAATTGCATTCACCAATTTATTTTTTTGCTTATGCGCAAACTTACGGCTAACATCATTTTGTTCTGCCAGCTTAGAAACTGACTTATCTTTTTTTAATGCTTTTAAAGCAAGTTCTTTTCTATCGTCTGCATTCATTAACTTAGCGGCACTGTTTGTTGTTGACATGATCAGCCTCACTCTTTTGCTTTCATTATTGACTTGGATGCGAGAGTATATGGCAAGATAAGCCATAATTACCAATCCGTGAAATACTATACTGTATGTATGCTCAATACCTGACCATCTAATCTGATACCCAGAAATGAACAAGGCCCCACCTAAGCCACAGATCCGCTAATATCCTAAGCCTATAAATGCCTTAGTTTATTCAGCGGAGGACTAGAAGGTGAGCAAAGTGGAATTATTTGAAATTATACGAAAAGAACATTTTAACCAAGATAAAAGCATTCGAAGAATAGCTCGTGAAAGATCAATTCATAGACGAGTGGTGAGACAGGCCCTTGCTAATGCTAACCCACCTAAGCGTGCAAAAGTAGAGAGGCGGTGTACAGTTCTCACGCCCATTATTAAGTCTATTATTGATCAAATTCTTATTGATGATAAAAAAGCACCAAGAAAGCAAAGGCATACCAATAAGCGTATTTTTGATCGATTAGTCGTCGAACAGCAATTCATTGGCTCATTGTCCTCTGTTACTCAATACGTGAGTAAGGCAAAGAAGGAGATGGGTATTAATAGCAAGGCCTTTGTGCCGCAATTTCATTCCCCTGGGGAGGAGGCAGAAGTTGACTGGTATGAAGCAATGGTTGATTTTCCTGATGGCCGCAAAAAGATCTACTTTTTCCAAATGCGGGCTTGCCATAGCGGATTAGAGTTTCATATGGCATTTGAGCGTCAGAATCAGCAATCCTTTTTAGAAGCCCATGTGGCAGCTTTTAATTATTTTGGTGGTGTATTTAAGAGGATCTCTTATGACAATTTAACTTCGGCTGTTAAGAAGGTACTGAAGGGACGTAAACGCATCGAAACCGAGAACTTTATTACCATGAGGTCACATTATTTATTTGAGGCATTCTTCTGCCAGCCAGGGATCCAGGGTGCTCATGAAAAGGGTGGTGTTGAAGGAGGTGTTGGACGATTCAGGCGATCTCATCTAACCCCTGTTCCGCAAGTCAATGACCTTTTTGCATTGAATGAATTGCTGCTAACTGCTTGCAAGCAGGATGAAGGTCGCGTGATTACAGGATATACCAGTTCTGTTGCTGAGAGGTGGCAAGTAGAAAGAGCTGTACTGAAACCGCTCCCTAATAAGTGCTTTGATACAACGGAAGTGGCTAGCCCGCAAGTCAACAGTAAAAGCTTGGTCAGCGTTAAAGGTAATTATTATTCTGTGCCAGTCAACTATGTTGGCCAAACTACAGGAGCCAGGATTGGCGCTCTGCAAATCCATCTCTACAAAAAGGGTAAGCTAATAGCAACACACACTAGGTGCTATGAGCAATATAAAATGATTACCGAAATAGATCATTATCTCCCCCTATTAAAACACAAACCTGGCGCTCTCTCTGGATCATACGCACTCGCTCAGGCTAGACAAAAAAATAAATGGCCAGAAATCTATGATAAATATTGGCAGGCATTACTTAATACCAATGCCAGAAGTGAGGCAAACCGCTTATTTGTGGATTTTCTTTGGCGGGCTAGAGATTATCAGTTTGACAACATTAAATCCGTACTAGAGAAAGCGGTAGCTACTGGTGCTTATCAATTAGATGCCATTAAATTACTGATGAGATATCACTTAAGCCAACCTGATACAGTGCCTAAGTTAACTTTAGCAGACCTTGGTAAGCTCGTTGCCTATGAAAGGCCAATGGGAAGTGTTGATCAATATGATGCGCTATTGATTAACACGGGGAGGTGCGCATGAAGATTGAACTACTTATTGAGATGTGTACAAAGCTTCAATTATCAACACTAGCCAAGCAAGTTAGCGATTCTTGCCAGCAAGCCTCTCGACAACAATTGCCTTATGATGAGTTTCTCTTTAATTTGTTGAATGAGGAGTTAGAGGCACGATTGCAGCGTCGGGCCTCGCGGCGGATTAAGGAGGCAAGGTTTCCAACCGTAAAAACGTTGGAGGGCTTTAACTTTGAGCGCGCACCATGGCTTCCAGAGGTGCTACTCCGTGAGCTAGCTCAGGGGCAGTATATCAAAGAAGCTAAACCCATCATATTGATTGGAGAACCAGGGACTGGAAAAACTCACTTAGCCTGTGCGCTTGGCTATGCCGCTGCAGCTCAAGGAGAGTCTGTTCGCTTTACTAGCACTAGTCAGTTAGTCAACCTATTAATAGAAGCAAAGGATAGCAGGGTACTGTCGAGCATAACACAGAGATATGCGCGTTATAACTTATTGATTCTTGATGAACTTGGCTATTTGCCATTAAGCAAAACTGACTCTGAGCTCTTGTTTCAGGTTATTAGTCAACGTCAAGAACGATTGCCAATCATTATAACGACCAACCTTCCCTTTGCTAGTGCGCCATCCTTTCTGTAAATTCCATTGACTTGCTGAAAATAAGCAGGCGACTCAGTCAGATTAGAAATTCCTTTTAAGGTAAACTTAACCAAAAAAGAGGAATGACAATGAGCTGCTATAAAAATGAGAACTTAATCGAAGAAGCCATACATGTTTTAGTGATGGAGGGGTTTGAAGCTTTACCTAAGCTTGTCTCCAGGTTGATGAATGAGGCTATGTTAATAGAAAGGGAGCGCCATTTAAATGCCAGTCCTTATGAGCGAACTGGCGATAGAAACGGATATGCGAACGGCTTTAAACCAAGGTTAATTAACACAGGTCAAGGTCAGCTTGAGCTACAGATACCGCAGGTTAGAGACTCCAATGAAGCCTTCTATCCATCAGTCTTAGAGCGAGGTGTACGCTCTGATAGAGCACTTAAGCTGGCTGTCGCTGAAATGTATGTGCATGGGGTTTCCACGCGCAAAGTTGAAAAGGTGCTAAAGCAACTCTGTGGAACAGATATTTCAAGCACAGAGGTAAGCCGTTGCGCTAAATTGTTGGATGAAGATTTAAAGAAATGGCGAAATAAGCCGTTAGGAAAGATAAAATATCTTTGGCTAGATGCACGTTATGAGAAGGTGCGCACTAGCGGCACAGTACAAGACTGTGCGGTATTGATAGCCTATGGCTTTGATGAATCAACCGGCAAGAGAACAGTGCTAGGTGTTTCTGTTGCGTTATCAGAGGCTGAGGTACATTGGCGTGATTTTCTTCAGCAGTTGGTTGAGCGAGGTATACATGGTATTGAGTTGATTACTAGCGACGCTCATACTGGCCTAAAAGCCGCTAGAAGAGCTGTGTTCCCCAGTGTTCCTTGGCAACGCTGCCAATTTCATTTGCAGCAAAATGCTCAGGCTCACATACCAAAGCGCTCAATGAAGGAACCAGTAGCTGAGGAGATTACAGCTATATTTAATGCCTCAAACATTCATGAGTCGGAAAGACTATTGGCTATGGCGGTAGATAAATATCAGCAAACAGCACCAGAGCTTTCTTCTTGGTTGGAAGTGAATATACCGGAGGGCTTAGTAGTGATGAACTTTGACAGGCCGCATCAAAAAAGATTAAGAACCAGTAACATAGCTGAGCGCGTAAACAGAGAGGTAAAAAGAAGGACGCATACAGTTGGAATTTTCCCTAATACTGAATCGTGCCTAAGGCTCGTATCAGCTGTTTTAGAGGAAATTGATGACCAGTGGAGCGGATCACCTAGATACTTAAGTTGAAGTGAATAATAAGGCTTCATAGGGTTTTAGGATAGATCATTCTTGTTCTTATTAACGAGATATAATTGCTATTACCTAAAAGTTAATAATTTATTTTGAGAGGAGAAAAATTTGAGGTATAAATAATTTTTTAGATTGATTAGCATAATTAATTTAAGATATTATGCGATGAGACAGGTACAATAGAGTGCCATTTAGAATTTTAAAGGTTTTTCTAAGTACTGAAGTTGGTTTTTACAGACAAAATAACGCTCTATCTTCCCTTTAGTGAATGGACGTCAATCTTTCCAGATCAACGGTTATGTCGAGCACTGATCGATAGAATAACGCATAACGCACACATTATTGATACTGGCAAAGATTCCGCTCGTCTTGAAGATACGATCAAAGCTAAAAAGATAATTGAGGAGGTAAGCCTATGACTTAAAATTAGCAAAAAGATTGCCTAGTATATAGAAATTTTGATACCGTTTTAAAAAGATGTTAAAACGGACTTAACTAAACTCGGCCTAGGTGGGGCCAAAATAAATTGTGAAAGTGGGGCCAATTTAGACTGCCGAACTCAAGAAAGTTATGGAGATTGATTTGAAGTCAATTGATGCATGTATTTTTTAATCAAGGAGTGGTTTATGATAGATTCTGATAATCAAGATGTTGAAGCACAAGCTTCTAGCGGTGCAAGTAGCAGTATTTTAATACCTAGTAGTCATAATGGGGATGATATAAAAACAGAAATTGTTAAATTACAAGGGTATTTGTCCCCTAGTATAGGGTGGAAATTGCTTAATTTCGGTTCGATTTTATTTAATACTGGTTGGTTTGTTTTTAATTTAGGAAACTCTATTAATAATATGGTTAATCCGGAAAGTAATGGTTGGATGTCTAAGAGTTGGATTGGACTAGCAGGACATGGTCTAGCTTTAGCAGGCTTTGCGGCAATGAGTTACAATTTATATTATAGGCTTTCGTTAGAGAATATAGTTAATAAACTTATCACATCACTTTCAGAGAATATTGATAGATTAGAAAAAAACGTTAGTGATTTAGAGCTGAATGTCAACCAGTTGAAGACAGAAATAACCACTTTAAAAGCTGAGACCCTAAAACTAAAAGAATTAAACTCTGAATATAAGAAAGAAAATGGTAACTATCAGGCCTTAAATGAAAATATGCAATTACAGTTAGAGAATCTAAATGAGAAATTAAAGAGTGCAGATGATCAATACAAAAAATTAACGGAGCTTCATGAGGAGCAGTTGAGTCAGATGGATGCTAACTTACGTGCACAGATGGAATTGTACACGTTTGCACATGAGGATGCAGAAATGTCTAGAGCGCAATTAAATTTATTGTACAAAAAAATAGATGGAATTTTTTCAAACAAAAGCAACCAAATGACGGATATACTTCAAAATATAAAAGAGACATTAGATCAAACGATTGAAGAAAGAAAGAGGTTAGAAAAAGTTGTTGAGGAACTGGAATGTGTATCGAGTCAGCTTAATCAAAGGGTTTGTAATCAGGAAACTAATGCCTGCCTATCGACTATTAATGAAGCTAGTGACTGCAAAGATGGATTAGTAGTTTGTAATAGTGATTTTTCCACACCAAGAGAAGAAATGATTGCAAGAAGGACTGTGGTACAAATGAAGACTTATATGGAATGGAAAAAAAGTAAGTCCGGTAACAATGACAGTGAGATCACAATGAAAGGATATAGAGAGCTACTGGAACAAAGAGTTAGTCATATGAAACAGAGTTTAGCTGATCATAATACTAATTTTTTGAAAACTCGATCTATTTCTGTAGCTTAAAAAGGACAAGCCGCACCTTCGAATAAAAACCCGTGATAACCACAAATTATCACGGGTATTGCGTCTTAAAAGAGCGCATATATAAAAGTAGTGTCACAGGTAGCTTTAGTGTTTGGTATCTGATTTTGGGCTTGGTTCAATTACGGTGTATTTTAGGTATCAGGGCGCATAGAAATACCTACCCAATTAAAGCATAATAACTACTGCTCTTTAAAAATTAGATTGCGTTATGCTGCTCGTTGAAAACGTTTGAAGCCCAGCATTTCTACCCAGTGTGGATGCTCCTGACCAGTTAAAATATGTGCTGGAGTTTTCTGATGACGAAAGCTTTTTTCGCTACGCTCGATTTTCTCATGATTTAAAAAGAAGCGTAGTAAATTAAGAAATCCATTCCCTACTTGCTTACGTACAAATAAGTAGGGAGATATACGACTATGCAGGTTTTCTGCCATAGAGCTTGTGCGTTCCGTGCCCTCTAGCACTCGAGTCACAAGTTCTTCTATGTCATAGAAATCATCACCCAATTCATCTTGTAAGGGTAACGCACGAACAGCATATTTCATTGACCCTTCCTTACACCTTTGTAATTCAGCTATTTTCCACAAAGTATTTACAGAGATATTATTAGATTCAGCAATTACCTGAAATTTATTATCAATTGTCATCATAAATGATAAAGCTAAGTGTTTGGCATTCTCCAACATAACTCGAATTGATTTAATACGATGAGGATGAATTAACTCAAGGGTTTTTAGTTCATTAACAATGAAGTCATATAACTCACTACGTTGCTCTGGTGCTGGGCCTGCTTTTACTAAAACATCATGACACAACCAGTCTACTAACGTGTCAATAGAGCTTGATAAGTGCCCAGCTTGTCCTGCCTCTTTTACCGCCATGAATAACTGCTCTTCATGTAGCGCTTCATTACCTTTAGTAATTGCCTTGATATTAAGGAATTTCAATGTGTCAATTGGTAAAAATACCACCAATTAAAATGAGTAATTTTAGCACAGGTATTTTTTATAAAATCGATTTAGTGGTGGGGCAGGGTTAGTTATGACAAACAATAGCCAAAACTAGCTGTTATTTGTTGTTTTGGACGGACTACCCCCCTAGGAAGTTATTAGATTTTTTTCAGTAAGGCGAGTTCACGATGCTTTGATAGCAATTTGTAACGGTTAGGTTGTCTATACCAGCAGTTAGCTAAAAACATTTGGCTACCGCATAGAACACATTCATAGGGGTCAATGTTAAAATTATTTTGCATTAAGGTGCGGTAATTGACCTGGGGTGTGTTTGGATCAGTTTCACCTAATAGGAGTCTGACTTTGGGTAGCATCTCACCTCGCACCCGGTTAGCAAGAAACCCATAATAACGCACCATACGAAAGCCAACATCAGGAATGTGTTGAATAAATCGAGCAATAAACTCTTCCGCGGTTAATTTAAATTGCTTGTAGGTTTTAGAGACGTGATCAAGATAATTAAAACTGAGGCTGCTCCCATCAAAGTTTTTAATTTTTGACTCAGCAATAGGAGGACGTTTGGTGTATCGACCTAAGTATTTAACGTTTTGTTTGTGATTCTTTGAGGGCTTTGCGCAATGTACTACCCATCGTTCTTGGTAAAGCTGATCAAGCAGTTGATTAAAGTTGAAAGTGTGGTTCAGTGTAGAGGCTAACTGATTTGGCAGAATAAGCCCTTTGTCCTGGTGGTGGTTTCTAAAAAGGTTAATGACCTCATAACGCCACATGGACATTAGTGTAGGTTGATGGAAGTAGAGGCTTTTCCATTGTGTTAACTCTTTGTTGATACCACCCAGAGTGATTGACGCATGAAGATGCACATTGCGCTTTAGATCTCTGCCAAAGGTGTGAAGCGCGATAAATACACCGGGTTTAACCCTCTTGTTTTTAGCAAGCTTGAGTAACACCTTTGCTGCTAATGGTGGGAGTAAATTAAGAAGCTCTCTGTTTGTCCAAAAGCAGTCCCAAAGAGTAGAGGGCATGGTGAATGTGATGTGTTGCCATGCAGTGTTGGGTAAGATTGCCATTTGTTGTTGTATCCATACTTCTGTGGCTTTTTTACCACACGATGAACAGCTTTTAGCTTTGCAGGTATGGCGGATGTATTTGACGTGTGAACAGTTTGGATTACTGCAATGATACTCTTTATGGCCACGCATAGGATGTTTGCAGCTAAGCAGCTTAACAATGCCAATGACAATAGCTTCTCTGATTTTATCTTTGTACTTGGTGTGAAAGTTCCACCAGTTCTGATTGGTTACCAAGATTTGTTTGATACTAAAGCGTTTCATTATTCTTAGAGTAAAATGAGAAGCGCGTATAGTAGGTGAGTTATTGCTCAGCTACCTGAAGCAATTTCTATAGCAGGTGTGTTATTTTTATTCGTTATTATTCCATGGGCAGGTTTGACTAGTTTGAGACTTAATAATACTCGTGGCTTTGTAAAGACTAAACTCTTAGAGGCTTAGAAAGTTGCCGGCGAAGCCGGCCTGACTTGTAATACTTATTCTCTCGTTGGTTTAGATATGTGATAGAACTTTTTTTCCTATTTCTAAAGTAACGACGAACCTCAAGTAACTCATGGATGATGTGAAAATGATCTCTGTGGTAAGGAACATCTGGCATTACAAGTTTATGTCCAGCATACAAACCACTGCCATCGTCACCATAAACAGCCTCTGGTAAAAAATGTTTTTTCTTCAGCTCTAGTAAATTTCTTGCCCACGTATCTCCATCACGTGTGTCTTCTACTGAAAACTACCCAAAATTTAAATCAGCAAAATAATGCTGAAATATTGTGTAAAAATGACTATGCTTTGTCTTTTTAACAAGACTAACGAGATGAGTATAAATGTTAAACTTCGCCGATTACGCTGCCCCTCTTTTTTCAAAATTAACTGGGAAAGTTGTTTTAAAAAAATCTATCGACGATTGTAGGAAAGCTATTAACTGAAGGTAGTTGTAAGTTGTTCAGTTCATCAAAAGATAACAATGAGTATAAAAAGATGATTCGTACACTTACCGGTGAAAATAAAAGCACCGATTTAGATCCAATAAAAACAAATGATGTATTGCTAGAACAGAGCTGTGAAAAACTTTCACACGCCAGTAAAATTGATGTTCTTCATGATCCTTCTGATATTAGAAAGCCACATAGCAAGCAAACTGAAAATCTAGGTAAAGTAAGGAGTCTGGACGGGGATATTATCAATGGTTACAGCACGCATAACGCAGTTGCATTAGTACCTGGTGATAAGGCTGTGCATCTACTATCGCATGTAAGCTACAGCAATAAAGACCCTAAGTTTTTAAAAGCTGAGCATATTAAGAAAATAGAGGCTGGAAAGCCATTTGAGGGAGATAAAGAGGCCAAGAGTCTTTATGAATCTGGTGATTACTTTAATAAAAAGCTGCTGTCTATTCGTGAAATAGAAAAAATAGGAATCTGCCTAAAATCAAAGAATGAAGATGCAACCATTACCCATATTCTAGATAGAGAGTTTGATGATAATGACTATCTCTCACTAATTGATACAAACCTAGATCAAGACTTTATTATTCGCTCAAAAATAACAAGAACAATAGAAGGTAGAGGTGATGATGGTAAAAAGCTTAAGCTGATTAACGCTGATTTTGATGCTCAAGGCGAAAAGCAATTCCAAAAGTTAACAGTTGGAAAGAATTGCGTACAAGACGGAAAAATAACTATTTATTTTGGAGAGTTTGAGAACTTCAATGCAATTAAAATCCAAATTACAGGCAGAGATGGTAGGAGAATTTTTAAGAATGACATGCTGCTATTAACTAATAAAAAAGTAACGACTTTTGATGAGGCGTATGAGGTATACATAGCCTATCTATCTCGTGCGAAAATTGAATATGTTTTTAAATTTCTCAAGGAAGGACTAGGCTGGGAAAATATGCAGATAAAAAATTTTAAAGGGATACAAAATCTACTGGCTGTATGTTTTTATGTGGCCTCATATTTGTATGAGATAGGTAAGGAAAAAGCTTATGACGATTACGCAATTATGCTAGCTAAATTAGGAGATGGTAAGGGCAAGGTGACACGACACTTTATTGCGAAGGGTATTAGAAAACTTCTAACGTATCACTTAGTAGAGCAATTTTTTAAAGAAAATAGTGTTTCTCAAGAAGAACAAAAAGAATTATCGAATTCAGTTCAGGTAGGGAGATAACAATTTTGGGTAGTTCTCAGGTCTTCTAGGCGAAGCAAATAACAATATAAAGAAGTATCCGTTCAATATCAGCATGATTTGAAAATAATTCAAAAAGTTCTTGACAGCTTTTTCGTGCAAATTTGGAAATTTTATATTGGAATCATCGTGTGTCATAAAAGCATGATGTGCGCTCTATAACAACGCTGTATGCTCGGATTATTTTTTCATCGATCAGGTTCATGGCTTAAAAATAATTTCAGCAGTACGGCCATCTGTGTGGGGAAAATTTACCTTTTCAAACCCGTGGTATACTCTTCCTATGAAAAAACAACCTGACAAATCAGTTTTAGCCGATCTCATTGAGAGATTTAATAATACTGTTACACCAACAGCACTAGAAACAGATTTTAGCAATGTATGTGAAAGTCAGGCTGAGAAAATCATAAAGCTAGAAGACAAGGTGCAATCGTTAAATAACGCATTAAATAAATATAAAGGTGAGCAAGGAAAGCCTAATGTTAGAAAGCAAACGCGCGCTAACAAGGACAAGGATCATTCCTCCGAGAAGGATAGAAGAGGAAATAAAACCAATAAAACTAGAAAGCCAAAATCTAGTAAAAAAAATCTCGAAGTCTCTAATACAGTGACACTAACAATTAATCCAGATTCGTTGCCCAGCGATGCTGTGCCAAATGGCTCTAAGAAAACACTTATCCAGGATATAAAAATTGCTGCTAATAACACTCTTTTTTTGCGCCAACAATATTACTCCCCTTCTGAAAACAAACACTATACAGCACCTCTGCCAACTGGTTATGAGGGCCAGTTCGGCCCTACTATTAAAAGCTGGACAAGCTTCCTAAATACTCAAGGTGGTATGACGCTAGAAAGCCTTGAGACATTTTATAAAACCGCCAACATAGATATTAGTAAATCAACCATCCATAGCTTCACAATTAAAACGCCTACGATACTTGAGCCCGAGAAGGTAGAAGTTGTGAAGGCAGGTTTACAATCCACGAACTACCAGCACCTAGATGACACCAACGCTAGAGAGGATGGGAAAAACCGTTATGTTAATGTATTGGGTAATGAGTATTATTTAGCTTACTTTACGCTGACCAGTAAAAGTCGATTAAGCGTCATTGAAATGTTAAGCAAAGACCACTTTGGGTTCACATTAAATGAGGCCGCTTTTAATTTACTGGCTACTATGAACTTACCCCACAAGGTAATCGAAAGCTTAAAGGTATTTCACTCATCGACTATCTTAAACAGTAAGGAGCTGGAAGTTATTCTTGATAAGGTATTAGGTGATAAAAAATTTCCAAAATATAGAAAGCTGATTACTGATGCGGCAGCTATCTCAACATATAGAAAGAGTCCTTATGCGATAGAAACACTCATTACCGATGATGCGCCACAGTTTAAGCTCATTACTGAATCACTCGCCTTGTGCTGGGTTCATGAGGGTAGGCATTATAAAAAGCTGACGCCAATTTTTAAGAAGCACCAAGACTCTGTTGACAGCTTCTTGGATAGGTTTTGGGATTATTATCATAAGCTCATTGAATATAAAAAGAACCCAGGGCAAGATGAGATAGATAAGCTATCCAATGAGTTTACTGAGTTATTCTCAACAATCACTGGCTACGAGAAACTAGATAAACAAATTGAGCTCACCTTAAAAAAGAAAAGGCAGCTATTGTTAGTGCTGGAAAAGCCAGAGCTTCCTCTACATAACAATCCAGCAGAGTTGATGGCTCGGAAGCAGGCTGGAATGCGCGATGTACACCTTCATACTATGAGTGAAGAAGGAACGAAAGCTAAGGATACAATGGTTACAATTACTGAGACATGTAAAAAGCTAGCAGTTAATGTCTTCGATTATATATATGACAGAATTACAAAAAACTATTCTATGCCTTCGCTAGCGGAATTAATTACCATCCGCTCATCACAGGCGCAGTAAACTAAAGAGAGCGCAGCATGAGCATCATGCTGAAATAAGACGGATACATAAAGAACGAATATCGGTTCCAGAAAGAATTGGTTTATTAAGGTGAAACTTTTCATCATTAGCTACTAGTTTGGCTTGGCTTAAGTCTTCCTGAGAATTAATCTTCCCCGCTCTTTGAATCGCAACAGCTGCAATGTTATGAATTCCACCTTGAGAGATCTCATAGTCTAAACAAACACTTAAAAATCTACGTATACCCCTAAATGAGCAGCGAGAAAAAAGCAGTAAGCAAACAACCATAAGAGAAATATACTGCTTGGTTACTGGTATATAGTACAAAACCTTATTTGCATCATTAGTCGCGTCTGTTTCTGAGAAAGCACTATCAATTGCATTCACCAATTTATTTTTTTGCTTATGCACAAACTTACGGCTAACATCATTTTGTTCTGCCAGCTTAGAAACTGACTTATCTTTTTTTAATGCTTTTAAAGCAAGTTCTTTTCTATCGTCTGCATTCATTAACTTAGCGGCACTGTTTGTTGTTGACATGATCAGCCTCACTCTTTTGCTTTCATTATTGACTTGGATGCGAGAGTATATGGCAAGATAAGCCATAATTACCAATCCGTGAAATACTATACTGTATGTATGCTCAATACCTGACCATCTAATCTGATACCAAGAAATGAACAAGGCCTTAAATGCTGCAGCAAATTCAGCTAAGCAAAGAAGAAATACTACTACTTTGTTTTCTAGTATTTGCACCATTCTTTTATCGAAAGGCGCAGATCCAGATAAAAAAAATAAACGTGGTTTTTCTGCACGACAAAACTGGCGAGCCTTTTCATGGCCTGATCAATCTAGGCAACCATTGATAAAAAATCAATACACCAATCCTAATAACAGAGTGTTAAAATTAAATAGTGGCGCCCACCAATCAAACAACAGCTCAACTTTTTTCAAGCGTGGTCATACAAACACTAACTATGGAAATAGATGCTCAACAGGTAGGCAAAACTATGTGCGATACACAAAAAATAGTTAAGACCCTATAAATTCCTGGTTCTGTCGAAAAATTTACACCTAGATGAGGTAGCCTATTTTTGGGCGCAACTAGTCTGCGAGCGTGTAGAACTGCTGCCAGGCTGGCATCATGCTATTGCCTCGCATCTGCCCTTTTTTTAGCATATGGCATAACTCAATACCAGCTATTGTTGCCTTAGCTGAATTGAACTTTTTAAAACCCAGTGTATATTTCGTGATACGCTTTATCGATCGATGGTCTTGCTCGACCAAATTATTGAGGTATTTAATGCGCCTAACCTCGACCATCGCAAACCAGAATCCAGATAAAAATAATAAGGTGTTGAGTCTTTCCAACGCTGCTGTATTTGCACCACTTTTATCAATGTTAACCTTTTTGGGTAACCCGCTTGATCCAATCGCTTTATTAAAAAAAGCTAGAACTGCCTTACGATCACGCTTCTCTGACAGCATAAAATCAACGGTGTTACCGTACTTATCAACTGCACGATAAAGATAAACTTGCTTGCCATTGACCTTAATATAAGTCTCATCCATCTTCCAACTATCAGCAAGCTTGCGCTTGCTTTTACGAAACTCTTGCTCAAGCTGGGGCGCATAGCGAACCACCCATTTTTGTACTGTAGAGTGATCAACGCTAACACCTGAGTTCGGCAGTCTAAATTGGCCCCACTTTCACAATTTATTTTGGCCCCACCTAGGCCGAGTTTAGTTAAGTCCGTTTTAACATCTTTTTAAAACGGTATCAAAATTTCGGCTCTATGGGGTGCTGCCTTTATATAATGTAGAATATATAGCATAATATACACTTTAACATGATGAAGGATGGTGTTTGGATGTCAGCTAGAATTATCTCTGATGAAAATAATGAATTAACTATTGAACTCAAGCTTCCACTAAAAGGATCTATGCTTGAATGTGAGGACGCAATTCTTGATGGGCTTAATGAGGTTGGAACATTAGCCACTGAAAAAGCATTAAGTAAGTTTGATGCAGATGGCTCTCCTATCCATGTTGGAAAAATAAAGCTAACAGCACGAAGTAGAGATGAAGCAAATTACCAAACGCCTTATGGAGTTGCTCGAGTTAAGCGTTATGTTTATCAAACCTCTAAAGGCGGGAAGATCTTTTGTCCTTTAGAAGATAAGGCTAGAATTATCCAAGGATCAACACCGCGATTTGCAAAAATAATCTCACATAAATACTCAAACTTACCTGCTCCTAGTGTTATTGATGATCTCAAGGTCAATCATAACCGTAAAATCTCACATTCATACTTGCAACGGGCAACTGATTTTGTTGGCGGTATTGCACAAGCCAAAGAGGCTGAGTGGGAATATGAAGAGCCAAAGCTTGATGCAGGCGTTGAGATGCTAAGCATTAGCTTAGATGGTGCATATGTCCTCACCGTTGATGATGGTTATAGAGAGAGCATGGTTGGAACTATTTCCATGTATGATAAGCATGGTGCACGCCTGCACACAACCTACGTTGCAGCATCACCAGAATATGGAAAAGATGAATTCTTTAATAGGCTTGAAAAGGAAATAAAGCTGAAAAAGAAATATTACCCTGATGCTAAAACAATTGGCGTTGCTGATGGAGCAAAAAATAATTGGCCATTTCTAAAAAAACATACTGATACGCAAATTTTAGATTTTTGGCATGCAACTGAATATCTCGGTGAAGCATCAAAGGCAATATTTACCAAAAAATCTGAAAGAGATGAGCGTGATGTTTGGCTCCAAGAGCGATGTCATGACTTAAAGCACAAGAAAGGTGCGGCAGGTAGAATACTTGCTGAGCTTAAAGAGCATGTAAATAAAAAACTGAATAAATCGCTTAGAGAAAAGCTAGAAGGAACAATTACGTATTTTGAAAATAATATTAAAGAAAAGCGAATGTCGTATCATAATTTGATTAAGCAGAATGCACCAATTGGCTCTGGCGTCACTGAAGCAGCATGTAAAACAATTGTTAAACAAAGATTAGGCGGATCAGGAATGCGCTGGAAAGACAAGGGAATGAAAATTGTTTTATGCTTGAGAACACTAGTAAAGACTAAAGGAAGATGGGATCAGTTTTGGGAGAAGGTTAATGATTTTGGCGTGCCAGCAGTAATATAGCCTACATTATATAGAGGCAGCACCCGCTCTATGAGGTTTCCCGTGGTGCGTTTTACCCTATATTTATAGAGTAAAGCTCATATCCATTAATATCAATATACAGTCTTTTGAATAGTGTTTTTGGGTCAAAAATCCCATAGCATCTACGCTTCAAAACTTTAATCTTATTATTAAATCCTTCAACAAACCCACTATTCTTTCCCTCTGAAAAATAATTACAGATTTCCACTTTGAAGGCTTTAAGAGTTTTTATGAATTTTTTAAAGCAATTAATCTTTTTACTTTGAACCTCCTGAATCCAGGCATCAATACTTTTAGTACCAGATTTTATTGATTGCTCCTTATTAAAAATGCTCGTTAGCTTTCTTGCCATTCGGTATGACTCTGTTAACTCAAAGGAGTAGGAGAATAATGTATTCAGCTTTTCATTTTCTTCTTTGGTAAAAAACTCTTTATGTCCCCTGAGCAGATTAGCTAGGTTTTTAACTTTATCATACTCATGAGGAGGTAGCTCCTTTTTTAAATCGGCTAGCACCTTTTGACGCATCTTGTCTAATGCTCGCCGATACAGTTTAGCAACATGATAACGGTCAACAATAACCTGCATTGGAGTAAAAACCTCTCTGGCAGCGTTAACATAACCCTTATACATGTCAGTACAAACTGACACAACTGTCTTTCTAAGCTTTATAGGAATCGAAAGCAGAAAATGCTTTATATCACGCTTTTTTCGACCTTTAATGATTGAAAGTATTCTAACTTTACCATTAATCCTGGCTGTAATAATTGTCATATAGGCGCCTTTTCCTTTTTCTAAACTAATCTCATCAATCCCTAAATCACCTAGAAATTTAAATTGCGACCAATTAATCTTAGGTGAGATATGGCGATTAATTATTCCTTCGATCTTCTTCTCTGTTGTGTCATTTTTCAATGCTACATCTTTTACTGTGCTGTTAACTAATTCGCGCAGTAAATATAATTCTAGTTCATAACTAAATTGACTATCACTTGAATGAAAATCCGGTGTTGCAGTAGTCGTTGGGCAATGGCAGCCATGTTCAAAACAGATATATCGCTTAGGCTGATAAATTAGATAGGTCTGCTTGTTCATAATAGGAAGATGCCTAACCTTGCGTTCTTTGTCGTAACCGTGAAAACGTGCGGTTTCTTTACCGCAAATATGACAACCAACGGATGTTTCTTCTGTCTGCCCGTAAATAAAAATTGCTGTTTCAGTTTCTTCAACTTTATCGATACGGAAGAAGGGAATATTAAACTGGATGTCAATGGTCGGCATAGGTAATGTCCTTATTATGAGCTAAAATGGAGAGAAAATTCTATACCTGAATAATTTGGAAAGGAAGGCTTTATGCTATTAATAAAGGATAAACTCAACCACGGGAATTATCATAGAGCCAGAACTTTCTATTTTGCGACACAATGCCAGGCGCTAACGCACTAGCAATGCATGCAAGTCTAGCTCTAACTGCTGAACTGCATCATCACAATGTCTGTCGATACTTCACCTATCTTTATGAGCGCCTACCACATTGCAAAACATTAGAAGATATTGAGGCACTGCTGCCATGGAATGTGCCGCCGGATAGCACCTAGCACGTGTTAGCTACGGAAGCAAGGACGCCCGTGGATCGCTTACCTTTAATGGATAGTTGCTGCTCTACCTATACATCAATCTTAAGCCAATCAATTAACGACTTATTTTATCACTATTGTTAGTGTGGTGTTGCTGATAATCTTCTGTCACTTTGTGTTACCATTTCCTTGCCACCTTTTTTATTGGACACATCATTCTTCCGTGTAGCAGAACCATCAAAGAAGCCACAATGACTTTGCGAAAATAGCAATTCATTACTCGGAGCTAAAGGGTGCTCTAAGCAGTCAGAAACTTTTGATTGCTCGCCTACTCTTAGTTTTTTCCCTTGTGGTGAAGTAAAAAAAGTTTCTGAAGAGTGAGCGCGTTTTCGCAGCCGAGGCATTCGCTTAACCTGCACATCCTCTTGTACAGGTTTTGAGGGGAATGTCTCATGATGAAATTTAAGCTCACTCGCTGTATTTGCACGCGATGACTTATAGCTATGTGAACTAAAAACAGGCCCAGAAAAGCGGCTAAAGGATAAATGGCAGGTATTTCTTTCAGAATTTTTTGGTTTTTCAGTAACCTCCTGTGAGGCACTATCAAGCACGCCTTGCCTAAGGTAGCGATAAGTCCCTTTATTAACAAGACGATTGCTAGCTCCCTCTATCAGCGCCAACACTTCTTTTTCCGCATCAAAAATATTGCTAACTTTCCCTGGAAACACATAAATCAATTGAGATTGTTTATCTTGAAAAACAAAAGAAGCCCGAAACTCTTTATCCGTTTCCAGTTTAGCTAAAACACTGCCCTTCCAGCCTTGATAAGCAAATCTTTCTGTAAAGTGCGGCCAGAAGCGTTGCATTTCACTCTCACAAGCTGGTTTTACTTTTTGATTAATAAAATCATCGCTCAGGCTCTCAAAACAAGCTTGACCCTCAGGATAAGAAGAGAAAGACCCTATTATCGTGTGCTTACCATGAGTCAAAATATGTTTTGAAGAAGGATAATATTGCCTTTCTCCGGTCTTGGACGAGAGATAATAACCATTACTCCCGTCATCATAATACATACGACAAGGAAACCAGCCATCCATCACAATGAAGGCATCAGGCTTATAATGCAACGGTCTTTCTCTGTCTTCATACTCCAATGCGACACAAACTTGATATTTAACGTTGATGCCTAGGGGTAACTCAGGATGAGCAGGTAACAAGGAAGAATAGGCCGTCGTATTAATAATGTAATCAAACGTGTTAGCACGCAATATCTCTCCTTTTTTCTCAACCAACCGCATCTTTCCTTGATGATCACTTTGAGCCTCTATCACATCGACACCCAGCAACAGCTTGATCTTTGTAGCATCTAATCTTTTTTTAAGGAAATAGCGCAGCTTCTCGCCTAATACGATACAAGGTTCATGAATAGTAACGGCTGTCATCAGATTTTTATAGCCCCAGTCTTTAGGGGTAATCACTTCAGCCTCCCCAAATTCTTGAGCGACTGATAAAAATTCAGCTTGACTAACCTTAGGCGGTTGGTTATCTGAATCAGTTTCACCTAGGCCATAAATTGAATATAAGTGCTCATTAACCAGCTCAGGATAATGCTCAAGGAACTCACGAAATCCTTTATGGCATGATTCTCGGGTTTCTTTTGAACGAGGGTAATGAGGGCCAGCGTGCAAGCGAATACCAAAATTACCTGAAATTGAGTTCATGATCTCAGTGTTTCTTTCATAAAGGGTAATCGCCGTATTAAGCATTTTTTGATGCAGTGCTAAAGCAATATGTATCCCATACCAACCCGCACCAATAATAGCAATAGATGGCTGGTTTAAGGAGCTATCAGTTGTTGTGTCAGGCATCGATTTCCTCCGAGATTAAATGTCATGTCGCTACCAGAAAAATGGTTCTATTTTAATAAAACTTGAATTAACATACCTGAATTAACTTGTAAATGAGTTTAAAAGGTGGAAAGTCATTGGGTAGCGATTTTTTTCTTACATTGTTAAACCATCTTCCTGTCCATATATTCTGGAAAGATCAGCAAGGCGTGTATTTAGGTTGCAACAACATCTTTGCTGAATCTCTAGGGCTAACCTCAGCAGAAGAGGTAATCGGTAAAACTGACTATGATTTACCGGTCAAAAAAAGCTCCAGTGATCAGTTTCGAAAAGATGACCAAGAAATCCTTGAGTCACTGCAACCCAAGTTAAACATTGAAGAAAAGCAAGTACTTGCTGATGGTCGAGAGGTTTATTTGATTACCAAAAAGGTACCACTTTGGGATAGTCAGAAAAATATTATAGGCGTTTTGGGTGTTTATAGTGACATCACCAAGCTTAAAACCGCTGAACAGCATTTAAGGGTTGCTAAAGAAAAAGCGAAGTCGGCTACTCGTGCCAAATCTGAATTTATTGCCAACATGAGTCACGATATCCGTACCCCGTTTACGGGTATTATTGGGATGTTAGATGCGATCCTCTCCGCTTCAGAAGAAACCCAATCGCTATTAAAATCAGAAACCTCTTGTTTACCTGATGCGGTTAAAGAAAACTTTGAGAGAATTTCCTCTAATATTAAACGGTATGGAACCATTGCTATTAACTCTACTCAAGAATTACTCACTTTATGCAATGGAATTTTAGAAATCAGTCGCCTAGAAACAGGCGTTCATACAGCCGAAAAAGCAAGTAGCTTTGATCTTAAACAATTGATAAGCCATAACATTAAATTAGCGCAGCCAACTGCTCAGCACAAACAACTGGATCTATCAGTCACTATTGACCCTATTGTCCCTCAGCATTTAACCGGAATAAAAAGCTATTTAGATCGTATTTTACTTAACTTACTTTCAAATGCCCTAAAATTTACAGACAGTGGTTTTGTTAAACTGACGGTAAGTTTAGCCGAGGAGCAAGTGAATACGCCTAAAGCCGGTGAAGTGGTCACCTTAGTTATTCAAATTGAGGATAGCGGAATAGGTATTCCTACAAAAAAACAGCAAACTATTTTTGATTATTTTGTTCGTTTAACCCCAGCGTACGAAGGTAATTACCAAGGCACTGGGTTAGGACTTTATGCAGTTAAGTCTTACCTGAATGAAATGCAAGGAGAAATTAAACTGCACAGTGAGGTTAATCAAGGGACATGCTTTACTATCACGATTCCTTTTAAGGTGTCAACGAATCACCAACCTTCCAATCCTGTTTTAACATCAACCCCCAACCTCTCAAAAGACCTTGTTCAGAAAGCCAACTCCCCTTTTTTAAGTAAGGGGAAAATGGTCGCTAGGATTCTTCTTGTTGAAGACAATCCAGTGGTTGCCGAAATCGCCAGTTCAACACTTCACTCCTTACAATGTTACGTAGAGTTGGCTAACAAAGGCTCAGAAGCAGTTACAAAAGCAACTCATGAACACTATGATTTAATTTTTATGGATATAGGGCTGCCTGACTTTAGTGGGTTAGAAGCTACCAAGAAAATTCGTGCGTTCAGATCTCATAGTCAACCTCCTATTATTGCAATGACAGGACATGCCAATGATCCCGATTGGCAAGCTCGATGTTTTGAAGCAGGAATTCAAGCTGTTTTAGAAAAACCAACGCCCAAACTGTTATTCGAGTCAATACTGAATCAATTTCTCTTTAATTCCTCCTCTAAATCAACTGAGAAGAAACCACCCACCTTATTAAAAGCAATTGATTGGCCTGCTTGCCTTAAAAAATGTTCCAATGATGAAGCTTCTACTCAACACTTGCTTGATATTATGGTTGAAGATCTTAAAACCACAAAACAAACTTTAACCACCGCGTACAGAGAAAAAGACCTAGCGGCTTTAAAGGATGAGTTACATCGAGTGTGTGGTGGCCTCAAATATCTCAAGCTTCCACAATTGGAAAAAACTTTCACACTCTTTTATGATGCTGTAAAGAATAAACCGCTTGAAGAAGAAAAGTTAGAAGAGTTGTACCTTAATAGCTCAATTGCGATTGAGGATTTTTGGCAAGCTGCAAGGTTAAAAACGTTTAATTAAGTTAGTTTAAAAAGTAGCAGCATTTACTGTTTTAGATTACCCCCAATAAGTATTGTTATAAGGGGGTAAATTATCAGATCCAGAGTAGATAGGTCAGACTAGTCAGGTTTTCTATTAACTCAAGCTCCTTCCCTATCATAAATTTTATTGATCAATTATAATGAGAAATAATTTATTTACTGAAGTATCCATTACTGTGAGCATGATGAATATCTTCATCATCAGTAGACCTTCTGCGAAACTAAATACTGGGCGAGCTTATGCTCGTTTGTAGTTTTAGAATCCGGCTTGAAGATTGAGAATCCCAGCAATAATATTAAATCTCATATTGTG
>CBDALO010000254.1:0-18483 GCA_965196985.1 Gammaproteobacteria bacterium | reverse complement strand
GGCTAGCATTATAAAACTTTTTACTGATCATAATAACTTCTCTATTGGCTATCAGCTTTACTTGCTTGTTAGATGTCAACTAGCTTTGCGGTAAGCGCCAACTAGGATTGGTAAGCGATCCAGCAAGTACACCCTAGTCAACTAGTTAAATTCATGTGACTGTATGCTCCCGCAAATAGTAACAAGGAGCTTACGGTATGTCAGCAACAAATCCTGAAAATGAAAATGCTACTTACACAGATGCTTATTGGGAAAAACACCTTTCCGACTTTAAGCAAAGCAAGTTAACCAAAGCGAAATACTGCCGAGAGAATAACGTACCTTACACGCAGTTTCTCTATCGTTTGAGAAGAGAACAGCAAAAAACGCTAGCAAAGGTTGTTTGCGTGTCTGAGCAGCCAGCACAACCAGTGGCTGTCATGCAGGTCAACTCACACATACAGATTAGCTTTTATGACCAGGATAGCTTAGCGTCTTTGATTCAGAGGCTTTGCTAATGTTTCAGAACTGGAAAACACCGATCTGGTTTTATCGTACCCCTGTGGACTTTAGAAAACAGATTGATGGCCTAGTAATGCTGATTGCCGATCATCTCTCAATGACCCCAAGCTCAGGCCAGCTATTTCTTTTTCGTAACAGGCAGCGCGATAAAATAAAATTACTTTGGTACGACCAAAATGGTTTTTGGCTTTGCTACAAACGATTAGAAAAAGGTAAGCTGAAGTTCCCTAGCGAAGCAGATGAGACTATCGAGTTGACCCAAGATCAGTTAAGCTGGTTATTGTCAGGTTTAAACTGGATGAAGCAAAAGTCATTACCCAAAGTCTCTCCCGAGTTTTTTTACTAAAATGGCAAAAAAAGTCTTGACAGGTTTTTTCTGTGTTTTTTGATTTTACACGTGATTTTAATGCTTGTTTTATATCCTTAGCCCAGGCTTTGTGAGATCCGCTAGGAGTTGAAAAGAAAACATCACAATGACCAGCTACCCCAAAAAAGTAATATGCGCTAACCAAGCGCCTGAGGAAGAAAATATTGCACTTAAAATGTCATGGTACACTTTGCAGTAGTTACTTGAATGAGAAACGCAATGCAAACAGTCCCTAGTGAGCTTTTCTATCAACAAGTCGGAATAAATGAAAAGCTTTGTCATAAGCTTGAAATAGAACATGCTCGTGTTGAACAGTATGCCGAGGCTTATGATCATTTGAAGATACAATTTGCTAAGCTCCAACGACAGCATTTTGGTAGTAAATCTGAGCGCTACATAGAAGATCAGTTGCCACTCTTCGGTGATCTCTCAACACCGGAGGATCAAGAAGATGATGAAGCAGTTGTTGTCTCTTCTCACAAACGTAAGAAGAAGGTCAAGAATAAATTACCTGTGACGGTGAGAATCATTCCAGTACCTGATGACCAGCGTATTTGTCCTTGCGGTAAAGAAAAATGCCCAATGGGTTTTGAGACTAAAAAAATACTGAACTACAAACCAGCTGTCTTTGAAATGATTGAAGAGCGCCGTGAAAAACTAGGCTGTGATTGCGAGCAAGGTGGTGTTACGGTTGCACCTAAGCCTTTACATATCCTACCTAAGGCCGAGGCGTCTGAATCATTACTAGCGCATTTAGTGTCTAGTAAAATCAGGGATAGACAACCCTTTTATCATTTAGAAAAACAACTACGCTCACAATACGGCGTCAATCTATCCAGGCAAACTATGTCACGTTGGTTTATTGAGCTGACTAAACCTTTACAGCCGATTTATAATCTATTGAAGGATGAGCTGCTGGATTATGAAATAGCAAGTTGTGACGCGACTAAATTACAAGTCTTAAAAGAGCCTGGTCGACGGCCACAAACTAAGTCACTGATTCATTGCATGCGAGGTGGTGCTCCTGGTCGTGAGGTTATCCTGTTTGCCTATACGCCAAGTGACCACAGTGAGTTTCTAGTAGAATGGTTTCAAGGGTGGACTGGCAAGCTTCATACTGATGCAAGCCCTATATTCGACCAATTAGAAAATACCGGCGTTACGATCATTGCGTGCAACCTTCATGCCCGCAGGAGATTTGAAGAGATCACCAAGGCGACCAAAAAGAATGGGTTAGCCGCTCATGCTATGCGGGTCTATAAAAAACTCTACCGGATTGAAAGAAAGGCGAAAGAAGAAGAGATGTCGCCTGAGCAACGCCTTGCGCTTCGGCAGAAAGAATCAAAACCGATTATGGATAAGTACAAGGAGTGGCTAGAGGAGTATTATCCAAAGGTTCTACCACAATCTCATCTTGGCAGGGCAATGGAATATGTCATCAAGCATTGGGAAAACATGACTCGGTTTCTTGATGATGGTAGATGTGAGATTGATAACAATCACACAGAGAGAGACATTAAGCTCTTAGTGCTTGCAAGGAAGAACGGGTGCTGCCTCTATATAATGTAGGCTATATTGCTGCTGGCACGCCAAAATCATTGACCTTCTCCCAAAACTGATCCCATCTGCCTTTAGTCTTTACTAGTGTTCTCAAGCATAAAACGATTTTCATTCCCTTGTCTTTCCAGCGCATTCCTGATCCGCCTAATCTTTGTTTAACAATTGTTTTACATGCTGCTTCAGTGACGCCAGAGCCAATTGGTGCATTCTGCTTAATCAAATTATGATACGACATTCGCTTTTCTTTAATATTATTTTCAAAATACGTAATTGTTCCTTCTAGCTTTTCTCTAAGCGATTTATTCAGGTTTTTATTTAGATGCTCTTTAAGCTCAGCAAGTATTCTACCTGCCGCACCTTTCTTGTGCTTTAAGTCATGACATCTCTCTTCGAGCCAAACATCACGCTCATCTCTTTCAGATTTTTTGGTAAATACTGCCTTTGATGCTTCGCCGAGATATTCAGTTGCATGCCAAAAATCTAAAATTTGCGTATCAGTATGTTTTTTTAGAAATGGCCAATTATTTTTTGCTCCATCAGCAACGCCAATTGTTTTAGCATCAGGGTAATATTTCTTTTTCAGCTTTATTTCCTTTTCAAGCCTATTAAAGAATTCATCTTTTCCATATTCTGGTGATGCTGCAACGTAGGTTGTGTGCAGGCGTGCACCATGCTTATCATACATGGAAATAGTTCCAACCATGCTCTCTCTATAACCATCATCAACGGTGAGAACATATGCACCATCTAAGCTAATACTTAGCATCTCAATGCCTGCATCAAGCTTTGGCTCTTCATATTCCCACTCAGCCTCTTTGGCTTGTGCAATACCGCCAACAAAATCAGTTGCCCGTTGCAAGTATGAATGTGAGATTTTACGGTTATGATTGACCTTGAGATCATCAATAACACTAGGAGCAGGTAAGTTTGAGTATTTATGTGAGATTATTTTTGCAAATCGCGGTGTTGATCCTTGGATAATTCTAGCCTTATCTTCTAAAGGACAAAAGATCTTCCCGCCTTTAGAGGTTTGATAAACATAACGCTTAACTCGAGCAACTCCATAAGGCGTTTGGTAATTTGCTTCATCTCTACTTCGTGCTGTTAGCTTTATTTTTCCAACATGGATAGGAGAGCCATCTGCATCAAACTTACTTAAAGCTTTTTCAGTGGCTAATGTTCCAACCTCATTAAGGCCGTCAAGAATTGCATCCTCACATTCAAGCATGGATCCTTTTAGTGGAAGCTTGAGCTCAATAGTTAATTCATTATTTTCATCAGAGAGAATTCTAGCTAACATCCAAACACCATCCGTAATCAAGTTAAAGTGTATATTATGCTATATTTTCTACATTATATAAAGGCAGCACCCGGAAGAACTTTCTATTTTGCGACACAATGCCAGGCGCTAACGCACTAGCAATGCATGCAAGTCTAGCTCTAACTGCTGAACTGCATCATCACAATGTCTGTCGATACTTCACCTATCTTTATGAGCGCCTACCACATTGCAAAACATTAGAAGATATTGAGGCACTGCTGCCATGGAATGTGCCGCCGGATAGCACCTAGCACGTGTTAGCTACGGAAGCAAGGACGCCCGTGGATCGCTTACGCAGGTCTGACTGATAGATAGAGCGTTATTTTGTCTGTAAAAACCAACTTCAGTACTTAGAAAAACCTTTAAAATTCTAAATGGCACTCTATTGTACCTGTCTCATCGCATAATATCTTAAATTAATTATGCTAATCAATCTAAAAAATTATTTATACCTCAAATTTTTCTCCTCTCAAAATAAATTATTAACTTTTAGGTAATAGCAATTATATCTCGTTAATAAGAACAAGAATGATCTATCCTAAAACCCTATGAAGCCTTATTATTCACTTCAACTTAAGTATCTAGGTGATCCGCTCCACTGGTCATCAATTTCCACTAAAACAGCTGATACGAGCCTTAGGCACGATTCAGTATTAGGGAAAATTCCAACTGTATGCGTCCTTCTTTTTACCTCTCTGTTTACGCGCTCAGCTATGTTACTGGTTCTTAATCTTTTTTGATGCGGCCTGTCAAAGTTCATCACTACTAAGCCCTCCGGTATATTCACTTCCAACCAAGAAGAAAGCTCTGGTGCTGTTTGCTGATATTTATCTACCGCCATAGCCAATAGTCTTTCCGACTCATGAATGTTTGAGGCATTAAATATAGCTGTAATCTCCTCAGCTACTGGTTCCTTCATTGAGCGCTTTGGTATGTGAGCCTGAGCATTTTGCTGCAAATGAAATTGGCAGCGTTGCCAAGGAACACTCGGGAACACAGCTCTTCTAGCGGCTTTTAGGCCAGTATGAGCGTCGCTAGTAATCAACTCAATACCATGTATACCTCGCTCAACCAACTGCTGAAGAAAATCACGCCAATGTACCTCAGCCTCTGATAACGCAACAGAAACACCTAGCACTGTTCTCTTGCCGGTTGATTCATCAAAGCCATAGGCTATCAATACCGCACAGTCTTGTACTGTGCCGCTAGTGCGCACCTTCTCATAACGTGCATCTAGCCAAAGATATTTTATCTTTCCTAACGGCTTATTTCGCCATTTCTTTAAATCTTCATCCAACAATTTAGCGCAACGGCTTACCTCTGTGCTTGAAATATCTGTTCCACAGAGTTGCTTTAGCACCTTTTCAACTTTGCGCGTGGAAACCCCATGCACATACATTTCAGCGACAGCCAGCTTAAGTGCTCTATCAGAGCGTACACCTCGCTCTAAGACTGATGGATAGAAGGCTTCATTGGAGTCTCTAACCTGCGGTATCTGTAGCTCAAGCTGACCTTGACCTGTGTTAATTAACCTTGGTTTAAAGCCGTTCGCATATCCGTTTCTATCGCCAGTTCGCTCATAAGGACTGGCATTTAAATGGCGCTCCCTTTCTATTAACATAGCCTCATTCATCAACCTGGAGACAAGCTTAGGTAAAGCTTCAAACCCCTCCATCGCTAAAACATGTATGGCTTCTTCGATTAAGTTCTCATTTTTATAGCAGCTCATTGTCATTCCTCTTTTTTGGTTAAGTTTACCTTAAAAGGAATTTCTAATCTGACTGAGTCGCCTGCTTATTTTCAGCAAGTCAATGGAATTTACAGAAAGGATGGCGCACTAGCGACTGATAACAATAGCCTCATTTGAGGCGTGAATTGCAGCATACACTACCCCTTGCAAAAAGTAAGAATCAGATTAATGGTTTCAGCATACTCCGGCTTAGGCAGTTGTAACACGACGCCATCAGTTCTTGTAATGCTAATCAGTTGCTGTGAAAGCACAACTGAATCCTGAATAGTGGCTTCAACAAAACATTCATCGGCTTGGTCATCATCAGAATTGGCAACTGATGTACTGCTGGCTAATAATTTTTTTCATTAATTTTTTTGTTGAGCCGTTTAGAGCTGATTGATAATCGTTCAGTAATGTCCTTTTTTGTATAAGCAGGATAGAGCGCAATAATTTTCACCCAAAGGTCTTCTGGAATCTCCCATGGCTCTTTTGATGATGAACGCCATGACTTGAGCGATTGAGCAATATTATCTAGTGTTGAAGGTGTTGCTGACTTGGGTGTAACGACTTTTTTATCAAATGTTTTGCCAAACATAATAGGACCTTTCTAAATAGTTTTACTATCGGTCCTTTAGGATAAAGTAACTAGCTGACCTAATGCACACATGCTTGCCGCAAGCTCACAGATATTGAGGTTGCCAAGGATTTCTTCAAAGCGCATCTGCCCAAAAAGATCCAGAAGATGATTGACTGGGAAACGTTGCAGCTAGAAAACGACAGCTTCATCGAGTATGATTTTAAAACGGCCTTCACCGATGTCTTGTATCGGGTTAAGCTCAAGAAGGAGTATGGCAAAGAGCAAGTTTATCTCTATGCGTTAAGTGAACACCAATCCACACCGGATCCACTCTTGGCATTTCGCCTGTGGTATTACAAGTGCAAGATCTGGGATCGGTTTTTAAAGCAGACACCAAAGCGTGATCACAATGACAAGCTCAAGCTTCCATTAATTTTGACGGTCACTTTTTATAATGGCCAAAAAACGCCCTATCCGTACACGATGGATTTTTTTGAGTTGTTTGAAGATTCTGCGCTCGCCAAAGAACTGTATAATGCGCCTTGCCCACTCATTGATCTAACCGTCATCCCTGATGAAGAGCTCTTGACCCATGGCTACGTTGCCACCATGGAGCTGTTGCACAAACACGCTTACCAACGAGATTTTCTGCCAGTTATCCAACGACTCGTTCAGCAAGGGTTGCTTCAATTGCTAAAGTCATTAGATGGTGGTCAACATATCTCACGGCGGGTGCTGCCTTTATATAATGTAGAAAATATAGCATAATATACACTTTAACTTGATTACGGATGGTGTTTGGATGTTAGCTAGAATTCTCTCTGATGAAAATAATGAATTAACTATTGAGCTCAAGCTTCCACTAAAAGGATCCATGCTTGAATGTGAGGATGCAATTCTTGACGGCCTTAATGAGGTTGGAACATTAGCCACTGAAAAAGCTTTAAGTAAGTTTGATGCAGATGGCTCTCCTATCCATGTTGGAAAAATAAAGCTAACAGCACGAAGTAGAGATGAAGCAAATTACCAAACGCCTTATGGAGTTGCTCGAGTTAAGCGTTATGTTTATCAAACCTCTAAAGGCGGGAAGATCTTTTGTCCTTTAGAAGATAAGGCTAGAATTATCCAAGGATCAACACCGCGATTTGCAAAAATAATCTCACATAAATACTCAAACTTACCTGCTCCTAGTGTTATTGATGATCTCAAGGTCAATCATAACCGTAAAATCTCACATTCATACTTGCAACGGGCAACTGATTTTGTTGGCGGTATTGCACAAGCCAAAGAGGCTGAGTGGGAATATGAAGAGCCAAAGCTTGATGCAGGCATTGAGATGCTAAGTATTAGCTTAGATGGTGCATATGTTCTCACCGTTGATGATGGTTATAGAGAGAGCATGGTTGGAACTATTTCCATGTATGATAAGCATGGTGCACGCCTGCACACAACCTACGTTGCAGCATCACCAGAATATGGAAAAGATGAATTCTTTAATAGGCTTGAAAAGGAAATAAAGCTGAAAAAGAAATATTACCCTGATGCTAAAACAATTGGCGTTGCTGATGGAGCAAAAAATAATTGGCCATTTCTAAAAAAACATACTGATACGCAAATTTTAGATTTTTGGCATGCAACTGAATATCTCGGCGAAGCATCAAAGGCAGTATTTACCAAAAAATCTGAAAGAGATGAGCGTGATGTTTGGCTCGAAGAGAGATGTCATGACTTAAAGCACAAGAAAGGTGCGGCAGGTAGAATACTTGCTGAGCTTAAAGAGCATCTAAATAAAAACCTGAATAAATCGCTTAGAGAAAAGCTAGAAGGAACAATTACGTATTTTGAAAATAATATTAAAGAAAAGCGAATGTCGTATCATAATTTGATTAAGCAGAATGCACCAATTGGCTCTGGCGTCACTGAAGCAGCATGTAAAACAATTGTTAAACAAAGATTAGGCGGATCAGGAATGCGCTGGAAAGACAAGGGAATGAAAATCGTTTTATGCTTGAGAACACTAGTAAAGACTAAAGGCAGATGGGATCAGTTTTGGGAGAAGGTCAATGATTTTGGCGTGCCAGCAGCAATATAGCCTACATTATATAGAGGCAGCACCCCTCACGGCTGGTAAACTACACCTTAGAATATGAGGAAAAAAGCAGCGACAAAGAACTCGTTGATGCGTTGACTCAAGCACTACCCGATATGAAGGAGACCATTATGTCTGCAGCTGACCAATTACGACAAGAAGGCCATAACCAAGGCTTAAAGCAAGGGATGCTGGAGGGAATGCAACAAGGAATGCAACAAGGCGAGTATAACAAACAACGTGAGATTGCAATCAATATGTTAAAAGAAGGCTTTGGTGATCCTGTTGTGACCAAAACTACTGGCATTTCGCCAGAGGTTTTAGCAAAAATTAAAAAAGAACTCGACCTTTAGTCCTGCTTAAAATTAGATCGATTTAGACTTGTTTATTAGTCAGATAATACCCAACCCCCGATAACGCTTGTTATGGGGACTAGAATTACACGGCTTATTTTTCAATGTGCATCAAACTTAATTGTAATTACCCTACCGTATATTAAAAGTTACTAAAATATTTAAAAGACTCACCCTGTATACTCAAACAATATTTTATAACAGCTATAACAGCATTATTAATGAAAATGAAAACTATAGAAGAACGACTAAATAAACTCGGTATAACTCAGCAGTTTTATCAGCATCATAAAAAAAGTTTAACTCAATTAGGTTTCACTGAGGTGCAAGCTAATAGAATTATTATAAGGAGAAGCTCTAACAACACTATTTTAAAAGTTGTTGAACACACACCGGAGTTAATTAAATACTTTACCGCCGAGCAAATCGTGCAAATTGCTGCACACGGTGGGGGCTCGAAAAACATTGAGGCCGTCAAATCGTCCTATCACGAACTCAAGGGACTTGACTTTACCGCCGAGCAAATCGTGCAAATTGCTGCACACGGTGGGGGCTCGAAAAACATTGAGGCCGTCAAATCGTCCTATCACGAACTCAAGGGACTTGACTTTACCGCCGAGCAAATCGTGCAAATTGCTGCACACGGTGGGGGCTCGAAAAACATTGAGGCCGTCAAATCGTCCTATCACGAACTCAAGGGACTTGACTTTACCGCCGAGCAAATCGTGCAAATTGCCTCTCATGACGGTGGCTCGAAAAACATTGAGGCCGTCAAATCGTCCTATCACGAACTCAAGGGACTTGACTTTACCATCGAGCAAATCGTGCAAATTGCTGCACACTGTGGGGGCTCGAAAAACATTGAGGCCGTCAAATCGTCCTATCACGAACTCAAGGGACTTGACTTTACCGCCGAGCAAATCGTGCAAATTGCCTCTCATGACGGTGGCTCGAAAAACATTGAGGCCGTCAAATCGTCCTATCACGAACTCAAGGGACTTGACTTTACCGCCGAGCAAATCGTGCAAATTGCTTCAAATAATGGGGGCTCGAAAAACATTGAGGCCGTCAAATCGTCCTATCACGAACTCAAGGGACTTGACTTTACCGCCGAGCAAATCGTGCAAATTGCTGCACACTGTGGGGGCTCGAAAAACATTGAGGCCGTCAAATCGTCCTATCACGAACTCAAGGAACTTGACTTTACCGCCGAGCAAATCGTGCAAATTGCTTCAAATAATGGGGGCTCGAAAAACATTGAGGCCGTCAAATCGTCCTATCACGAACTCAAGGGACTTGACTTTACCGCCGAGCAAATCGTGCAAATTGCCTCTCATGACGGTGGCTCGAAAAACATTGAGGCCGTCAAATCGTCCTATCAAGCCAAAAGTCCTGCTCCAGAACCCGATAGCACATCAACTATTGCGCCTCATTATTCATCTAGCATGGTTCATAATAACGTCCAGTCAGGCACTGATCAGCACCTTGTGCCTCCTGTACAACCAACCCATGCTTTGCACTCTTCTCTTCATAATCCAGTAAGCGCGCAACAACAAGTGCATAACCCTACTCCAATTATTCATAAACCAATTCCTATTTATCCTACATTCAGTGCGGACCAGAGTAGAAGCGCAATACCTCAACCAGCTTTAGATGGTCAGCCTAACTGGATTCACTTGCTCCTTCTTGCTGCTCAGTCTTTAAATACGAATAACGCTTCGGCTACTTCATCAATAATACTGGGACAGGAGCAACACACAATGTCAGCATCAACATCTGGTAATAGCAATGTCGCTAGTAGTCATTCTCAAGCTGAGGTATGCCACACATGCGATGATGTTCCAAATATAGAACAATTAAGTAATACTATTGCACAGCAAACCCAACCACTTAAGCGCACGCATCAAGAAGCCTTTAGCCTCTCAGCAGAACATGTTCAGTCTAATTCAGAACAACAAGAGATCTATAATCATAAAAAATTTCGCAAAGACATTCGGCTTACTCAGACCAACTCAACTTTTTTCACCCCTAATACCTCTACTAGCCATGAGAATACTCATTCAGCAAAACAATTTTCAAATCCTCGGCGAATGTGAGCATATAATTTTCAGCTCTCTTTTTTGATGATTATATTTTGATACATTCCCATAAGGTCGCTTATGGGGGGCTATTTTTACTGGCGTTTTACTCCCCTACTCCCCCTGCTTTTGAGGTCCGGCCGGAATCCTGGTTAAAAGGGACCAAATCTACCGCTCAACTCTTATTTTAATCAAAATTTACGAATTGACTGGAAATCCTTCCTCATTGCATCAATCAATTGCTCCATTAATTGAGGTTGGTCTTCCGAGCTTGCATTATAAAACTTTTTACTGATCATAATAACTTCTCTATTGGCTATCAGCTTTACTTGCTCTTGTGATGATACATACTTTTGACGAGATTCTTGATTACTCTTACTAATAATAACGTTTCGGTAACTTTCTATTAATTTAATATATATAGTCATTTTGTGATTAAAAAGATGCTTGCTTCTTTCGGAGTTTAGTCTGATCCAGGTTCCAATAAATCCACCAATTGCTGCAGCTATAATACTGAACAGTGGTAACCAAATATTCATAGTTATACTTGCAAACCTTTAAATTTCTTAGTTCGAAAAAACGACCGATAGAGCGTTATTTTGTCTGTAAAAACCAACTTCAGTACTTAGAAAAACCTTTAAAATTGATAGAGCGTTATTTTGTCTGTAAAAACCAACTTCAGTACTTAGAAAAACCTTTAAAATTCTAAATGGCACTCTATTGTACCTGTCTCATCGCATAATATCTTAAATTAATTATGCTAATCAATCTAAAAAATTATTTATACCTCAAATTTTTCTCCTCTCAAAATAAATTATTAACTTTTAGGTAATAGCAATTATATCTCGTTAATAAGAACAAGAATGATCTATCCTAAAACCCTATGAAGCCTTATTATTCACTTCAACTTAAGTATCTAGGTGATCCGCTCCACTGGTCATCAATTTCCACTAAAACAGCTGATACGAGCCTTAGGCACGATTCAGTATTAGGGAAAATTCCAACTGTATGCGTCCTTCTTTTTACCTCTCTGTTTACGCGCTCAGCTATGTTACTGGTTCTTAATCTTTTTTGATGCGGCCTGTCAAAGTTCATCACTACTAAGCCCTCCGGTATATTCACTTCCAACCAAGAAGAAAGCTCTGGTGCTGTTTGCTGATATTTATCTACCGCCATAGCCAATAGTCTTTCCGACTCATGAATGTTTGAGGCATTAAATATAGCTGTAATCTCCTCAGCTACTGGTTCCTTCATTGAGCGCTTTGGTATGTGAGCCTGAGCATTTTGCTGCAAATGAAATTGGCAGCGTTGCCAAGGAACACTGGGGAACACAGCTCTTCTAGCGGCTTTTAGGCCAGTATGAGCGTCGCTAGTAATCAACTCAATACCATGTATACCTCGCTCAACCAACTGCTGAAGAAAATCACGCCAATGTACCTCAGCCTCTGATAACGCAACAGAAACACCTAGCACTGTTCTCTTGCCGGTTGATTCATCAAAGCCATAGGCTATCAATACCGCACAGTCTTGTACTGTGCCGCTAGTGCGCACCTTCTCATAACGTGCATCTAGCCAAAGATATTTTATCTTTCCTAACGGCTTATTTCGCCATTTCTTTAAATCTTCATCCAACAATTTAGCGCAACGGCTTACCTCTGTGCTTGAAATATCTGTTCCACAGAGTTGCTTTAGCACCGGGTGCTGCCTTTATATAATGTAGAATATATAGCATAATATACACTTTAACATGATGAAGGATGGTGTTTGGATGTCAGCTAGAATTATCTCTGATGAAAATAATGAATTAACTATTGAACTCAAGCTTCCACTAAAAGGATCTATGCTTGAATGTGAGGACGCAATTCTTGATGGGCTTAATGAGGTTGGAACATTAGCCACTGAAAAAGGATTAAGTAAGTTTGATGCAGATGGCTCTCCTATCCATGTTGGAAAAATAAAGCTAACAGCACGAAGTAGAGATGAAGCAAATTACCAAACGCCTTATGGAGTTGCTCGAGTTAAGCGTTATGTTTATCAAACCTCTAAAGGCGGGAAGATCTTTTGTCCTTTAGAAGATAAGGCTAGAATTATCCAAGGATCAACACCGCGATTTGCAAAAATAATCTCACATAAATACTCAAACTTACCTGCTCCTAGTGTTATTGATGATCTCAAGGTCAATCATAACCGTAAAATCTCACATTCATACTTGCAACGGGCAACTGATTTTGTTGGCGGTATTGCACAAGCCAAAGAGGCTGAGTGGGAATATGAAGAGCCAAAGCTTGATGCAGGCGTTGAGATGCTAAGCATTAGCTTAGATGGTGCATATGTCCTCACCGTTGATGATGGTTATAGAGAGAGCATGGTTGGAACTATTTCCATGTATGATAAGCATGGTGCACGCCTGCACACAACCTACGTTGCAGCATCACCAGAATATGGAAAAGATGAATTCTTTAATAGGCTTGAAAAGGAAATAAAGCTGAAAAAGAAATATTACCCTGATGCTAAAACAATTGGCGTTGCTGATGGAGCAAAAAATAATTGGCCATTTCTAAAAAAACATACTGATACGCAAATTTTAGATTTTTGGCATGCAACTGAATATCTCGGTGAAGCATCAAAGGCAATATTTACCAAAAAATCTGAAAGAGATGAGCGTGATGTTTGGCTCCAAGAGCGATGTCATGACTTAAAGCACAAGAAAGGTGCGGCAGGTAGAATACTTGCTGAGCTTAAAGAGCATGTAAATAAAAAACTGAATAAATCGCTTAGAGAAAAGCTAGAAGGAACAATTACGTATTTTGAAAATAATATTAAAGAAAAGCGAATGTCGTATCATAATTTGATTAAGCAGAATGCACCAATTGGCTCTGGCGTCACTGAAGCAGCATGTAAAACAATTGTTAAACAAAGATTAGGCGGATCAGGAATGCGCTGGAAAGACAAGGGAATGAAAATTGTTTTATGCTTGAGAACACTAGTAAAGACTAAAGGAAGATGGGATCAGTTTTGGGAGAAGGTTAATGATTTTGGCGTGCCAGCAGTAATATAGCCTACATTATATAGAGGCAGCACCTTTAGCACCTTTTCAACTTTGCGCGTGGAAACCCCATGCACATACATTTCAGCGACAGCCAGCTTAAGTGCTCTATCAGAGCGTACACCTCGCTCTAAGACTGATGGATAGAAGGCTTCATTGGAGTCTCTAACCTGCGGTATCTGTAGCTCAAGCTGACCTTGACCTGTGTTAATTAACCTTGGTTTAAAGCCGTTCGCATATCCGTTTCTATCGCCAGTTCGCTCATAAGGACTGGCATTTAAATGGCGCTCCCTTTCTATTAACATAGCCTCATTCATCAACCTGGAGACAAGCTTAGGTAAAGCTTCAAACCCCTCCATCGCTAAAACGTGTATGGCTTCTTCGATTAAGTTCTCATTTTTATAGCAGCTCATTGTCATTCCTCTTTTTTGGTTAAGTTTACCTTAAAAGGAATTTCTAATCTGACTGAGTCGCCTGCTTATTTTCAGCAAGTCAATGGAATTTACAGAAAGGATGGCGCACTAGCTTAAAATTCTAAATGGCACTCTATTGTACCTGTCTCATCGCATAATATCTTAAATTAATTATGCTAATCAATCTAAAAAATTATTTATACCTCAAATTTTTCTCCTCTCAAAATAAATTATTAACTTTTAGGTAATAGCAATTATATCTCGTTAATAAGAACAAGAATGATCTATCCTAAAACCCTATGAAGCCTTATTATTCACTTCAACTTAAGTATCTAGGTGATCCGCTCCACTGGTCATCAATTTCCACTAAAACAGCTGATACGAGCCTTAGGCACGATTCAGTATTAGGGAAAATTCCAACTGTATGCGTCCTTCTTTTTACCTCTCTGTTTACGCGCTCAGCTATGTTACTGGTTCTTAATCTTTTTTGATGCGGCCTGTCAAAGTTCATCACTACTAAGCCCTCCGGTATATTCACTTCCAACCAAGAAGAAAGCTCTGGTGCTGTTTGCTGATATTTATCTACCGCCATAGCCAATAGTCTTTCCGACTCATGAATGTTTGAGGCATTAAATATAGCTGTAATCTCCTCAGCTACTGGTTCCTTCATTGAGCGCTTTGGTATGTGAGCCTGAGCATTTTGCTGCAAATGAAATTGGCAGCGTTGCCAAGGAACACTGGGGAACACAGCTCTTCTAGCGGCTTTTAGGCCAGTATGAGCGTCGCTAGTAATCAACTCAATACCATGTATACCTCGCTCAACCAACTGCTGAAGAAAATCACGCCAATGTACCTCAGCCTCTGATAACGCAACAGAAACACCTAGCACTGTTCTCTTGCCGGTTGATTCATCAAAGCCATAGGCTATCAATACCGCACAGTCTTGTACTGTGCCGCTAGTGCGCACCTTCTCATAACGTGCATCTAGCCAAAGATATTTTATCTTTCCTAACGGCTTATTTCGCCATTTCTTTAAATCTTCATCCAACAATTTAGCGCAACGGCTTACCTCTGTGCTTGAAATATCTGTTCCACAGAGTTGCTTTAGCACCTTTTCAACTTTGCGCGTGGAAACCCCATGCACATACATTTCAGCGACAGCCAGCTTAAGTGCTCTATCAGAGCGTACACCTCGCTCTAAGACTGATGGATAGAAGGCTTCATTGGAGTCTCTAACCTGCGGTATCTGTAGCTCAAGCTGACCTTGACCTGTGTTAATTAACCTTGGTTTAAAGCCGTTCGCATATCCGTTTCTATCGCCAGTTCGCTCATAAGGACTGGCATTTAAATGGCGCTCCCTTTCTATTAACATAGCCTCATTCATCAACCTGGAGACAAGCTTAGGTAAAGCTTCAAACCCCTCCATCGCTAAAACATGTATGGCTTCTTCGATTAAGTTCTCATTTTTATAGCAGCTCATTGTCATTCCTCTTTTTTGGTTAAGTTTACCTTAAAAGGAATTTCTAATCTGACTGAGTCGCCTGCTTATTTTCAGCAAGTCAATGGAATTTACAGAAAGGATGGCGCACTAGCAAACGACCGTTTTAATGAACCCGTAGTCTCTTAATTTTTAGCTACTCAATGAGCGCGAATTTAGTATAAGATACTGGTCCTTAAAATCAAAGTTTACAGAACTATCTGTTTATTAAGTAACGCGAACCGTACTTATTGAGAGTTAGGAGAGTTGAATGAAAATTGGCTATGCCAGAGTTAGTACGCGTGAGCAAAATTTAGATCTGCAAGTCATTGGGTTAGAGGAAGCTGGTTGCGAGCGAATCTATGAAGAAAAAGTCAGTGGCGTTAAAGCAGATCGCCCTATTTTAACTAATCTGATTAATCAATTAAGACCTGGTGACGTATTGGTTATTTGGAAGCTAGATCGACTGGGCCGGTCACTTAAAAATTTAGTTAATCTTGTGCAGCAACTTATGGAAAATAATATTGGTCTATGCAGTTTAAATGATCCAGTTGATACAACGAACCCACAAGGTCGTTTGGTGTTTAATATCTTTGCTGCGTTAGCTGAGTTTGAACGTGATGTTATTTGTGAGCGAACCCAGGCAGGTTTAAGTGCAGCACGTGCACGAGGTCGACTTGGTGGCAGGCCGAGAGGTTTAACAAAAAAAGCTGAAGCAACGGCTTGCGCTGCTGAGACATTATATAAAGAGAAGAAACTATCTGTTGTTGAAATTTGTAAAAAGCTTAGTATTTCAAAGAGCACGCTTTATAAATACTTAAGATACAGGAACGTTCCTATTTCTTACTATGAAACAAATAACAAATAAAAGCTTGGAAACTCCATGGCAGCAATACATGAAACAGCCTATCCTTGGTTTAAACCTTATTTAACAGCTAAAGAACTAGATGAGTTGTTTAGTTTGTCTGTTGATGAAATAGATTTTATTAACAGGAAAACAAAAGTAAATAACATTACCTCTCGTCTTGGGTTTGGAATATTATTGAAGTGTTATCAATATCTAGGCAGAGCAGTTCAGGTTGAGCAAATAGCCCAAAGCATTAAGCAATACGTTGCAGAACAACTCGGCATTAAACCAACTACTGACTTAACTACTTATTCTAAATCAACAATTAAAAAGCATAAGAAGGCCATTCGTTGTTATCTAGGGCTCTCAAATAACCAAAGAGAGCGTAGAAAGATTATGAAGCAAGCTGCTTTAGAGGCTGCAAAGACCAAAGAAAAGATAGAGCGTTATTTTGTCTGTAAAAACCAACTTCAGTACTTAGAAAAACCTTTAAAATTCTAAATGGCACTCTATTGTACCTGTCTCATCGCATAATATCTTAAATTAATTATGCTAATCAATCTAAAAAATTATTTATACCTCAAATTTTTCTCCTCTCAAAATAAATTATTAACTTTTAGGTAATAGCAATTATATCTCGTTAATAAGAACAAGAATGATCTATCCTAAAACCCTATGAAGCCTTATTATTCACTTCAACTTAAGTATCTAGGTGATCCGCTCCACTGGTCATCAATTTCCACTAAAACAGCTGATACGAGCCTTAGGCACGATTCAGTATTAGGGAAAATTCCAACTGTATGCGTCCTTCTTTTTACCTCTCTGTTTACGCGCTCAGCTATGTTACTGGTTCTTAATCTTTTTTGATGCGGCCTGTCAAAGTTCATCACTACTAAGCCCTCCGGTATATTCACTTCCAACCAAGAAGAAAGCTCTGGTGCTGTTTGCTGATATTTATCTACCGCCATAGCCAATAGTCTTTCCGACTCATGAATGTTTGAGGCATTAAATATAGCTGTAATCTCCTCAGCTACTGGTTCCTTCATTGAGCGCTTTGGTATGTGAGCCTGAGCATTTTGCTGCAAATGAAATTGGCAGCGTTGCCAAGGAACACTGGGGAACACAGCTCTTCTAGCGGCTTTTAGGCCAGTATGAGCGTCGCTAGTAATCAACTCAATACCATGTATACCTCGCTCAACCAACTGCTGAAGAAAATCACGCCAATGTACCTCAGCCTCTGATAACGCAACAGAAACACCTAGCACTGTTCTCTTGCCGGTTGATTCATCAAAGCCATAGGCTATCAATACCGCACAGTCTTGTACTGTGCCGCTAGTGCGCACCTTCTCATAACGTGCATCTAGCCAAAGATATTTTATCTTTCCTAACGGCTTATTTCGCCATTTCTTTAAATCTTCATCCAACAATTTAGCGCAACGGCTTACCTCTGTGCTTGAAATATCTGTTCCACAGAGTTGCTTTAGCACCTTTTCAACTTTGCGCGTGGAAACCCCATGCACATACATTTCAGCGACAGCCAGCTTAAGTGCTCTATCAGAGCGTACACCTCGCTCTAAGACTGATGGATAGAAGGCTTCATTGGAGTCTCTAACCTGCGGTATCTGTAGCTCAAGCTGACCTTGACCTGTGTTAATTAACCTTGGTTTAAAGCCGTTCGCATATCCGTTTCTATCGCCAGTTCGCTCATAAGGACTGGCATTTAAATGGCGCTCCCTTTCTATTAACATAGCCTCATTCATCAACCTGGAGACAAGCTTAGGTAAAGCTTCAAACCCCTCCATCGCTAAAACATGTATGGCTTCTTCGATTAAGTTCTCATTTTTATAGCAGCTCATTGTCATTCCTCTTTTTTGGTTAAGTTTACCTTAAAAGGAATTTCTAATCTGACTGAGTCGCCTGCTTATTTTCAGCAAGTCAATGGAATTTACAGAAAGGATGGCGCACTAGCAAAGAAAACTTAGCTGACATTATAAACCGTGTTATTGAGGAAATTTTTTACCAACGTTTTGAGCTACCAGCTTATCAAGCATTAGTTAGACTAGCTAGGGCTGCAAGGAGAGTAACAAACCAAGGTCATTATATAAAAATTAGTAACCTTCTT
>CBDALO010000253.1:0-26899 GCA_965196985.1 Gammaproteobacteria bacterium | reverse complement strand
GAGGTTTAAAGCATTTTTGTGTGAGTTTAATCGACTGTTGTTGAGAAAATCAATGTTTTTTTGGTAAACACTGTTTTAGGCCAAGTTAGTGTGATTGCAAATAATATGTTTTTTCTGAAAAACTAGCAGTAATTTATTGGAAAAATGGCTTGGTTTCATTGCAATTCAGTGATTTACATTGGTTTAAAGCATTTTTATGTGAGTTTAATCGACTGTTTTTGAGAAAATCAATGTTTTTTTGGTAAACACTGTTTTAGGCCAAATTAGTGTGATTGCAAATATATGTCTTTTCTGAAAAACTAGCAGTAATTCATTGGAAAAATGGCTTGGTTTCATTGCAATTCAGTGATTTACATTGGTTTAAAGCATTTTTATATGAGTTTAACGGACTGATTTTGAGAAAATCAATGTTCTTTTAGTAAACACTGTTTTAGGCCAAATTAGTGTGATTGCAAATAATATGTTTCTTCTGAAAAACTAGCAGTAATTCATTGGAAAAATGGCTTGGATTCATTGCAGATCAGTGTTATACATTGGTTTAAAGCATTTTTGTTTGAGTTTAATCGACTGTTTTTGAGAAAATCAATGCTCTTTTAGTAAACACTGTTTTAGGCCAAGTTAGTGTGATTGAAAATAATATGTTTTTTCTGAAAAACGATCAGTAATTCATTGGAAAAATGGCTTGGTTTCATTGCAGTTCAGTGTTTTACATTGGTTTAAAGCATTTTTGTGTGAGTTTAATCGACTGTTTTTGAGAAAATCAATGTTTTTTTAGTAACCATTGTTTTAGGCCAAGTTAGTGTGATTGCAAATAATATGTTTCTTCTGAGAAACGAGCAGTAATTCAATTGAAAATTGGCTGTGTTTCATTGCAATTCAGTGATTTACATTGGTTTAAAGCATTTTTATGTGAGTTTAATCGACTGTTTTTAAGAAAATCAATGTTTTTTTAGTAAACACTGTTTTAGGCCAAGTTAGTGTGATTGCAAATAATGAGTTTTTTCTGAAAAACTAGCAGTAATTCAATTGAAAAATGGCTGTGTATCATTGCAACTCAGTGATTTACATTGGTTTAAAGCATTTTTATGTGAGTTTAATCGACTGTTTTTGAGAAAATCAATGTTCTTTTAGTAACCACTGTTTTAGGCCAAGTTAGTGTGATTGCAAATAATTTGTTTTTTCTGAAAAACTAGCAGTAATTCATTGGAAAAATGGCTTGGTTTCATGGCAGTTCAGTGTTCTACATTGGTTTAAAGCATTTTTGTGTGAGTTTAATCGACTGTTTTTGAGAAAATCAATGTTTTTTTAGTAACCATTGTTTTAGGCTAAGTTAGTGTGATTGCAAATAATATGTTTCTTCTGAGAAACGAGCAGTAATTCAATTGAAAATTGGCTGTGTTTCATTGCAACTCAGTGATTTACATTGGTTTAAAGCATTTTTATGTGAGTTTAATGGACTGTTTTTAAGAAAATCAATGTTTTTTTAGTAAACACTGTTTCAGGCCAAGTTAGTGTGATTGCAAATAATGAGTTTTTTCTGAAAAACTAGCAGTAATTCATTGGAAAAATGGCTTGTTTTCATTGCAGTTCAGTGTTTTACATTGGTTTAAAGCATTTTTGTGTGAGTTTAATCGACTGTTTTTGAGAAAATCAATGTTTTTTTGGTAAACACTGTTTTAGGCCAAATTAGTGTGATTGCAAATAATATGTCTTTTCTGAAAAACTAGCAGTAATTCGTTGGAAAAATGGCTTGGTTTCATTGCAATTCAGTGATTTACATTGGTTTAAAGCATTTTTATGTGAGTTTAACGGACTGATTTTGAGAAAATCAATGTTCTTTTAGTAAACACTGTTTTAGGCCAAGTTAGTGTGATTGCAAATAATATGTTTCTTCTGAAAAACTAGCAGTAATTCATTGGAAAAATGGCTTGGATTCATTGCAGATCAGTGTTATACATTGGTTTAAAGCATTTTTGTGTGAGTTTAATCGACTGTTTTTGAGAAAATCAATGCTCTTTTTGTAAACACTGTTTTAGGCCAAGTTGATGTGATTGCAAATAATATGTTTTTTCTGAAAAACTAGCAGTAATTTATTGGAAAAATGGCTTGGTTTCATTGCAACTCAGTGTTTTACATTGGTTCTAAGCATTTTTGTGTGAGTTTCATCGACTGTTTTTGAGAAAATCAATGTTTTTTTAGTAACCATTGTTTTAGGCCAAGTTAATGTGATTGCAGAAAAAATGTTTTTTCTGAAAAACTAGCAGTAATTTATTTGAAAAATGGCTTGGTTTCATTGCAACTCAGTGTTTTACATTGGTTTAAAGCATTTTTGTGTGAGTTTAATCAACTGTTTTTGAGAAAATCAATGTTTTTTTAGTAAACACTGTTTTTGGCCAAATTAGTGTGATTGCAAATAATATGTTTTTTCTGAAAAACTAGCAGTAATTCAATTGAAAAATGGCTGTGTATCATTGCAACTCAGTGATTTACATTGGTTTAAAGCATTTTTATGTGAGTTTAATCGACTGTTTTTGAGAAAATAAATGTTCTTTTAGTAACCACTGTTTTAGGTCAAGTTAGTGTGATTGCAAATAATATGTTTTTTCTGAAAAACTAGCAGTAATTCATTGGAAAAATGGCTTGGTTTCATGGCAGTTCAGTGTTCTACATTGGTTTAAAGCATTTTTGTGTGAGTTTAATCGACTGTCTTTGAGAAAATCAATGTTTTTTTAGTAAACACTGTTTTAGGCCATGTTAGTCTGATTGAATATAATATGTTTTTTCTGAAAAACTAGCAGTAATTCATTGGAAAAATGACTTTGCTTCTTTGCAATTCAGTCTTTTCAGAGGTTTAAAGCATTTTTGTGTGAGTTTAATCGACTGTTGTTGAGAAAATCAATGTTTTTTTGGTAAACACTGTTTTAGGCCAAGTTAGTGTGATTGCAAATTATATGTTTTTTCTGAAAAACTAGCAGTAATTCATTTGAAAAATGGCTTGGTTTCATTGCAACTCAGTGTTTTACATTGGTTTAAAGCATTTTTGTGTGAGTTTAATCAACTGTTTTTGAGAAAAACAATGTTCTTTTAGTAAACACCGTTTTAGGCCAAGTTAGTGTGATTGCAAATAATATGTTTTTTCTGAAAAACTAGCAGTAATTCATTGGCAAAATGGCTTGGTTTCATTGCAACTCAGTGATTTACATTGGTTTAGAGCATTTTTATGTGAGTTTAATCGACTGTTTTTGAGAAAATCAATGTTTTTTTTAGTAAACACTGTTTTAGGCCAAGTTAGTGTGATTGCAAATAATGAGTTTTTTCTGAAAAGCTAGCAGTAATTCATTTCAAAAATGGCTTGGTTTCATGGCAGTTCATTGTTTTACATTGGTTTAAAGCATTTTAGTGTGAGTTTAATCGACTGTTTTTGAGAAACTCAATGTTTTTTTAGTAAACACTGTTTTAGGCCATGTTAGTGTGATTGAATATAATATGTTTTTTCTAAAAAACTAGCAGTAATTCATTGGAAAAATGGCTTTGTTTCTTTGCAATTCAGTGTTATACAGAGGTTTAAAGCATTTTTGTGTGAGTTTAATCGACTGTTTTTGAGAAAATCAATGTTTTTTTGGTAAACACTGTTTTAGGCCAAGTTAGTGTGATTGCAAATAATATGTTTTTTCTTAAAAACTAGCAGTAATTTATTGGAAAAATGGCTTGGTTTCATTGCAACTCAGTGTTTTACATTGGTTCTAAGCATTTTTGTGTGAGTTTAATCGACTGTTTTTGAGAAAATCAATGTTTTTTTAGTAACCATTGTTTTAGGCCAAGTTAGTTTGATTGCAGAGAAAATGTTTTTTCTGTAAAACTAGCAGTAATTCATTTGAAAAATTGCTTGGTTTCATTGCAACTCAGTCTTTACATTGGTTTAAAGCATTTTTGTGTGAGTTTAATCTACTGTTTTTGAGAAAAACAATGTTTTTTTAGTAAACACTGTTTTAGGCCAAGTTAGTGTAATTGCAAATAATATGTTTTTTCTGAAAAACTAGCAGTAATTCATTTGAAAAATGGCTTGGTTTCATTGCAACTCAGTGTTTTACATTGGTTTAAAGCATTTTTGTGTGAGTTTAATCGACTGTTTTTGAGAAAAACAATGTTCTTTTAGTAAACACCGTTTTAGGCCAAGTTAGTGTGATTGCAAATAATATGTTTTTTCTGAAAAACTAGCAGTAATTCATTGGCAAAATGGCTTGGTTTCATTGCAACTCAGTGATTTACATTGGTTTAGAGCATTTTTATGTGAGTTTAATCGACTGTTTTAGAGAAAATCAATGTTTTTTTTAGTAAACACTGTTTTAGGCCAAGTTAGTGTGATTGCAAATAATGAGTTTTTTCTGAAAAGCTAGCAGTAATTCATTTCAAAAATGGCTTGGTTTCATGGCAGTTCATTGTTTTACATTGGTTTAAAGCATTTTAGTGTGAGTTTAATCGACTGTTTTTGAGAAACTCAATGTTTTTTTAGTAAACACTGTTTTAGGCCATGTTAGTGTGATTGAATATAATATGTTTTTTCTAAAAAACTAGCAGTAAGTCATTGGAAAAATGGCTTTGTTTCTTTGCAATTCAGTGTTATACAGAGGTTTAAAGCATTTTTGTATGAGTTTAATCGACTGTTTTTGAGAAAATCAATGTTTTTTTGGTAAACACTGTTTTAGGCCAAGTTAGTGTGATTGCAAATAATATGTTTTTTCTTAAAAACTAGCAGTAATTTATTGGAAAAATGGCTTGGTTTCATTGCAACTCAGTGTTTTACATTGGTTCTAAGCATTTTTGTGTGAGTTTAATCGACTGTTTTTGAGAAAATCAATGTTTTTTGAGTAACCATTGTTTTAGGCCAAGTTAGTGTGATTGCAGAAAAAGTGTTTTTTCTGAAAAACTAGCAGTAATTTATTTGAGAAATGGCTAGGTTTCATTGCAACTCAGTGTTTTACATTGGTTTAAAGCATTTTTGTGTGAGTTTAATCAACTGTTTTTGAGAAAATCAATGTTCTTTTAGTAAACACTGTTTTAGGCCATGTTAGTGTGATTGCAAATAATATGTTTTTTTCTGAAAAACTAGCAGTAATTCATTCGAAAAATGGCTTGGTTTCATTGCAACTCAGTGTTTTACATTGGTTTAAAGCATTTTTGTGTGAGTTTAATCGACTGTTTTTGAGAAAATCAATGTTTTTTTAGTAACCATTGTTTTAGGCTAAGTTAGTGTGATTGCAAATAATATGTTTCTTCTGAGAAACGAACAGTAATTCAATTGAAAATTGGCTGTGTTTCATTGCAACTCAGTGATTTACATTGGTTTAAAGCATTTTTATGTGAGTTTAATGGACTGTTTTTAAGAAAATCAATGTTTTTTTAGTAAACACTGTTTCAGGCCAAGTTAGTGTGATTGCAAATAATGAGTTTTTTCTGAAAAACTAGCAGTAATTCATTGGAAAAATGGCTTGTTTTCATTGCAGTTCAGTGTTTTACATTGGTTTAAAGCATTTTTGTGTGAGTTTAATCGACTGTTTTTGAGAAAATCAATGTTTTTTTGGTAAACACTGTTTTAGGCCAAATTAGTGTGATTGCAAATAATATGTCTTTTCTGAAAAACTAGCAGTAATTCGTTGGAAAAATGGCTTGGTTTCATTGCAATTCAGTGATTTACATTGGTTTAAAGCATTTTTATGTGAGTTTAACGGACTGATTTTGAGAAAATCAATGTTCTTTTAGTAAACACTGTTTTAGGCCAAGTTAGTGTGATTGCAAATAATATGTTTCTTCTGAAAAACTAGCAGTAATTCATTGGAAAAATGGCTTGGATTCATTGCAGATCAGTGTTATACATTGGTTTAAAGCATTTTTGTGTGAGTTTAATCGACTGTTTTTGAGAAAATCAATGCTCTTTTTGTAAACACTGTTTTAGGCCAAGTTGATGTGATTGCAAATAATATGTTTTTTCTGAAAAACTAGCAGTAATTTATTGGAAAAATGGCTTGGTTTCATTGCAACTCAGTGTTTTACATTGGTTCTAAGCATTTTTGTGTGAGTTTCATCGACTGTTTTTGAGAAAATCAATGTTTTTTTAGTAACCATTGTTTAAGGCCAAGTTAGTGTGATTGCAGAAAAAATGTTTTTTCTGAAAAACTAGCGGTAATTTATTTGAAAAATGGCTTGGTTTCATTGCAACTCAGTGTTTTACATTGGTTTAAAGCATTTTTGTGTGAGTTTAATCAACTGTTTTTGAGAAAATCAATGTTTTTTTAGTAAACACTGTTTTTTGCCAAATTAGTGTGATTGCAAATAATATGTTTTTTCTGAAAAACTAGCAGTAATTCAATTGAAAAATGGCTGTGTATCATTGCAACTCAGTGATTTACATTGGTTTAAAGCATTTTTATGTGAGTTTAATCGACTGTTTTTGAGAAAATAAATGTTCTTTTAGTAACCACTGTTTTAGGTCAAGTTAGTGTGATTGCAAATAATATGTTTTTTCTGAAAAACTAGCAGTAATTCATTGGAAAAATGGCTTGGTTTCATGGCAGTTCAGTGTTCTACATTGGTTTAAAGCATTTTTGTGTGAGTTTAATCGACTGTCTTTGAGAAAATCAATGTTTTTTTAGTAAACACTGTTTTAGGCCATGTTAGTCTGATTGAATATAATATGTTTTTTCTGAAAAACTAGCAGTAATTCATTGGAAAAATGGCTTTGCTTCTTTGCAATTAAGTCTTTTCAGAGGTTTAAAGCATTTTTGTGTGAGTTTAATCGACTGTTGTTGAGAAAATCAATGTTTTTTTGGTAAACACTGTTTTAGGCCAAGTTAGTGTGATTGCAAATTATATGTTTTTTCTGAAAAACTAGCAGTAATTCATTTGAAAAATGGCTTGGTTTCATTGCAACTCAGTGTTTTACATTGGTTTAAAGCATTTTTGTGTGAGTTTAATCAACTGTTTTTGAGAAAAACAATGTTCTTTTAGTAAACACCGTTTTAGGCCAAGTTAGTGTGATTGCAAATAATATGTTTTTTCTGAAAAACTAGCAGTAATTCATTGGCAAAATGGCTTGGTTTCATTGCAACTCAGTGATTTACATTGGTTTAGAGCATTTTTATGTGAGTTTAATCGACTGTTTTTGAGAAAATCAATGTTTTTTTTAGTAAACACTGTTTTAGGCCAAGTTAGTGTGATTGCAAATAATGAGTTTTTTCTGAAAAGCTAGCAGTAATTCATTTCAAAAATGGCTTGGTTTCATGGCAGTTCATTGTTTTACATTGGTTTAAAGCATTTTAGTGTGAGTTTAATCGACTGTTTTTGAGAAACTCAATGTTTTTTTAGTAAACACTGTTTTAGGCCATGTTAGTGTGATTGAATATAATATGTTTTTTCTAAAAAACTAGCAGTAATTCATTGGAAAAATGGCTTTGTTTCTTTGCAATTCAGTGTTATACAGAGGTTTAAAGCATTTTTGTGTGAGTTTAATCGACTGTTTTTGAGAAAATCAATGTTTTTTTGGTAAACACTGTTTTAGGCCAAGTTAGTGTGATTGCAAATAATATGTTTTTTCTTAAAAACTAGCAGTAATTTATTGGAAAAATGGCTTGGTTTCATTGCAACTCAGTGTTTTACATTGGTTCTAAGCATTTTTGTGTGAGTTTAATCGACTGTTTTTGAGAAAATCAATGTTTTTTTAGTAACCATTGTTTTAGGCCAAGTTAGTTTGATTGCAGAGAAAATGTTTTTTCTGTAAAACTAGCAGTAATTCATTTGAAAAATTGCTTGGTTTCATTGCAACTCAGTCTTTACATTGGTTTAAAGCATTTTTGTGTGAGTTTAATCTACTGTTTTTGAGAAAAACAATGTTTTTTTAGTAAACACTGTTTTAGGCCAAGTTAGTGTAATTGCAAATAATATGTTTTTTCTGAAAAACTAGCAGTAATTCATTTGAAAAATGGCTTGGTTTCATTGCAACTCAGTGTTTTACATTGGTTTAAAGCATTTTTGTGTGAGTTTAATCGACTGTTTTTGAGAAAAACAATGTTCTTTTAGTAAACACCGTTTTAGGCCAAGTTAGTGTGATTGCAAATAATATGTTTTTTCTGAAAAACTAGCAGTAATTCATTGGCAAAATGGCTTGGTTTCATTGCAACTCAGTGATTTACATTGGTTTAGAGCATTTTTATGTGAGTTTAATCGACTGTTTTAGAGAAAATCAATGTTTTTTTTAGTAAACACTGTTTTAGGCCAAGTTAGTGTGATTGCAAATAATGAGTTTTTTCTGAAAAGCTAGCAGTAATTCATTTCAAAAATGGCTTGGTTTCATGGCAGTTCATTGTTTTACATTGGTTTAAAGCATTTTAGTGTGAGTTTAATCGACTGTTTTTGAGAAACTCAATGTTTTTTTAGTAAACACTGTTTTAGGCCATGTTAGTGTGATTGAATATAATATGTTTTTTCTAAAAAACTAGCAGTAAGTCATTGGAAAAATGGCTTTGTTTCTTTGCAATTCAGTGTTATACAGAGGTTTAAAGCATTTTTGTATGAGTTTAATCGACTGTTTTTGAGAAAATCAATGTTTTTTTGGTAAACACTGTTTTAGGCCAAGTTAGTGTGATTGCAAATAATATGTTTTTTCTTAAAAACTAGCAGTAATTTATTGGAAAAATGGCTTGGTTTCATTGCAACTCAGTGTTTTACATTGGTTCTAAGCATTTTTGTGTGAGTTTAATCGACTGTTTTTGAGAAAATCAATGTTTTTTGAGTAACCATTGTTTTAGGCCAAGTTAGTGTGATTGCAGAAAAAGTGTTTTTTCTGAAAAACTAGCAGTAATTTATTTGAGAAATGGCTAGGTTTCATTGCAACTCAGTGTTTTACATTGGTTTAAAGCATTTTTGTGTGAGTTTAATCAACTGTTTTTGAGAAAATCAATGTTCTTTTAGTAAACACTGTTTTAGGCCATGTTAGTGTGATTGCAAATAATATGTTTTTTTCTGAAAAACTAGCAGTAATTCATTCGAAAAATGGCTTGGTTTCATTGCAACTCAGTGTTTTACATTGGTTTAAAGCATTTTTGTGTGAGTTTAATCAACTGTTTTTGAGAAAGACAATGTTCTTCTAGTAAACACTGTTTTAGGCCAAGTTAGTGTGATTGCAAATAATATGTTTTTTCTGAAAAACTAGCAGTAATTCAATTGAAAACTGGCTGTGTTTCATTGCAACTCAGTGATTTACATTGGTTTAAAGCATTTTTATGTGAGTTTAATCGACTGTTTTTAAGAAAATCAATGTTTTTTTAGTAAACACTGTTTTAGGCCAAGTTAGTTTGATTGCAAATAATGAGTTTTTTCTGAAAAACTAGCAGTAATTCATTGGAAAAATGGCTTGGTTTCATTGCAACTCAGTGTTTTACATTGGTTCTAAGCATTTTTGTGTGAGTTTAATCGACTGTTTTTGAGAAAATCAATGTTTTTTTAGTAACCATTGTTTTAGGCCTAGTTAGTTTGATCGCAGAGAAAATGTTTTTTCTGTAAAACTAGCAGTAATTCATTTGAAAAATGGCTTGTTTTCATTGCAACTCAGTGTTTTACATTGGTTTAAAGCATTTTTGTGTGAGTTTAATCAACTGTTTTTGAGAAAAACAATGTTTTTTTAGTAAACACTGTTTTAGGCCAAGTTAGTGTGATTGCAAATAATATGTTTTTTCTGAAAAACTAGCAGTAATTCATTGGCAAAATGGCTTGGTTTCATTGCAACTCAGTGTTTTACATTGGTTTAAAGCATTTTTGTGTGAGTTTAATCAACTGTTTTTGAGAAAGACAATGTTCTTCTAGTAAACACTGTTTTAGGCCAAGTTAGTGTGATTTCAAATAATAAGTTTTTTTTGAAAAGCTAGCAGTAATTCATTGGAAAAATGGCTTGGTTTCATGGCAGTTCATTGTTTTACATTGGTTTAAAGCATTTTAGTGTGAGTTTAATCGACTGTTTTTGAGAAACTCAATGTTTTTTTAGTAAACACTGTTTTAGGCCATGTTAGTGTGATTGAATATAATATGTTTTTTCTGAAAAACTAGCTGTAATTCATTGGAAAAATGGCTTGGTTTCATTGCAACACAGTGTTTTACATTGGTTCTAAGCATTTTTGTGTGAGTTTAATCGACTGTTTTTGAGAAAATCAATGTTTTTTTAGTAACCATTGTTTTAGGCCAAGTTAGTGTGATTGCAGAAAAAATGCTTTTTCTGAAAAACTAGCAGTAATTTATTTGAAAAATGGCTTGGTTTCATTGCAATTCAGTGATTTACATTGGTTTAAAGCATTTTTATGTGAGTTTAATCGACTGTTTTTGAGAAAATCAATGTTTTTTTGGTAAACACTGTTTTAGGCCAAGTTAGTGTGATTGCAAATAATATGTTTTTTCTGAAAAACTAGCAGTAATTCATTTGAAAAATGGCTGTGGTTTCATTGCAACTCAGTGATTTACATTGGTTTAAAGCATTTTTGTGTGAGTTTAATCAACTGTTTTTGAGAAAAACAATGTTCTTTTAGTAAACACTGTTTTATGCCAAGTTAGTGTGATTGCAAATAATATGTTTTTTCTGAAAAACTAGCAGTAATTCATTGGCAAAATGGCTTGGTTTCATTGCAACTCAGTGATTTACATTGGTTTAGAGCATTTTTAAGTGAGTTTAATCGACTGTTTTTGAGAAAATCAATGTTTTTTTTAGTAAACACTGTTTTAGGCCAAGTTAGTGTGATTGCAAATAATGAGTTTTTTCTGAAAAGCTAGCAGTAATTCATTGGAAAAATGGCTTGGTTTTATGGCAGTTCATTGTTTTACATTGGTTTAAAGCATTTTAGTGTGAGTTTAATCGACTGTTTTTGAGAAACTCATTGTTTTTTTAGTAAACACTGTTTTAGGCCAAGTTAGTGTGATTGCAAATAATATGTTTTTTCTGAAAAACTAGCAGTAATTCATTGGCAAAATGGCTTGGTTTCATTGCAACTCAGTGATTTACATTGGTTTAGAGCATTTTTATGTGAGTTTAATCGACTGTTTTTGAGAAAATCAATGTTTTTTTTAGTAAACACTGTTTTAGGCCAAGTTAGTGTGATTGCAAATAATGATGTTTTTTCTGAAAAACTAGCAGTAATTCATTGGAAAAATGGCTTGGTTTCATTGCAACTCAGTGTTTTACATTGGTTTAAAGCATTTTTGTGTGAGTTTAATCGACTGTTTTTGAGAAAAAACAATGTTTTTTTAGTAAACACTGTTTTAGGCCAAGTTAGTGTGATTGCAAATAATATGTTTTTTCTGAAAAACTAGCAGTAATTCATTGGAAAAATGGCTTGGTTTCATTGCAATCAGTGTTATACATTGGTTTAAAGCATTTTTGTGTGAGTTTAATCGACTGTTTTTGAGAAAATCAATGTTTTTTTTAGTAAACACTGTTTTAGGCCAAGTTAGTGTGATTGCAAATAATATGTTTTTTCTGAAAAACTAGCAGTAATTTATTGGAAAAATGGCTTGGTTTCATTGCAACTCAGTGTTTTACATTGGTTCTAAGCATTTTTGTGTGAGTTTAATCGACTGTTTTTGAGAAAATCAATGTTTTTTTAGTAACCATTGTTTTAGGCCAAGTTAGTTTGATTGCAGAGAAAATGTTTTTTCTGTAAAACTAGCAGTAATTCATTTGAAAAATGGCTTGGTTTCATTGCAACTCAGTGTTTACATTGGTTTAAAGCATTTTTGTGTGAGTTTAATCGACCGTTTTTGAGAAAAACAATGTTTTTTTAGTAAACACTGTTTTAGGCCAAGTTAGTGTGATTGCAAATAATATGTTTTTTCTGAAAAACTAGCAGTAATTCATTTGAAAAATGGCTTGGTTTCATGGCAACTCAGTGTTTTACATTGGTTTAAAGCATTTTTGTGTGAGTTTAATCAACTGTTTTTGAGAAAAACAATGTTCTTTTAGTAAACACTGTTTTATGCCAAGTTAGTGTGATTGCAAATAATATGTTTTTTCTGAAAAACTAGCAGTAATTCATTGGCAAAATGGCTTGGTTTCATTGCAACTCAGTGATTTACATTGGTTTAGAGCATTTTTAAGTGAGTTTAATCGACTGTTTTTGAGAAAATCAATGTTTTTTTTAGTAAACACTGTTTTAGGCCAAGTTAGTGTGATTGCAAATAATGAGTTTTTTCTGAAAAGCTAGCAGTAATTCATTGGAAAAATGGCTTGGTTTCATGGCAGTTCATTGTTTTACATTGGTTTAAAGCATTTTAGTGTGAGTTTAATCGACTGTTTTTGAGAAACTCATTGTTTTTTTAGTAAACACTGTTTTAGGCCATGTTAGTGTGATTGAATATAATATGTTTTTTCTAAAAAACTAGCAGTAATTCATTGGAAAAATGGCTTTGTTTCTTTGCAATTCAGTGTTATACAGAGGTTTAAAGCATTTTTGTGTGAGTTTAATCGACTGTTTTTGAGAAAATCAATGTTTTTTTTAGTAAACACTGTTTTAGGCCAAGTTAGTGTGATTGCAAATAATATGTTTTTTCTTAAAAACTAGCAGTAATTTATTGGAAAAATGGCTTGATTGCAACTCAGTGTTTTACATTGGTTTAAAGCATTTTTGTGTGAGTTTAATCAACCGTTTTTGAGAAAATCAATGTTCTTTTAGTAAACACTGTTTTAGGCCATGTTAGTGTGATTGCAAATAATATGTTTTTTCTGAAAAACTAGCAGTAATTCATTTGAAAAATGGCTTGGTTTCATTGCAACTCAGTGTTTTACATTGGTTTAAAGCATTTTTGTGTGAGTTTAATCAACTGTTTTTGAGAAAGACAATGTTTTTCTAGTAAACACTGTTTTAGGCCAAGTTAGTGTGATTGCAAATAATATGTTTTTTCTGAAAAACTAGCAGTAATTCATTGGAAAAATGGCTTGGTTTCATTGCAACTCAGTGTTTTACATTGGTTTAAAGCATTTTTGTGTGAGTTTAATCGACTGTTTTTGAGAAAATCAATGTTTTTTTAGTAAACACTGTTTTAGGCCATGTTAGTGTGATTGCAAATAATATGTTTTTTCTAAAAAACTAGCAGTAATTCATTTTTGTGTGAAATCGACTGTTTTTGATGGCTTTTTAGTTTCAAATAATGATGTTTTTTCTGAAAAGCTAGCAGTAATTCATTGGCAAAATGGCTTGGTTTTATACAGTGATTTACATTGGTTTAAAGCATTTTAGTGTGAGTTTAATCGACTGTTTTTGAGAAACTCAATGTTTTTTTTAGTAAACACTGTTTTAGGCCAAGTTAGTGTGATTGCAAATAATATGTTTTTTCTGAAAAACTAGCAGTAATTCATTGGAAAAATGGCTTGGTTTCATTGCAACTCAGTGATTTACATTGGTTTAGAGCATTTTTGTGTGAGTTTAATCGACTGTTTTTGAGAAAATCAATGTTTTTTTTAGTAAACACTGTTTTAGGCCAAGTTAGTGTGATTGCAAATAATATGTTTTTTCTGAAAAACTAGCAGTAATTCATTGGAAAAATGGCTTGGTTTCATTGCAACTCATTGTTTTACATTGGTTTAAAGCATTTTTGTGTGAGTTTAATCGACTGTTTTTGAGAAAATCAATGTTTTTTTTAGTAAACACTGTTTTAGGCCAAGTTAGTGTGATTGCAAATAATATGTTTTTTCTGAAAAACTAGCAGTAATTCATTGGAAAAATGGCTTGGTTTCATTGCAACTCAGTGTTTTACATTGGTTCTAAGCATTTTTGTGTGAGTTTAATCGACTGTTTTTGAGAAAATCAATGTTTTTTTAGTAACCATTGTTTTAGGCCAAGTTAGTGTGATTGCAGAAAAAATGTTTTTTCTGAAAAACTAGCAGTAATTCATTTGAAAAATGGCTTGGTTTCATTGCAACTCAGTGTTTACATTGGTTTAAAGCATTTTTGTGTGAGTTTAATCGACCGTTTTTGAGAAAATCAATGTTTTTTTAGTAAACACTGTTTTAGGCCAAGTTAGTGTGATTGCAAATAATATGTTTTTTCTGAAAAACTAGCAGTAATTCATTTGAAAAATGGCTTGGTTTCATTGCAACTCAGTGTTTTACATTGGTTTAAAGCATTTTTGTGTGAGTTTAATCGACTGTTTTTGAGAAAATCAATGTTTTTTTAGTAAACACTGTTTTAGGCCAAGTTAGTGTGATTGCAAATAATATGTTTTTTCTGAAAAACTAGCAGTAATTCATTGGAAAAATGGCTTGGTTTCATTGCAACTCAGTGACATTTACATTGGTTTAGAGCATTTTTTTTTAGTAAACACTGTGAGTTTAATCGACTAGTTTTTGAGAAAATCAATGTTTTTTTGAGTTTAGTAAACACTGTTTTAGGCCAAGTTAGTGTGATTGCAAATAATATGTTTTTTCTGAAAAACTAGCAGTAATTCATTGGAAAAATGGCTTGGTTTCATTGCAACTCAGTGTTTTACATTGGTTTAAAGCATTTTTGTGTGAGTTTAATCGACTGTTTTTGAGAAAATCAATGTTTTTTTAGTAAACACTGTTTTAGGCCAAGTTAGTGTGATTGCAAATAATATGTTTTTTCTGAAAAACTAGCAGTAATTCATTGGCAAAATGGCTTGGTTTCATTGCAACTCAGTGATTTACATTGGTTTAGAGCATTTTTAAGTGAGTTTAATCGACTGTTTTTGAGAAAATCAATGTTTTTTTTAGTAAACACTGTTTTAGGCCAAGTTAGTGTGATTGCAAATAATGAGTTTTTTCTGAAAAGCTAGCAGTAATTCATTGGAAAAATGGCTTGGTTTCATGGCAACTCATTGTTTTACATTGGTTTAAAGCATTTTAGTGTGAGTTTAATCGACTGTTTTTGAGAAACTCAATGTTTTTTTAGTAAACACTGTTTTAGGCCATGTTAGTGTGATTGCAATATAATATGTTTTTTCTAAAAAACTAGCAGTAATTCATTGGAAAAATGGCTTTGTTTCTTTGCAATTCAGTGTTATACATTGGTTTAAAGCATTTTTGTGTGAGTTTAATCGACTGTTTTTGAGAAAATCAATGTTTTTTTGGTAAACACTGTTTTAGGCCAAGTTAGTGTGATTGCAAATAATATGTTTTTTCTGAAAAACTAGCAGTAATTTATTGGAAAAATGGCTTGGTTTCATTGCAACTCAGTGTTTTACATTGGTTTAAAGCATTTTTGTGTGAGTTTAATCGACTGTTTTTGAGAAAATCAATGTTTTTTTAGTAAACACTGTTTTAGGCCAAGTTAGTGTGATTGCAAATGTTTTTTCTGTAAAACTAGCAGTAATTCATTTGAAAAATGGCTTGGTTTCATTGCAACTCAGTGATTTACATTGGTTTAAAGCATTTTTGTGTGAGTTTAATCGACTGTTTTTGAGAAAAACAATGTTTTTTTAGTAAACACTGTTTTAGGCCAAGTTAGTGTGATTGCAAATAATATGTTTTTTCTGAAAAACTAGCAGTAATTCATTGAAAAATGGCTTGGTTTCATTGCAACTCAGTGTTTTACATTGGTTTAAAGCATTTTTGTGTGAGTTTAATCGACTGTTTTTGAGAAAAACAATGTTCTTTTAGTAAACACTGTTTTAGGCCAAGTTAGTGTGATTGCAAATAATATGTTTTTTCTGAAAAACTAGCAGTAATTCATTGGCAAAATGGCTTGGTTTCATTGCAACTCAGTGATTTACATTGGTTTAGAGCATTTTTATGTGAGTTTAATCGACTGTTTTTGAGAAAATCAATGTTTTTTTTAGTAAACACTGTTTTAGGCCAAGTTAGTGTGATTGCAAATAATGAGTTTTTTCTGAAAAGCTAGCAGTAATTCATTGGAAAAATGGCTTGGTTTCATGGCAGTTCATTGTTTTACATTGGTTTAAAGCATTTTAGTGTGAGTTTAATCGACTGTTTTTGAGAAACTCAATGTTTTTTTAGTAAACACTGTTTTAGGCCATGTTAGTGTGATTGAATATAATATGTTTTTTCTAAAAAACTAGCAGTAATTCATTGGAAAAATGGCTTTGTTTCTTTGCAATTCAGTGTTATACAGAGGTTTAAAGCATTTTTGTGTGAGTTTAATCGACTGTTTTTGAGAAAATCAATGTTTTTTTGGTAAACACTGTTTTAGGCCAAGTTAGTGTGATTGCAAATAATATGTTTTTTCTGAAAAACTAGCAGTAATTCATTGGAAAAATGGCTTGGTTTCATTGCAACTCAGTGTTTTACATTGGTTTAAAGCATTTTTGTGTGAGTTTAATCGACTGTTTTTGAGAAAATCAATGTTTTTTTAGTAAACACTGTTTTAGGCCAAGTTAGTGTGATTGCAAATAATATGTTTTTTCTGAAAAACTAGCAGTAATTCATTGGAAAAATGGCTTGGTTTCATTGCAACTCAGTGTTTTACATTGGTTTAAAGCATTTTTGTGTGAGTTTAATCACTGTTTTTGAGAAAATCAATGTTCTTTTAGTAAACACTGTTTTAGGCCAAGTTAGTGTGATTGCAAATAATATGTTTTTTCTGAAAAACTAGCAGTAATTCATTGGAAAAATGGCTTGGTTTCATTGCAACTCAGTGTTTTACATTGGTTTAAAGCATTTTTGTGTGAGTTTAATCGACTGTTTTTGAGAAAATCAATGTTTTTTTAGTAAACACTGTTTTAGGCCAAGTTAGTGTGATTGCAAATAATATGTTTTTTCTGAAAAACTAGCAGTAATTCAATTGAAAAATTGGCTTGGTTTCATTGCAACTCAGTGATTTACATTGGTTTAAAGCATTTTTATGTGAGTTTAATCGACTGTTTTTGAGAAAATCAATGTTTTTTTAGTAAACACTGTTTTAGGCCAAGTTAGTGTGATTGCAAATAATATGTTTTTTCTGAAAAACTAGCAGTAATTCATTGGAAAAATGGCTTGGTTTCATTGCAGTTCAGTGTTTTACATTGGTTTAAAGCATTTTTGTGTGAGTTTAATCGACTGTTTTTGAGAAAATCAATGTTTTTTTGGTAAACACTGTTTTAGGCCAAGTTAGTGTGATTGCAAATAATATGTTTTTTCTGAAAAACTAGCAGTAATTCATTGGAAAAATGGCTTGGTTTCATTGCAATTCAGTGATTTACATTGGTTTAAAGCATTTTTATGTGAGTTTAATCGGACTGTTTTTGAGAAAATCAATGTTTTTTAGTAAACACTGTTTTAGGCCAAGTTAGTGTGATTGCAAATAATATGTTTTTTCTGAAAAACTAGCAGTAATTCATTGGAAAAATGGCTTGGTTTCATTGCAGATCAGTGTTATACATTGGTTTAAAGCATTTTTGTGTGAGTTTAATCGACTGTTTTTGAGAAAATCAATGCTCTTTTTGTAAACACTGTTTTAGGCCAAGTTGTGTGATTGCAAATAATATGTTTTTTCTGAAAAACTAGCAGTAATTTATTGGAAAAATGGCTTGGTTTCATTGCAACTCAGTGTTTTACATTGGTTCTAAGCATTTTTGTGTGAGTTTAATCGACTGTTTTTGAGAAAATCAATGTTTTTTTAGTAACCATTGTTTAAGGCCAAGTTAGTGTGATTGCAGAAAAATGTTTTTTCTGAAAAACTAGCAGTAATTCATTTGAAAAATGGCTTGGTTTCATTGCAACTCAGTGTTTTACATTGGTTTAAAGCATTTTTGTGTGAGTTTAATCGACTGTTTTTGAGAAAATCAATGTTTTTTTAGTAAACACTGTTTTAGGCCAAGTTAGTGTGATTGCAAATAATATGTTTTTTCTGAAAAACTAGCAGTAATTCAATTGAAAAATGGCTGTGGTTTCATTGCAACTCAGTGATTTACATTGGTTTAAAGCATTTTTATGTGAGTTTAATCGACTGTTTTTGAGAAAATAAATGTTCTTTTAGTAAACACTGTTTTAGGCCAAGTTAGTGTGATTGCAAATAATATGTTTTTTCTGAAAAACTAGCAGTAATTCATTGGAAAAATGGCTTGGTTTCATGGCAGTTCAGTGTTCTACATTGGTTTAAAGCATTTTTGTGTGAGTTTAATCGACTGTCTTTGAGAAAATCAATGTTTTTTTAGTAAACACTGTTTTAGGCCATGTTAGTCTGATTGAATATAATATGTTTTTTCTGAAAAACTAGCAGTAATTCATTGGAAAAATGGCTTTGCTTCTTTGCAATTAAGTCTTTTCAGAGGTTTAAAGCATTTTTGTGTGAGTTTAATCGACTGTTGTTGAGAAAATCAATGTTTTTTTGGTAAACACTGTTTTAGGCCAAGTTAGTGTGATTGCAAATTATATGTTTTTTCTGAAAAACTAGCAGTAATTCATTTGAAAAATGGCTTGGTTTCATTGCAACTCAGTGTTTTACATTGGTTTAAAGCATTTTTGTGTGAGTTTAATCAACTGTTTTTGAGAAAAACAATGTTCTTTTAGTAAACACTGTTTTAGGCCAAGTTAGTGTGATTGCAAATAATATGTTTTTTCTGAAAAACTAGCAGTAATTCATTGGCAAAATGGCTTGGTTTCATTGCACTCAGTGATTTACATTGGTTTAGAGCATTTTTATGTGAGTTTAATCGACTGTTTTTGAGAAAATCAATGTTTTTTTTAGTAAACACTGTTTTAGGCCAAGTTAGTGTGATTGCAAATAATGAGTTTTTTCTGAAAAGCTAGCAGTAATTCATTTCAAAAATGGCTTGGTTTCATGGCAGTTCATTGTTTTACATTGGTTTAAAGCATTTTAGTGTGAGTTTAATCGACTGTTTTTGAGAAACTCAATGTTTTTTTAGTAAACACTGTTTTAGGCCATGTTAGTGTGATTGAATATAATATGTTTTTTCTAAAAAACTAGCAGTAATTCATTGGAAAAATGGCTTTGTTTCTTTGCAATTCAGTGTTATACAGAGGTTTAAAGCATTTTTGTGTGAGTTTAATCGACTGTTTTTGAGAAAATCAATGTTTTTTTGGTAAACACTGTTTTAGGCCAAGTTAGTGTGATTGCAAATAATATGTTTTTTCTTAAAAACTAGCAGTAATTTATTGGAAAAATGGCTTGGTTTCATTGCAACTCAGTGTTTTACATTGGTTCTAAGCATTTTTGTGTGAGTTTAATCGACTGTTTTTGAGAAAATCAATGTTTTTTTAGTAACCATTGTTTTAGGCCAAGTTAGTTTGATTGCAGAGAAAATGTTTTTTCTGTAAAACTAGCAGTAATTCATTTGAAAAATTGCTTGGTTTCATTGCAACTCAGTCTTTACATTGGTTTAAAGCATTTTTGTGTGAGTTTAATCTACTGTTTTTGAGAAAAACAATGTTTTTTTAGTAAACACTGTTTTAGGCCAAGTTAGTGTAATTGCAAATAATATGTTTTTTCTGAAAAACTAGCAGTAATTCATTTGAAAAATGGCTTGGTTTCATTGCAACTCAGTGTTTTACATTGGTTTAAAGCATTTTTGTGTGAGTTTAATCGACTGTTTTTGAGAAAAACAATGTTCTTTTAGTAAACACCGTTTTAGGCCAAGTTAGTGTGATTGCAAATAATATGTTTTTTCTGAAAAACTAGCAGTAATTCATTGGCAAAATGGCTTGGTTTCATTGCAACTCAGTGATTTACATTGGTTTAGAGCATTTTTATGTGAGTTTAATCGACTGTTTTAGAGAAAATCAATGTTTTTTTTAGTAAACACTGTTTTAGGCCAAGTTAGTGTGATTGCAAATAATGAGTTTTTTCTGAAAAGCTAGCAGTAATTCATTTCAAAAATGGCTTGGTTTCATGGCAGTTCATTGTTTTACATTGGTTTAAAGCATTTTAGTGTGAGTTTAATCGACTGTTTTTGAGAAACTCAATGTTTTTTTAGTAAACACTGTTTTAGGCCATGTTAGTGTGATTGAATATAATATGTTTTTTCTAAAAAACTAGCAGTAAGTCATTGGAAAAATGGCTTTGTTTCTTTGCAATTCAGTGTTATACAGAGGTTTAAAGCATTTTTGTATGAGTTTAATCGACTGTTTTTGAGAAAATCAATGTTTTTTTGGTAAACACTGTTTTAGGCCAAGTTAGTGTGATTGCAAATAATATGTTTTTTCTTAAAAACTAGCAGTAATTTATTGGAAAAATGGCTTGGTTTCATTGCAACTCAGTGTTTTACATTGGTTCTAAGCATTTTTGTGTGAGTTTAATCGACTGTTTTTGAGAAAATCAATGTTTTTTGAGTAACCATTGTTTTAGGCCAAGTTAGTGTGATTGCAGAAAAAGTGTTTTTTCTGAAAAACTAGCAGTAATTTATTTGAGAAATGGCTAGGTTTCATTGCAACTCAGTGTTTTACATTGGTTTAAAGCATTTTTGTGTGAGTTTAATCAACTGTTTTTGAGAAAATCAATGTTCTTTTAGTAAACACTGTTTTAGGCCATGTTAGTGTGATTGCAAATAATATGTTTTTTTCTGAAAAACTAGCAGTAATTCATTCGAAAAATGGCTTGGTTTCATTGCAACTCAGTGTTTTACATTGGTTTAAAGCATTTTTGTGTGAGTTTAATCGACTGTTTTTGAGAAAATCAATGTTTTTTTAGTAACCACTGTTTTAGGCCAAGTTAGTGTGATTGCAAATAATATGTTTCTTCTGAGAAACGAACAGTAATTCAATTGAAAATTGGCTGTGTTTCATTGCAACTCAGTGATTTACATTGGTTTAAAGCATTTTTATGTGAGTTTAATGGACTGTTTTTAAGAAAATCAATGTTTTTTTAGTAAACACTGTTTCAGGCCAAGTTAGTGTGATTGCAAATAATGAGTTTTTTCTGAAAAACTAGCAGTAATTCATTGGAAAAATGGCTTGTTTTCATTGCAGTTCAGTGTTTTACATTGGTTTAAAGCATTTTTGTGTGAGTTTAATCGACTGTTTTTGAGAAAATCAATGTTTTTTTGGTAAACACTGTTTTAGGCCAAATTAGTGTGATTGCAAATAATATGTCTTTTCTGAAAAACTAGCAGTAATTCGTTGGAAAAATGGCTTGGTTTCATTGCAATTCAGTGATTTACATTGGTTTAAAGCATTTTTATGTGAGTTTAACGGACTGATTTTGAGAAAATCAATGTTCTTTTAGTAAACACTGTTTTAGGCCAAGTTAGTGTGATTGCAAATAATATGTTTCTTCTGAAAAACTAGCAGTAATTCATTGGAAAAATGGCTTGGATTCATTGCAGATCAGTGTTATACATTGGTTTAAAGCATTTTTGTGTGAGTTTAATCGACTGTTTTTGAGAAAATCAATGCTCTTTTTGTAAACACTGTTTTAGGCCAAGTTGATGTGATTGCAAATAATATGTTTTTTCTGAAAAACTAGCAGTAATTTATTGGAAAAATGGCTTGGTTTCATTGCAACTCAGTGTTTTACATTGGTTCTAAGCATTTTTGTGTGAGTTTCATCGACTGTTTTTGAGAAAATCAATGTTTTTTTAGTAACCATTGTTTAAGGCCAAGTTAGTGTGATTGCAGAAAAAATGTTTTTTCTGAAAAACTAGCGGTAATTTATTTGAAAAATGGCTTGGTTTCATTGCAACTCAGTGTTTTACATTGGTTTAAAGCATTTTTGTGTGAGTTTAATCAACTGTTTTTGAGAAAATCAATGTTTTTTTAGTAAACACTGTTTTTTGCCAAATTAGTGTGATTGCAAATAATATGTTTTTTCTGAAAAACTAGCAGTAATTCAATTGAAAAATGGCTGTGTATCATTGCAACTCAGTGATTTACATTGGTTTAAAGCATTTTTATGTGAGTTTAATCGACTGTTTTTGAGAAAATAAATGTTCTTTTAGTAACCACTGTTTTAGGTCAAGTTAGTGTGATTGCAAATAATATGTTTTTTCTGAAAAACTAGCAGTAATTCATTGGAAAAATGGCTTGGTTTCATGGCAGTTCAGTGTTCTACATTGGTTTAAAGCATTTTTGTGTGAGTTTAATCGACTGTCTTTGAGAAAATCAATGTTTTTTTAGTAAACACTGTTTTAGGCCATGTTAGTCTGATTGAATATAATATGTTTTTTCTGAAAAACTAGCAGTAATTCATTGGAAAAATGGCTTTGCTTCTTTGCAATTAAGTCTTTTCAGAGGTTTAAAGCATTTTTGTGTGAGTTTAATCGACTGTTGTTGAGAAAATCAATGTTTTTTTGGTAAACACTGTTTTAGGCCAAGTTAGTGTGATTGCAAATTATATGTTTTTTCTGAAAAACTAGCAGTAATTCATTTGAAAAATGGCTTGGTTTCATTGCAACTCAGTGTTTTACATTGGTTTAAAGCATTTTTGTGTGAGTTTAATCAACTGTTTTTGAGAAAAACAATGTTCTTTTAGTAAACACCGTTTTAGGCCAAGTTAGTGTGATTGCAAATAATATGTTTTTTCTGAAAAACTAGCAGTAATTCATTGGCAAAATGGCTTGGTTTCATTGCAACTCAGTGATTTACATTGGTTTAGAGCATTTTTATGTGAGTTTAATCGACTGTTTTTGAGAAAATCAATGTTTTTTTTAGTAAACACTGTTTTAGGCCAAGTTAGTGTGATTGCAAATAATGAGTTTTTTCTGAAAAGCTAGCAGTAATTCATTTCAAAAATGGCTTGGTTTCATGGCAGTTCATTGTTTTACATTGGTTTAAAGCATTTTAGTGTGAGTTTAATCGACTGTTTTTGAGAAACTCAATGTTTTTTTAGTAAACACTGTTTTAGGCCATGTTAGTGTGATTGAATATAATATGTTTTTTCTAAAAAACTAGCAGTAATTCATTGGAAAAATGGCTTTGTTTCTTTGCAATTCAGTGTTATACAGAGGTTTAAAGCATTTTTGTGTGAGTTTAATCGACTGTTTTTGAGAAAATCAATGTTTTTTTGGTAAACACTGTTTTAGGCCAAGTTAGTGTGATTGCAAATAATATGTTTTTTCTTAAAAACTAGCAGTAATTTATTGGAAAAATGGCTTGGTTTCATTGCAACTCAGTGTTTTACATTGGTTCTAAGCATTTTTGTGTGAGTTTAATCGACTGTTTTTGAGAAAATCAATGTTTTTTTAGTAACCATTGTTTTAGGCCAAGTTAGTTTGATTGCAGAGAAAATGTTTTTTCTGTAAAACTAGCAGTAATTCATTTGAAAAATTGCTTGGTTTCATTGCAACTCAGTCTTTACATTGGTTTAAAGCATTTTTGTGTGAGTTTAATCTACTGTTTTTGAGAAAAACAATGTTTTTTTAGTAAACACTGTTTTAGGCCAAGTTAGTGTAATTGCAAATAATATGTTTTTTCTGAAAAACTAGCAGTAATTCATTTGAAAAATGGCTTGGTTTCATTGCAACTCAGTGTTTTACATTGGTTTAAAGCATTTTTGTGTGAGTTTAATCGACTGTTTTTGAGAAAAACAATGTTCTTTTAGTAAACACCGTTTTAGGCCAAGTTAGTGTGATTGCAAATAATATGTTTTTTCTGAAAAACTAGCAGTAATTCATTGGCAAAATGGCTTGGTTTCATTGCAACTCAGTGATTTACATTGGTTTAGAGCATTTTTATGTGAGTTTAATCGACTGTTTTAGAGAAAATCAATGTTTTTTTTAGTAAACACTGTTTTAGGCCAAGTTAGTGTGATTGCAAATAATGAGTTTTTTCTGAAAAGCTAGCAGTAATTCATTTCAAAAATGGCTTGGTTTCATGGCAGTTCATTGTTTTACATTGGTTTAAAGCATTTTAGTGTGAGTTTAATCGACTGTTTTTGAGAAACTCAATGTTTTTTTAGTAAACACTGTTTTAGGCCATGTTAGTGTGATTGAATATAATATGTTTTTTCTAAAAAACTAGCAGTAAGTCATTGGAAAAATGGCTTTGTTTCTTTGCAATTCAGTGTTATACAGAGGTTTAAAGCATTTTTGTATGAGTTTAATCGACTGTTTTTGAGAAAATCAATGTTTTTTTGGTAAACACTGTTTTAGGCCAAGTTAGTGTGATTGCAAATAATATGTTTTTTCTTAAAAACTAGCAGTAATTTATTGGAAAAATGGCTTGGTTTCATTGCAACTCAGTGTTTTACATTGGTTCTAAGCATTTTTGTGTGAGTTTAATCGACTGTTTTTGAGAAAATCAATGTTTTTTGAGTAACCATTGTTTTAGGCCAAGTTAGTGTGATTGCAGAAAAAGTGTTTTTTCTGAAAAACTAGCAGTAATTTATTTGAGAAATGGCTAGGTTTCATTGCAACTCAGTGTTTTACATTGGTTTAAAGCATTTTTGTGTGAGTTTAATCAACTGTTTTTGAGAAAATCAATGTTCTTTTAGTAAACACTGTTTTAGGCCATGTTAGTGTGATTGCAAATAATATGTTTTTTTCTGAAAAACTAGCAGTAATTCATTCGAAAAATGGCTTGGTTTCATTGCAACTCAGTGTTTTACATTGGTTTAAAGCATTTTTGTGTGAGTTTAATCAACTGTTTTTGAGAAAGACAATGTTCTTCTAGTAAACACTGTTTTAGGCCAAGTTAGTGTGATTGCAAATAATATGTTTTTTCTGAAAAACTAGCAGTAATTCAATTGAAAACTGGCTGTGTTTCATTGCAACTCAGTGATTTACATTGGTTTAAAGCATTTTTATGTGAGTTTAATCGACTGTTTTTAAGAAAATCAATGTTTTTTTAGTAAACACTGTTTTAGGCCAAGTTAGTTTGATTGCAAATAATGAGTTTTTTCTGAAAAACTAGCAGTAATTCATTGGAAAAATGGCTTGGTTTCATTGCAACTCAGTGTTTTACATTGGTTCTAAGCATTTTTGTGTGAGTTTAATCGACTGTTTTTGAGAAAATCAATGTTTTTTTAGTAACCATTGTTTTAGGCCTAGTTAGTTTGATCGCAGAGAAAATGTTTTTTCTGTAAAACTAGCAGTAATTCATTTGAAAAATGGCTTGTTTTCATTGCAACTCAGTGTTTTACATTGGTTTAAAGCATTTTTGTGTGAGTTTAATCAACTGTTTTTGAGAAAAACAATGTTTTTTTAGTAAACACTGTTTTAGGCCAAGTTAGTGTGATTGCAAATAATATGTTTTTTCTGAAAAACTAGCAGTAATTCATTGGCAAAATGGCTTGGTTTCATTGCAACTCAGTGTTTTACATTGGTTTAAAGCATTTTTGTGTGAGTTTAATCAACTGTTTTTGAGAAAGACAATGTTCTTCTAGTAAACACTGTTTTAGGCCAAGTTAGTGTGATTTCAAATAATAAGTTTTTTTTGAAAAGCTAGCAGTAATTCATTGGAAAAATGGCTTGGTTTCATGGCAGTTCATTGTTTTACATTGGTTTAAAGCATTTTAGTGTGAGTTTAATCGACTGTTTTTGAGAAACTCAATGTTTTTTTAGTAAACACTGTTTTAGGCCATGTTAGTGTGATTGAATATAATATGTTTTTTCTGAAAAACTAGCTGTAATTTATTGGAAAAATGGCTTGGTTTCATTGCAACACAGTGTTTTACATTGGTTCTAAGCATTTTTGTGTGAGTTTAATCGACTGTTTTTGAGAAAATCAATGTTTTTTAGTAACCATTGTTTTAGGCCAAGTTAGTGTGATTGCAGAAAAAATGCTTTTTCTGAAAAACTAGCAGTAATTTATTTGAAAAATGGCTTGGTTTCATTGCAATTCAGTGATTTACATTGGTTTAAAGCATTTTTATGTGAGTTTAATCGACTGTTTTTGAGAAAATCAATGTTTTTTTGGTAAACACTGTTTTAGGCCAAATTAGTGTGATTGCAAATAATATGTTTTTTCTGAAAAACTAGCAGTAATTCAATTGAAAAATGGCTGTGTATCATTGCAACTCAGTGATAAGCATTTTTATGTTAGTTTAATCGACTGTTTTTGAGAAAATCAATGTTTTTTTGGTAAACACTGTTTTAAGCCAAGTTAGTGTGATTGCAAATAATATGTCTTTTCTGAAAAACTAGCAGTAATTCATTTGAAAAATGGCTTGGTTTCATTGCAACTCAGTGTTTTACATTGGTTTAAAGCATTTTTGTGTGAGTTTAATCAACTGTTTTTGAGAAAATCAATTTTTTTTTAGTAAACACTGTTTTAGGCCAAATTAGTGTGATTGCAAATAATATGTTTTTTCTGAAAAACTAGCAGTAATTCAATTGAAAAATGGCTGTGTATCATTGCAACTCAGTGATTTACATTGGTTTATAGCATTTTTATGTGAGTTTAATCGACTGTTTTTGAGAAAATCAATGTTTTTTTAGTAACCACTGTTTTAGGCCAAGTTAGTGTGATTGCAAATAATATGTTTTTTCTGAAAAACTAGCAGTAATTCATTGGAAAAATGGCTTGGTTTCATGGCAGTTCAGTGTTTTACATTGGTTTAAAGCATTTTTGTGTGAGTTTAATCGACTGTTTTTGAGAAAATCAATGTTCTTTTAGTAAACACTGTTTTAGGCCAAGTCAGTGTGATTGCAAATAATATGTTTCTTCTGAAAAACTAGCAGTAATTCATTGGAAAAATGGCTTGGATTCATTGCAGATCAGTGTTATACATTGGTTTAAAGCATTTTTGTTTGAGTTTAATTGACTCTTTTTGAGAAATTCAATGCTCTTTTAGTAAACACTGTTTTAGGCCAAGTTAGTGTGATTGGAAAAAATATGTTTTTTCTGAAAAACTATCAGTAATTCATTGGAAAAATGGCTTGGTTTCATTGCAGTTCAGTGTTTTACATTGGTTTAAAGAATTTTTGTGTGAGTTTAATCGACTGTTTTTGAGAAAATCAATGTTTTTTTAGTAACCATTGTTTTAGGCCAAGTTAGTTTGATTGCAGAGAAAATGTTTTTTCT
>CBDALO010000252.1:0-3318 GCA_965196985.1 Gammaproteobacteria bacterium | reverse complement strand
CTTTCCGCGTTGCGACTTTCCTTTTTACAGTCTAACTTGCATTACTTCGTCGCAAGCATTCTATTTAGGATCCGGTGGCCGGCCGGCTGCAGTGGGTTGGTGATCTATGTCATAGCTCAGAATAAGGTCGGGAACAGTTGATTGGTCATAGAAAGGTTAATGATCGATTGATTGACAATCAACAGCCTCAGTCCTCATCCGCCATAAGTACGGTGTTTGAAGTTTTGTGATCAAAACAATCGTATCACAAAATAGATATGAAGTGATCAGTGATTTCTAGAACAACCCTATTTTGAGCTATGGCATAGATCACCAACCCACTGCAGTGCCCTTTTTCTTGTATCGTTTTATAAACTATGCCATCCCGAGTTAGATTCATGTTAGATTTTTACAGCTACGGGGCATTAGAAATAAAAAACATAAAAACAGAATTAATTTCTACATTTTGCTGGATCAAATCAATCTAAAAACATCAATTTATTTCGAGTTTCTTGTCTTTATTTATAGCTAATACTCTTCAGCTACATGTCATAAAAAAAGCTTGCTAAATGGTATCGAATCCAAAATGCTACCATGCTTCCAAGAATCTGAAAAGAAAGAGAAACATTTCAATGACAATCAAGTTAGATTAGTGTTCATTTAACCGAACACTTAAAGGCAATTGAAACAACAGAGGTACACTCTTAAATCTACAGAAATAAAGGCATGCAAAATAGCTTGCTGGTTAGTTAGTTGTTTCTCTGGTTAGTTAGGTGGTCATGTAGTCAATTCGTTCATTTTGCTTGGTAGATGGTTATTACGTTATTTTGTTGTTATTTAGTTAGTTAGTTGATTAGTTAGTTAATTAGATAGCTTGTTAGTTAGGTAGTTGGTAAGTTAGTTAGTTAGTTAGTTAGTTAGTTAGTTAGTTAGTTAGTTAGTTAGTTAGTTAGTTAGTTAGTTAGTTAGTTAGTTGGTTGGTTGGTTGGTTGGTTGGTTGGTTGGTTGGTAAGTTTTTTAGTTAGTTAGTTAGCTAGTTGATTAGTTGGCTAAGTTAGTTAGTTAGTTAGTTAGTTAGTTAGTTAGTTAGTTAGTTAGTTAGTTAGTTAGTTAGTTAGTTAGTTAGTTAGTTAGTTAGTTAGTTTTTTAGTTGGTTAGTTAATTAGCTAGTTAGTTAGTTAGCTAGTTTGTTAGTTTTTTAGTTGGTTAGTTAATTAGCTAGTTAGTTAGTTAGCTAGTTTGTTAGTCAGTTAGTTACTAAATTGGTCAGTTACCTAGTTAGTTAGCAACCATCTGGGTAGACAGTTCGTTTGTTAGTAAGTCAATTAAATTTTTAATAAACTAACTTTTCATTTTGTCAGGTACCTAAAAATAAGAAGAAGAAACATACCTAAGAGCATGGAGGTAAGATAAAAGAAGGGTAAAGGAAGATGCTAACCTGCACAACCATGAGAATAATTGTTAAATTTCTTTCGTGAATAGGCCCAACAAATTTGATCACAAGATTGATCAGCGTCATGTTATTAATTTCTATCGACGCGCCATCTTCGCCAATATTCTCACGCACATGCAAAACTCTCAAAAATGCTCCTAATCTTATGATTACTTTGCCAAGTATATTCAAATCCGATTTTTTGAAAACTGCCATGCTCATATGAAGTTTGTCGTCAGTAGCATCATACCTGAAACACATAAAAAGGTTTTCTAAAAAGAAGTGAGCTTGTGAAGTTCTCAGAGCCGCGAAGAGGATTTATTGGACCCAGGTCAGAACGTAACATATGTATCAAAGTACATCGGAGGTGTTGTTATTTAAAAATGTCATTTAAAGATGGTTAGTTCCTCTCACGATAATGTAACCTTCATAGATAAATTTGCTTTAATTTTAGTTTTTATCAACAATTCCTTTTATTCTTTGAAAATAGGCAAGCCTGTACAAACTAATGACCTCGGGAGGTTTGTGTTATAGTAGTTAGGATATGAATTGAAATATTTACATCACCGAAGAAATGATTTTAGAGTAATTATTGAATTAACTAAGAAGTGTGTGGGTAATGTGAATGAAGGGCCCTTAAAAATCAGTTTTACTCAAGCAGGGCTACCCTTCCTACAGAATTTGAAATGAAATGAAACGAAACTAAAGCGAGCTTGCTCGGCAAGTCGGCCACCACCCCCTTCGCCTCCCCCCCCCCCCCCCAAAGTGTCCGCCACTGCTCAAATCCCTATAGATGTCTACAATCAATAGTTGACAGTAATGAAAATCACCTTGGTAGTCTGTGACGAGGACATGGCAACAACCGGAAGAGTTGAGGAGCCGAGTAGACGAAATTGATGACTTGAGGGATGAAAAAGAGTAAAACTGTTTTGCTGAAGTGACTGAGAATGGCAATAACAGCAAATGTCATCCCAGAGAAGTAGCAGAATGTGTCACCTACAAAAACATTCGCTGGATACCTAGAAAACGAAGAACAGTTATCTGCTGTTAAATTAGCATTGATCAAATAAAAGCTTTAGCTACATGACTCCTTGAAAAACATTTTTCTCTTGAAGGTTACCCACGCTGTAGGAAATCAAATGACATGAAATCAAATTGAATGGGAAGGAGAAATTGCGAAGGAGCCCAGACGTTACGGTAGAGCAATAAAAGCTTGGTAGTTCCTTAGCGATGCAGTTTTAAAAGAATAGACAACATAAATGTTTTATTCTAATGAGCATAAATGAGGGGGGAGTGATTTGTTGCAGAATACTGCGTGATCTAGCATGTTCGTTATCATTGGTTTGGTTAGTAGACACTGAAAGATTAGCAGGGGTGCGCTGATATACTCCCAGGAAATGGGGCCAAAACAATGGCAAATAAGAAGATAAGGCAACTACCCCTAGCCCCAAGCTGAAAGCCTTGTCGATGCATATTTTATTTATTGTAGTAGTAAAGAATTTATACGTTGTAGTAACGCAAATTTTTACCAGTTATGATAAAGCAAAGCTGCACAGACTGCGGTGTATGGCATTGTAAAGTACAATGAAAACAAATGGGTTTTCCAGCAATCTCCATGCAGCTCAACCAGATTAAAAGCAATCACTGAACATGAAATGATTAATGATTGACCAACTTCGATTCCATTGATTCCTGCTAGAATATTGATTGCATTTGTGCAAAAGACTGCCAGCATTCCCATATAGACGTAATACATAATCCCTACAAGATATGACAAATAGAGTACATACATCAAAGTGGCTGCACAGCTGGTTACCGTGAGAAAGGTTGCTGAAAACTATCAAAAAGACAATGCTATAATTGAGTGTGTGAGCAAGTAAGTGATTGATTGATTGATTGATTGATCA
>CBDALO010000250.1:0-22941 GCA_965196985.1 Gammaproteobacteria bacterium | reverse complement strand
TTTGTGCATAGATTCTCCGATTAGCTCTACGTTGCACCTGACTAAACTTTTGTTTCCACTCCTCTCTGGCTTCAAAGTAGCTTTTGAGTTTTGGATCAAAAGGGTGCGCCGTTGCTCTCAGTTTGATGTGACGCTGAATGCGCGTATCCATCATTTTATTGATAAAGACGACTTCGCGTTTGTTTTTCTTCTTGTTATAAATCACATCACTAAAAATCCAACCCCTGGTTGCTGAGCGACGTCGAAAGTACTTAGCTACCGCTTTACGTCGTCTTTTATATTCATATTTTCTCAGTGTCCAGTGGATGCACGTTTCATAAATGGCGTTGTCTACTTTTGAGAACGTGGCCTTTGAGGTGCCAATGCGATAATAGTTGGCCCAACCTCTGGTTTTCGGATTGAGACGTGCTATTAAGTCAGCACCGCTTAAACCATATCCTCGTCGAATTACTTGCCTTATCTCTTTTAAAAAGGAGAGCACGCTATCCTTGGAGGGTTTGCACAAGTACGTGCCTTGGTATTTCCTTATGATAAAACCAAGGAAATCAAACCCTTCATTGATGTGTACAAGGCGAGTTTTTCTCTTGGAGAGGTGCAACCCTCTAAGCGATAAGAACTGCTCGATTACTGGCATGACCTTTTCAGTTAAAATCTCAGGGGTTGCCCCTGTTACTAAAAAGTCGTCAGCATAGCGAACAAAATTAATTTTATCGCCTGGCTGCTTTACTTCCTTAACCGCTGCTTCTAGGCCGTCTAACGCAAGGTTACACAGCAAAGGTGAAATAACACCGCCTTGCGGGGTGCCTTTGCGGGTTTGGGAGAACGATTGCCTCTCCATGTAGCCAGCTTTAAGCCATTGCTTGAGCATTAGTTTATCCATGGGGATATGCTCAAGCAGGTATCCGTCTTATTTCAGCATGATGCTCATGCTGCGCTCTCTTTAGTTTACTGCGCCTGTGATGAGCGGATGGTAATTAATTCCGCTAGCGAAGGCATAGAATAGTTTTTTGTAATTCTGTCATATATATAATCGAAGACATTAACTGCTAGCTTTTTACATGTCTCAGTAATTGTAACCATTGTATCCTTAGCTTTCGTTCCTTCTTCACTCATAGTATGAAGGTGTACATCGCGCATTCTAGCCTGCTTCCGAGCCATCAACTCTGCTGGATTGTTATGTAGAGGAAGCTCTGGCTTTTCCAGCACTAACAATAGCTGCCTTTTCTTTTTTAAGGTGAGCTCAATTTGTTTATCTAGTTTCTCGTAGCCAGTGATTGTTGAGAATAACTCAGTAAACTCATTGGATAGCTTATCTATCTCATCTTGCCCTGGGTTCTTTTTATATTCAATGAGCTTATGATACTGAAAACTACCCAAAATTTAAATCAGCAAAATAATGCTGAAATATTGTGTAAAAATGACTATGCTTTGTCTTTTTAACAAGACTAACGAGATGAGTATAAATGTTAAACTTCGCCGATTACGCTGCCCCTCTTTTTTCAAAATTAACTGGGAAAGTTGTTTTAAAAAAATCTATCGACGATTGTAGGAAAGCTATTAACTGAAGGTAGTTGTAAGTTGTTCAGTTCATCAAAAGATAACAATGAGTATAAAAAGATGATTCGTACACTTACCGGTGAAAATAAAAGCACCGATTTAGATCCAATAAAAACAAATGATGTATTGCTAGAACAGAGCTGTGAAAAACTTTCACACGCCAGTAAAATTGATGTTCTTCATGATCCTTCTGATATTAGAAAGCCACATAGCAAGCAAACTGAAAATCTAGGTAAAGTAAGGAGTCTGGACGGGGATATTATCAATGGTTACAGCACGCATAACGCAGTTGCATTAGTACCTGGTGATAAGGCTGTGCATCTACTATCGCATGTAAGCTACAGCAATAAAGACCCTAAGTTTTTAAAAGCTGAGCATATTAAGAAAATAGAGGCTGGAAAGCCATTTGAGGGAGATAAAGAGGCCAAGAGTCTTTATGAATCTGGTGATTACTTTAATAAAAAGCTGCTGTCTATTCGTGAAATAGAAAAAATAGGAATCTGCCTAAAATCAAAGAATGAAGATGCAACCATTACCCATATTCTAGATAGAGAGTTTGATGATAATGACTATCTCTCACTAATTGATACAAACCTAGATCAAGACTTTATTATTCGCTCAAAAATAACAAGAACAATAGAAGGTAGAGGTGATGATGGTAAAAAGCTTAAGCTGATTAACGCTGATTTTGATGCTCAAGGCGAAAAGCAATTCCAAAAGTTAACAGTTGGAAAGAATTGCGTACAAGACGGAAAAATAACTATTTATTTTGGAGAGTTTGAGAACTTCAATGCAATTAAAATCCAAATTACAGGCAGAGATGGTAGGAGAATTTTTAAGAATGACATGCTGCTATTAACTAATAAAAAAGTAACGACTTTTGATGAGGTGTATGAGGTATACATAGCCTATCTATCTCGTGCGAAAATTGAATATGTTTTTAAATTTCTCAAGGAAGGACTAGGCTGGGAAAATATGCAGATAAAAAATTTTAAAGGGATACAAAATCTACTGGCTGTATGTTTTTATGTGGCCTCATATTTGTATGAGATAGGTAAGGAAAAAGCTTATGACGATTACGCAATTATGCTAGCTAAATTAGGAGATGGTAAGGGCAAGGTGACACGACACTTTATTGCGAAGGGTATTAGAAAACTTCTAACGTATCACTTAGTAGAGCGATTTTTTAAAGAAAATAGTGTTTCTCAAGAAGAACAAAAAGAATTATCGAATTCAGTTCAGGTAGGGAGATAACAATTTTGGGTAGTTCTCAGTATGATAATAATCCCAAAACCTATCCAAGAAGCTGTCAACAGAGTCTTGGTGCTTCTTAAAAATTGGCGTCAGCTTTTTATAATGCCTACCCTCATGAACCCAGCACAAGGCGAGTGATTCAGTAATGAGCTTAAACTGTGGCGCATCATCGGTAATGAGTGTTTCTATCGCATAAGGACTCTTTCTATATGTTGAGATAGCTGCCGCATCAGTAATCAGCTTTCTATATTTTGGAAATTTTTTATCACCTAATACCTTATCAAGAATAACTTCCAGCTCCTTACTGTTTAAGATAGTCGATGAGTGAAATACCTTTAAGCTTTCGATTACCTTGTGGGGTAAGTTCATAGTAGCCAGTAAATTAAAAGCGGCCTCATTTAATGTGAACCCAAAGTGGTCTTTGCTTAACATTTCAATGACGCTTAATCGACTTTTACTGGTCAGCGTAAAGTAAGCTGAATAATACTCATTACCCAATACATTAACATAACGGTTTTTCCCATCCTCTCTAGCGTTGGTGTCATCTAGGTGCTGGTAGTTCGTGGATTGTAAACCTGCCTTCACAACTTCTACCTTCTCGGGCTCAAGTATCGTAGGCGTTTTAATTGTGAAGCTATGGATGGTTGATTTACTAATATCTATGTTGGCGGTTTTATAAAATGTCTCAAGGCTTTCTAGCGTCATACCACCTTGAGTATTTAGGAAGCTTGTCCAGCTTTTAATAGTAGGGCCGAACTGGCCCTCATAACCAGTTGGCAGAGGTGCTGTATAGTGTTTGTTTTCAGAAGGGGAGTAATATTGTTGGCGCAAAAAAAGAGTGTTATTAGCAGCAATTTTTATATCCTGGATAAGTGTTTTCTTAGAGCCATTTGGCACAGCATCGCTGGGCAACGAATCTGGATTAATTGTTAGTGTCACTGTATTAGAGACTTCGAGATTTTTTTTACTAGATTTTGGCTTTCTAGTTTTATTGGTTTTATTTCCTCTTCTATCCTTCTCGGAGGAATGATCCTTGTCCTTGTTAGCGCGCGTTTGCTTTCTAACATTAGGCTTTCCTTGCTCACCTTTATATTTATTTAATGCGTTATTTAACGATTGCACCTTGTCTTCTAGCTTTATGATTTTCTCAGCCTGACTTTCACATACATTGCTAAAATCTGTTTCTAGTGCTGTTGGTGTAACAGTATTATTAAATCTCTCAATGAGATCGGCTAAAACTGATTTGTCAGGTTGTTTTTTCATAGGAAGAGTATACCACGGGTTTGAAAAGGTAAATTTTCCCCACACAGATGGCCGTACTGCTGAAATTATTTTTAAGCCATGAACCTGATCGATGAAAAAATAATCCGAGCATACAGCGTTGTTATAGAGCGCACATCATGCTTTTATGACACACGATGATTCCAATATAAAATTTCCAAATTTGCACGAAAAAGCTGTCAAGAACTTTTTGAATTATTTTCAAATCATGCTGATATTGAACGGATACCTTTGAAGTTCCATTTGAACTGGCTCAACAAGAGGTTTATTTAGTGGTTGATCCGCATAGTGACTCCGCCCGTCACGTCGAATCATTGGAATATCAATACCTTGGTGCAGTGGGAGAGCTGGACAAACATAACAACCTTTCTAGAACCCGAGCTAGACCTCAGATGCCGGAACAACCAGCAAGAAAAACCTCGCTAGTTGAGATTGTTTATAACCAAGTTAAAGAGGATTTGGATATCACTGAGGAGGATGAGTAAGATGTATCTTCAACATTTTGGCTTGAAATTTGATCCATTGGGTAAATCAAACATTATTGAATTGGCGCAGTCAAAGCGACTAGAGCAGCAACTTAATGGTTTGCTAGAAACACGCGGCTTAGCAGTGATTACTGGCGACTCAGGGACAGGAAAGACCACGGCGCTAAGATACTGGAGCAATAAACTCAACCCGCTGACCCATCAAGTCATTTATCAATCAGACACTCACTTTCGGTCATTTGATGTGTACTCTCAGCTTGCCGAAAATCTAGGTTTAGAAAACTATTACCGATTCTCTAAACTTTGGAGAGACTTGAAGCAGAGCTTGATCGCGCTCTACCATGATAAAAACGTTCAGCCTATTTGGATCCTAGACGAGGCGCATCAGCTTAGTAATGATTTCATTCTACGATTACCTGACTTCCTTAATTTCAGTTTTGACAGCAAAGACGTCATGACGATTATCTTATGTGGACTCCCATCACTTCTAGCAACATTGCAGAGACCAGCCTATGAACCTATCAACTCTAGAATTCAGTGCTTTATTAGGTGGCATGCAATTGAAGATAGCAGGGATTTTGAGAGCATTATTCACGCTGCTTTTGAGAAGGCAGGAATGAGCAGCAGCTTATTCACTGAAACAGGTATTCGTGCAGTACACATGGCCACAAAAGGTAGGCTTCGTTATGTTGATAGGCTCATGCGACATGCGTTGCTAATCGCCGCTAATATGAATTTAAACCATATACCGGATGATGTCATTAATCAGGCAATTCATGAGCTAAAAGGTTAACTATTTGACACCATCTCACGCAAAATAGGTTGAGATGGTTTCTCTAAATTATTGTGGGACGTTACACCGCAAAGCCTTTTATTTTCAATGTTTCGGGGCGAACTGGTCACATGAAGATTTTCAAAAAACAGCACTAAATACTCGTTTTCCAGCTATTTACAGCTTATTTTCGATATAATGCCTTAATCTTCGATGATTTTTCGCCACAGCATGGTAACTCTTCACTGGAAAGCAAGAATGACAAGACTAGCCCAAAATCCACAAATGCAAATTGGCCAAGTAGATATTTCTAAAATTCAAATCAGCTCTAAATCACGGGATGACATTCCAAGCTAGTGCGCCATCCTTTCTGTAAATTCCATTGACTTGCTGAAAATAAGCAGGCGACTCAGTCAGATTAGAAATTCCTTTTAAGGTAAACTTAACCAAAAAAGAGGAATGACAATGAGCTGCTATAAAAATGAGAACTTAATCGAAGAAGCCATACATGTTTTAGCGATGGAGGGGTTTGAAGCTTTACCTAAGCTTGTCTCCAGGTTGATGAATGAGGCTATGTTAATAGAAAGGGAGCGCCATTTAAATGCCAGTCCTTATGAGCGAACTGGCGATAGAAACGGATATGCGAACGGCTTTAAACCAAGGTTAATTAACACAGGTCAAGGTCAGCTTGAGCTACAGATACCGCAGGTTAGAGACTCCAATGAAGCCTTCTATCCATCAGTCTTAGAGCGAGGTGTACGCTCTGATAGAGGGTGCTGCCTTTATATAATGTAGAAAATATAGCATAATATACACTTTAACTTGATTACGGATGGTGTTTGGATGTTAGCTAGAATTCTCTCTGATGAAAATAATGAATTAACTATTGAGCTCAAGCTTCCACTAAAAGGATCCATGCTTGAATGTGAGGATGCAATTCTTGACGGCCTTAATGAGGTTGGAACATTAGCCACTGAAAAAGCTTTAAGTAAGTTTGATGCAGATGGCTCTCCTATCCATGTTGGAAAAATAAAGCTAACAGCACGAAGTAGAGATGAAGCAAATTACCAAACGCCTTATGGAGTTGCTCGAGTTAAGCGTTATGTTTATCAAACCTCTAAAGGCGGGAAGATCTTTTGTCCTTTAGAAGATAAGGCTAGAATTATCCAAGGATCAACACCGCGATTTGCAAAATAATCTCACATAAATACTCAAACTTACTTGCTCCTAGTGTTATTGATGATCTCAAGGTCAATCATAACCGTAAAATCTCACATTCATACTTGCAACGGGCAACTGATTTTGTTGGCGGTATTGCACAAGCCAAAGAGGCTGAGTGGGAATATGAAGAGCCAAAGCTTGATGCAGGCATTGAGATGCTAAGTATTAGCTTAGATAGTGCATATGTTCTCACCGTTGATGATGGTTATAGAGAGAGCATGGTTGGAACTATTTCCATGTATGATAAGCATGGTGCACGCCTGCACACAACCTACGTTGCAGCATCACCAGAATATGGAAAAGATGAATTCTTTAATAGGCTTGAAAAGGAAATAAAGCTGAAAAAGAAATATTACCCTGATGCTAAAACAATTGGCGTTGCTGATGGAGCAAAAAATAATTGGCCATTTCTAAAAAAACATACTGATACGCAAATTTTAGATTTTTGGCATGCAACTGAATATCTCGGCGAAGCATCAAAGGCAGTATTTACCAAAAAATCTGAAAGAGATGAGCGTGATGTTTGGCTCGAAGAGAGATGTCATGACTTAAAGCACAAGAAAGGTGCGGCAGGTAGAATACTTGCTGAGCTTAAAGAGCATCTAAATAAAAAACTGAATAAATCGCTTAGAGAAAGGCTAGAAGGAACAATTACGTATTTTGAAAATAATATTAAAGAAAAGCGAATGTCGTATCATAATTTGATTAAGCAGAATGCACCAATTGGCTCTGGCGTCACTGAAGCAGCATGTAAAACAATTGTTAAACAAAGATTAGGCGGATCAGGAATGCGCTGGAAAGACAAGGGAATGAAAATCGTTTTATGCTTGAGAACACTAGTAAAGACTAAAGGCAGATGGGATCAGTTTTGGGAGAAGGTCAATGATTTTGGCGTGCCAGCAGTAATATAGCCTACATTATATAGAGGCAGCACCCCTGATAGAGCACTTAAGCTGGCTGTCGCTGAAATGTATGTGCATGGGGTTTCCACGCGCAAAGTTGAAAAGGTGCTAAAGCAACTCTGTGGAACAGATATTTCAAGCACAGAGGTAAGCCGTTGCGCTAAATTGTTGGATGAAGATTTAAAGAAATGGCGAAATAAGCCGTTAGGAAAGATAAAATATCTTTGGCTAGATGCACGTATGAGAAGGTGCGCACTAGCGGCACAGTACAAGACTGTGCGGTATTGATAGCCTATGGCTTTGATGAATCAACCGGCAAGAGAACAGTGCTAGGTGTTTCTGTTGCGTTATCAGAGGCTGAGGTACATTGGCGTGATTTTCTTCAGCAGTTGGTTGAGCGAGGTATACATGGTATTGAGTTGATTACTAGCGACGCTCATACTGGCCTAAAAGCCGCTAGAAGAGCTGTGTTCCCCAGTGTTCCTTGGCAACGCTGCCAATTTCATTTGCAGCAAAATGCTCAGGCTCACATACCAAAGCGCTCAATGAAGGAACCAGTAGCTGAGGAGATTACAGCTATATTTAATGCCTCAAACATTCATGAGTCGGAAAGACTATTGGCTATGGCGGTAGATAAATATCAGCAAACAGCACCAGAGCTTTCTTCTTGGTTGGAAGTGAATATACCGGAGGGCTTAGTAGTGATGAACTTTGACAGGCCGCATCAAAAAAGATTAAGAACCAGTAACATAGCTGAGCGCGTAAACAGAGAGGTAAAAAGAAGGACGCATACAGTTGGAATTTTCCCTAATACTGAATCGTGCCTAAGGCTCGTATCAGCTGTTTTAGTGGAAATTGATGACCAGTGGAGCGGATCACCTAGATACTTAAGTTGAAGTGAATAATAAGGCTTCATAGGGTTTTAGGATAGATCATTCTTGTTCTTATTAACGAGATATAATTGCTATTACCTAAAAGTTAATAATTTATTTTGAGAGGAGAAAAATTTGAGGTATAAATAATTTTTTAGATTGATTAGCATAATTAATTTAAGATATTATGCGATGAGACAGGTACAATAGAGTGCCATTTAGAATTTTAAAGGTTTTTCTAAGTACTGAAGTTGGTTTTTACAGACAAAATAACGCTCTATCCATTCCAAAATTATTAAAAGGGCTACAGTTTATTTATAGTACACCCTCTGTACGGAAGGAGATTTTCGAACTACTAGAGGCTCAGATTGCACCTGAGGTTGACAAGAATAATGGACGCCCTGGTATGGAATTATGGAAAATATTGGTCATGGGAGTACTCCGCCTGAGTCTAAATTGTGATTATGATCGACTGCATGAACTTGTGAATCAACATAAAACCATTCGTGAAATGCTAGGGCATGCTGATTTTTTCGATAAAATAGAGTATCAGCTGCAAACAATTAAAGACAATGTCTCGCTACTCACTCCCGAGTTGTTAGATGAGATTAATCAAGTTGTTGTGAAAGCTGGTCATTCATTGTTAAAAAAAAGTGAGCCTCTGCGAGGCCGTTGCGATTCCTTTGTGGTTGAAACAGACGTACATTTTCCAACAGACATAAGCTTACTGTTTGACGCAATGCGCAAAATAATTCAGCAGGTGGCCAAGCTGTGTGAACACAGCGGATTGAGTGACTGGCGTCAATATCGATATAACATCAAGCATCTGAAACGGCTCATGCGAATAGCTCAACTAAAAAAGCGCAGTAAGAGCAAGCAAGCAGATCAACAAAACAAAAAGGACAAGGCAATCAAGGATGCTCATCAGGAGTATCTCAATATTGCGCAAAAATATTTAGATAAAGCACATGCCTCAATAAACGCTATCCAGAAAGCCGATCTACTGAAGCCGCAAGATGCGCCACTGGTTGAAAGTATAGAAATGTTCACGGTTCATGCAGATCGCCAAGTTGATCAAATTAAACGCCGAATATTATTGGATGAAAAGATCCCGCATGAAGAAAAAGTCTTTTCTGTCTTTCAGCCACATACTGAATGGATTGTAAAAGGAAAGGCTGGTGTACCAGTCGAATTAGGAATGAAAGTCTGTGTCTTGGAGGATCAACACCAATTTATATTGCATCATCGTGTGATGGAGAATGAGACTGATGACAAGGTCGCCGTATCTATGGTTCAAGAGACCCAACAAAAGTTCCCAGAGTTAAACACATGTAGTTTTGATAAGGGCTTTCATTCAAAAGAAAATCAATCTGCGTTAGCAGATATTTTGGAAGTTGTTGCATTGCCGAGAAAAGGTCGACTCTCAAAGGAAGCACAGGAAATTGAAAAGTCAGACTCGTTTGTGAAAGCGAAACAAAAGCATTCTGCGGTAGAATCCAGTATTAATGCTCTTGAAGTTCATGGGTTGGATCAATGCCTAGATCACGGCATTGATGGCTTTAAGAGTTATGTTGGCTTAGCGATTGTTGGAAAAAACATAGATCGTATCGGAAGTCTTATACAAAGAGCTGAGCAAAGGAAAGCAGCGCGACTAAAAAAACGCATTCGAGGTCGCAGCCCACCGTTAGCTGCCTAGTCAGCCTCAGAATATCCCATTGTATTCCAGAAAGCAGGATGCTTTTTTTCGTATCAAAACAGCGAGATTTCATTTTTTTGTACGCGGCCAGGGCTTAACATGCTATTTTTATTATGATCTCGCGCGGATATAAAAAAATGAAAGTGTAATAAAACAACAAAGACTAAGAATTAGTAGGTTTTCTGTCAGTCACTAAGTATGTGTGAACCAATAAGTTGGATAAGGTAAACTTTCGTTGCCGAGTACTTTATTGGGCTTGATAATTATCCATTATCTTCATTAACCTATTGACTTAGAAAAGAAAATTATTTTATTGTGACGACAGTTTCTTACGCATCACGTGAAATAATTATGCCAACCGCAACTGAAATACCGGATATAGCGACTAAATCAGAGCATGAAATTGCAGAATTTCGTGCTCGCTTGAATCAGTCCAATCTTGGTGATGAGGATAAGGAGCTTGCAGGTGGTTGTTTGGACCTTGCTCTTTGGTTGCCCGAGGTGCTTCAACAGCAGAAAATTACAATTAAACAATTACGTGAACTTATTTTTGGAGCTGACAGTAATCAGTCACCCAAGAAGAATCAGGAGAATAAGGGCCAAGAATCTGAAAGTAATATTGAGGGTGTTGGCAATAACTCTGACGATAATACATCAGGCAATAAAAAAGGTGATAGTCAATCAGATAAGAAAGGGAAATCCGGTCATGGCAGGCGAGGTAATCAGGATTACCGGAATGCCACTGATGTTTATTGCCATGTTGCTGACCATGCATGTGGCGATGCCTGTCCTGGAGGATGTGGTGGGAAACTGTATAAGGTTAAAAAAGCCGGTGTAGTTATTCGTATAACTGGCAACTCATTAGGCACGGCAACACGGTATCATTTGGAAAAGCTTCGCTGCGCCTTGTGTGGGCTTATTATCACTGCCCAGTTACCCACGGATGTTAGGAAGCAACCAAAGTATGACGCTAAGTTTAAAGCAATGCTGTGCTTGCAAAAGTATTACATTGGCGTGCCTTTTTACCGTCAAGAAAAGTTCCAAGAGTTACTAGGCTTTCCGTTACCCTCAAGTACACAGTTCGAGCTTTGTGAGCAGGTGGCTGATATCGGCTATCGTGTGTTTGATGTTTTAGAACAGTATGGCGCGAACGGTGATATTATTCAGCATGATGACACATTCGCAAAGATACTTTCGATACTATCTGATAACAAGGCGGACCTTAATAAACCAAGAAAAGGGATGTATACAACAGCCATTTTAAGCAAGACTATTGGTGCTCACCAGGTTGCTATATTTTATGCAGGCGAGCATCACGGCGGCGAAAACTTATCACAACTATTAGCAAACAGGGTGGCTGAAAAAAAGAAGGTGATTCAAATGTGTGATGCGTTAGCAGCCAACATGCCGAAAGAGTTACAAACTATCATCTGCAATTGCTTAGCTCATGGTTTTAGAAAGTTTCGTGATTTACTTGAATATTATCCTGAGCCTTGTTTGCACGTTATGCAAATCCTGGGTGAGGTTTATCGAAATGATGAGCAAACAAAGCAAATGGACCCACATCAACGCTTACTTTATCATCGAAAGCATAGCAAACCATTGATGCTTAAACTGCATGGTTGGCTCAATAAGCAATTATCTAACAAAGTGGTAGAACCAAATAGTGTATCCGTCTTATTTCAGCATGATGCTCATGCTGCGCTCTCTTTAGTTTACTGCGCCTGTGATGAGCGGATGGTAATTAATTCCGCTAGCGAAGGCATAGAATAGTTTTTTGTAATTCTGTCATATATATAATCGAAGACATTAACTGCTAGCTTTTTACATGTCTCAGTAATTGTAACCATTGTATCCTTAGCTTTCGTTCCTTCTTCACTCATAGTATGAAGGTGTACATCGCGCATTCTAGCCTGCTTCCGAGCCATCAACTCTGCTGGATTGTTATGTAGAGGAAGCTCTGGCTTTTCCAGCACTAACAATAGCTGCCTTTTCTTTTTTAAGGTGAGCTCAATTTGTTTATCTAGTGACTGACAGAAAACCCCGAAACCGTTGCTACGTAAGGCATACAGGTTGTTTTAACAAACGAAGATTTACTGTTTAACCACCATTAGTGTCTAAATTGACCGCTTTTAATGAATTTATAGCAAAAAAGTCAAAATCTTCGTTTATGAAAATCCTCTACAAGCGTTGATGCGTAAGGCTTTCGAGGTTTTCTGTCAGTCACTATCTAGTTTCTCGTAGCCAGTGATTGTTGAGAATAACTCAGTAAACTCATTGGATAGCTTATCTATCTCATCTTGCCCTGGGTTCTTTTTATATTCAATGAGCTTATGATAATAATCCCAAAACCTATCCAAGAAGCTGTCAACAGAGTCTTGGTGCTTCTTAAAAATTGGCGTCAGCTTTTTATAATGCCTACCCTCATGAACCCAGCACAAGGCGAGTGATTCAGTAATGAGCTTAAACTGTGGCGCATCATCGGTAATGAGTGTTTCTATCGCATAAGGACTCTTTCTATATGTTGAGATAGCTGCCGCATCAGTAATCAGCTTTCTATATTTTGGAAATTTTTTATCACCTAATACCTTATCAAGAATAACTTCCAGCTCCTTACTGTTTAAGATAGTCGATGAGTGAAATACCTTTAAGCTTTCGATTACCTTGTGGGGTAAGTTCATAGTAGCCAGTAAATTAAAAGCGGCCTCATTTAATGTGAACCCAAAGTGGTCTTTGCTTAACATTTCAATGACGCTTAATCGACTTTTACTGGTCAGCGTAAAGTAAGCTGAATAATACTCATTACCCAATACATTAACATAACGGTTTTTCCCATCCTCTCTAGCGTTGGTGTCATCTAGGTGCTGGTAGTTCGTGGATTGTAAACCTGCCTTCACAACTTCTACCTTCTCGGGCTCAAGTATCGTAGGTGTTTTAATTGTGAAGCTATGGATGGTTGATTTACTAATATCTATGTTGGCGGTTTTATAAAATTCTCAAGGCTTTCTAGCGTCATACCACCTTGAGTATTTAGGAAGCTTGTCCAGCTTTTAATAGTAGGGCCGAACTGGCCCTCATAACCAGTTGGCAGAGGTGCTGTATAGTGTTTGTTTTCAGAAGGGGAGTAATATTGTTGGCGCAAAAAAAGAGTGTTATTAGCAGCAATTTTTATATCCTGGATAAGTGTTTTCTTAGAGCCATTTGGCACAGCATCGCTGGGCAACGAATCTGGATTAATTGTTAGTGTCACTGTATTAGAGACTTCGAGATTTTTTTTACTAGATTTTGGCTTTCTAGTTTTATTGGTTTTATTTCCTTTTCTATCCTTCTCGGAGGAATGATCCTTGTCCTTGTTAGCGCGCGTTTGCTTTCTAACATTAGGCTTTCCTTGCTCACCTTTATATTTATTTAATGCGTTATTTAACGATTGCACCTTGTCTTCTAGCTTTATGATTTTCTCAGCCTGACTTTCACATACATTGCTAAAATCTGTTTCTAGTGCTGTTGGTGTAACAGTATTATTAAATCTCTCAATGAGATCGGCTAAAACTGATTTGTCAGGTTGTTTTTTCATAGGAAGAGTATACCACGGGTTTGAAAAGGTAAATTTTCCCCACACAGATGGCCGTACTGCTGAAATTATTTTTAAGCCATGAACCTGATCGATGAAAAAATAATCCGAGCATACAGCGTTGTTATAGAGCGCACATCATGCTTTTATGACACACGATGATTCCAATATAAAATTTCCAAATTTGCACGAAAAAGCTGTCAAGAACTTTTTGAATTATTTTCAAATCATGCTGATATTGAACGGATACCAAATAGTCACCTTGGTAAGGCGATGAAGTATATGTTAAAGCACTGGAAAAAGCTTCGGCGATTCTTAACGACACCAGAAGCGCCACTAGATAACAACATTGTCGAGGCGATACTAAAGATTCCTATTCGCATTAGAAAAGCTGCAATGTTTTATAAAACTCAGCATGGCGCTAACATCGGTAGCATCTTATTATCTCTTATTGTTACAGCTCAATTGTGCGGGGAAAACCCACTCGATTACTTAGTTGCCTTGCAGGAAAATAAATCAAGTGTTTTTAAGGATCCCTCCTTATGGTTGCCATGGAATTACCAGATTGAAGATAAAGGAGGTTTGGTCGATGAAGAGGCCGCTTGACTTATTACAGGAGGTTGACTAGCGAGCCTTCTCCATGGCTCACCGAGATGACTAGTGATAGGGTTACCTTGGTTAAGCAGAATCATTAGCTGCGTGCTATCGATATGGTACGTGGCTGAGTGGGAGTTTGGCCACCATTGTAACTTTCCTTGCGAAAAACGCTTTAGACAAAGCCAGAATCCATTGCCATCATAAACTAGAAGTTTCACTGAGGTACGGCGGCTATTCGTAAAAGCAAAGACCGTACCAGAGAATGGATCCTCACCCAGCCGTTGCTGGCAAAGCGCAACTAAAGCATCAATACCCTTTCTAAAATCAGCAGGTCTGACTGATAACAATAGCCTCATTTGAGGCGTGAATTGCAGCATACACTACCCCTTGCAAAAAGTAAGAATCAGATTAATGGTTTCAGCATACTCCGGCTTAGGCAGTTGTAACACGACGCCATCAGTTCTTGTAATGCTAATCAGTTGCTGTGAAAGCACAACTGAATCCTGAATAGTGGCTTCAACAAAACATTCATCGGCTTGGTCATCATCAGAATTGGCAACTGATGTACTGCTGGCTAATAATTCTTTTTCATTAATTTTTTTGTTGAGCCGTTTAGAGCTGATTGATAATCGTTCAGTAATGTCCTTTTTTATATAAGCAGGATAGAGCGCAATAATTTTCACCCAAAGGTCTTCTGGAATCTCCCATGGCTCTTTTGATGATGAACGCCATGACGGGTGCTGCGAGTATATTCCAATCGTAAGATGAGCCTGAAGCAGCATCTGAACAGATGTCACCATGATGGTCCATCGGTTAGTCTTCAGTGCTGATAGTATCAGCTATTTGCTCTTTTGTTATTTTCTCAAATAACGTCTTCTTTGCTTCCTGCATCTTTTGTGCAGATTCATGATCAGTCAGAGAATACGCTAATTTATCTAGTCGTTCAAAGGTTTCATTTTCCTTTAAATACTGCTCAGCATTTTCAATTGATTTGAACTTTTCGTAAGGAGTCATAATGGCCTCGTAAGGGTAAAGTTTAGTTTGCTTACCCTTGCTATTAATGCTGGTTACAGGGAAGTAACAAGGTCTGTGAAAATTAATATAGTCGTTAAAACGCTGGTTATAGAATTCATTAATTTGCGGGGCAAAACGTTGTTGAATATGTATGTAGCCAAAATGCTTTCTAACAACCGAGCCATTTTTACTTTCCACCAAACCGTTGTCATTACTATGCCTTGGCCTCGATTTAGTGAGTTCAATAAATAACTTTTGCAATAGTTTAGCTACATGCTGATTAATGTACTCTGAGCCATTATCAGCATGTAGGCCTAACACTTTAAATGGAAAGGTATCGATTATTTGCTCTAAGACAGGGATTAAGTAAGCCTCACTAATTTTTTCAACAGCGCAGACTACTTCCATCTGTGTCACCTCGTCAACAGCATTAATATGATAAACACCCTTGATTTTATCCATATCTCCTTGGTGCACTGTATCAATACGTATAAAGCCAGGCCTACCCTCTGGAGTTGGTTTTCGCCTTTCACCAATAGAAACCTGCGTTGCTTTAGTTTTATTAAAGTGTCGCCGTTTGCGCTGGTAGGTTTCAGTTTGTCGAAGATTGTAAAGATGAGAGACTGAGATAAAAGCAAGACGCGCATAACGCTTATCTCCAAACAAATGAAAGGCTCTCTCGCAAAGTTTTTTTGTGGTAGGCCCGCTAAGCGTTTGATGAACCTGATCCGTTTCAGCTAACAACCAAGTATCCTCATGCGTATAGATTAAGCTAAACTTATTTCTAGGTGATCGTTGCTTAACAACAACTTTTCCTGACTTTTGATACTGAGCAATTAGCCTAGTAATTTGTGAACGTGAGTAACCAGTCATTCGTTGCAGGTAATCACGAATCAATCCTTTGTCCTTTTTGCACATACCGCAATAAGCAAATTTTTTTAATGTGTTCGTAACCCATAGGTAAGATTCTGCTCGTAATGTAGCTTCAAAGGTAAGCTGGGTTGATGAGGATAGAAATTGCTCAATCTGGGCAAGTGTGTTTAATTCTATGTCGTTCATATTGATATTCATCCATATAGGATGAACGATCACGCAACAACTTCAGGCCTACTTTGCATTGGAAAGTGGGGGCTATTTCAGGCTCATCTTGCATTGGAAGAGACTCTGCCTTTATATAATGTAGAAAATATAGCATAATATACACTTTAACTTGATTACGGATGGTGTTTGGATGTTAGCTAGAATTCTCTCTGATGAAAATAATGAATTAACTATTGAGCTCAAGCTTCCACTAAAAGGATCCATGCTTGAATGTGAGGATGCAATTCTTGACGGCCTTAATGAGGTTGGAGCATTAGCCACTGAAAAAGCTTTAAGTAAGTTTGATGCAGATGGCTCTCCTATCCATGTTGGAAAAATAAAGCTAACAGCACGAAGTAGAGATGAAGCAAATTACCAAACGCCTTATGGAGTTGCTCGAGTTAAGCGTTATGTTTATCAAACCTCTAAAGGCGGGAAGATCTTTTGTCCTTTAGAAGATAAGGCTAGAATTATCCAAGGATCAACACCGCGATTTGCAAAAATAATCTCACATAAATACTCAAACTTACCTGCTCCTAGTGTTATTGATGATCTCAAGGTCAATCATAACCGTAAAATCTCACATTCATACTTGCAACGGGCAACTGATTTTGTTGGCGGTATTGCACAAGCCAAAGAGGCTGAGTGGGAATATGAAGAGCCAAAGCTTGATATTAAGGAATTTCAATGTGTCAATTGGTAAAAATACCACCAATTAAAATGAGTAATTTTAGCACAGGTATTTTTTATAAAATCGATTTAGTGGTGGGGCAGGGTTAGTTATGACAAACAATAGCCAAAACTAGCTGTTATTTGTTGTTTTGGACGGACTACCCCCCCTAGGAAGTTATTAGATTTTTTTCAGTAAGGCGAGTTCACGATGCTTTGATAGCAATTTGTAACGGTTAGGTTGTCTATACCAGCAGTTAGCTAAAAACATTTGGCTACCGCATAGAACACATTCATAGGGGTCAATGTTAAAATTATTTTGCATTAAGGTGCGGTAATTGACCTGGGGTGTGTTTGGATCAGTTTCACCTAATAGGAGTCTGACTTTGGGTAGCATCTCACCTCGCACCCGGTTAGCAAGAAACCCATAATAACGCACCATACGAAAGCCAACATCAGGAATGTGTTGAATAAATCGAGCAATAAACTCTTCCGCGGTTAATTTAAATTGCTTGTAGGTTTTAGAGACGTGATCAAGATAATTAAAACTGAGGCTGCTCCCATCAAAGTTTTTAATTTTTGACTCAGCAATAGGAGGACGTTTGGTGTATCGACCTAAGTATTTAACGTTTTGTTTGAGATTCTTTGAGGGCTTTGCGCAATGTACTACCCATCGTTTTTGGTAAAGCTGATCAAGCAGTTGATTAAAGTTGAAAGTGTGGTTCAGTGTAGAGGCTAACTGATTTGGCAGAATAAGCCCTTTGTCCTGGTGGTGGTTTCTAAAAAGGTTAATGACCTCATAACGCCACATGGACATTAGTGTAGGTTGATGGAAGTAGAGGCTTTTCCATTGTGTTAACTCTTTGTTGATACCACCCAGAGTGATTGACGCATGAAGATGCACATTGCGCTTTAGATCTCTGCCAAAGGTGTGAAGCGCGATAAATACACCGGGTTTAACCCTCTTGTTTTTAGCAAGCTTGAGTAACACCTTTGCTGCTAATGGTGGGAGTAAATTAAGAAGCTCTCTGTTTGTCCAAAAGCAGTCCCAAAGAGTAGAGGGCATGGTGAATGTGATGTGTTGCCATGTAGTGTTGGGTAAGATTGCCATCTGTTGTTGTATCCATACTTCTGTGGCTTTTTTACCACACGATGAACAGCTTTTAGCTTTGCAGGTATGGCGGATGTATTTGACGTGTGAACAGTTTGGATTACTGCAATGATACTCTTTATGGCCACGCATAGGATAGACCTTCTGCGTAACTAAGGGCAGTTCTAGAAACTAGCTAAAATTTGCTTATAATTGCCTGATTAATAATCATTCATGGAAAGGCATATGCTATTAAGCTATCAGCAACTCAGTAACCGCCCGCGTATTTTTAAAAAGTTAACTGGTTTGACCCTTGATGATTTTGAAACGATACACCAACAAGTGAAGTCATCACTTGATGATGAGTTTAGTAAGCTGGGAAGGCGCCCGAAACTCACCACGCACCATGATCGCCTTTTGCTTCTCATGATGTACTATCGCACTTATGTAACACATGAATTCTTAGGTTACTTTGTTGGTTTGGATGACAGTAATGTCTGCCGCTTATTTAAACGCTTAGAACCCTTAGTGGCCAAGCATATTCATATTAAAAAAGACAGAACCCTAACAGAAGATGCGGTTTGCGCTATATTAATGGATGTAACGGAGCAGCCTATTCAGCGCCCCAAAAAGAAGAAGCCACGTAAAGATTATTATTCTGGTAAAAAGAAAAGACATACTCAAAAGGTGGAGATAGCAATGAGTACATCCGGAAAAATAATCAACGTCTCTCAAACAATGCCTGGGAGGGTTCATGATATTAAGATCCGACAACGTGGCAGCCCACTGCCACCAGCAGAAAAATATGCTGATCTAGGATACCAAGGAATTCAACATACTGACCCCTTGGTTAACTTACCTCATAAAAAGCCCAAAGGCGGCAAATTAACTACTCAACAAAAAGAGGATAACCGTAATCACAGCAAGATCCGTATTAGGGTTGAACATCAATTCTCAAAATTTAAAAAATTCCGCATTCTTGGGGAGGTGTATAGGAATTTTCGCAGAAAACACAATATGAGATTTAATATTATTGCTGGGATTCTCAATCTTCAAGCCGGATTCTAAAACTACAAACGAGCATAAGCTCGCCCAGTATTTAGTTTCGCAGAAGGTCTGATGTTTGCAGCTAAGCAGCTTAACAATGCCAATGACAATAGCTTCTCTGATTTTATCTTTGTACTTGGTGTGAAAGTTCCACCAGTTCTGATTGGTTACCAAGATTTGTTTGATACTAAAGCGTTTCATTATTCTTAGAGTAAAATGAGAAGCGCGTATAGTAGGTGAGTTATTGCTCAGCTACCTGAAGCAATTTCTATAGCAGGTGTGTTATTTTTATTCGTTAACCCCAGTTCGGAGTTATGGCAGCCTTGGATTTAGTGAAAAACTTATATAACCTTTTGAAATTATTACTAATAATGGATGTGGTTATGATACATGAGCGCGAGGTTATAGAGTTATTTTGTCGCATAGATGATTTTGCTGAGGAATTTGCAGCACTTGAGCGCAAAGATCTACTCCCTTCATCTGCAGAAAAAAAGTCAGGTCCACCTTGTTGTTTAGCTTATAGCGAGATTATGACAATCATGATTTTGTTCCAAATGATCGGCTATAGAAACTTTAAATATTTTTATACTGGCTTTCTAAAAACATACTGGGGACATTACTTCCCTAATTTACCCAGTTACTCACGTTGATAGAGCGTTATTTTGTCTGTAAAAACCAACTTCAGTACTTAGAAAAACCTTTAAAATTCTAAATGGCACTCTATTGTACCTGTCTCATCGCATAATATCTTAAATTAATTATGCTAATCAATCTAAAAAATTATTTATACCTCAAATTTTTCTCCTCTCAAAATAAATTATTAACTTTTAGGTAATAGCAATTATATCTCGTTAATAAGAACAAGAATGATCTATCCTAAAACCCTATGAAGCCTTATTATTCACTTCAACTTAAGTATCTAGGTGATCCGCTCCACTGGTCATCAATTTCCACTAAAACAGCTGATACGAGCCTTAGGCACGATTCAGTATTAGGGAAAATTCCAACTGTATGCGTCCTTCTTTTTACCTCTCTGTTTACGCGCTCAGCTATGTTACTGGTTCTTAATCTTTTTTGATGCGGCCTGTCAAAGTTCATCACTACTAAGCCCTCCGGTATATTCACTTCCAACCAAGAAGAAAGCTCTGGTGCTGTTTGCTGATATTTATCTACCGCCATAGCCAATAGTCTTTCCGACTCATGAATGTTTGAGGCATTAAATATAGCTGTAATCTCCTCAGCTACTGGTTCCTTCATTGAGCGCTTTGGTATGTGAGCCTGAGCATTTTGCTGCAAATGAAATTGGCAGCGTTGCCAAGGAACACTGGGGAACACAGCTCTTCTAGCGGCTTTTAGGCCAGTATGAGCGTCGCTAGTAATCAACTCAATACCATGTATACCTCGCTCAACCAACTGCTGAAGAAAATCACGCCAATGTACCTCAGCCTCTGATAACGCAACAGAAACACCTAGCACTGTTCTCTTGCCGGTTGATTCATCAAAGCCATAGGCTATCAATACCGCACAGTCTTGTACTGTGCCGCTAGTGCGCACCTTCTCATAACGTGCATCTAGCCAAAGATATTTTATCTTTCCTAACGGCTTATTTCGCCATTTCTTTAAATCTTCATCCAACAATTTAGCGCAACGGCTTACCTCTGTGCTTGAAATATCTGTTCCACAGAGTTGCTTTAGCACCTTTTCAACTTTGCGCGTGGAAACCCCATGCACATACATTTCAGCGACAGCCAGCTTAAGTGCTCTATCAGAGCGTACACCTCGCTCTAAGACTGATGGATAGAAGGCTTCATTGGAGTCTCTAACCTGCGGTATCTGTAGCTCAAGCTGACCTTGACCTGTGTTAATTAACCTTGGTTTAAAGCCGTTCGCATATCCGTTTCTATCGCCAGTTCGCTCATAAGGACTGGCATTTAAATGGCGCTCCCTTTCTATTAACATAGCCTCATTCATCAACCTGGAGACAAGCTTAGGTAAAGCTTCAAACCCCTCCATCGCTAAAACATGTATGGCTTCTTCGATTAAGTTCTCATTTTTATAGCAGCTCATTGTCATTCCTCTTTTTTGGTTAAGTTTACCTTAAAAGGAATTTCTAATCTGACTGAGTCGCCTGCTTATTTTCAGCAAGTCAATGGAATTTACAGAAAGGATGGCGCACTAGCCTCACGTTTTATTGAATTGATGCCTAGAGCGCTAATGCCACTGACAATTTTTATTACTCTTAACGGTGGCAGGCGTAGTGGCATTTACTACATTGACTCAAGTTGCCTACCAAACTGTCACATTAAACGCACTAAACGCCACCGCACATTTAAAGCGGTTGCAAAACTTGGAAAAACATCTGTTGGTTGGTTTTTTGGTCTGAAACTTCATTTAGTAATCAATGACATAGGTGAGTTAATCGCCTTTAAAGTCACGCCCGGCAATCATCATGATTTAGCTGCAGGTGTCTCATTGTTTGAAGGGCTGGAGGGTTTGGCCTTCGGAGATAAAGGCTATATTGGGAAGGCTGTTTTTGAAAAACTACTTGATAGCGGTTTGAAGTTAATTACACGCAAAAGAAAAAATATGAAAAATGCGCAGCCACTTAGCGATCATGAGCAACAGTTATTAAATCAGCGAGGGATCATTGAGACTGTTTTTGGCTGCTTGAAACATAAGTTTCATATTTGGCACACCAGACATCGCTCGGTTGCAAATGCTATTACACATCTTGTTGCTGGGTTGGCTGCTTATATTATTGAGCCATTAACAATTACTGCAGTGAAAAGGTTGCCAAGCAATTAGAATTTAATTACTTGATCACTATTAACTCCGAACTGGGGTTCGTTATTATTCCATGGGCAGGTTTGACTAGTTTGAGACTTAATAATACTCGTGGCTTTGTAAAGACTAAACTCTTAGAGGCTTAGAAAGTTGCCGGCGAAGCCGGCCTGACTTGATGCAGGCATTGAGATGCTAAGTATTAGCTTAGATGGTGCATATGTTCTCACCGTTGATGATGGTTATAGAGAGAGCATGGTTGGAACTATTTCCATGTATGATAAGCATGGTGCACGCCTGCACACAACCTACGTTGCAGCATCACCAGAATATGGAAAAGATGAATTCTTTAATAGGCTTGAAAAGGAAATAAAGCTGAAAAAGAAATATTACCCTGATGCTAAAACAATTGGCGTTGCTGATGGAGCAAAAAATAATTGGCCATTTCTAAAAAAACATACTGATACGCAAATTTTAGATTTTTGGCATGCAACTGAATATCTCGGCGAAGCATCAAAGGCAGTATTTACCAAAAAATCTGAAAGAGATGAGCGTGATGTTTGGCTCGAAGAGAGATGTCATGACTTAAAGCACAAGAAAGGTGCGGCAGGTAGAATACTTGCTGAGCTTAAAGAGCATCTAAATAAAAAACTGAATAAATCGCTTAGAGAAAAGCTAGAAGGAACAATTACGTATTTTGAAAATAATATTAAAGAAAAGCGAATGTCGTATCATAATTTGATTAAGCAGAATGCACCAATTGGCTCTGGCGTCACTGAAGCAGCATGTAAAACAATTGTTAAACAAAGATTAGGCGGATCAGGAATGCGCTGGAAAGACAAGGGAATGAAAATCGTTTTATGCTTGAGAACACTAGTAAAGACTAAAGGCAGATGGGATCAGTTTTGGGAGAAGGTCAATGATTTTGGCGTGCCAGCAGCAATATAGCCTACATTATATAGAGGCAGCACCCGCCATGACTTGAGCGATTGAGCAATATTATCTAGTGTTGAAGGTGTTGCTGACTTGGGTGTAACGACTTTTTTATCAAA
>CBDALO010000249.1:0-78725 GCA_965196985.1 Gammaproteobacteria bacterium | reverse complement strand
AGTCTATGAGGGTAGCGTGTAGCCCGGCTTGAAGCTGCAACTTGTTTGCGGGGGAAAAGCCGGGGCAAAGTCTAAGATTATCCCCGGATTATCAAACGCTTTGCGTTTTCAATCCGGGCTACAGTTTTGCTGATTCTGTTGTTATCCATAAATGAAAACGATCGCCAGGGATAATAATTATGAGATTAGGAAACGTTCTAGTTGGTTTGGCCAGTTTGTTGAGTTTGGGAGGAGGAGCAGAGTCAACAAGCAGGAGCTTACGAGGAAGTGCTGTTGATCCTGCCAAGTTGGAGTTAGATCAACCTGCTTTTGATCCAATACCCCCAGATCTTTATCTTTCCCTGTCTCGTGAACTAGCCGAAAACAGCACAGTAACCAGTACAAGAGACGTCTCACTGCAAGTTGCCAAATCAGGTGAGAGCTATGCAGCAACCTTCCCAGTCAGAAATTATTTTGAATCGGATGATCTATACCTACGTCCAACCGTTGCTTCTGATGATGGACAACTACCCGATTGGTTAAGCGTCACCCCTGACGCACCTTTACAATCCGTTTCAACACACAGCACTAACGGTGCCTTTGAACGCATTAAATTCGATGGTGATATCGCCTATGTCGCGATGGGCGATGGAGGTGTGTTTACTTACAATATGTCCGACCCTACTGCACCGAAGATGTTAAGCCATTTCGCTACAGCAGGTGAAGCAAAAGACGTCGCTATCAATGGTGATACGGTTTATATCGCCGACGGTAGCAAGGGCTTAATCATTGCTAATCGTACGGCGGATTTTGCGTTAACAGAAGTCGGAGACGTTAGTCCATTCGGTGGTGTCACCGCTGTTGCACATGTTGATAATACAACTTACCTGGCTGGTGCAGCAGGCGTTATGGCGTATGACTTAGCTGACCTAACTCAACCGCAATTATTAAGTGAGCTTGCTATAGCCGGCTCGCCACAAAGTTTAGCGCTCAGTGGTGACTATCTGTTAGCTGCTAGTGGACTTGGTGGTTTACATGTCTTAAATCGCACCGCAACTGATTTATCATTGTTGCATACACTGCCAGTGCCAATGGGTAATTTAACTTTGGCACAGGATATGTATGTTCATGATGGTAAAATATATTTGCCAAATCCTGATGGTGACGGCGTAAAAATTTCGTTAACTGATGCACTAACGGGTACATCAACCATTATTGAAGGCTTACCACGGGTGCTGCCTCTATATAATGTAGGCTATATTACTGCTGGCACGCCAAAATCATTAACCTTCTCCCAAAACTGATCCCATCTTCCTTTAGTCTTTACTAGTGTTCTCAAGCATAAAACAATTTTCATTCCCTTGTCTTTCCAGCGCATTCCTGATCCGCCTAATCTTTGTTTAACAATTGTTTTACATGCTGCTTCAGTGACGCCAGAGCCAATTGGTGCATTCTGCTTAATCAAATTATGATACGACATTCGCTTTTCTTTAATATTATTTTCAAAATACGTAATTGTTCCTTCTAGCTTTTCTCTAAGCGATTTATTCAGTTTTTTATTTACATGCTCTTTAAGCTCAGCAAGTATTCTACCTGCCGCACCTTTCTTGTGCTTTAAGTCATGACATCGCTCTTGGAGCCAAACATCACGCTCATCTCTTTCAGATTTTTTGGTAAATATTGCCTTTGATGCTTCACCGAGATATTCAGTTGCATGCCAAAAATCTAAAATTTGCGTATCAGTATGTTTTTTTAGAAATGGCCAATTATTTTTTGCTCCATCAGCAACGCCAATTGTTTTAGCATCAGGGTAATATTTCTTTTTCAGCTTTATTTCCTTTTCAAGCCTATTAAAGAATTCATCTTTTCCATATTCTGGTGATGCTGCAACGTAGGTTGTGTGCAGGCGTGCACCATGCTTATCATACATGGAAATAGTTCCAACCATGCTCTCTCTATAACCATCATCAACGGTGAGAACATATGCACCATCTAAGCTAATGCTTAGCATCTCAACGCCTGCATCAAGCTTTGGCTCTTCATATTCCCACTCAGCCTCTTTGGCTTGTGCAATACCGCCAACAAAATCAGTTGCCCGTTGCAAGTATGAATGTGAGATTTTACGGTTATGATTGACCTTGAGATCATCAATAACACTAGGAGCAGGTAAGTTTGAGTATTTATGTGAGATTATTTTTGCAAATCGCGGTGTTGATCCTTGGATAATTCTAGCCTTATCTTCTAAAGGACAAAAGATCTTCCCGCCTTTAGAGGTTTGATAAACATAACGCTTAACTCGAGCAACTCCATAAGGCGTTTGGTAATTTGCTTCATCTCTACTTCGTGCTGTTAGCTTTATTTTTCCAACATGGATAGGAGAGCCATCTGCATCAAACTTACTTAATGCTTTTTCAGTGGCTAATGTTCCAACCTCATTAAGCCCATCAAGAATTGCGTCCTCACATTCAAGCATAGATCCTTTTAGTGGAAGCTTGAGTTCAATAGTTAATTCATTATTTTCATCAGAGATAATTCTAGCTGACATCCAAACACCATCCTTCATCATGTTAAAGTGTATATTATGCTATATATTCTACATTATATAAAGGCAGCACCCCTTACCACAAGCTCGATTTAGAGGTGTTGTTGGCAATTATTCGATTGATTCAGGTTCTCAATCAATGCTGGTGCGTACAGTTACAGATAGTTTTTTATATGCAGGAATCATCGCTTCTTGTAGCAAAGTATCAAAATTTCAGTCATGGTCACTGGCTGTTGTGCCTATTTGGTTCACTACTACTACTCAGCATATACGTGTATTTAATGCGAAAAAACTAATTGATGAAGCTTACGTTACTTCATACTCTCCCTCAGTTAGGCTTCGTGATGTTGCAACATTTAACTCTTCATTGGCTGTGGTTCAGGGAAGTACTCTTACAAATCCAAGTAAATATTATCGATACCGATTTTTGGAATTTAATGGTGAAGGAATACCCGCTGAGGTAATGACGGTTGATGCGGGACTTAGACCACCAATCGGTCCTTTGTTAGCTGCTGAAAATAGGAATAGTCTGTATTTAAAAGATACCAGCAACGGCGCACTATCCAAGTTTACATTATCATCGCTTACTGGAACTGTTGCTGACTCTGCATTTTCCCATAATGACGTATTATTAAGTGATATCTCAGGAGAGAATGCAGTTGTGCTATCTAAAGAAAGCTTAATTGTTCTTGATGCTGATTTAAAGGAACGAGGTTCCTATCCTTGGGGTTATCCGGCATCCCGAATAGGCATTATGGTTAGTTCATACCAAACCAATTCGTTGTTGGGAGTGCACGGTGATTTGGCTTTCACTATAATCGACCACTCCCAACTACGACTCATTGATATCAGCGAGCCGACTGTCCCTGTGAAATTAGGCGAATTGGAGGTCCCTTTTTCTGTCAATAGCTCTTTGACTATTGCTCATTTTGAAGTAAAAGGTTCACATATAGTCTTTATTAGAGATGTAGCTATTATATCTACCCCTGATCATAGTTTGCACTTAATAGATATTGCCAAGCCGACAACACCAAAATATATTTCAGGCTGGAATGTGCCTGATGAAGGCGTAGACTACCAAGATACAATTAGAGATTTGGTTGTTCATGAAAACGAAATCGTTATGTGCCTCAAGAGCCATCAGAGCCCCGTCTTATCATCTGTACAGCTCTGGCCAACCACCGTCCAGCTTAAGTTGAGTCAGTTAGTATTGCATCAAAATGGATTATTAGCCCTAACTTCAGACAAGCTTATTCAAGGTTTATTTGTTAGTGATTCACTGTGGACAGTTAAAGGTATTCAGGCCTTTTCTGATGATTTAAATAAAATTGCTGTCCATGGGACATTGACTTATCTATTGAGTGACACGGATGTGTTATTGCTTAATTCAGCTGCAGGAGCTAGTGCGCCATCCTTTCTGTAAATTCCATTGACTTGCTGAAAATAAGCAGGCGACTCAGTCAGATTAGAAATTCCTTTTAAGGTAAACTTAACCAAAAAAGAGGAATGACAATGAGCTGCTATAAAAATGAGAACTTAATCGAAGAAGCCATACATGTTTTAGCGATGGAGGGGTTTGAAGCTTTACCTAAGCTTGTCTCCAGGTTGATGAATGAGGCTATGTTAATAGAAAGGGAGCGCCATTTAAATGCCAGTCCTTATGAGCGAACTGGCGATAGAAACGGATATGCGAACGGCTTTAAACCAAGGTTAATTAACACAGGTCAAGGTCAGCTTGAGCTACAGATACCGCAGGTTAGAGACTCCAATGAAGCCTTCTATCCATCAGTCTTAGAGCGAGGTGTACGCTCTGATAGAGCACTTAAGCTGGCTGTCGCTGAAATGTATGTGCATGGGGTTTCCACGCGCAAAGTTGAAAAGGTGCTAAAGCAACTCTGTGGAACAGATATTTCAAGCACAGAGGTAAGCCGTTGCGCTAAATTGTTGGATGAAGATTTAAAGAAATGGCGAAATAAGCCGTTAGGAAAGATAAAATATCTTTGGCTAGATGCACGTTATGAGAAGGTGCGCACTAGCGGCACAGTACAAGACTGTGCGGTATTGATAGCCTATGGCTTTGATGAATCAACCGGCAAGAGAACAGTGCTAGGTGTTTCTGTTGCGTTATCAGAGGCTGAGGTACATTGGCGTGATTTTCTTCAGCAGTTGGTTGAGCGAGGTATACATGGTATTGAGTTGATTACTAGCGACGCTCATACTGGCCTAAAAGCCGCTAGAAGAGCTGTGTTCCCCAGTGTTCCTTGGCAACGCTGCCAATTTCATTTGCAGCAAAATGCTCAGGCTCACATACCAAAGCGCTCAATGAAGGAACCAGTAGCTGAGGAGATTACAGCTATATTTAATGCCTCAAACATTCATGAGTCGGAAAGACTATTGGCTATGGCGGTAGATAAATATCAGCAAACAGCACCAGAGCTTTCTTCTTGGTTGGAAGTGAATATACCGGAGGGCTTAGTAGTGATGAACTTTGACAGGCCGCATCAAAAAAGATTAAGAACCAGTAACATAGCTGAGCGCGTAAACAGAGAGGTAAAAAGAAGGACGCATACAGTTGGAATTTTCCCTAATACTGAATCGTGCCTAAGGCTCGTATCAGCTGTTTTAGTGGAAATTGATGACCAGTGGAGCGGATCACCTAGATACTTAAGTTGAAGTGAATAATAAGGCTTCATAGGGTTTTAGGATAGATCATTCTTGTTCTTATTAACGAGATATAATTGCTATTACCTAAAAGTTAATAATTTATTTTGAGAGGAGAAAAATTTGAGGTATAAATAATTTTTTAGATTGATTAGCATAATTAATTTAAGATATTATGCGATGAAACAGGTACAATAGAGTGCCATTTAGAATTTTAAAGGTTTTTCTAAGTACTGAAGTTGGTTTTTACAGACAAAATAACGCTCTATCCTGCAGGATTTATCCCAACGGCATCCACACAAAGCTTCACTTCAGCACCACATATTGCTTTTTATGGTGATAAAGTCTTTGTCGGTGGCTCAACCTCGTTCAGCATATATAACGAAACGGACACTAGCCCATGGAACTTAATTAGTGATACAGCAAGCGCTGGTATTACTGATATGCTAGTCTCTGAGCAAACTTTAATGATTGCACGTGGTGCAAGTACGGTTCAGTTTTATGATATTTATGCGAACAACACTTTATCCGCACCAACTGAAATTTTGCCGTTTTCCAGTGTCAGTCAATTAGCTTTTAATTCACAATATTATTTTATAGTTAACGCCGGTCTGGGTGTTGGTATTTATTTTCCAAATGTCGGTACACCGCCAACGTTTACCAATCTTCTATCAATTACTGATAGCATCAGCAAAATTGTTGTTAAGAATCAGTTATTATTTGTTGCAACCGACAACAAGGTTTCAATTTACGATGTTAGCGATCCTTTACAAATAACGACGCTGTCTCAGTACACTATTAGCAAAGGTAAGATTAAGGATATGATCTTAACGGATAATCGTTTAATCCTTGCTAAAGGTATCGATGGCCTTGAGGTATTACAAGCTAAGAACTTAGGCAAGCATTGGGTACAATCAGTCAAACTATCCGGTGAGCGACCGATTACAGATAAAGCGATTTATAACCTAACTTGGACTGCAACGACAACCAGTGGCGCATCAGCGGATACTTCCTTCCAGTTAAACTATCAGCATCCGCCCACCGTAAGGTCATTTATTTCGCCACAAGAAGTCTTTGTTGGAAACTTATATAACAAAACATTTGATAGCAGTATTCTCTTTAGTGATTTAGATGGTGACCCACTAGAGCTCAGCGTACCAGGTTCACCAGCCTGGTTATCCATGCGTGGTGATACATTAGCAGGCACACCTTTGAGTGGTTATCAAGGCAAATATAGCTTAAAGTTGCGTGCTGATGATGGTCATACTTACGTAGAAGCGCTATTTACTATTACAGTACCAAACGAAGCGCCAGATGTTGTAGATAGCTTGCGAGATATTTCGTTTAAATCAGGGCGTGGTGTCAATATTACGATTCCAAAGTCAGTTTTTTCTGACCCAGATAATGATCCATATTAACGCTAGTGCGCCATCCTTTCTGTAAATTCCATTGACTTGCTGAAAATAAGCAGGCGACTCAGTCAGATTAGAAATTCCTTTTAAGGTAAACTTAACCAAAAAAGAGGAATGACAATGAGCTGCTATAAAAATGAGAACTTAATCGAAGAAGCCATACATGTTTTAGCGATGGAGGGGTTTGAAGCTTTACCTAAGCTTGTCTCCAGGTTGATGAATGAGGCTATGTTAATAGAAAGGGAGCGCCATTTAAATGCCAGTCCTTATGAGCGAACTGGCGATAGAAACGGATATGCGAACGGCTTTAAACCAAGGTTAATTAACACAGGTCAAGGTCAGCTTGAGCTACAGATACCGCAGGTTAGAGACTCCAATGAAGCCTTCTATCCATCAGTCTTAGAGCGAGGTGTACGCTCTGATAGAGCACTTAAGCTGGCTGTCGCTGAAATGTATGTGCATGGGGTTTCCACGCGCAAAGTTGAAAAGGTGCTAAAGCAACTCTGTGGAACAGATATTTCAAGCACAGAGGTAAGCCGTTGCGCTAAATTGTTGGATGAAGATTTAAAGAAATGGCGAAATAAGCCGTTAGGAAAGATAAAATATCTTTGGCTAGATGCACGTTATGAGAAGGTGCGCACTAGCGGCACAGTACAAGACTGTGCGGTATTGATAGCCTATGGCTTTGATGAATCAACCGGCAAGAGAACAGTGCTAGGTGTTTCTGTTGCGTTATCAGAGGCTGAGGTACATTGGCGTGATTTTCTTCAGCAGTTGGTTGAGCGAGGTATACATGGTATTGAGTTGATTACTAGCGACGCTCATACTGGCCTAAAAGCCGCTAGAAGAGCTGTGTTCCCCAGTGTTCCTTGGCAACGCTGCCAATTTCATTTGCAGCAAAATGCTCAGGCTCACATACCAAAGCGCTCAATGAAGGAACCAGTAGCTGAGGAGATTACAGCTATATTTAATGCCTCAAACATTCATGAGTCGGAAAGACTATTGGCTATGGCGGTAGATAAATATCAGCAAACAGCACCAGAGCTTTCTTCTTGGTTGGAAGTGAATATACCGGAGGGCTTAGTAGTGATGAACTTTGACAGGCCGCATCAAAAAAGATTAAGAACCAGTAACATAGCTGAGCGCGTAAACAGAGAGGTAAAAAGAAGGACGCATACAGTTGGAATTTTCCCTAATACTGAATCGTGCCTAAGGCTCGTATCAGCTGTTTTAGTGGAAATTGATGACCAGTGGAGCGGATCACCTAGATACTTAAGTTGAAGTGAATAATAAGGCTTCATAGGGTTTTAGGATAGATCATTCTTGTTCTTATTAACGAGATATAATTGCTATTACCTAAAAGTTAATAATTTATTTTGAGAGGAGAAAAATTTGAGGTATAAATAATTTTTTAGATTGATTAGCATAATTAATTTAAGATATTATGCGATGAGACAGGTACAATAGAGTGCCATTTAGAATTTTAAAGGTTTTTCTAAGTACTGAAGTTGGTTTTTACAGACAAAATAACGCTCTATCCCATTAACGTTATCTGCATGGCAGACGGGTACCACAAGTCTCCCAAGTTGGTTGACATTTTACTCGGCAAATAGCAGTTTTTATGGTGTTAGCCCATTTGGTGACTTGAGCGTTATTTCGCTAACTGTTGAGGCAAGCGATAATCGTACGGAGGTAACCACGTCATTTAAGTTAACTTTAACTAATGCTAGACCTATTGTTTATGATGGTCTTGAGGCGCAAAGTGTTAAAGCGGGTAAATCTTTTAACTATACATTTTTGTCAACAGCATTTACTGATACAGATGATATCTTGACTTATACCTCGACCTTAAATGATGGCTCACCTTTACCAGCATGGTTATCGTTTAGCGCAGGTAATAGGACCTTTTTTGGTACACCATCAAGCAGTGATCTTGGTGTAATATTTGTTGAGGTCAAAGCTAGTGACGGGCAATTTTCTGCTGAAGATGATTTTGAGCTTGCAATCACTAATGCGCGACCAAAAGTACTTGAAGGTCTTGAAGCCCAAAGCATTAAGGCTGGTAAGGTATTAAACTATACCTTTTCAGCAACAGCATTTACTGATGCTGATGACCCATTAGTTTATACTGCAATGTTAGTTGGAGGGCGGCCATTGCCATCATGGCTATCATTTCATGCCGGTAACAGAACTTTCTCTGGTATTCCTCAGGGGAGCGACCTTGGTGCAAGCGTTATTGAAGTAACAGCCAGTGATGGGCAATTTACGGCTGAGGACAGTTTCGATATCACCGTTACGAATGCCAGGCCTGCTGTGTTTGATGGCGTTATTCCTCAAAGTGTTAAAGCAGGTAAGGCGTTCAGTTATCAATTCTCAGCAACGGCATTTACTGATGCTGATGACATATTAACTTATATTGCAACGCTGTTAGATGGTTCTGTACTACCTTGTTGGTTGAGCTTTAATCCTTTAACCAGGACATTCAGTGGCACACCAACGGGTGATGACTTGGGTTCAACTTCCGTTAAGGTTGTCGCAAGTGATGGGCAGTTCTCTGTATCAAGTGCATTTCCTCTTACTGTTACCAATGCCAAACCTGAAGTACGAGATGGATTTTTTGCTCAAAGTATTAAAGCGGGTAAGGCATTTAGCTATCAGTTCACTGAAACAGCCTTTAGAGATGCAGATGATGCGTTAACTTATACTGCGACGCTATCAAATGGTTTGGCTTTACCATCGTGGTTAACTTTCAATGCTGAAGCGCGGACGTTTAGCGGTACACCAGCGGGCGATGACCTGGGAACCTTATCAGTGAAGGTCACCGCTAGTGATAGTCAATTCAGCGCTTCAAGTACCTTTGCTCTTTCAGTTACTAACGCTAAGCCAGAAGTTAAAAGTGGCGTTGTGGCACAAAGCATTAAAGCTGGCACAGCGTTTAGTTACCAATTTTCAGAAACTGCATTTACTGATGCCGATGATAGCTTGGTTTACACCGCAACCTTGTCAGATGGTACTTCGTTGCCAAGCTGGTTATCTTTCAATGCTGAAACAAGAACTTTTAGCGGCACACCAACAGACGATGACCTGGGAACCTTATCAGTAAAAGTCATTGCTAGTGATGGTCAATTCAGTGCTTCAAGTAGCTTTGCTTTAGCAGTAACGAATGCTCGAGTTGAAGTTAATAAGGGTTTACTAAGCCAAACAATTGCGGTTGCAAATGGCTTAAGTTATCAGTTTGCTACAGATAGCTTTAAAGATGTTGACGATGTATTAACTTATACAGCTCAGTTGAAAGATGGTAGCGCTTTGCCTGCTTGGCTTAAGTTTGATTCAGCAACCAGGACATTTTCTGGAACGCCGACTCGAGATGATCTTGGCGGATTAGCGGTTAAAGTTACTGCAACTGACGGACAATTTTCTGCTTCATCAGCATTTGATTTATTAATCGAGCCAAGCCTCACAGTTGATCAACTAAACTATGTGGTTAACTTTATTGAAGATACCACAAAAGATTTACCTGATATCATTATTTCAACTCCTGCTAGTTCGGTTACAGTTGAGATGTCTTTATCAACAGCTGATGCAGGTGTGTTAACAACTCCATCCTCCGGCTCAGTAACTGCTACTTATAACTCTGCACGCGGAGTGTGGTCAGTGACAGGTAGTCCAACCGATGTACAGGCAATCTTAACTCAATTGCAGTTTGTGCCCAGTGAGCATTACGACAGTAATTTTAATATTGAATACAGTGTGGCAGACGGTATTAACTTACCATTGAGTGGTAAGTTAACGATGTTAGCCACACCAACCCCAGATCCCTTAGCCGCAGGGACGCCGATTACGGTTTCACCGATTACTAAAGGTCAGGAACTACAAGTATTGATTCCTGCTTCAGCTTTTGATAATCCAGATGGCGATCTATTAACATTAAGCGCTGATTTATCGGATGGTAGTCCGTTGCCGACCTGGTTGAGCTTTAACCCGACAACTAGGCTATTGAGCAAAGCAGCCAGTATGGGTAAAGGCGGGCGTTATGATATTCGTATTACTGCTACCTCTCAATCAGACAGCACTAAGACAACAAGTATCATCTTTCCGATAGAGCGTTATTTTGTCTGTAAAAACCAACTTCAGTACTTAGAAAAACCTTTAAAATTCTAAATGGCACTCTATTGTACCTGTCTCATCGCATAATATCTTAAATTAATTATGCTAATCAATCTAAAAAATTATTTATACCTCAAATTTTTCTCCTCTCAAAATAAATTATTAACTTTTAGGTAATAGCAATTATATCTCGTTAATAAGAACAAGAATGATCTATCCTAAAACCCTATGAAGCCTTATTATTCACTTCAACTTAAGTATCTAGGTGATCCGCTCCACTGGTCATCAATTTCCACTAAAACAGCTGATACGAGCCTTAGGCACGATTCAGTATTAGGGAAAATTCCAACTGTATGCGTCCTTCTTTTTACCTCTCTGTTTACGCGCTCAGCTATGTTACTGGTTCTTAATCTTTTTTGATGCGGCCTGTCAAAGTTCATCACTACTAAGCCCTCCGGTATATTCACTTCCAACCAAGAAGAAAGCTCTGGTGCTGTTTGCTGATATTTATCTACCGCCATAGCCAATAGTCTTTCCGACTCATGAATGTTTGAGGCATTAAATATAGCTGTAATCTCCTCAGCTACTGGTTCCTTCATTGAGCGCTTTGGTATGTGAGCCTGAGCATTTTGCTGCAAATGAAATTGGCAGCGTTGCCAAGGAACACTGGGGAACACAGCTCTTCTAGCGGCTTTTAGGCCAGTATGAGCGTCGCTAGTAATCAACTCAATACCATGTATACCTCGCTCAACCAACTGCTGAAGAAAATCACGCCAATGTACCTCAGCCTCTGATAACGCAACAGAAACACCTAGCACTGTTCTCTTGCCGGTTGATTCATCAAAGCCATAGGCTATCAATACCGCACAGTCTTGTACTGTGCCGCTAGTGCGCACCTTCTCATAACGTGCATCTAGCCAAAGATATTTTATCTTTCCTAACGGCTTATTTCGCCATTTCTTTAAATCTTCATCCAACAATTTAGCGCAACGGCTTACCTCTGTGCTTGAAATATCTGTTCCACAGAGTTGCTTTAGCACCTTTTCAACTTTGCGCGTGGAAACCCCATGCACATACATTTCAGCGACAGCCAGCTTAAGTGCTCTATCAGAGCGTACACCTCGCTCTAAGACTGATGGATAGAAGGCTTCATTGGAGTCTCTAACCTGCGGTATCTGTAGCTCAAGCTGACCTTGACCTGTGTTAATTAACCTTGGTTTAAAGCCGTTCGCATATCCGTTTCTATCGCCAGTTCGCTCATAAGGACTGGCATTTAAATGGCGCTCCCTTTCTATTAACATAGCCTCATTCATCAACCTGGAGACAAGCTTAGGTAAAGCTTCAAACCCCTCCATCGCTAAAACATGTATGGCTTCTTCGATTAAGTTCTCATTTTTATAGCAGCTCATTGTCATTCCTCTTTTTTGGTTAAGTTTACCTTAAAAGGAATTTCTAATCTGACTGAGTCGCCTGCTTATTTTCAGCAAGTCAATGGAATTTACAGAAAGGATGGCGCACTAGCATCTTTCCCATTGTCCTCGAAAACACAGCACCAGAATTACATAAGCCATTGGTAGATAAGACAGCATCAGTGGGTGTGCCATCTGTGATAGAAGTGCGTAAGGACAGTTTCCGTGATGCAGACGGTGATACTTTGACTTTTAGTACACGGCAGGTTAATGGTCAAACCTTACCTGCTTGGATTAATGTTACCGAAACAACAGAATTGGTTCGTTACAGCCTAAGCCCCAATGCTGCTTCTTCTGGCGTATTAGCGTTAAGACTAACGGCAACGGATACGGATGGTAGGGCTGTTAGCTCTCGTTTTAGTTTGGAAGTTTTGCCCAGCTTGATTGTCGACCAACTTAATCACGTGGTTGATTTCACTGAAGACACCACAAAGGACTTGCCAACGCTCACACTCTCAACGCCTTCCTCAACAGTGACAGTTGAAATGACCTTATCCGAAGCTGAGGCGGGTGTGTTAACGACGCCGACTTCAGGCTCAGCCACAGCGACGTATAATTCAGCGCGTGGCGTGTGGTCAGTGACAGGTAGTCCAAGGGTGCTGCCTCTATATAATGTAGGCTATATTGCTGCTGGCACGCCAAAATCATTGACCTTCTCCCAAAACTGATCCCATCTGCCTTTAGTCTTTACTGGTGTTCTCAAGCATAAAACGATTTTCATTCCCTTGTCTTTCCAGCGCATTCCTGATCCGCCTAATCTTTGTTTAACAATTGTTTTACATGCTGCTTCAGTGACGCCAGAGCCAATTGGTGCATTCTGCTTAATCAAATTATGATACGACATTCGCTTTTCTTTAATATTATTTTCAAAATACGTAATTGTTCCTTCTAGCTTTTCTCTAAGCGATTTATTCAGTTTTTTATTTAGATGCTCTTTAAGCTCAGCAAGTATTCTACCTGCCGCACCTTTCTTGTGCTTTAAGTCATGACATCTCTCTTCGAGCCAAACATCACGCTCATCTCTTTCAGATTTTTTGGTAAATACTGCCTTTGATGCTTCGCCGAGATATTCAGTTGCATGCCAAAAATCTAAAATTTGCGTATCAGTATGTTTTTTTAGAAATGGCCAATTATTTTTTGCTCCATCAGCAACGCCAATTGTTTTAGCATCAGGGTAATATTTCTTTTTCAGCTTTATTTCCTTTTCAAGCCTATTAAAGAATTCATCTTTTCCATATTCTGGTGATGCTGCAACGTAGGTTGTGTGCAGGCGTGCACCATGCTTATCATACATGGAAATAGTTCCAACCATGCTCTCTCTATAACCATCATCAACGGTGAGAACATATGCACCATCTAAGCTAATACTTAGCATCTCAATGCCTGCATCAAGCTTTGGCTCTTCATATTCCCACTCAGCCTCTTTGGCTTGTGCAATACCGCCAACAAAATCAGTTGCCCGTTGCAAGTATGAATGTGAGATTTTACGGTTATGATTGACCTTGAGATCATCAATAACACTAGGAGCAGGTAAGTTTGAGTATTTATGTGAGATTATTTTTGCAAATCGCGGTGTTGATCCTTGGATAATTCTAGCCTTATCTTCTAAAGGACAAAAGACCTTCCCGCCTTTAGAGGTTTGATAAACATAACGCTTAACTCGAGCAACTCCATAAGGCGTTTGGTAATTTGCTTCATCTCTACTTCGTGCTGTTAGCTTTATTTTTCCAACATGGATAGGAGAGCCATCTGCATCAAACTTACTTAAAGCTTTTTCAGTGGCTAATGTTCCAACCTCATTAAGGCCGTCAAGAATTGCATCCTCACATTCAAGCATGGATCCTTTTAGTGGAAGCTTGAGCTCAATAGTTAATTCATTATTTTCATCAGAGAGAATTCTAGCTAACATCCAAACACCATCCGTAATCAAGTTAAAGTGTATATTATGCTATATTTTCTACATTATATAAAGGCAGCACCCTAGTCCAACCGATGTACAGGCGATCTTAACTCAACTGCAGTTTGTGCCCAGTGAGCATTACGACAGTAATTTTAATATTGAATACAGTGTGGCAGACGGTATTAACTTACCATTGAGTGGTAAGTTAACGATGTTAGCCACGCCAACCCCAGATCCCTTAGCCGCAGGGACGCCGATTACGGTTTCACCGATTACTAAAGGTCAGGAGTTGCAAGTGCTGGTTCCTGTTTCAGCTTTTGATAATCCGGATGGTGATCCTTTAATACTAAGTGCTGACTTATCGGATGGTAGTCCGTTGCCAGCAGGGTTTTCGTTTGACTCAGCAACTCGGCTTTTATCCAGAAAGCCAGGGACAACGGTAAGCGGTCGTTATGAGATAAGAATCACAGCGGTTTCAGAGCTGGATAGTAGTAAAACGTCAACCATTACCTTTCCTGTTACTGTTGAGAACACCCCACCTGAATTAAGAGTGCCAGTTGCTGATCAGTTTGTTTCCATTGGTGTGCCCGCTTCGCTGAGGTTGCCAGCCAATACTTTCTATGATGCGGATGGTGACCAGTTGACGGTCATTAGTAAACAAGCCAGTGGTTCAATATTACCAACCTGGGCAGTGTTTAATGCCACAGAGTTAAGTTTTTCTTTTACGCCAAGTCTGAGCGCTTTTGGTAGTCATAGTTTTTTGGTGAGTGCGAATGATGGTGAAACCAGTATCAACGCCCGTTTTGCTGTTGAAGTGGGTTCAAGTCTGCAGACCAGTGGCTTGACGCAGGTGTTGCAGTACACCAAAGATCAAGCATTAACCTTGCCAAGTATTGACTTTAGCTCGCCGTCTTCACAATTTACGGTGACCTATCGCTTACTAAATCGTGAGGCGGGTAAGTTAACGGTTTTAACAGGTGTAACGTCCCACAATAATTTAGAGAAACCATCTCAACCTATTTTGCGTGAGATGGTGTCAAATAGTTAACCTTTTAGCTCATGAATTGCCTGATTAATGACATCATCCGGTATATGGTTTAAATTCATATTAGCGGCGATTAGCAACGCATGTCGCATGAGCCTATCAACATAACGAAGCCTACCTTTTGTGGCCATGTGTACTGCACGAATACCTGTTTCAGTGAATAAGCTGCTGCTCATTCCTGCCTTCTCAAAAGCAGCGTGAATAATGCTCTCAAAATCCCTGCTATCTTCAATTGCATGCCACCTAATAAAGCACTGAATTCTAGAGTTGATAGGTTCATAGGCTGGTCTCTGCAATGTTGCTAGAAGTGATGGGAGTCCACATAAGATAATCGTCATGACGTCTTTGCTGTCAAAACTGAAATTAAGGAAGTCAGGTAATCGTAGAATGAAATCATTACTAAGCTGATGCGCCTCGTCTAGGATCCAAATAGGCTGAACGTTTTTATCATGGTAGAGCGCGATCAAGCTCTGCTTCAAGTCTCTCCAAAGTTTAGAGAATCGGTAATAGTTTTCTAAACCTAGATTTTCGGCAAGCTGAGAGTACACATCAAATGACCGAAAGTGAGTGTCTGATTGATAAATGACTTGATGGGTCAGCGGGTTGAGTTTATTGCTCCAGTATCTTAGCGCCGTGGTCTTTCCTGTCCCTGAGTCGCCAGTAATCACTGCTAAGCCGCGTGTTTCTAGCAAACCATTAAGTTGCTGTTCTAGTCGCTTTGACTGCGCCAATTCAATAATGTTTGATTTACCCAATGGATCAAATTTCAAGCCAAAATGTTGAAAATACATCTTACTCATCCTTGTATCTTAAATAACTGTAGAGATATGACAATATTGCTACAATCCCAAGGATGCTTGGGTAGGCGGAAGGTGAAGCCGTGTTCGTCCTTAGGATTTAATCCTGTTGAGGAGATTTAGCTCCCTTCCACCCTCATAAGTTCATGAGATCGAACGGTATCTTAGGCCATTGTGAGCCTGTATTTGCAAGGTTGATCCGAACTATGATTTCCCAAGTTTGTTAGTGTAATAAAATTTAAGAGGCTCTAGCAAATGAAAAAAAATTGTGTTGGTATTGATATTGCAAAATCTGATTTTGTTGCTGCTATCACCACTAGCGGAAAAGATCACGTTAAACATTTTAATAATAATCCTGAGGGCTTTTCTGAGTTATTAGAATGGACGCAATCTTTATCTGATCAGTCACTTCATTTTTGCATGGAATCAACAGGTAAATACGGTAATGCATTGGCTCTTTATTTACATAGTGAGAAGTGTGATGTCAGTATAATTAATCCTGCACGAATAAAGTTTTTTATGAAAGGACAGCTAATACGAAACAAGACCGACAAGGCCGATGCGGTCAGTATTAAGGACTATTCAAATCATTTTACTCCAACGCTATGGCAGCCTTTGCCAGCTAATATAGAGGCTCTAAGAGCTTTGATACAGAGATCTGAAGTATTAACCTCCCAAGTCAGCAATGAACAAAACAGGCTGGAGCTAGCGGAAGAAACAATTATTAGCTCTATACAAAATCATATCGATTATATGGAAAAAGAAATTTTACGACTGCAGGAAGAAATTAGTAAGCTGATCGCGAGTGATGATGATCTGAAGAATAACACAGAGCTGCTTAAAAGCATCCCAGGCATTGGTGATAAAACCGCTCAAACACTAACTGCTTTTTTTAATAATATTGAAAGATTTTCTGGCGCAAAACAATTGGCTGCTCATATTGGTTTAAATCCCAGCCAGTCACAATCAGGCACTTCATTGAATTCATCACGGCTCTCAAAGGTTGGTAGTGCTTGGTTGCGAAAGGCGCTTTACATGCCGGCATTAGTGGCTATAAGGCATAATCCTATTTTGAAGAAATTTTATGAAAAGCTGCTCAAAAAAGGCAAGCCAAAGAAGCTAGCCATTTGTGCTGTTATGAGAAAAATGGTGCATATGATTTATGGCATCCTAAAAACACAGCAGCCATTTTCAGCGGATGCCTAGTAAAAATTTTACAATTTATTGTTGACGTTTAAGACGGTATCTCCTCAGTGATATCCAAATCCTCTTTAACTTGGTTATAAACAATCTCAACTAGCGAGGTTTTTCTTGCTGGTTGTTCCGGCATCTGAGGTCTAGCTCGGGTTCTAGAAAGGTTGTTATGTTTGTCCAGCTCTCCCACTGCACCAAGGTATTGATATTCCAATGATTCGACGTGACGGGCGGAGTCACTATGCGGATCAACCACTAAATAGTGACTGACAGAAAACCCGCAAAGCCTTTTATTTTCAATGTTTCGGGGCGAACTGGTCACATGAAGATTTTCAAAAAACAGCACTAAATACTCGTTTTCCAGCTATTTACAGCTTATTTTCGATATAATGCCTTAATCTTCGATGATTTTTCGCCACAGCATGGTAACTCTTCACTGGAAAGCAAGAATGACAAGACTAGCCCAAAATCCACAAATGCAAATTGGCCAAGTAGATATTTCTAAAATTCAAATCAGCTCTAAATCACGGGATGACATTCCAAAATTATTAAAAGGGCTACAGTTTATTTATAGTACACCCTCTGTACGGAAGGAGATTTTCGAACTACTAGAGGCTCGGATTGCACCTGAGGTTGACAAGAATAATGGACGCCCTGGTATGGAATTATGGAAAATATTGGTCATGGGAGTACTCCGCCTGAGTCTAAATTGTGATTATGATCGACTGCATGAACTTGTGAATCAACATAAAACCATTCGTGAAATGCTAGGGCATGCTGATTTTTTCGATAAAATAGAGTATCAGCTGCAAACAATTAAAGACAATGTCTCGCTACTCACTCCCGAGTTGTTAGATGAGATTAATCAAGTTGTTGTGAAAGCTGGTCATTCATTGTTAAAAAAAAGTGAGCCTCTGCGAGGCCGTTGCGATTCCTTTGTGGTTGAAACAGACGTACATTTTCCAACAGACATAAGCTTACTGTTTGACGCAATGCGCAAAATAATTCAGCAGGTGGCCAAGCTGTGTGAACACAGCGGATTGAGTGACTGGCGTCAATATCGATATAACATCAAGCATCTGAAACGGCTCATGCGAATAGCTCAACTAAAAAAGCGCAGTAAGAGCAAGCAAGCAGATCAACAAAACAAAAAGGACAAGGCAATCAAGGATGCTCATCAGGAGTATCTCAATATTGCGCAAAAATATTTAGATAAAGCACATGCCTCAATAAACGCTATCCAGAAAGCCGATCTACTGAAGCCGCAAGATGCGCCACTGGTTGAAAGTATAGAAATGTTCACGGTTCATGCAGATCGCCAAGTTGATCAAATTAAACGCCGAATATTATTGGATGAAAAGATCCCGCATGAAGAAAAAGTCTTTTCTGTCTTTCAGCCACATACTGAATGGATTGTAAAAGGAAAGGCTGGTGTACCAGTCGAATTAGGAATGAAAGTCTGTGTCTTGGAGGATCAACACCAATTTATATTGCATCATCGTGTGATGGAGAATGAGACTGATGACAAGGTCGCCGTATCTATGGTTCAAGAGACCCAACAAAAGTTCCCAGAGTTAAACACATGTAGTTTTGATAAGGGCTTTCATTCAAAAGAAAATCAATCTGCGTTAGCAGATATTTTGGAAGTTGTTGCATTGCCGAGAAAAGGTCGACTCTCAAAGGAAGCACAGGAAATTGAAAAGTCAGACTCGTTTGTGAAAGCGAAACAAAAGCATTCTGCGGTAGAATCCAGTATTAATGCTCTTGAAGTTCATGGGTTGGATCAATGCCTAGATCACGGCATTGATGGCTTTAAGAGTTATGTTGGCTTAGCGATTGTTGGAAAAAACATAGATCGTATCGGAAGTCTTATACAAAGAGCTGAGCAAAGGAAAGCAGCGCGACTAAAAAAACGCATTCGAGGTCGCAGCCCACCGTTAGCTGCCTAGTCAGCCTCAGAATATCCCATTGTATTCCAGAAAGCAGGATGCTTTTTTTCGTATCAAAACAGCGAGATTTCATTTTTTTGTACGCGGCCAGGGCTTAACATGCTATTTTTATTATGATCTCGCGCGGATATAAAAAAATGAAAGTGTAATAAAACAACAAAGACTAAGAATTAGTAGGTTTTCTGTCAGTCACTAAATAAACCTCTTGTTGAGCCAGTTCAAATGGAACTTCAAAGAGTCGATTATTCCAGCTTACCGTGCCATCCTTCCTGACTCGGCGCTTAATGCGATGCAGGAAGTAATCATCTAGCTTATCGGCCAAACAACCTAACGGCTGAATTTTAGTGAGGTCTTGCTGATAGCGTTGTAACGGGGTCATCTTGTCAGGCAGGGCGCTTTGCGAGGCTTGATGATAAACACGCTCAACCCAAGCCCAAAATCGATCATTCAGCGCATTGAAACTATGAATGAAATCCAGGTTGCATTCAGCTAGGAATTGCTCGCGTACTGTTCTATGCCAACGCTCTAGTTTGCCTTTGCTTTGCGGTTCATAGGGCCTGCCGTAAATCAATTGAATTTTCAAACGAGCACAAATGGTTTGCAACGTTTTAGCACGGTAGGCAGGGCCGTTGTCAATGATGAGCTTAACAGGAAGCCCACGTTTGAGTAATGCCTCTTTCAACACATGCTCAATAGTAATGGCACTCTCATCAGTACAAAATTTACTGTGACAGACCAACCTTGAGGCATCATCAAAAATACTCACCAAATAGCTTTTAACTCTTCTTTGGCCATCGTAAATCGTTGGACCATGCATGACATCGCCATACCAAATATCACAAGCTGTGAGCGCCTCAAATGAGCGGCGCTCAATTTGGTTAGAAGGTGTGACTGTTCTTTTAGACAGGCCGTGTTTTACTAATAAGCGGTGAACTGTTGCGTGAGATAATTCACCTCGTGCTACCTTCCCTTGAGTTTCTAAGAGTTTAATCACGGTCGGAATTGATCTTGAAGGGCTTTCCTGTTTAGTGGAAATAATTAACTCTTGTAGCTCTGGATTGATGTGACACTGGCCTTTGTCTCGTCGAGTTTTAGGAACTAATCCATCAATACCCTGCTTTAACCAGGCGTAATACCAATTCTCAATTGTTTTAGCACTGAGGTGAACACGCTTACTACCTGGAATGTTGTAGGTTTGCTGGGACAACCTTTTAATAATGCTCTTGAGCTCACCATGCTCAAAACTATTTCGGCTACATAGCTCACCTAAAACACTTAGGCGAAACAGTGCTGTTGGGTGAATGGGCTTGGTCATTTTGCAATTCCTGTGTGATTTAACTACTTGCAATGAGTTAATCACAACTTGAGTTGAGAATGCTACGCTCAAACTGTGTGGGGTCGTGAGGTTTACAGAAAATATCCATCTCAACTTTTTTTCACGTTAATTAATTATGGGATGCTCACTCCTGTGTTGTTAAGAAAAAGCATGATGCTCGATAAATCATGCTCACCAAGGCAGGCCAACCAAAACGCTTGTGGATCACTATGTCGCCCAAGCTGTAACCACAACGGATGTGCTTTGATATGGAAGGAGTAATCAACGAAGTGGTCAACCAACCAGTGAAACCACCTAGCAACGGTGTGTCGACTAACACCTTGCTCCTGACCTGATGAGCTAATACTTTTCCCAGGAGCACGCTCATTAACACTGCCTGCTGAACTGACCAGCAATACCAACGCTTTGGAGAAAGTATCTCAGGTAGGGTTGAACAAGTACGTTTACATTGATGACAATAAAATCTCAAAACAGGGGTGGGATTTAAAGAGCATCCTTTACCTGGGTTCCTATCTGGTTTTCGATCATATGATCCATGTGACCATAGTCCACCTGCACCGCAATGGCTGCACTGCTCTGGCCTTAGTAGCTCTGGATTTTTTTTCAGCAGGATCAGGTAATCACTCAGGCTTTTAATCGCTTTTATGATTCTGCGCATGACTAATTTCACTATAGTTTTTATATCAAGTTATTTTACCTTGATAGGTTACTAAAAACCTTGTTTATTATGAGATAAAACTAGCTCAATTCCCCTAAATAAAGATAGACGTAACAAACAGGAGAGGCATTAGATGCTCGCTTTAACCCGGTGTCTGCTACTTGGCAAATGAGTGGTAGTAGAGTGGATTTATTGGCTTTGTTAAGTGAGTTGCGTTTTGTGCCGAGCAAGGATTTTAACTCTAATTTTGATATCCATACTTCAGTGCAGGATAGTCTGAATCCAGGTGCTTCTGGCATGATCAGTTTGCAGGGTATATTAGTTAATGATCCCCCAGTGTTCCCAGTGTAACGTCCCACAATAATTTAGAGAAACCATCTCAACCTATTTTGCGTGAGATGGTGTCAAATAGTTAACCTTTTAGCTCATGAATTGCCTGATTAATGACATCATCCGGTATATGGTTTAAATTCATATTAGCGGCGATTAGCAACGCATGTCGCATGAGCCTATCAACATAACGAAGCCTACCTTTTGTGGCCATGTGTACTGCACGAATACCTGTTTCAGTGAATAAGCTGCTGCTCATTCCTGCCTTCTCAAAAGCAGCGTGAATAATGCTCTCAAAATCCCTGCTATCTTCAATTGCATGCCACCTAATAAAGCACTGAATTCTAGAGTTGATAGGTTCATAGGCTGGTCTCTGCAATGTTGCTAGAAGTGATGGGAGTCCACATAAGATAATCGTCATGACGTCTTTGCTGTCAAAACTGAAATTAAGGAAGTCAGGTAATCGTAGAATGAAATCATTACTAAGCTGATGCGCCTCGTCTAGGATCCAAATAGGCTGAACGTTTTTATCATGGTAGAGCGCGATCAAGCTCTGCTTCAAGTCTCTCCAAAGTTTAGAGAATCGGTAATAGTTTTCTAAACCTAGATTTTCGGCAAGCTGAGAGTACACATCAAATGACCGAAAGTGAGTGTCTGATTGATAAATGACTTGATGGGTCAGCGGGTTGAGTTTATTGCTCCAGTATCTTAGCGCCGTGGTCTTTCCTGTCCCTGAGTCGCCAGTAATCACTGCTAAGCCGCGTGTTTCTAGCAAACCATTAAGTTGCTGTTCTAGTCGCTTTGACTGCGCCAATTCAATAATGTTTGATTTACCCAATGGATCAAATTTCAAGCCAAAATGTTGAAGATACATCTTACTCATCCTTGTATCTTAAATAACTGTAGAGATATGACAATATTGCTACAATCCCAAGGATGCTTGGGTAGGCGGAAGGTGAAGCCGTGTTCGTCCTTAGGATTTAATCCTGTTGAGGAGATTTAGCTCCCTTCCACCCTCATAAGTTCATGAGATCGAACGGTATCTTAGGCCATTGTGAGCCTGTATTTGCAAGGTTGATCCGAACTATGATTTCCCAAGTTTGTTAGTGTAATAAAATTTAAGAGGCTCTAGCAAATGAAAAAAAATTGTGTTGGTATTGATATTGCAAAATCTGATTTTGTTGCTGCTATCACCACTAGCGGAAAAGATCACGTTAAACATTTTAATAATAATCCTGAGGGCTTTTCTGAGTTATTAGAATGGACGCAATCTTTATCTGATCAGTCACTTCATTTTTGCATGGAATCAACAGGTAAATACGGTAATGCATTGGCTCTTTATTTACATAGTGAGAAGTGTGATGTCAGTATAATTAATCCTGCACGAATAAAGTTTTTTATGAAAGGACAGCTAATACGAAACAAGACCGACAAGGCCGATGCGGTCAGTATTAAGGACTATTCAAATCATTTTACTCCAACGCTATGGCAGCCTTTGCCAGCTAATATAGAGGCTCTAAGAGCTTTGATACAGAGATCTGAAGTATTAACCTCCCAAGTCAGCAATGAACAAAACAGGCTGGAGCTAGCGGAAGAAACAATTATTAGCTCTATACAAAATCATATCGATTATATGGAAAAAGAAATTTTACGACTGCAGGAAGAAATTAGTAAGCTGATCGCGAGTGATGATGATCTGAAGAATAACACAGAGCTGCTTAAAAGCATCCCAGGCATTGGTGATAAAACCGCTCAAACACTAACTGCTTTTTTTAATAATATTGAAAGATTTTCTGGCGCAAAACAATTGGCTGCTCATATTGGTTTAAATCCCAGCCAGTCACAATCAGGCACTTCATTGAATTCATCACGGCTCTCAAAGGTTGGTAGTGCTTGGTTGCGAAAGGCGCTTTACATGCCGGCATTAGTGGCTATAAGGCATAATCCTATTTTGAAGAAATTTTATGAAAAGCTGCTCAAAAAAGGCAAGCCAAAGAAGCTAGCCATTTGTGCTGTTATGAGAAAAATGGTGCATATGATTTATGGCATCCTAAAAACACAGCAGCCATTTTCAGCGGATGCCTAGTAAAAATTTTACAATTTATTGTTGACGTTTAAGACGGTATCTCCTCAGTGATATCCAAATCCTCTTTAACTTGGTTATAAACAATCTCAACTAGCGAGGTTTTTCTTGCTGGTTGTTCCGGCATCTGAGGTCTAGCTCGGGTTCTAGAAAGGTTGTTATGTTTGTCCAGCTCTCCCACTGCACCAAGGTATTGATATTCCAATGATTCGACGTGACGGGCGGAGTCACTATGCGGATCAACCACTAAATAAACCTCTTGTTGAGCCAGTTCAAATGGAACTTCAAAGAGTCGATTATTCCAACTTACCGTGCCATCCTTCCTGACTCGGCGCTTAATGCGATGCAGGAAGTAATCATCTAGCTTATCGGCCAAACAACCTAACGGCTGAATTTTAGTGAGGTCTTGCTGATAGCGTTGTAACGGGGTCATCTTGTCAGGCAGGGCGCTTTGCGAGGCTTGATGATAAACACGCTCAACCCAAGCCCAAAATCGATCATTCAGCGCATTGAAACTATGAATGGAATCCAGGTTGCATTCAGCTAGGAATTGCTCGCGTACTGTTCTATGCCAACGCTCTAGTTTGCCTTTGCTTTGCGGTTCATAGGGCCTGCCGTAAATCAATTGAATTTTCAAACGAGCACAAATGGTTTGCAACGTTTTAGCACGGTAGGCAGGGCCGTTGTCAATGATGAGCTTAACAGGAAGCCCACGTTTGAGTAATGCCTCTTTCAACACATGCTCAATAGTAATGGCACTCTCATCAGTACAAAATTTACTGTGACAGACCAACCTTGAGGCATCATCAAAAATACTCACCAAATAGCTTTTAACTCTTCTTTGGCCATCGTAAATCGTTGGACCATGCATGACATCGCCATACCAAATATCACAAGCTGTGAGCGCCTCAAATGAGCGGCGCTCAATTTGGTTAGAAGGTGTGACTGTTCTTTTAGACAGGCCGTGTTTTACTAATAAGCGGTGAACTGTTGCGTGAGATAATTCACCTCGTGCTACCTTCCCTTGAGTTTCTAAGAGTTTAATCACGGTCGGAATTGATCTTGAAGGGCTTTCCTGTTTAGTGGAAATAATTAACTCTTGTAGCTCTGGATTGATGTGACACTGGCCTTTGTCTCGTCGAGTTTTAGGAACTAATCCATCAATACCCTGCTTTAACCAGGCGTAATACCAATTCTCAATTGTTTTAGCACTGAGGTGAACACGCTTACTACCTGGAATGTTGTAGGTTTGCTGGGACAACCTTTTAATAATGCTCTTGAGCTCACCATGCTCAAAACTATTTCGGCTACATAGCTCACCTAAAACACTTAGGCGAAACAGTGCTGTTGGGTGAATGGGCTTGGTCATTTTGCAATTCCTGTGTGATTTAACTACTTGCAATGAGTTAATCACAACTTGAGTTGAGAATGCTACGCTCAAACTGTGTGGGGTCGTGAGGTTTACAGAAAATATCCATCTCAACTTTTTTTCACGTTAATTAATTATGGGATGCTCACTCCTGTGTTGTTAAGAAAAAGCATGATGCTCGATAAATCATGCTCACCAAGGCAGGCCAACCAAAACGCTTGTGGATCACTATGTCGCCCAAGCTGTAACCACAACGGATGTGCTTTGATATGGAAGGAGTAATCAACGAAGTGGTCAACCAACCAGTGAAACCACCTAGCAACGGTGTGTCGACTAACACCTTGCTCCTGACCTGATGAGCTAATACTTTTCCCAGGAGCACGCTCATTAACACTGCCTGCTGAACTGACCAGCAATACCAACGCTTTGGAGAAAGTATCTCAGGTAGGGTTGAACAAGTACGTTTACATTGATGACAATAAAATCTCAAAACAGGGGTGGGATTTAAAGAGCGTCCTTTACCTGGGTTCCTATCTGGTTTTCGATCATATGATCCATGTGACCATAGTCCACCTGCACCGCAATGGCTGCACTGCTCTGGCCTTAGTAGCTCTGGATTTTTTTTCAGCAGGATCAGGTAATCACTCAGGCTTTTAATCGCTTTTATGATTCTGCGCATGACTAATTTCACTATAGTTTTTATATCAAGTTATTTTACCTTGATAGGTTACTAAAAACCTTGTTTATTATGAGATAAAACTAGCTCAATTCCCCTAAATAAAGATAGACGTAACACCAGAAGCTTTGGCAGCCTTAACAGCGCAAGCCACGTTTCCATTTAAATACACGGTTCCGTTAAAAACGGCAACGGACGTTGATGGTGATACGTTGAAGTATCATATTGATAATGCGATGTTGTGGTTGCGTTTTAATGAAACAACAAGGGAGCTATATGGCACGCCAACGGTAAGTGATGTTGGTAAAAAAAGCTTCTCATTAATTGCTTCAGATGGGCAGGTGAATACTACGCTACCCGTTGATATTCAGGTTGCAGAGGCACCGCCTGAGCCGCCGTTATTAACGGAAGGTCAATTGGCCTTGCTGAGCTCAATTGGTAGTGGCTTAGCGGTGTTGGGGCTTATTGCGGCGGTGTTTGTCTACGGTCGTCGTAAGCTTGGTCGAGTGAATGCTGCGACTCAAGCGCTTATGAGGCCATTGCTAGCGGAGCCGCAGTCAACGCAAAGCCCATTGCATGCCGTATCAGAGCGCACGACGTTTGCGAGTTTAAGTGAGGCCTACTGGCAGCGAGACTATCTGTCTTTTCCACGTCGTACGGCTGAGTTTAAAGACGCAGCGATTCGTTTTGCGCGTGCTAATCCTAGGGTTAGGTTGTTTAACAGTATTGATATGAACGGCTTGGTTGAGACATTAATAGCTGAGGCTAGACACAAGGCTGAAGTCAAGGAGTTTGATGCAGACTTTTATGCGCAGCTTAAACTTTTACAGGAATTATTAGGCACGTTACTTTTGGTTGATACTGGAAGAGATCTGCCTATCAGTGAAGTAACGAAAATGGACTTGTTGTCCAAGCTTAGAGAGTTGTCCAGTAAGGTGGAAGCAGTTGAAGGGTTGTTTTATGTGAAGTGTTGTCAGGATGCAGTGGCTTCGATGCAGGATTCAGACTCGATGTTACGGATGGCTAAGCGTAATATCACCTCGATTACTAAGCCAGTAAAATTAGGGCTGAATTTAAAGTCGCTTTACACGAATATTCCAGATGGTTGGTATACGCAACTCCTTCAACAAGAGCTAAGGTTGGAGGCAGCGAAGCAAAATTCAGCTGTGGTGGAAGCGATTAAAACCACCTTATTAGCAAGCAGTGACTGGCGAGCACTTTATGGCGCTGGGAAACTCTTTCAAGCGATCGCTGAGGGTTCGGTTAATCTAGCGGTGAAAGGGGCCGTTCAAACTGCGCTAGTTGAACTGCAGGGCAAGGCTAAATTTAAGCTTTTTAAAGGTAGGGCGGCTTGGATACAGCAGGCTACCAAAAGTCTTCCGGTTGGTGGTGGTTTGCGAGTTGGTGTGACGAAAGGGCTTCGCTCACCGAGAAGCACGGTTGTTGTGGCAAGACAGACGGCAACGGTGCGGGGTGCTATGACCTTATTTAAAAAGCCTAGAGACTTGCCAGCAAGTCGGCGTGGAGATTCGACAAAAGCTATGGCTGAAGGGCGTCGTGCTTCATTAGCTGCAGCTAAGGGTGATCAGGGTTCTACTCAAAATCCACTTAGGGCTGTTCGTGCTAGTTAGTAGGGTACAGTAGGCAGCGATGAGGTAGGGTTTTATAAAAACAATAGTCTCCTTTGATTCAAAGGGGGCAGCTCGCGTAGCGAGCGGGGGATTTAAAGGTAGTTGGTCTTATAAAAGGAAGTTGCTTGATTTTATAATCCATCCTAGCCTTCCTTATTCTAAGGAAGGGACGTACTAGTCAGGTGTCAGTTTGCAGGGAGCAGGGTGTAGGATATTTGAAAAACAGCCCTCTTTGATTCAAAGGGGGCAGCTCGCGTAGCGAGCGGGGGATTTGTAGCTCGGATTGAAAATGCGAAGCATTTGAAAATCCGGGGTGAAGTTACACCCAGCCCCGGCTTATCGCTTCCGCTCAAGCCGGGCTACGGGTCAGGTGTCAGAAGGAGTTGCTTGATTTCATAATCCATCCTAGCCTTCCTTATTCTAAGGAAGGGACGTTCTAGTCAGTAGACAGAGGACGGTAGACAGTAGGTAGGGGGCTCGTCGCAACTCCTCAGCCAAACCTCGTCGCAACGCTCCGCGTTGTGACGTAACAAGTTTGAGTTTAACCTCGCAACAACTCAAGCACCTTTTCAATTTGAGCAAACTTTTCCGTTGGTTTTGTTTTCTCAACATGGAAGTAGTTTAGGCGGTCTGAACCAGCTAGCTTAAACTGGTTGGGATGAGTTTGGATTAGTTTAATAATGGTGGCAGGCTCTACCTTGGTGTTTTCGGTAAAGAAAAGCTTGCCGCCCTTGCTGGTTGCTTGCAGTTTTTTAATGCCCAGCTCTGCTGCTTTTAGTTTTAGCTCAGTTGTTGCGAATAAGTTTTTAACGGGTTGAGGTAGTAAACCAAAGCGATCAACTATTTCAACCTTTAGTTCATCAAGCTCAGCTTTGTTCTTAGCAGTTGCAATTCGTTTATATAAGACTAAACGACCATGAACGTCAGCAAGGTAATCTTCAGGAATAATGCAGCTTATTTTGATCTCGACCTCAGGGCCAGTATCAACGGGCGCATCTAAGTTAATCTTGTCACCACGTTTTAAAGCATTTACAGCCCGCTCTAACATACTCATGTAAAGTGTAAAGCCGATTTCTTGCATATGTCCGCTTTGTTCATCGCCTAGCAGCTCACCAGCTCCGCGGATTTCCAAGTCGTGTGTAGCTAAAGTAAAGCCAACACCTAAATCTTTTAGGGAGGCAATGGCTTCTAAGCGTTTATTGGCATCAGGAGTAATAAGCTTTTTGTCGGGGATGAGTAAGTAAGCATAAGCTTGATGGTGAGAACGCCCAACTCGGCCACGCAATTGGTGTAGTTGTGCTAAGCCAAAATGATCAGCACGATCAATAATAATGGTATTAGCATTAGGGATATCAATACCTGACTCAATGATTGTGGTAGATATAAGCACATTGAAACGACGGTGATAAAAGTCAGCCATCACTTGCTCTAATTCGCGTTCATGCATTTGACCATGGCCAATGCCAATTCGTGCTTCGGGAACAAGTTCTTCGAGTTCTTGAGCAATTTTATTAATAGTGTCGACTTTGTTATGAAGAAAATAGACTTGCCCACCCCGCAAAATTTCCCGTTGAATGGCTTCTTTAATGATGCCATTACTACGTTTTTGTACAAAGGTTTTCACAGCTAGCCGCTTAACTGGCGGTGTTGCAATAATGGATAAGTCACGAATGTTAGCAAAAGCCATGTTTAAGGTTCTTGGAATCGGCGTAGCAGTTAAAGTCAAAATATCAACGTTGGCGCGGAAAGATTTTATTTGTTCTTTTTGCTTAACGCCAAAGCGATGTTCTTCATCGATAATGAGTAGGCCCAGGTTGGCGTACTTGATGGCTTTGTTAAGCAGTTTATGAGTGCCGATAACAATATCAACTTGGCCACTTTCAAGTTTTTCAATAACATCTTTTTGCTGCTTTGCAGTGCGAAAGCGTGAGAGTACTTCAACGTTAACCGGCCAGTCAGCGAACCGATCCTTGAAGTTTTGGTAGTGTTGCTGTGCCAACAAAGTAGTGGGAGCTAGCATAACGGTTTGTTTGCTACAGCTTGTGGCAATATAGGCAGCTCGTAAGGCAACTTCTGTCTTACCAAAACCAACGTCACCACAAACTAACCTATCCATTGGTTTCTCAAGTTGCATGTCACTGATCACGTTTTCAATAGCTGTTTGTTGATCAGGGGTCTCTTCAAAAGGAAAGCTTTCAGAAAAATTGTTATAACCTTCATCTCCATCAAAAGAGAAGCCCTTGTTAGCCGCACGGCGAGCATAAATTTCGAGTAATTCGGCAGCAACGTCATGAATTTTTTCAGCGGCTTTGCGCTTGGCTTTCTGCCAGCTGTCACTGCCCAAATGATGTAGAGGGGCGTGCTCTGTGTCAGTTCCAGTGTAGCGACTGATTAGATGAAGTGAAGAGACGGGGACATAGAGTTTACTAGAGCCCGCATACTCTAGAGTTAAGTATTCATCACTTTGACCATTGAGCTCAATGACTTGTAAGCCAAGATAGCGCCCCACGCCATTATCAATATGAACCACAGGGTCACCAATTCGAAGCTCAGCTAGGCTTTTAATTAATGCGTCACTATCAGTTTGTTGTTGTTTGCGACGCCGTCGTTGTAGGACGCGATCACCGAATAGTTGAGGCTCTGCTATTACGCTTAGCTTACTGGTAGGATCAACTAAACTGTTATCCAAAGGGTAAGTAGTGATGCAGTAGCTAGCGTTGCTATTGAGGAAACTTTGCCAGCTATCAACTTGCTGAGGGATTAGATCAATCCCTTGAAATAGGGTCAATAGAGCTTCACGTCGTCCAGTAGTTTCAGCACAAAACAGTACTCGGTGATCTGTTTCTGAAAGGTAAGTGGCCAGTTTAGTTAAAGGTTGCTTGAGCTTGTGATTAACACTGACGTCAGGTGCCTCGCTGCTAGAAAAATTAACTTGATAAGGTTTGTTGCTAAGCGCTTCTGTTTGCAGTTCAATTTGTTCAAATTGATTAATATGCTGAAATAAATCACTTACATTAATAAAGGCTTGTTGCGGAGCTAAAATAGGGCGGGTAATGTCATGAGCAAGTTGTTCATGACGATTATTAATTTCTTGCCAGTTAGCTTGTGCGGCTTGATGAATATTATGATAACGAAATAAAAGCGTTTCACTTGGTAAATGGTCAAGTAAGCAATTGGTCTGATCAAAAAACAGCGGGATAAAATACTCAACGCCAGGGGTTGCTAAACCATTACTAACGTCTTGGTAAACAGGGCAGTTTGCAGGGTTGCCGTGGAAGTGGGCTCGCCAATTAGTACGAAATTTTTCAATTCCTTCTGTGGTTAGCGAGAATTCAGTTGCGGGTAATAGGTTGATTGCATTTAGTTTGTCGATTGAGCGTTGGCTATCTGGGTCGAAAGAGCGAATGCTCTCTATTTCATCATCAAATAATTCAATTCTAAAAGGAGTTTTGCTTCCCATGGGAAATAAATCTACGATAGCACCGCGAACAGCGTATTCACCGTGTTCGCTGACTTGGCTAACAGCACGGTAAGCATTGTTTTGTAGGCTATTACGTAGGGCTTCGATATTGAGTTGATTACCAGGTTTGATTGCCAGGCAATGCCCTTGTAGATAGTCAGCCGGAGCAATACGGTTCATTAGGGTATTAATTGGTGTAATCAATACGCCTTTGGTTAGCCGCGGTAGTTGGCTTAGTGTGGCTAAGCGTATAGAGGTAATATCCTGGTGTGGTGAGAACACATCATAAGGTAGGGTCTCCCAGGCGGGAAAAGACAGCAGTTGTAATGAAGGCTCACTTGCTAGAAAGAAACGTAGCTCATACTCAAGCTGCATTGCTGTTTGCGTATCTGGAGTGATAATTAAGCTAAAGCGATTTGCTTGTTTAATGGCTTCAGCAATGGCTAAACTTTTCGCACATCCGTGCAGGTTACCCCATTGGATATGAGTTTGTTTACTGCTTGGTAAAAGTGGGGCGAATAGCGAACAGTTAGTCATTAGGTGCTCTAAGTTTAAAAGGGGTGCATTTTACCGGCTTACTAAAGTGTGCGGCAAGTTTTTATTAGCAACTATATTATATAAAAGCTTGTTGATTACACTTTTTTTATGTAAGATTGTTTCTGTGGATATTTTTATAGTTAAATTAACAAAAAAAGCTGAAGCGGGCTTAAGAAAACTACCAGCTCATGTGATCGATAAACTTTATCTGTGGGTTGATTTGATTGAAACAGAGGGGTTGCGTGAAGCTAGGAAAATTAGCGCGTTTCATGATGAACCTCTAAAAGGAAAAAGGCGTGGGCAGCGGTCAATTAGACTAAATAAGGCTTATAGAGCTTTTTATATTGAAAAAGCAGCGGGTGGAATAGAGTTGGTTGAAGTGATAGAGGTGAATAAACATGAGTACTAAAGCAATAAAGAAACTTTCAGTAATGCGTGGTGAGCTGACTTTAGGTAAAGCGATTAGGTCTATAAGGTTGTGTGATAAAATTAAGCAGGGTGATTTTGCTGTACTACTTAACGTGACCCAATCTTATTTAAGTGATCTTGAGAATGATAGAAAAGAGGTAAGCCCTCAAAAGGCTGCAGCATTTGCCAACTTATTAGGCTATTCTGAAAAGCAATTTATAAGGTTGGCTTTACAGGATAGTTTGCGACGTAAAGGTTTTTTCTATGAAATTAACCTTCGTGATGCAGCTTAATTTTTAATCCTTAAAAGGGAAATATATGCACTGGATTACTTTGCTATTTGCTGTGTTATTTGAGGCTCTTGGTACAACTTAAATGAAGCTTTCAGAAGGGTTTACGAAGGTGGGGCCTTCCGTTGCGATTTTTATTTTTTACGCAATTGCTTTCGTCTTGCTAACTATCACTTTAAAAAAACTTGATGTGACTATTGCTTATGCTATTTGGGCAGGATTAGGGACTTTGATTATTTCTGTAATTGGTGTCTTCTTTTTTCATGAGGCCATGACATGGGTTAAGGCTTGTTCTATTTTCTTTATCATCGTTGGTGTTGTTGGACTTAATATGGCTGGTGGTGCTCATTGATATTAAGTGCTGACTTTTTTGCTCGTGATGCCCAGATTGTTGCGCGTGAGTTGCTTGGTAAGATTTTACGAGTTAAATACCAAAATCAATGGCTGTCAGCAGAGATTATTGAAACGGAAGCTTATTACCTTGCTGATAAAGCAAGTCATGCTTCACTGGGGTATACCGAAAAGCGCAAAGCTTTGTTTATGCCTGCTGGTACAATTTACATGTATTATGCAAGAGGCGGTGACTCCTTCAATGTTAGCTGCGAAGGAGAGGGTAATGCAGTATTAATTAAATCAGCTTATCCTTATCAAGATGCTAAAAGTAGCCTTAACTCAATCGCAACAATGCAAAGGCTTAACCCTCTTCCAGGTGATCGCTTGCGTAATGAAAGTCAGCTCTGCAAAGGACAAACTTTATTATGTCGCTCACTAGGCTTAAAGGTCCCTAGTTGGGATGGTTGTCAATTCGATCCGGAACGTTTTTTTATTGATGATGTTGGCTTAACGCCTAGTCAGTTGATTAAAGCAAAACGATTGGGTATTCCTGATGGCCGAGATGAGCATTTATTTTATCGTTTTATTAACTATGATAGAGTAGCCGCTTGTACGAGTAACCCATTAACCAAACGTGCCAGTCAAGAAGGGCGAGATTATTTTATTGAATTATGGAGTTAAGATTAAAAAACTAGTAGTGCTAATTGCAGTCTTGTTAACGATCAATTGTTTTGCAACTAGAATCTGGACTTGTCCCGCACCTTCCTCAACAATATTAAAGCAACTTGCTCAAGGTAAAACATTAACCAAAAAGAACTGGGTTTATTCTCTCAAGGGAACAGTTTCTCAGGTCAAAGTTCAGGCTATGAAGGCTCGGTTTACTCAAGCGCGAATGGGTGATTCAACTGGAAAAAGATAAGGTTAAACCTGGTGTACTTTGTGTTTATCAGTTAGTCAATCAACCTGCTACGATACAAGCTTTTCACTATGGTTACTTTTATATATTTAAAGGAAAGCAACTTTATTGGCAGGAATTAGCAGATAAAAGCGCAAAGCTTTGCCAACAACCTACCAAGGTTAAAACTTTTTCTGCAGCGAACTGTCAATTTAAACAAATACTAAACTGGCCTTGATTTTTATCAATCAGTACCTATGTAGTTAGCCAGTTGATTATGGGACTATTCTAAGAGGAGTGACTCATGCGATTCGACAAACTAACTAGTCAATTCCAAACAGCTTTATCTGATGCGCAATCTTTAGCAGTTGGGCGTGATAACCCTGAAATCGAGCCTGTTCATCTCTTACGTGCGATGCTGAATCAGGATGAAGGCTCTACGCGACACTTATTAAGCCTAACTGGTGGTAATGTACAGCAGCTAACTGTTGAGTTAGATAAAAAGCTTGATGCAATGCCTCAACTTGAATCAGCTAGTGGCGAGGTGCGTGTTTCAGCGAGTTTAAATAAAGTTCTCAACTTAACTGATAAGTTGGCACAACAACATAAAGATCAATATATTTCTAGTGAGCTATTTTTGCTGGCCACTTTGCAAGAAGGAGGTGAACTTGCCAAGTTAATGAAGCAGGTAGGCATTACGCAACAAGGTTTAACAAAAGCGATTGAAAAAGTAAGAGGTGGTGAAAACGTGAATGATCCCAATGCAGAAGGGCAACGCCAAGCTTTAGAAAAATATACGATTGATTTAACTGCGCGTGCTGAAGAAAACAAATTGGATCCAGTGATTGGCCGTGATGATATTATTCGTCGTGTGATTCAAGTGTTACAGCGTCGCACCAAAAATAATCCGGTACTTATAGGTGAGCCGGGTGTCGGTAAAACGGCAATTGTTGAGGGCTTGGCTCAGCGTATTGTTAATGGTGAGGTTTCAGAGGGATTAAAGGGTAAGCGCGTTTTAGCTTTAGATATGGGGGCACTAATTGCGGGTGCTAAATTTCGTGGTGAGTTTGAAGAACGACTTAAAGCTGTCTTAAAAGACTTAGCTCAGCAGGCGGGGCAGGTGGTTTTGTTTATTGATGAGATTCATACCATGGTTGGTGCTGGCAAAGCTGAAGGTGCTATGGATGCGGGAAATATGCTTAAACCCGCCTTGGCTCGTGGCGAATTGCATTGTATTGGTGCAACAACATTAGATGAATACCGGCAATACATAGAAAAAGATGCGGCGCTTGAGAGACGCTTTCAAAAAGTGCTAGTTGATGAGCCTTCAACAGAAGATGCTATTGCAATTCTACGGGGACTTAAAGAGCGTTATGAGGTGCATCATGGTGTGCAAATCACTGATCCAGCTATTGTTGCTGCTGCAACGTTATCACAACGCTATATCACTGACCGCCAATTGCCAGATAAAGCCATTGATTTAATCGATGAGGCCGCAAGTCGTATCCGGATTGAGATTGACTCTAAACCAGAGGCCCTTGACCGGCTTGATAGACGCTTAATTCAACTCAAAATGGAACGAGAAGCAATAAAGAAAGAAAGCGATGAAGCTTCAAAAAAAAGGTTGGCGGATGTTGAAGAGCATATCCGCGAACTTGAAAAAGAGTACGGTGATTTAGAAGAAGTTTGGAAAACAGAAAAAGCAGCTTTACACGGCACTCAACAAGTACAAGAGGATTTGGAACGTGCTAGAGCAGAGTTAGAAACAGCCAGGCGTGCAGGTGATCTAAGCCGCATGTCTGAACTACAGTACGGTAAAATTCCTGAGTTAGAAAAACAACTACAGATGGCTGATGAGGCTGAATCAAAAGAAATGACCTTGGTGCGTAACAAGGTCACTGATGAAGAGATTGCTGATGTGGTCTCTCGCTGGACTCATATTCCCGTTTCTAAAATGCTAGAGGGTGAAAAAGAAAAGCTATTACAAATGGAAGAGTTTTTACATCAACGCGTGATTGGCCAGAATGAGGCGGTGGATGCAGTTTCCAATGCGATTCGTCGCTCCCGTGCTGGTTTGGGTGATCCTAATCGTCCAGTAGGTTCCTTTATGTTTTTAGGGCCAACAGGTGTTGGTAAAACTGAGCTTTGCAAAGCACTTGCTGAATTCCTCTTTGATACTGAAGAAGCGATGGTGCGTATTGATATGTCAGAGTTTATGGAAAAACATACTGTAGCTCGTTTGATTGGTGCGCCACCAGGCTATGTAGGCTATGAAGAAGGTGGTTATTTGACTGAGCTAGTGCGTCGTCGTCCTTATTCATTGATTTTGCTTGATGAGGTGGAAAAGGCTCACGCTGACGTTTTTAACATTTTGCTACAAGTGCTTGATGATGGTCGTTTAACCGATGGTCAAGGACGAACGGTAGACTTTAAAAACACGGTCATTGTGATGACCTCTAACTTAGGCTCACAAGCTATTCAAGAAATGGCGGGCGAAGGTTATGAAAAAATGCGTACTGCAGTGATGGAGGTGGTGGCACAGCATTTTAGGCCAGAGTTTATTAATCGAGTTGATGAAACGGTTGTTTTCCACGCCTTAGAAAAATCACAGATTAAGGCTATTGCTGAGATTCAGCTTGATCGACTCCGTAAGCGTTTGCAAGCTAAAGAGATAGCCCTTACAATCGATGCCACTGTATTTGATTATTTGGCTAATGTGGGTTTTGACCCGGTTTATGGCGCGCGTCCTTTAAAGCGCGCCATTCAACAAGTAATAGAAAATCCAATGGCGCAAGAAATTTTAACGGGTAAGTTTATGGCAGGTGACACAATTGTTGTGAAGCTTGTAGATAGTAAGGTTGTTTTTGAGAAGTAATGATTACAAGGAGAATCTAATGAAATATAAACATATTTTGGTGGCAACTGATTTGCTTGAGGGGCATGAAAAATTGATTGCGGAAGCTGGTGAGTTGGCTAAAGATAGTGGTGCTAAGCTTAGCTTGGTTCACGTGGTTGAGCCGTTACCTGGTTATGGTTATGCGTTTATTTCGCCTGCTGATATTGAGACACAGCTTGTTGATGAAGCTAAACAACAGATTGCAGGTGTTGCTAAAAAACATGGCATTTCTGAAAGCGATGTTCATGTATTACTTGGTCCTACTAAAGTTGAAATCATCGATGTAGCTGAAGAGCAAAAAGTTGACTTAACTGTGGTGGGTACGCACCATCGTCATGGTTTAGGGCATCTGTTAGGTTCAACTGCCAATGCGGTGATCCATAGTTCACCTTGCGATGTATTGACTATTCGTATTGAAGATGAATCATAAATGGAATTTAAAGATTACTATCAAACGTTAGGCGTTAGCAAAAATGCAAAGAAAGATGAGATTAAACGGGCTTATCGTAAATTAGCTCGTAAATATCATCCTGACGTTAGCCAAGAAGCTAATGCCGAAGAAAAATTCAAAGAAGTCAAAGAGGCTTACGAGGTACTAAACGATCCTGAAAAGCGCAAAGCTTATGATACCTTAGGTCCTAATTGGAAAAATGGCCAAGACTTTACACCGCCACCTGGTTGGGAACAACAACAAACAGGCGGTTTCCATCATGGCTTTACTTCAGGTAATCAGCAGGACTTTAGTGATTTTTTTGAGGAGTTATTTGGCCAGCAAAGGGGTGGAGGCTTTCATCATCAAAGCAGTGGGCGTGGTTTTAAATCCAAAGGTCAAGATGCTCACGTCAAGGTGCTAATTAGTTTAGAAGATGCTTTTTCTGGTGCGACGCGACAAATCGCTTTGCAGATGCCTGAAGTGACTGCCCAGGGGCAGATAGTCAATAAGCCAAAAACACTTAATGTCAAAATACCCAAAGGTATTATGCAAGGGCAGCAGATTCGCTTAACAGGTCAAGGTGGGCCTGGTTTAGGCGGTGGGCCTAATGGTGACCTTTATCTTGAAGTAGAGTTTCAGGATCACCCGCAGTTTAGCATTGAAGGAAAGGATATTTACGCCACGGTGCCCATTGCTCCTTGGGAAGCGGCCTTAGGCGCGAAAATTAGCGCACCAACTTTGAATGGTAAAGTGAATTTAACAGTGCCGGCTAATTCACAGTCGGGCAAAAAGCTGCGTTTAAAAGGCAAGGGCTTACCTGCTAAAACGGCTGGTGATCAGTACGTTGTTTTGCAGGTTGTTGTACCTCCAGCTGATACAGAAGCAAAGCGTAAACTCTATAAGCAAATGGCTGAAGAAATGGCCTTTGAACCGCGAGGGTAGCAGATGAAACGACAGATCAAATTAACTAGTGTTGTTATTGATGATGAACAGGGGTTTACTTTATACGAAGTCTCGCAAAGTTGCCAAACACCTGCTGAGCTAATCATTGAAATGGTTGAGCACGGTTTATTAGAGCCGCGTGGTAAAGCGCCAGCTAATTGGCGTTTTAGTGCAAGTGATTTAAAGCGTTCACAAAAGGCTTTACGTTTGCAGCAAGACTTGGCTATCAATATGTCAGGTACGGCGTTGGCTCTAGATTTGCTTGATCAGATTAATCAATTGAAGCAGCAATTACGAACCTTGCGCCGCTTGACGCATGATTAGTTTAGTAAGGAAGTTGCTTGTTTTTATAATCCATCCTGGCCTTCCTTATTCTAAGGAAGAGACGCACTGGTTAGGTATCAGTTTGTAGCCCGGATTGACCCCGCGACTTGTTGGCGGGGGATAATCGGGGCAGAGCTTAACATTACCCTCGGATTATCGCTGGCGCTCAATCCGGGCTACATGCTAGAATGCTTTCCCATTGAGTTAACCAAAGGTCAAGTAATGACAAACACTGAGCAAGACTCACACACAAATAAAGGGCTTTCTAAGGGTATTTACCTCTTGCCAAACCTATTTACTACGGCAGGTTTATTTGCTGGCTTCTATGCCATTATTGCGGCAACAAAAGGGTTATTTGGTTATGCGGCGATGACTATTTTTATTGCCATGATTGCTGATGGTTTAGATGGGCGCGTGGCTCGTTTAACGAATACCACCAGTGCATTTGGAGCTGAGTATGACAGTCTATCTGATATGGTTGCTTTTGGTATTGCACCGGCTGTGACTGCTTATACTTGGGCATTACACTCATTTGGTAAAATAGGCTGGTTAATTGCTTTTGTGTATGCCGCCTCAACCGCTATGCGACTAGCACGTTTTAACGTACACCTAGAAGATGAAGAGCATGATCAGCGTTATTTTAATGGCTTACCAAGTCCTGCAGCAGCAGGTGTAGTTGCTGGTACTCTTTGGGTCGCTGAAATAAATCAGTTTAATGGTTTTTTTGGGTATATTACATTAGCTCTATTGACGATTGCTGCTGCGGTATTAATGGTAAGCAATGTTCGCTATCCAAGTTTTAAAGGTTTTGACTTTAAAGGCCGGGTGCCTTTTGTAGCAATTCCGTTGGTCGTGTTGTTATTTGTTGCTATTGCTTTTGATCCACCACCAGTTTTATTCATTGGCTTTGCTTTATTTGCTTTGTCAGGTCCTGTAATGGCCTTGGTTTCGTTGCTGAAAAATAGGGGCTAGCTCGCAGGTAGTGTCCTAAAAAAAAGCGAGTTAGTTGACTGAGCAAAGTAGTTTGTGCAAAGTTTAAAAGCCCACTTAAAAAAAGCTTTTCTACTCCTAAAATCCAGTTTGTTTCTCATTTTTTTTACGATATAGTGAGCCTGGTTTTGATGGGGATAAAGCTTAGATTAGATCTAGAAAATACAGCCGAGCTGTTTGTATTGGTAGCTATTTTCTGGGTTTTGTATACAGCAGTTTCTGCTGGACTCCCCTTGTTTAGATTTTCTCACTTGCTGGTAGTTAAGCACCGCTTAGCTTTGTTTGGCTGCTAGTAGAGGTATTTTTAAAGTTTTAACTAACAAAAGAGGTAAACATGAAACAAAACAAACTTTATAAGGCATTGCTTGGCTTAGGTGTGGCCGGGAGTTTATTAGGTGTTGCTAATTTGGCACAAGCGACAGGTTTTCAGCTTTATGAACAAGATGCGGCACAGCTCGGTGATTACCATGCAGGTGCAGCAGCTGAGGCTAATAGCGCAAGTATTGGTTGGTATAACCCAGCGGGTTTGACCATGATTAAAAAGCAAGAAATCACCACTGGTGTTACGGCGATTACTTTGGATATGCCTTATAAAGGGACAGTACAAGTTAGTACAATTAATCCAGCTCCTTTTTCTCCTTATCACGTTGATATTAATGGTAGTAGTGGTGTCAACTGGGTGCCTAATTTCCATTATGCGACGCCTATTAATAATCGCTGGGCCTTTGGTTTTGATATTACTGCACCATTTGGATTAAAGACAAATTATGGTAATAATAGTGCTCTGCGTTATGCAGCAACAAAAACTGCGGTGCAAGTTATTGATGTAAGCCCTGATATTGCTTATCAAGTTAATAAGGTAATCTCGGTTGGTTTTGGCTTGGATGCCCAGTATATGCATGCTACTTTTGATCAGTACGCAGGGTTGGCAGGTGTTACCCCTTCGCAAAATGATACGCAAAGTTTAAATTCAGGTGATGACTGGGGGTTTGGTTATCACGCAGGTATTTTGTTTCAATTTACTAAGCATACTCGTTTAGGGATGTCATATCACTCCCCTGTGCATCATAATTTGCGTGGCCATAGTAAGTTTATTGGGCCTTTAGCTGTTTTCCCACCAGGCTCTGCTGATTCGGAATTAGTTTCTAAAGACTTAAAATCTAGTGTCACGTTGCCTGGTTATGGCTTGGTGTCGCTATTTCATGAAATTAATAACAAATGGGCGGTAATGGGCTCGGTTATGTATACCTGGTGGAATAGCTTTGAGAATATGAAATTAGAAAATGTTGCTGCAATTGATTCTAATTATCTACCAAGTAAAAATGTTACGATTAATATATTTGAAAATTATCGTAGTACTTGGAACTTCGCCTTAGGTGTGCATTATAAGCCTACTCAAAAAATTACTTTGAAAGCTGGTTTGGGCTATGATCAGTCACCAACTCGCCGTTTACAACGTAATGTACAGTTGCCAGGTTCTGATCGTTATGCTGCCGCTTTGGGTGTGCATTATCAGTTCTTAAAAGATATGGGTGTTGATGTGGGTTATATGCACTTATTCCCAGATACAGCGAAAATTAATAACGTGCAACAAGTTTCAATTGAAACAGTTACCACCCAAGGTAGCGTCAAGGGTAGTGCAAACCTTTATGGAGTACAGTTTACCTGGGCATTTTAAAAACTTTTCAAAGCATAGGGTAAGTTGGTTTAAGCTGACTTACCCTCAATAATGATAGCGGCACTGAACAATAATAATGGAGTCGTCAGTGACTTTATAAATAAGCCGGTGTTCACGATCAATGCGTCGAGACCAATAGCTAGTGCGCCATCCTTTCTGTAAATTCCATTGACTTGCTGAAAATAAGCAGGCGACTCAGTCAGATTAGAAATTCCTTTTAAGGTAAACTTAACCAAAAAAGAGGAATGACAATGAGCTGCTATAAAAATGAGAACTTAATCGAAGAAGCCATACATGTTTTAGCGATGGAGGGGTTTGAAGCTTTACCTAAGCTTGTCTCCAGGTTGATGAATGAGGCTATGTTAATAGAAAGGGAGCGCCATTTAAATGCCAGTCCTTATGAGCGAACTGGCGATAGAAACGGATATGCGAACGGCTTTAAACCAAGGTTAATTAACACAGGTCAAGGTCAGCTTGAGCTACAGATACCGCAGGTTAGAGACTCCAATGAAGCCTTCTATCCATCAGTCTTAGAGCGAGGTGTACGCTCTGATAGAGCACTTAAGCTGGCTGTCGCTGAAATGTATGTGCATGGGGTTTCCACGCGCAAAGTTGAAAAGGTGCTAAAGCAACTCTGTGGAACAGATATTTCAAGCACAGAGGTAAGCCGTTGCGCTAAATTGTTGGATGAAGATTTAAAGAAATGGCGAAATAAGCCGTTAGGAAAGATAAAATATCTTTGGCTAGATGCACGTTATGAGAAGGTGCGCACTAGCGGCACAGTACAAGACTGTGCGGTATTGATAGCCTATGGCTTTGATGAATCAACCGGCAAGAGAACAGTGCTAGGTGTTTCTGTTGCGTTATCAGAGGCTGAGGTACATTGGCGTGATTTTCTTCAGCAGTTGGTTGAGCGAGGTATACATGGTATTGAGTTGATTACTAGCGACGCTCATACTGGCCTAAAAGCCGCTAGAAGAGCTGTGTTCCCCAGTGTTCCTTGGCAACGCTGCCAATTTCATTTGCAGCAAAATGCTCAGGCTCACATACCAAAGCGCTCAATGAAGGAACCAGTAGCTGAGGAGATTACAGCTATATTTAATGCCTCAAACATTCATGAGTCGGAAAGACTATTGGCTATGGCGGTAGATAAATATCAGCAAACAGCACCAGAGCTTTCTTCTTGGTTGGAAGTGAATATACCGGAGGGCTTAGTAGTGATGAACTTTGACAGGCCGCATCAAAAAAGATTAAGAACCAGTAACATAGCTGAGCGCGTAAACAGAGAGGTAAAAAGAAGGACGCATACAGTTGGAATTTTCCCTAATACTGAATCGTGCCTAAGGCTCGTATCAGCTGTTTTAGTGGAAATTGATGACCAGTGGAGCGGATCACCTAGATACTTAAGTTGAAGTGAATAATAAGGCTTCATAGGGTTTTAGGATAGATCATTCTTGTTCTTATTAACGAGATATAATTGCTATTACCTAAAAGTTAATAATTTATTTTGAGAGGAGAAAAATTTGAGGTATAAATAATTTTTTAGATTGATTAGCATAATTAATTTAAGATATTATGCGATGAGACAGGTACAATAGAGTGCCATTTAGAATTTTAAAGGTTTTTCTAAGTACTGAAGTTGGTTTTTACAGACAAAATAACGCTCTATCGACCAATAACCAGACCATTGGTGTTTTAACGGTTCTGGATCACCAATTCCTATAAAAGGGTCCCGCTCAATCACCTTTATTAATTGATTAATGCGCTTAAGTATTTTTTTATCAGTTTGTTGCCAGTAAAGATAATCTTGCTAGGCAGGGCTAGCCCAAGAGATGATCATTCTTTATCAATTAACTTATGCTGTTGTAGGTTATTATGAGTTACTTCATTAATAGCCTGATTAAGTCGTTTGGCATTTTCTGGGCTAGCCATTAGATAAGCGGTTGCTTCATAAGCTTGGAAGTCCTCTAGCCTCATTACAACAGCAGGTTTAGCATTTTGACGCGTGATTAATAACGGCTTATGGTCGTCATTAACTTTATCTAACACATGGGCTAATTGTTTTCTAAAGGCTGAATAGCTTATTGTATCCATAGAAACCCTCCTATATAAGTGCTTATAGTTGTACCTGTACTTATTTATGTACGCAAGAAATTGGAGACAAAAAAACCGCGCCCCGCGCGGTTTTTTTTGCTTAGAGCTCAAATAATTAAGCAATGTTTAACGTATAAGGTGATGTAGTAATTGTTTTTCCAGATAGCGTTGGGTTGGTAACAGTAATACCACCATTACCTAAGTCCATTGAAACTGATGTGCTTGGGCCTGAGCAATACTTACCAGTAGTAGCGCTACTTAGATATAGAGTCGCTGTACATGTACCAGTTGATTTGCCACATAGTTTTGTAACTAGGCTCCAAGGAGTACTTACTGAAGTTTGGCCTGGACCAGTCCACTTGCCAATATAACCTGAGCAAATTCCAGCAACTTTTACCGCTGAGTAGTATCCAGAAGTATTGTTTGTTACAAGGTTTTGAGCCATTGCAACAGAAGAACCCATAAGTAAAGCAGCAACAGCAGAACCAATAATTACGTTTTTAATTTTCATGTTATGTTATCTCCAGTTTTTATTGAGAAGTCCATTCTCAAATCCAAGCAATGGACCGAGAACCGAAAGAACTTGACCAAAAACAGCACAGCCAAATTCACCGCCACAAACTTTATCGACTTAGCGCAACAAAAACAAGAGTGGGAAGTGACTTTTTGTTGAAAAAGTAAACTAATTGTATAAAAGCTAGTTAAATCAATAGCTTAAGTCAAGTTGATTGCTTGTTTTTTGTTAAAAGGTAGTGACTGCTGCGGCCGCTAGCAGGACCTTTTTCTAAAACACCTTGTTTAATGAGCAGCTGAATATCTCTTAATGCTGTGTCGTGTGAGCATTTGGCTAGCTTGCCGTATTTGTTGCTAGTGAGCTTACCTTCAAAGCCATCGAGAAAACGATTCAGCACTTTAGTTTGTCTTGCATTTAATTGAGCAGCGTCTACTTGCTGCCAGAACTGTACTTTAAAGAGTGTGTGTTCTAAGAGTTTATCGGCGTTATCAATAGCTCGTGATAAGCAATTTAAAAACCAGTTAAGCCAAGCAGTAATATCTAACTCGCCTTTTTGTGCTTGTTCAAGAAAGTCATAATAGTCCGTACGTTCTGTTTCGATTTGTGCAGACATACTATAGAAACGCTCTGGTAATCTATCCGCCAGTGCAAGACAACTATCAGCAATCGCTCTGGCAATGCGACCATTACCGTCTTCAAAAGGGTGAATGGTAACAAACCAGAAATGTGCTACTCCTGCTTTTATAAAAGGATCAACGCCTTTAGCATGATTAAACCAATCAAAAAGGAGTTCCATTTCTTTTTGTAGCCGAGAGGCTTCAGGCGCTTCAAAGTGTATGGCTTCTCTTCCCATCGGGCCGGAGACAACCTGCATAGGGCCAGCCTCTGGTGTGCGCCAAGCGCCAACAGTAATTGGTCGCAATCCACTGCTAGCTGTTGGGAAGAGGGCGCGATGCCAGCTAAACAGGCGTTGCTCAGTTAATGGCTGTAGATAGTTTTGCGTGGCGTCTAGCATTAACTCAACAAAACCATCGACGTGTCGGCTTGCTGGTGGTAAGCCGGCCGTTTCTAACCCTAGCCGACGAGCAAGAGAAGAGCGGACTTGCTCTTTATTAAGTAGCTCACCCTCAATTTCACTGGATTTTAAAATGGTTGTAGTTAGTACTTCAAGGTTGGCTTCTGCTTGGCTGCTAAAGCCAAGCGAATTCATGCGTCCCAATAAATAGAGCTGCTTACTTTTTACTTTATTTAGTAAAGAGATACCGTCTTAAACGTCAACAATAAATTGTAAAATTTTTACTAGGCATCCGCTGAAAATGGCTGCTGTGTTTTTAGGATGCCATAAATCATATGCACCATTTTTGTATCCGTCTTATTTCAGCATGATGCTCATGCTGCGCTCTCTTTAGTTTACTGCGCCTGTGATGAGCGGATGGTAATTAATTCCGCTAGCGAAGGCATAGAATAGTTTTTTGTAATTCTGTCATATATATAATCGAAGACATTAACTGCTAGCTTTTTACATGTCTCAGTAATTGTAACCATTGTATCCTTAGCTTTCGTTCCTTCTTCACTCATAGTATGAAGGTGTACATCGCGCATTCTAGCCTGCTTCCGAGCCATCAACTCTGCTGGATTGTTATGTAGAGGAAGCTCTGGCTTTTCCAGCACTAACAATAGCTGCCTTTTCTTTTTTAAGGTGAGCTCAATTTGTTTATCTAGTTTCTCGTAGCCAGTGATTGTTGAGAATAACTCAGTAAACTCATTGGATAGCTTATCTATCTCATCTTGCCCTGGGTTCTTTTTATATTCAATGAGCTTATGATAATAATCCCAAAACCTATCCAAGAAGCTGTCAACAGAGTCTTGGTGCTTCTTAAAAATTGGCGTCAGCTTTTTATAATGCCTACCCTCATGAACCCAGCACAAGGCGAGTGATTCAGTAATGAGCTTAAACTGTGGCGCATCATCGGTAATGAGTGTTTCTATCGCATAAGGACTCTTTCTATATGTTGAGATAGCTGCCGCATCAGTAATCAGCTTTCTATATTTTGGAAATTTTTTATCACCTAATACCTTATCAAGAATAACTTCCAGCTCCTTACTGTTTAAGATAGTCGATGAGTGAAATACCTTTAAGCTTTCGATTACCTTGTGGGGTAAGTTCATAGTAGCCAGTAAATTAAAAGCGGCCTCATTTAATGTGAACCCAAAGTGGTCTTTGCTTAACATTTCAATGACGCTTAATCGACTTTTACTGGTCAGCGTAAAGTAAGCTGAATAATACTCATTACCCAATACATTAACATAACGGTTTTTCCCATCCTCTCTAGCGTTGGTGTCATCTAGGTGCTGGTAGTTCGTGGATTGTAAACCTGCCTTCACAACTTCTACCTTCTCGGGCTCAAGTATCGTAGGCGTTTTAATTGTGAAGCTATGGATGGTTGATTTACTAATATCTATGTTGGCGGTTTTATAAAATGTCTCAAGGCTTTCTAGCGTCATACCACCTTGAGTATTTAGGAAGCTTGTCCAGCTTTTAATAGTAGGGCCGAACTGGCCCTCATAACCAGTTGGCAGAGGTGCTGTATAGTGTTTGTTTTCAGAAGGGGAGTAATATTGTTGGCGCAAAAAAAGAGTGTTATTAGCAGCAATTTTTATATCCTGGATAAGTGTTTTCTTAGAGCCATTTGGCACAGCATCGCTGGGCAACGAATCTGGATTAATTGTTAGTGTCACTGTATTAGAGACTTCGAGATTTTTTTTACTAGATTTTGGCTTTCTAGTTTTATTGGTTTTATTTCCTTTTCTATCCTTCTCGGAGGAATGATCCTTGTCCTTGTTAGCGCGCGTTTGCTTTCTAACATTAGGCTTTCCTTGCTCACCTTTATATTTATTTAATGCGTTATTTAACGATTGCACCTTGTCTTCTAGCTTTATGATTTTCTCAGCCTGACTTTCACATACATTGCTAAAATCTGTTTCTAGTGCTGTTGGTGTAACAGTATTATTAAATCTCTCAATGAGATCGGCTAAAACTGATTTGTCAGGTTGTTTTTTCATAGGAAGAGTATACCACGGGTTTGAAAAGGTAAATTTTCCCCACACAGATGGCCGTACTGCTGAAATTATTTTTAAGCCATGAACCTGATCGATGAAAAAATAATCCGAGCATACAGCGTTGTTATAGAGCGCACATCATGCTTTTATGACACACGATGATTCCAATATAAAATTTCCAAATTTGCACGAAAAAGCTGTCAAGAACTTTTTGAATTATTTTCAAATCATGCTGATATTGAACGGATACCCATTTTTCTCATAACAGCACAAATGGCTAGCTTCTTTGGCTTGCCTTTTTTGAGCAGCTTTTCATAAAATTTCTTCAAAATAGGATTATGCCTTATAGCCACTAATGCCGGCATGTAAAGCGCCTTTCGCAACCAAGCACTACCAACCTTTGAGAGCCGTGATGAATTCAATGAAGTGCCTGATTGTGACTGGCTGGGATTTAAACCAATATGAGCAGCCAATTGTTTTGCGCCAGAAAATCTTTCAATATTATTAAAAAAAGCAGTTAGTGTTTGAGCGGTTTTATCACCAATGCCTGGGATGCTTTTAAGCAGCTCTGTGTTATTCTTCAGATCATCATCACTCGCGATCAGCTTACTAATTTCTTCCTGCAGTCGTAAAATTTCTTTTTCCATATAATCGATATGATTTTGTATAGAGCTAATAATTGTTTCTTCCACTAGCTCCAGCCTGTTTTGTTCATTGCTGACTTGGGAGGTTAATACTTCAGATCTCTGTATCAAAGCTCTTAGAGCCTCTATATTAGCTGGCAAAGGCTGCCATAGCGTTGGAGTAAAATGATTTGAATAGTCCTTAATACTGACCGCATCGGCCTTGTCGGTCTTGTTTCGTATTAGCTGTCCTTTCATAAAAAACTTTATTCGTGCAGGATTAATTATACTGACATCACACTTCTCACTATGTAAATAAAGAGCCAATGCATTACCGTATTTACCTGTTGATTCCATGCAAAAATGAAGTGACTGATCAGATAAAGATTGCGTCCATTCTAATAACTCAGAAAAGCCCTCAGGATTATTATTAAAATGTTTAACGTGATCTTTTCCGCTAGTGGTGATAGCAGCAACAAAATCAGATTTTGCAATATCAATACCAACACAATTTTTTTTCATTTGCTAGAGCCTCTTAAATTTTATTACACTAACAAACTTGGGAAATCATAGTTCGGATCAACCTTGCAAATACAGGCTCACAATGGCCTAAGATACCGTTCGATCTCATGAACTTATGAGGGTGGAAGGGAGCTAAATCTCCTCAACAGGATTAAATCCTAAGGACGAACACGGCTTCACCTTCCGCCTACCCAAGCATCCTTGGGATTGTAGCAATATTGTCATATCTCTACAGTTATTTAAGATACAAGGATGAGTAAGATGTATCTTCAACATTTTGGCTTGAAATTTGATCCATTGGGTAAATCAAACATTATTGAATTGGCGCAGTCAAAGCGACTAGAACAGCAACTTAATGGTTTGCTAGAAACACGCGGCTTAGCAGTGATTACTGGCGACTCAGGGACAGGAAAGACCACGGCGCTAAGATACTGGAGCAATAAACTCAACCCGCTGACCCATCAAGTCATTTATCAATCAGACACTCACTTTCGGTCATTTGATGTGTACTCTCAGCTTGCCGAAAATCTAGGTTTAGAAAACTATTACCGATTCTCTAAACTTTGGAGAGACTTGAAGCAGAGCTTGATCGCGCTCTACCATGATAAAAACGTTCAGCCTATTTGGATCCTAGACGAGGCGCATCAGCTTAGTAATGATTTCATTCTACGATTACCTGACTTCCTTAATTTCAGTTTTGACAGCAAAGACGTCATGACGATTATCTTATGTGGACTCCCATCACTTCTAGCAACATTGCAGAGACCAGCCTATGAACCTATCAACTCTAGAATTCAGTGCTTTATTAGGTGGCATGCAATTGAAGATAGCAGGGATTTTGAGAGCATTATTCACGCTGCTTTTGAGAAGGCAGGAATGAGCAGCAGCTTATTCACTGAAACAGGTATTCGTGCAGTACACATGGCCACAAAAGGTAGGCTTCGTTATGTTGATAGGCTCATGCGACATGCGTTGCTAATCGCCGCTAATATGAATTTAAACCATATACCGGATGATGTCATTAATCAGGCAATTCATGAGCTAAAAGGTTAACTATTTGACACCATCTCACGCAAAATAGGTTGAGATGGTTTCTCTAAATTATTGTGGGACGTTACAAGTGGCGTCACAACTTGCTATTTCATAATCCAGCAGCTCATCCTTCAATAGATTATAAATCGGCTGTAAAGGTTTAGTCAGCTCAATAAACCAACGTGACATAGTTTGCCTGGATAGATTGACGCCGTATTGTGAGCGTAGTTGTTTTTCTAAATGATAAAAGGGTTGTCTATCCCTGATTTTACTAGACACTAAATGCGCTAGTAATGATTCAGACGCCTCGGCCTTAGGTAGGACATGTAAAGGCTTAGGTGCAACCGTAACACCACCTTGCTCGCAATCACAGCCTAGTTTTTCACGGCGCTCTTCAATCATTTCAAAGACAGCTGGTTTGTAGTTCAGTATTTTTTTAGTCTCAAAACCCATTGGGCATTTTTCTTTACCGCAAGGACAAATACGCTGGTCATCAGGTACTGGAATGATTCTCACCGTCACAGGTAATTCATTCTTGACCTTCTTCTTACGTTTGTGAGAAGAGACAACAACTGCTTCATCATCTTCTTGATCCTCCGGTGTTGAGAGATCACCGAAGAGTGGCAACTGATCTTCTATGTAGCGCTCAGATTTACTACCAAAATGCTGTCGTTGGAGCTTAGCAAATTGTATCTTCAAATGATCATAAGCCTCGGCATACTGTTCAACACGAGCATGTTCTATTTCAAGCTTATGACAAAGCTTTTCATTTATTCCGACTTGTTGATAGAAAAGCTCACTAGGGACTGTTTGCATTGCGTTTCTCATTCAAGTAACTACTGCAAAGTGTACCATGACATTTTAAGTGCAATATTTTCTTCCTCAGGCGCTTGGTTAGCGCATATTACTTTTTTGGGGTAGCTGGTCATTGTGATGTTTTCTTTTCAACTCCTAGCGGATCTCACAAAGCCTGGGCTAAGGATATAAAACAAGCATTAAAATCACGTGTAAAATCAAAAAACACAGAAAAAACCTGTCAAAACTTTTTTTGCCATTTTAGTAAAAAAAACTCGGGAGAGACTTTGGGTAATGACTTTTGCTTCATCCAGTTTAAACCTGACAATAACCAGCTTAACTGATCTTGGGTCAACTCGATAGTCTCATCTGCTTCGCTAGGGAACTTCAGCTTACCTTTTTCTAATCGTTTGTAGCAAAGCCAAAAACCATTTTGGTCGTACCAAAGTAATTTTATTTTATCGCGCTGCCTGTTACGAAAAAGAAATAGCTGGCCTGAGCTTGGGGTCATTGAGAGATGATCGGCAATCAGCATTACTAGGCCATCAATCTGTTTTCTAAAGTCCACAGGGGTACGATAAAACCAGATCGGTGTTTTCCAGTTCTGAAACATTAGCAAAGCCTCTGAATCAAAGACGCTAAGCTATCCTGGTCATAAAAGCTAATCTGTATGTGTGAGTTGACCTGCATGACAGCCACTGGTTGTGCTGGCTGCTCAGACACGCAAACAACCTTTGCTAGCGTTTTTTGCTGTTCTCTTCTCAAACGATAGAGAAACTGCGTGTAAGGTACGTTATTCTCTCGGCAGTATTTCGCTTTGGTTAACTTGCTTTGCTTAAAGTCGGAAAGGTGTTTTTCCCAATAAGCATCTGTGTAAGTAGCATTTTCATTTTCAGGATTTGTTGCTGACATACCGTAAGCTCCTTGTTACTATTTGCGGGAGCATACAGTCACATGAATTTAACTAGTTGACTAGGGTGTACTTGCTGGATCGCTTACGAGAGAGACATTAAGCTCTTAGTGCTTGCAAGGAAGAACTTTCTATTTTGCGACACAATGCCAGGCGCTAACGCACTAGCAATGCATGCAAGTCTAGCTCTAACTGCTGAACTGCATCATCACAATGTCTGTCGATACTTCACCTATCTTTATGAGCGCCTACCACATTGCAAAACATTAGAAGATATTGAGGCACTGCTGCCATGGAATGTGCCGCCGGATAGCACCTAGCACGTGTTAGCTACGGAAGCAAGGACGCCCGTGGATCGCTTACGTATATGGCAAGATAAGCCATAATTACCAATCCGTGAAATACTATACTGTATGTATGCTCAATACCTGACCATCTAATCTGATACCCAGAAATGAACAAGGCCGAAAAATTGATCGAAAAGTGAAAGCCCCCATAAGGAACCTTATAGGGTCTTAACTATTTTTTGTGTATCGCACATAGTTTTGCCTACCTGTTGAGCATCTATTTCCATAGTTAGTGTTTGTATGACCACGCTTGAAAAAAGTTGAGCTGTTGTTTGATTGGTGGGCGCCACTATTTAATTTTAACACTCTGTTATTAGGATTGGTGTATTGATTGTTTATCAATGGTTGCCTAGATTGATCAGGCCATGAAAAGGCTCGCCAGTTTTGTCGTGCAGAAAAACCACGTTTATTTTTTTTATCTGGATCTGCGCCTTTCGATAAAAGAATGGTGCAAATACTAGAAAACAAAGTAGTAGTATTTCTTCTTTGCTTAGCTGAAGTTGCTGCAGCATTTAATGGAGTAAAGCCATGATTATTTATTTGTTCTAAAAAAGCATTAAATTGAGAGCTGTCCTTGCCGCCAAAGGCGGTGTCGGCCGCCGCGATTAAGTCTTTCACCACCTCGAGGTGACCTTCTTTCGAAGCAGTATTCAAGGGGGAGAACTGATCTTTATTCGGTTGAGTCAGAAACGCGCGAAAGCCGTCAGTGTTCTTGCCGCCAAAGGCGGTGTCGGCCGCCGCGATTAAGTCTTTCACCACCTCGAGGTGACCTTCTTTCGAAGCAGTATTCAAGGGGGAGAACTGATCTTTATCTTTATGAGTCAGAAACGCGCGAAAGCCGTCAGTGTTCTTGCCGCCAAAGGCGGTGTCGGCCGCCGCGATTAAGTCTTTCACCACCTTGAGGTGACCTTCTTTCGAAGCAGTATTCAAGGGGGAGAACTGATCTTTATTCGGTTGAGTCAGAAACGCGCGAAAGCCGTCAGTGTTCTTGCCGCCAAAGGCGGTGTCGGCCGCCGCGATTAAGTCTTTCACCACCTTGAGGTGACCTTCTTTCGAAGCAGTATTCAAGGGGGAGAACTGATCTTTATTCGGTTGAGTCAGAAACGCGCGAAAGCCGTCAGTGTTCTTGCCGCCAAAGGCGGTGTAGGCCGCCGCAATTAAGTCTTTCACCACCTCGAGGTGACCTTCTTTCGAAGCAGTATTCAAGGGGGAGAACTGATCTTTATTCGGTTGAGTCAGAAACGCGCGAAAGCCGTCAGTGTTCTTGCCGCCAAAGGCGGTGTCGGCCGCCGCGATTAAGTCTTTCACCACCTCGAGGTGACCCGCACAAGCAGCAGAATTCAAGGGGGAGAACTGATCTTTATTCGGTTGAGTCAGAAACGCGCGAAAGCCGTCAGTGTTTTTGCCGCCAAAGGCGGTGTCGGCCGCCGCGATTAAGTCTTTCACCACCTCGAGGTGACCTTCTTTCGAAGCAGTATTCAAGGGGGAGAACTGATCTTTATTCGGTTGAGTCAGAAACGCGCGAAAGCCGTCAGTGTTCTTGCCGCCAAAGGCGGTGTCGGCCGCCGCGATTAAGTCTTTCACCACCTCGAGGTGACCTTCTTTCGAAGCAGTATTCAAGGGGGAGAACTGATCTTTATCTTTATGAGTCAGAAACGCGCGAAAGCCGTCAGTGTTCTTGCCGCCAAAGGCGGTGTCGGCCGCCGCGATTAAGTCTTTCACCACCTCGAGGTGACCTTCTTTCGAAGCAGTATTCAAGGGGGAGAACTGATCTTTATCTTTATGAGTCAGAAACGCGCGAAAGCCGTCAGTGTTCTTGCCGCCAAAGGCGGTGTCGGCCGCCGCGATTAAGTCTTTCACCACCTCGAGGTGACCCGCACAAGCAGCAGAATTCAAGGGGGAGAACTGATCTTTATCTTTATGAGTCAGAAACGCGCGAAAGCCGTCATTGTTCTTGCCGCCAAAGGCGGTGTCGGCCGCCGCGATTAAGTCTTTCACCACCTCGAGGTGACCTTCTTTCGAAGCAGTATTCAAGGGGGAGAACTGATCTTTATCTTTATGAGTCAGAAACGCGCGAAAGCCGTCAGTGTTCTTGCCGCCAAAGGCGGTGTCGGCCGCCGCGATTAAGTCTTTCACCACCTCGAGGTGACCCGCACAAGCAGCAGAATTCAAGGGGGAGAACTGATCTTTATCTTTATGAGTCAGAAACGCGCGAAAGCCGTCAGTGTTCTTGCCGCCAAAGGCGGTGTCGGCCGCCGCGATTAAGTCTTTCACCACCTCGAGGTGACCCGCACAAGCAGCAGAATTCAAGGGGGAGAACTGATCTTTATCTTTATGAGTCAGAAACGCGCGAAAGCCGTCAGTGTTCTTGCCGCCAAAGGCGGTGTCGGCCGCCGCGATTAAGTCTTTCACCACCTCGAGGTGACCCGCACAAGCAGCAGAATTCAAGGGGGAGAACTGATCTTTATCTTTATGAGTCAGAAACGCGCGAAAGCCGTCAGTGTTCTTGCCGCCAAAGGCGGTGTCGGCCGCCGCGATTAAGTCTTTCACCACCTCGAGGTGACCCGCACAAGCAGCAGAATTCAAGGGGGAGAACTGATCTTTATTCGGTTGAGTCAGAAACGCGCGAAAGCCGTCAGTGTTCTTGCCGCCAAAGGCGGTGTCGGCCGCCGCGATTAAGTCTTTCACCACCTTGAGGTGACCTTCTTTCGAAGCAGTATTCAAGGGGGAGAACTGATCTTTATCTTTATGAGTCAGAAACGCGCGAAAGCCGTCAGTGTTCTTGCCGCCAAAGGCGGTGTCTAATTTTTGCAATGCAATGTTAATGATTTGACCGTTACCATATTTTGCGAGAGAGGTTAAAAAAGTCCACCTTTCTTTTTCATCAAGCCATAAATGTGGTGTGTCCTTCTCCTTCACTAGGAAATGTTTGTTATTTATTAGTATGATGAGGGCTTGATCAAGACTGGGAGTTTTTTTCATCCTGTGCACAAAAACATACACGCTTTCTTGTAAAAACAAACTTGCTTCAAGTGCATTATTTTGAAAGTGGCTAACTATCTGTTCATCAGTAATCTGTTGTAATAATATTTGCTTGCGTAATGTGCTTATTGCTTCATCGTTGCGCGAACTTCTTAAGTGATAACTAGGCATGTGGTTTAATATATAAAATTATTTTCTAAAGTAGATATTCGAATATAATAAAGGATAAAAATTAACAGATTATTTAGTTATTATTCAGGCTACTACAGAATATACCGATGGCATTGCCTTAAAGTAGCGGTAAATACCCGTGATAACCACAAATTATCACGGGTATTGCGTCTTAAAAGAGCGCATATATAAAAGTAGTGTCACAGGTAGCTTTAGTGTTCGGTATCTGATTTTGGGGTTACAACTTTATTGAGTGTAAACTCTTCATCGGCAGCTTTTGATAAAAACTCTTCGGAATTATTTTCTCCAGATAACGTAAAGCGGAAATACTCTGTCTGACCACTAAAGTCCATTTTAGGGCCTTGTTCATTTCTGGGTATCAGATTAGATGGTCAGGTATTGAGCATACATACAGTATAGTATTTCACGGATTGGTAATTATGGCTTATCTTGCCATATACTCTCGCATCCAAGTCAATAATGAAAGCAAAAGAGTGAGGCTGATCATGTCAACAACAAAACAAACAGTGCCGCTAAGTTAATGAATGCAGACGATAGAAAAGAACTTGCTTTAAAAGCATTAAAAAAAGATAAGTCAGTTTCTAAGCTGGCAGAACAAAATGATGTTAGCCGTAAGTTTGTGCATAAGCAAAAAAATAAATTGGTGAATGCAATTGATAGTGCTTTCTCAGAAACAGACGCGACTAATGATGCACATAAGGTTTTGTATTATATACCAGTAACCAAGCAGTATATTTCTCTTATGGTTGTTTGCTTACTGCTTTTTTCTCGCTGCTCATTTAGGGGTATACGTAGATTTTTAAGTGTTTGTTTAGACTATGAGATCTCTCAAGGTGGAATTCATAACATTGCAGCTGTTGCGATTCAAAGAGCGGAGAAGATTAATTCTCAGGAAGACTTAAGCCAAGCCAAACTAGTAGCTAATGATGAAAAGTTTCACCTTAATAAACCAATTCTTTCTGGAACCGATATTCGTTCTTTATATTGTTATTTGCTTCGCCTAGAAGACACACGTGATGGAGATACGTGGGCAAGAAATTTACTAGAGCTGAAGAAAAAACATTTTTTACCAGAGGCTGTTTATGGTGACGATGGCAGTGGTTTGTATGCTGGACATAAACTTGTAATGCCAGATGTTCCTTACCACAGAGATCATTTTCACATCATCCATGAGTTACTTGAGGTTCGTCGTTACTTTAGAAATAGGAAAAAAAGTTCTATCACATATCTAAACCAACGAGAGAATAAGTATTACAAGGCAATTACTAAAGGTAATGAAGCGCTACATGAAGAGCAGTTATTCATGGCGGTAAAAGAGGCAGGACAAGCTGGGCGCTTATCAAGCTCTATTGACACGTTAGTAGACTGGTTGTGTCATGATGTTTTAGTAAAAGCAGGCCCAGCACCAGAGCAACGTAGTGAGTTATATGACTTCATTGTTAATGAACTAAAAACCCTTGAGTTAATTCATCCTCATCGTATTAAATCAATTCGAGTTATGTTGGAGAATGCCAAACACTTAGCTTTATCATTTATGATGACAATTGATAATAAATTTCAGGTAATTGCTGAATCTAATAATATCTCTGTAAATACTTTGTGGAAAATAGCTGAATTACAAAGGGTGCTGCCTCTATATAATGTAGGCTATATTACTGCTGGCACGCCAAAATCATTGACCTTCTCCCAAAACTGATCCCATCTGCCTTTAGTCTTTACTAGTGTTCTCAAGCATAAAACGATTTTCATTCCCTTGTCTTTCCAGCGCATTCCTGATCCGCCTAATCTTTGTTTAACAATTGTTTTACATGCTGCTTCAGTGACGCCAGAGCCAATTGGTGCATTCTGCTTAATCAAATTATGATACGACATTCGCTTTTCTTTAATATTATTTTCAAAATACGTAATTGTTCCTTCTAGCTTTTCTCTAAGCGATTTATTCAGGTTTTTATTTAGATGCTCTTTAAGCTCAGCAAGTATTCTACCTGCCGCACCTTTCTTGTGCTTTAAGTCATGACATCTCTCTTCGAGCCAAACATCACGCTCATTTCTTTCAGATTTTTTGGTAAATACTGCCTTTGATGCTTCGCCGAGATATTCAGTTGCATGCCAAAAATCTAAAATTTGCGTATCAGTATGTTTTTTTAGAAATGGCCAATTATTTTTTGCTCCATCAGCAACGCCAATTGTTTTAGCATCAGGGTAATATTTCTTTTTCAGCTTTATTTCCTTTTCAAGCCTATTAAAGAATTCATCTTTTCCATATTCTGGTGATGCTGCAACGTAGGTTGTGTGCAGGCGTGCACCATGCTTATCATACATGGAAATAGTTCCAACCATGCTCTCTCTATAACCATCATCAACGGTGAGGACATATGCACCATCTAAGCTAATACTTAGCATCTCAATGCCTGCATCAAGCTTTGGCTCTTCATATTCCCACTCAGCCTCTTTGGCTTGTGCAATACCGCCAACAAAATCAGTTGCCCGTTGCAAGTATGAATGTGAGATTTTACGGTTATGATTGACCTTGAGATCATCAATAACACTAGGAGCAGGTAAGTTTGAGTATTTATGTGAGATTATTTTTGCAAATCGCGGTGTTGATCCTTGGATAATTCTAGCCTTATCTTCTGAAGGACAAAAGATCTTCCCGCCTTTAGAGGTTTGATAAACATAACGCTTAACTCGAGCAACTCCATAAGGCGTTTGGTAATTTGCTTCATCTCTACTTCGTGCTGTTAGCTTTATTTTTCCAACATGGATAGGAGAGCCATCTGCATCAAATTTACTTAATGCTTTTTCAGTGGCTAATGTTCCAACCTCATTAAGGCCGTCAAGAATTGCATCCTCACATTCAAGCATGGATCCTTTTAGTGGAAGCTTGAGTTCAATAGTTAATTCATTATTTTCATCAGAGATAATTCTAGCTGACATCCAAACACCATCCTTCATCATGTTAAAGTGTATATTATGCTATATATTCTACATTATATAAAGGCAGCACCCATTACAAAGGTGTAAGGAAGGGTCAATGAAATATGCTGTTCGTGCGTTACCCTTACAAGATGAATTGGGTGATGATTTCTATGACATAGAAGAACTTGTGACTCGAGTGCTAGAGGGCACGGAACGCACAAGCTCTATGGCAGAAAACCTGCATAGTCGTATATCTCCCTACTTATTTGTACGTAAGCAAGTAGGGAATGGATTTCTTAATTTACTACGCTTCTTTTTAAATCATGAGAAAATCGAGCGTAGCGAAAAAAGCTTTCGTCATCAGAAAACTCCAGCACATATTTTAACTGGTCAGGAGCATCCACACTGGGTAGAAATGCTGGGCTTCAAACGTTTTCAACGAGCAGCATAACGCAATCTAATTTTTAAAGAGCAGTAGTTATTATGCTTTAATTGGGTAGGTATTTCTATGCGCCCTGATACCTAAAATACACCGTAATTGAACCAAGCCACATTTTTTAATATATTAGTTTCCCATCCCTCACCGCGCTGACAAAACACCTGCTGCAAATAACTCTCAAACAACTCACGGGCATTTCTTAAATTCTTGATAGAGCGTTATTTTGTCTGTAAAAACCAACTTCAGTACTTAGAAAAACCTTTAAAATTCTAAATGGCACTCTATTGTACCTGTCTCATCGCATAATATCTTAAATTAATTATGCTAATCAATCTAAAAAATTATTTATACCTCAAATTTTTCTCCTCTCAAAATAAATTATTAACTTTTAGGTAATAGCAATTATATCTCGTTAATAAGAACAAGAATGATCTATCCTAAAACCCTATGAAGCCTTATTATTCACTTCAACTTAAGTATCTAGGTGATCCGCTCCACTGGTCATCAATTTCCACTAAAACAGCTGATACGAGCCTTAGGCACGATTCAGTATTAGGGAAAATTCCAACTGTATGCGTCCTTCTTTTTACCTCTCTGTTTACGCGCTCAGCTATGTTACTGGTTCTTAATCTTTTTTGATGCGGCCTGTCAAAGTTCATCACTACTAAGCCCTCCGGTATATTCACTTCCAACCAAGAAGAAAGCTCTGGTGCTGTTTGCTGATATTTATCTACCGCCATAGCCAATAGTCTTTCCGACTCATGAATGTTTGAGGCATTAAATATAGCTGTAATCTCCTCAGCTACTGGTTCCTTCATTGAGCGCTTTGGTATGTGAGCCTGAGCATTTTGCTGCAAATGAAATTGGCAGCGTTGCCAAGGAACACTGGGGAACACAGCTCTTCTAGCGGCTTTTAGGCCAGTATGAGCGTCGCTAGTAATCAACTCAATACCATGTATACCTCGCTCAACCAACTGCTGAAGAAAATCACGCCAATGTACCTCAGCCTCTGATAACGCAACAGAAACACCTAGCACTGTTCTCTTGCCGGTTGATTCATCAAAGCCATAGGCTATCAATACCGCACAGTCTTGTACTGTGCCGCTAGTGCGCACCTTCTCATAACGTGCATCTAGCCAAAGATATTTTATCTTTCCTAACGGCTTATTTCGCCATTTCTTTAAATCTTCATCCAACAATTTAGCGCAACGGCTTACCTCTGTGCTTGAAATATCTGTTCCACAGAGTTGCTTTAGCACCTTTTCAACTTTGCGCGTGGAAACCCCATGCACATACATTTCAGCGACAGCCAGCTTAAGTGCTCTATCAGAGCGTACACCTCGCTCTAAGACTGATGGATAGAAGGCTTCATTGGAGTCTCTAACCTGCGGTATCTGTAGCTCAAGCTGACCTTGACCTGTGTTAATTAACCTTGGTTTAAAGCCGTTCGCATATCCGTTTCTATCGCCAGTTCGCTCATAAGGACTGGCATTTAAATGGCGCTCCCTTTCTATTAACATAGCCTCATTCATCAACCTGGAGACAAGCTTAGGTAAAGCTTCAAACCCCTCCATCGCTAAAACATGTATGGCTTCTTCGATTAAGTTCTCATTTTTATAGCAGCTCATTGTCATTCCTCTTTTTTGGTTAAGTTTACCTTAAAAGGAATTTCTAATCTGACTGAGTCGCCTGCTTATTTTCAGCAAGTCAATGGAATTTACAGAAAGGATGGCGCACTAGCAAATTCTTTTCGGTGTTCGCACGAATTTTTTCAATATCGACAAAGGCTTTGTCAAGAATAGCAACGATGCGTTTTGTTGTTGGATTGACTCTGGGTAGTGGATAAAGTAATTTTCTATAAATTCTTTTGACAACCTCTTATGACCTACTGCACCTGACATCCTTTCTTTACCAGTTTTTCTGAATGCTTCAGTTGACAAGAAATAAAACAAATAATCTGTTAAGACCTTGCCGTTTGATCGGAAAACAATATATTCGCTTGACCCAAATCCAACTCCATTTGTTAAGTTCTTTGCAATTCCCATTTTCCCATTTTCAAAGCAAGGAGTAATCTTGGCGAGTAGAAGATCGTTATCAGCAAAATAAGTATAACTTCCCACCACATCTTCGAGACGTCTTTCTTTTTCTGCCGTGAATGTCTTTATTAATATTCCCAAATCTTCCATTGGCACGAAAGAAACCTTATCATTGCCATTCAAGCATGACCCTACTTCGTCTTTAGATGGTTTGATTTGAAAAGCATCAACAAGCCTTTCTGTCTTCCAGTTACTATACATTCGTTTTTCCACATTCATTCAATAAATAATTTTGATCATGTAATATTTCTTTTTTATCTACGATATCTTTTAACCAATTCAGACAGGCAATATTTTGATCATTATTTTTAATAGTTTGAACAAACTTGTAAGCGGAAAGAGGCTTGCCTTTGCTTTGATCCATCTGGTAATTATTGGCTGATTCAAAATCTTTGACATGTATATATCTTCTTGCTAATGCACTATGTTTTTTATTCGCCTCTTCAACTTTACCCCAAATTTTTTGATTTAATGTCCAGGCGGGATTATTTTTACCATTTTTTGTTTTTTCCTCATCAGTGTCATGAATAATGTAATGCTCAATTTTGAAGTGAGCTAGTATGTCTTGGAAAAATGGTATGTTGTTTTTTGACCCAGTATTTAAAACAAATATTTCTTCATTAGGATAAAATCTATCCAATAAGTCTCGATAAACTATCGTTTCTGTATCACCCTCAACTAATAAAACTTTATCCGCATAAAAAGCCTCACAAACATGTGGATTGAATCGGTTTATCATTTGAACCAACTGCTTTTTCTCGGCATCTCCTTGGAAAAGATTTTCGTCAACCTGGTATAATTCAGTGCTTTCATCCGAGTTTTTAATGACTCTTATTAAGGAAGAATGCGGCTTTGAAATATCTATCATTAATGGTGAGTGCGTTGAACACAATACCTGAAACTGTGAACTTTCAGCTAAGCCATAAAGACTGCTTCTAAGATTAAGAGAGATTTTTGGATGCAAAAATATTTCAGGCTCTTCAAATAAAATTAAATAGGTTGATGAATCACCGTCAAGGGATCCTATAAATTTGAGAAAATTAAATAACGCTTGTCTTATTACCCCATGCCCATGCTGAGTGAAATTTTCATCTCTTTCAACACCATCTTTTTTAACACCAATAGAATGATTTTTTTCAAATGCTTTCAGTATATCAACCCCGTCTTCATCTTTGGCTTTTATTTGCAAAGTTAGATTTGAGAAGGCTTTCTTAAACTCTTTGTTTAGCTCATCATTAAATCCACTAACATCAGATGACCCAGTAACTTTCTTTTGCAATTCGATAATAGAATTCTTAATTTTTTCAAATTCTTCTTTATTATTAGTTTCGAGCTGCTTTAAAAAGCGTTTGTTTATTGACTCATTAATCTTTTTTTCAAATGATTCTTCGGTTTCTATTGCACTTATTAATATTGGAGTTGGTGCGTATTTTTGCAAGATAGTGTCAAAACCACCAAACCCATTATCCACCCATTTATCTTCTTGCGGGTTAAATGTTTGCTTCTTAAACCCTGCTTCAGGAGACGCCCAAGTTTTCTTTATTTTAACGATGCTTTCCGAATTTACCCACTTAGAAATCCAATCTGGCTCTTTGCCTTTAGCTGATAACTCATTATCCAAACCATCTTCTTCCTCTTTTGTGAACCAGGCTTCTATTTCTATCGGGATACTAACGTCGTAGTTGTGAAAATCTTTTGACGTTACTTTTTGTTTGGAATTAACAAAATATTCATAGGCGTGCAAAATTGATGACTTTCCTACATTATTCTGACCAATCAGAAATATAATATTAGAACCATCAAAATCAATAACATTTTGTTCGCCTTTAATAGATCTAAAATTTTTAATGATTAATTTCTTGAGCTTCATTCTGCAGTCCCTTGATCCAATTCCAGCATTTTTATCTGGGGCAATGCGATTAACCCACTCAAATCACCATACATACCCACAGTATTGGTAATTACTTTTTTAATTTGCTTTTCTCTTTCAGCCCATATTTTCTCATAAGCCAATCTTTCTTTTTTCAATGCCGTATCCATGCTGGTAAAAGCCTCAATAATAGCTTCCACACGTTGCTTAAACTCCACCCCAGTAAGATAGCTGTAGAGAACTTCCATCTTTTCATTTTTACCAACTGACATTGATCTTTCTCGAGCAAGCGCTTCAAGGTTCATGCGAAGTGCTGCAGCCAACGCAGTAGCTAGCTTAGGATCACAAATCCAAACTCCATCACAAAAGGAAAAGCCCTTCACCTCATCCGGTAAAACAAATGAAACAATGACGGCAACGTCCGCTTTAATAGCACGCTGATCATCTTTGAGTTTTTGAATCCACTGATTGTTCCATGATTTTGTTTTTTTGGTTTCCCAAATAATTTGGCCACATGATCGACCTGTGCGACTAACAATTTTTTGAATAATGTCCGCGCCAGTAACCCCTGTTGGGACGGGTGTAATTTCATCATCAGGAAATTCAGACTTGAGCAATTGTTCTAGTTCAAGCTCTAATACTTCACCTTGAGTTTTCTGTGATCCTTGCTCTAATTTGCGTGCGAGGTCATCTTTTGCTTTGATAGCATCAGTAAGTTGCTTTTTTAATTGAGCAATCACGTATTGTTGCTCTTCTGCAGCTTTTTTTCCTGCTTCTTCAATAATTGCGTTTTTCGCTTCTTCCAACTGGCGCATTTTTTCTAGCTCAAAGGCTTGTTTATCTTCTTCAAGTTTTATTTTTTCTTTACGTAAAGCAATCTCATTTTCCGTTGCCTTTAGGAGTTTCTCTTCTTTGTTTTTAAGTTGTTCTTCTAAAAGCGCCATCATTGCATTTTGTTCTTTTTCTGCTTCTGATTTAGCATCTTTGAATATTTTCATCCGCTCCGCTTTCAATTGATCTGCAACCTTGTCTGTCACAACAGCATCAATGTTTTTTCTTTCTTCAGCAATTTTAGCAGCCTGCCGCTTTAGCTCTTCTGATTTAGCAATAAACGCTTGTTCTTGTGTTTTTTGTTTATCATCAAATTCCTTTTTTATTTTTCCTTCTATTTGTCGTGTTAATACATCATCGATAGATATTGATTCACCACATGATGGACACCGAATTTTTTGTTGTGTTGTCATATTAAAGCCTCTATCTTCTTCATGATTTTCGCGCTTTCTTCATCTAATAATAAAATTTCCTTGATGATTTGCTGTGGTGAGCGAAAATCTTCATGTTGTTGTCCCTTCGGGTTTTTAACTGATAAATCCCAGGTGGTTTTGTCAACATCACCAACTTTAACTGTCCATGATTTATCAGAGTTTGAAAATGATTTCTGTAAAGCTATAAACTCTTTCAAGTCCTCATCATTCAGTGGATTGGTTTTCCCCAATGATCTACCTGGGTCGAGCTGGTAGTACTAGATTTTTTGTGTTGGTTCTCCCTTGGTAAAAAACAACACGACGGTTTTCACACCAGCCCCTAAAAACGTTTTTGCAGGGCAATCTAGCACTGTATGTAAATTACAGTTCTCTAACAACTCCTTGCGTAAGGCAATGGCCGCATTATCGGCGTTTGATAAAAAGGTATTTTTGATTACGATTGCCGCCCTGCCACCGGCTTTGAGCGACTTAATAAAATGCTGCAAAAATAAAAATGCCGTTTCGCCGGTCTTGATTGGAAAATTTTGCTGTACTTCTTTACGCTCCTTGCCACCAAATGGCGGATTAGCCAGCACGAGGTTATAACGATCTTTTTCTTGGATATCGCTTAAGTTTTCGGCCAGCGTATTAGTATGAATAACGTTAGGGGCTTCAATACCATGCAAAATCATATTCATGATCGCAATCACATACGCCAGTGATTTTTTCTCTTTGGCGTAAAAGGTTTTCTCTTGCAGAATTTTTAAATCTTTGGTTGATAAATTTTGACGTGAGCGCAAATAATCGAATGCTTCGCATAAGAAGCCTGCTGAGCCTGCGGCACCATCATAAATGGTCTCGCCAATCTTCGGTTGAATGACATCAATCATGGCACGAATAAGTGGCCTTGGTGTGTAGTATTCGCCACCATTGCGACCCGCATTGCCCATGTTCTTAATTTTTGCTTCGTAAAGATGAGATAATTCGTGCTTTTCTTTTTGCGATCGAAAACGTAATTCGTCTATTTTTTCAAGTGCATCACGCAGTGAATAGCCACTTTGTAATTTGTTTTTAATTTCGCTGAATATTTCGCCAATTTTATATTGAATGGTATTAGGATTGTCAGCGCGTTGCTTAAACGATTTTAAGTAAGGGAATAATTCGCCATCAACGTAATCAATCAAATCGTCACCCGTCATAGCACGATTGTGATCAAATTTGCCGTTGGCATCTTTTGGTGCCGCCCAACTACTCCAGCGATGGGGTTCATCCAGTATATATTGGTACTCTTTACCTTCGAGTTCTGCCGCAAGCGATCGCTCATACTCAAAATCATCCAGATACTTTAAAAACAGCATCCATGACGTTTGCTCGGTATAATCTAACTCACTAAAGCGCCCCGCATCTTTGTGAAGAATGTCGTCAATATTTTTAAACGTTTGTTCAAACATGTTTGTTCTTTATCCCCGCTAACTTGCGCCAAACTCGCGCCACATCTTGCGCCATACTGTGGCGCAAGTTAGAAGCTTTATCAGTTAATTTGTTCCTATCCCTTTCCATGGTTCACCAGGCAACTGATTAATAAGTTTATCAAATACCACTCGAAATGCTTCCTCCGGATCCCAGGCTATAGTCGCTGGCAGCACTTGCTTCGCATCACTTAAAAAATCCTTAGACTGACTTTTTTCAAGTAGATTTTTTTCGTATTCTGCACGACTAATTCTGATCTTGTGCTGGCTGTTATAGTATGCAAATGCTTCTAAAATACTATGACAATCTATATTAAGCTTGGTAATCGCCATCCAAAGATCATATAAGTCTCGTCCTTTGGCTCGCTGATAAAGTGCTCTTAGTTTTGTGCCCATTAATTCTTCTAGCGTATACGTTCTTATGCTTGCCTTGCCTGAAAACCAAGGACTTTCCACTTGATACTGTTTTTCTTGAAAGCCAAACACAGTGAAAGGCTCAACGGTATTAATTTCAATCTTGAGGCGAAGCGGTGTTGGTGGGATGTCTTCGGAATTGAAGCGATAAATAAACTTCACTGATCTTGCTGTTTGTTTCCAGGATGCTTTCTCTAACCACGGATCAATAGCATCACGGATCGCACCCATCACCTCCCCTATTGGTTCATCTCTAATTTGTACCAGATCAATATCTTCGCTATACCTGGCTAAAGAATCACAATACAGCTTATTTAGCGCTGTACCACCACGAAATGCTAATGTTTCTTGAATAACCGGTTGTTGAAATAGTAAAACTAGCGCACGACTTAATACTAAGTCCTGCTCTACTTGTGATTGGAAAATCCAAGGCGCATATTGCCGCCAATGAATAATATGTTTACTCGGTATCATCTAAGTCGCTCTCTATATTGGCATTAATATAAATTCGCCATTTTTTGCATTTTTCAGCATTATCTATCCCCAAATAAGGTACTAACGGTATCATCCTTGATTTTGTTGTTTTTAAATGCGCTAACAGCGCTTGTGCCATATCCTCATAGCCTAATGTTTCTAGCAAATAACCTAATCGCTGCACCCATGCAGATTCTTTAAACACTGTTGTCAATTCAAGTAATTTTTTCTTGTCTAATTTCTCCCCTAATTCATGAATAACGGTGGCAACTCGATTAATACCAGCACTCTGTCGCATAAATCTCACCAAATCCATTGCCGTCGCCTCTGCGGTTGAAACCAACAATGCACCTGTTGGTGTTTTTAGCGGCTCTACGGGCGTTTTATGACAAGACCCATTTTGGATAAATTGAATAACCACTTTGCCACAAATAATATCAGGGCGAGTAGCGGGCAACATGATTTGAACATTTTGAGGTTGTTGATGTGCCGCACCATGAAACATAGCAGCGCTAAGCAATCCAACATAATAGGTTTTGTGCCAGTGTGACATTAAATCATCAATGAAATAATTCGGCGGCAAGCAACCTAACTTCCTAAACTCAGGAGTTAGAATTAAATAGTACCCTTTAGCTGGCGTGGCTATCTCTTTATTACATAAAAGACGCTCCAACATTCGCCTGGCAGCCTTATTGGTTATCCCAAGATCGTCTTGCATCTGCCCAATAGTAAAGGCAGTGCTACCCCGCCCAGTAAGTTGATCGATATATGCTTTTGCTTTATAAGTCATAACATAATATTTTTTTCAAGCCCCTTTTTTAGGGGCTTTTAATAAAAGTTATGCTTATTTTAAACTGGGGCTTTGCCTAAGTCAAACAAACCTTAATCTTCTTTCATTTGCAAAAAGAGTCGAAAAAAGGGCTTGGTTCAATTACGGTGTATTTTAGGTATCAGGGCGCATAGAAATACCTACCCAATTAAAGCATAATAACTACTGCTCTTTAAAAATTAGATTGCGTTATGCTGCTCGTTGAAAACGTTTGAAGCCCAGCATTTCTACCCAGTGTGGATGCTCCTGACCAGTTAAAATATGTGCTGGAGTTTTCTGATGACGAAAGCTTTTTTCGCTACGCTCGATTTTCTCATGATTTAAAAAGAAGCGTAGTAAATTAAGAAATCCATTCCCTACTTGCTTACGTACAAATAAGTAGGGAGATATACGACTATGCAGGTTTTCTGCCATAGAGCTTGTGCGTTCCGTGCCCTCTAGCACTCGAGTCACAAGTTCTTCTATGTCATAGAAATCATCACCCAATTCATCTTGTAAGGGTAACGCACGAACAGCATATTTCATTGACCCTTCCTTACACCTTTGTAATTCAGCTATTTTCCACAAAGTATTTACAGAGATATTATTAGATTCAGCAATTACCTGAAATTTATTATCAATTGTCATCATAAATGATAAAGCTAAGTGTTTGGCATTCTCCAACATAACTCGAATTGATTTAATACGATGAGGATGAATTAACTCAAGGGTTTTTAGTTCATTAACAATGAAGTCATATAACTCACTACGTTGCTCTGGTGCTGGGCCTGCTTTTACTAAAACATCATGACACAACCAGTCTACTAACGTGTCAATAGAGCTTGATAAGCGCCCAGCTTGTCCTGCCTCTTTTACCGCCATGAATAACTGCTCTTCATGTAGCGCTTCATTACCTTTAGTAATTGCCTTGTAATACTTATTCTCTCGTTGGTTTAGATATGTGATAGAACTTTTTTTCCTATTTCTAAAGTAACGGCGAACCTCAAGTAACTCATGGATGATGTGAAAATGATCTCTGTGGTAAGGAACATCTGGCATTACAAGTTTATGTCCAGCATACAAACCACGGCCATCGTCACCATAAACAGCCTCTGGTAAAAAATGTTTTTTCTTCAGCTCTAGTAAATTTCTTGCCCACGTATCTCCATCACGTGTGTCTTCTAGGCGAAGCAAATAACAATATAAAGAACGAATATCGGTTCCAGAAAGAATTGGTTTATTAAGGTGAAACTTTTCATCATTAGCTACTAGTTTGGCTTGGCTTAAGTCTTCCTGAGAATTAATCTTCTCCGCTCTTTGAATCGCAACAGCTGCAATGTTATGAATTCCACCTTGAGAGATCTCATAGTCTAAACAAACACTTAAAAATCTACGTATACCCCTAAATGAGCAGCGAGAAAAAAGCAGTAAGCAAACAACCATAAGAGAAATATACTGCTTGGTTACTGGTATATAATACAAAACCTTATGTGCATCATTAGTCGCGTCTGTTTCTGAGAAAGCACTATCAATTGCATTCACCAATTTATTTTTTTGCTTATGCACAAACTTACGGCTAACATCATTTTGTTCTGCCAGCTTAGAAACTGACTTATCTTTTTTTAATGCTTTTAAAGCAAGTTCTTTTCTATCGTCTGCATTCATTAACTTAGCGGCACTGTTTGTTGTTGACATGATCAGCCTCACTCTTTTGCTTTCATTATTGACTTGGATGCGAGAGTATATGGCAAGATAAGCCATAATTACCAATCCGTGAAATACTATACTGTATGTATGCTCAATACCTGACCATCTAATCTGATACCCAGAAATGAACAAGGCCAAAAATACAAACAAACACGAAGATATATAGTGATGATGGCAGGCATTTATTTACATGGAGACTTAACAATAATAATGCTCCATCAATTCATTTTCCTAACGATATAATAAAACTCATAGATGCAGAGAGATTAAGTTTTGATGATTTTAATCAGGAGATTAAGAAATGGTTAACTAAAAATTTAACAAAGCTAAATAGCTAAGTCCCCCCGGGGGGGGGGCTAAATAAAACAACAAACCCCAATAGGGTTGGGGTTTGTGTTGGGAGTAACTTATAACTATATATCAGAACTCAAATAGTAATATAAGTTTCCCCCCACGTACAAATAATTTTTACACAATTACTGTAAAAGGGGATTTTTGTGCCCAAAAAAGGACTTTCGCCACCCAAAGTGAGCGAAAAGGAATCACTCATCGGCACGGCCATTGATACGACAGGGCAGGACGCAGCACCATTGGAGCCAGTTGAAAGCACTCGCTCCGGTAATCGCTGTGGCCATGATCCTGCGAACCCGCGTACCTATACGCGTGACTCCGACCATAAGAAAACCTTCGATGCGCTCCAAATAGCTTCGGAGAATGTCCAACGCTATGCGTTCAGCCCTGAAGGGGTGTTAGATCTGATTGACTTTAGCCGTGAGTCGGATCGACAAGTGAGATCAGAACGCCGTGAGGCCGTGAGCTTAGTGTTAGGGGTGCTCATTAATCATGCGGATATGGCCCACTTACGGGTGGTGCGGTATCTCAATGGCACGAGCTGGCGTGACATGAAGATCACCGAGATTGCTAAGCTGGCTAATATTACGGTTAAACGCTGTGAGCGGGCGTTAAAAGACCTCAAGCGGGCAGGGTACTTAACCCTGGAAAAACGCTTTACCTTCAAAAAAGGCGCTATTCGTGCCTTGGTTTCAATTAAACGCTTGAATGCGGTGTTATTCCATCATTTAGGCGTGGGGTGGGGAAAACTCAACCAGTGTATCCAATGGGCGAAAAAACGCCTGGAACGCCGCCAGAAACAACACAGTAAAGCGGAAGCGAAACTGGCGTATTTGGCCAATCAGCACAATCACACTAAAAAGCCCGCCAATAAGCCTCAAGCCACAAAAACGACTGGCTTGGCCAAACTGGTGCAAAACTTGCTGCCCGCGCAACAACAGCTTCACAATCAAACCCAACAGCAACAAACCTTGGCTAAACAGCGCAATCAATGGTTTTTAAAGAAAATGCACTTACTGCAAGCGGAGCCGGATCTTGATGACGCCGCCATTCTCGCCCGTTTAGGCGCACCACCGGCCTAACTGACCCTTAACCACCCATCAACCCACTACAACACGGTAGGGGCTTCCTATGGCCTGATTACACCAAAACCTCACTCTAAGCCACTCACAACCCGCTTATCGCCTTCAGAACGCCTGAAAAGCCCTTAAATCCTATCCGTTAAGCCCACGTTTTATCCACCGCTACACCCCATCAGAGGTATTCACCCCATTATCCCCAACTTAAGTGTCGGCTAATCGAGGCTTAAGTGTCTGATGATTAATCTATTAACATCAATTAGACATTCTTTTTTATTTTTTGTTCTTTTTATAAGCCCGCTATGGCTAACTTTCCCCGTAGTGTGTGGTATAAATAAGATGACTAGCGATGAAACTTACCAGCACAAATACTTTTCCTTGGTAGTTTGGAAATACTCAGATAAAATTAAGCATCCAGAAGACCATGATAAAAAAGAACGTAAGCGATCCAGCAAGTACACCCTAGTCAACTAGTTAAATTCATGTGACTGTATGCTCCCGCAAATAGTAACAAGGAGCTTACGGTATGTCAGCAACAAATCCTGAAAATGAAAATGCTACTTACACAGATGCTTATTGGGAAAAACACCTTTCCGACTTTAAGCAAAGCAAGTTAACCAAAGCGAAATACTGCCGAGAGAATAACGTACCTTACACGCAGTTTCTCTATCGTTTGAGAAGAGAACAGCAAAAAACGCTAGCAAAGGTTGTTTGCGTGTCTGAGCAGCCAGCACAACCAGTGGCTGTCATGCAGGTCAACTCACACATACAGATTAGCTTTTATGACCAGGATAGCTTAGCGTCTTTGATTCAGAGGCTTTGCTAATGTTTCAGAACTGGAAAACACCGATCTGGTTTTATCGTACCCCTGTGGACTTTAGAAAACAGATTGATGGCCTAGTAATGCTGATTGCCGATCATCTCTCAATGACCCCAAGCTCAGGCCAGCTATTTCTTTTTCGTAACAGGCAGCGCGATAAAATAAAATTACTTTGGTACGACCAAAATGGTTTTTGGCTTTGCTACAAACGATTAGAAAAAGGTAAGCTGAAGTTCCCTAGCGAAGCAGATGAGACTATCGAGTTGACCCAAGATCAGTTAAGCTGGTTATTGTCAGGTTTAAACTGGATGAAGCAAAAGTCATTACCCAAAGTCTCCCCCGAGTTTTTTTACTAAAATGGCAAAAAAAGTCTTGACAGGTTTTTTCTGTGTTTTTTGATTTTACACGTGATTTTAATGCTTGTTTTATATCCTTAGCCCAGGCTTTGTGAGATCCGCTAGGAGTTGAAAAGAAAACATCACAATGACCAGCTACCCCAAAAAAGTAATATGCGCTAACCAAGCGCCTGAGGAAGAAAATATTGCACTTAAAATGTCATGGTACACTTTGCAGTAGTTACTTGAATGAGAAACGCAATGCAAACAGTCCCTAGTGAGCTTTTCTATCAACAAGTCGGAATAAATGAAAAGCTTTGTCATAAGCTTGAAATAGAACATGCTCGTGTTGAACAGTATGCCGAGGCTTATGATCATTTGAAGATACAATTTGCTAAGCTCCAACGACAGCATTTTGGTAGTAAATCTGAGCGCTACATAGAAGATCAGTTGCCACTCTTCGGTGATCTCTCAACACCGGAGGATCAAGAAGATGATGAAGCAGTTGTTGTCTCTTCTCACAAACGTAAGAAGAAGGTCAAGAATGAATTACCTGTGACGGTGAGAATCATTCCAGTACCTGATGACCAGCGTATTTGTCCTTGCGGTAAAGAAAAATGCCCAATGGGTTTTGAGACTAAAAAAATACTGAACTACAAACCAGCTGTCTTTGAAATGATTGAAGAGCGCCGTGAAAAACTAGGCTGTGATTGCGAGCAAGGTGGTGTTACGGTTGCACCTAAGCCTTTACATATCCTACCTAAGGCCGAGGCGTCTGAATCATTACTAGCGCATTTAGTGTCTAGTAAAATCAAGGATAGACAACCCTTTTATCATTTAGAAAAACAACTACGCTCACAATACGGCGTCAATCTATCCAGGCAAACTATGTCACGTTGGTTTATTGAGCTGACTAAACCTTTACAGCCGATTTATAATCTATTGAAGGATGAGCTGCTGGATTATGAAATAGCAAGTTGTGACGCGACTAAATTACAAGTCTTAAAAGAGCCTGGTCGACGGCCACAAACTAAGTCACTGATTCATTGCATGCGAGGTGGTGCTCCTGGTCGTGAGGTTATCCTGTTTGCCTATACGCCAAGTGACCACAGTGAGTTTCTAGTAGAATGGTTTCAAGGGTGGACTGGCAAGCTTCATACTGATGCAAGCCCTATATTCGACCAATTAGAAAATACCGGCGTTACGATCATTGCGTGCAACCTTCATGCCCGCAGGAAATTTGAAGAGATCACCAAGGCGACCAAAAAGAATGGGTTAGCCGCTCATGCTATGCGGGTCTATAAAAAACTCTACCGGATTGAAAGAAAGGCGAAAGAAGAAGAGATGTCGCCTGAGCAACGCCTTGCGCTTCGGCAGAAAGAATCAAAACCGATTATGGATGAGTACAAGGAGTGGCTAGAGGAGTATTATCCAAAGGTTCTACCACAATCTCATCTTGGCAGGGCAATGGAATATGTCATCAAGCATTGGTGTAACGTCCCACAATAATTTAGAGAAACCATCTCAACCTATTTTGCGTGAGATGGTGTCAAATAGTTAACCTTTTAGCTCATGAATTGCCTGATTAATGACATCATCCGGTATATGGTTTAAATTCATATTAGCGGCGATTAGCAACGCATGTCGCATGAGCCTATCAACATAACGAAGCCTACCTTTTGTGGCCATGTGTACTGCACGAATACCTGTTTCAGTGAATAAGCTGCTGCTCATTCCTGCCTTCTCAAAAGCAGCGTGAATAATGCTCTCAAAATCCCTGCTATCTTCAATTGCATGCCACCTAATAAAGCACTGAATTCTAGAGTTGATAGGTTCATAGGCTGGTCTCTGCAATGTTGCTAGAAGTGATGGGAGTCCACATAAGATAATCGTCATGACGTCTTTGCTGTCAAAACTGAAATTAAGGAAGTCAGGTAATCGTAGAATGAAATCATTACTAAGCTGATGCGCCTCGTCTAGGATCCAAATAGGCTGAACGTTTTTATCATGGTAGAGCGCGATCAAGCTCTGCTTCAAGTCTCTCCAAAGTTTAGAGAATCGGTAATAGTTTTCTAAACCTAGATTTTCGGCAAGCTGAGAGTACACATCAAATGACCGAAAGTGAGTGTCTGATTGATAAATGACTTGATGGGTCAGCGGGTTGAGTTTATTGCTCCAGTATCTTAGCGCCGTGGTCTTTCCTGTCCCTGAGTCGCCAGTAATCACTGCTAAGCCGCGTGTTTCTAGCAAACCATTAAGTTGCTGCTCTAGTCGCTTTGACTGCGCCAATTCAATAATGTTTGATTTACCCAATGGATCAAATTTCAAGCCAAAATGTTGAAGATACATCTTACTCATCCTTGTATCTTAAATAACTGTAGAGATATGACAATATTGCTACAATCCCAAGGATGCTTGGGTAGGCGGAAGGTGAAGCCGTGTTCGTCCTTAGGATTTAATCCTGTTGAGGAGATTTAGCTCCCTTCCACCCTCATAAGTTCATGAGATCGAACGGTATCTTAGGCCATTGTGAGCCTGTATTTGCAAGGTTGATCCGAACTATGATTTCCCAAGTTTGTTAGTGTAATAAAATTTAAGAGGCTCTAGCAAATGAAAAAAAATTGTGTTGGTATTGATATTGCAAAATCTGATTTTGTTGCTGCTATCACCACTAGCGGAAAAGATCACGTTAAACATTTTAATAATAATCCTGAGGGCTTTTCTGAGTTATTAGAATGGACGCAATCTTTATCTGATCAGTCACTTCATTTTTGCATGGAATCAACAGGTAAATACGGTAATGCATTGGCTCTTTATTTACATAGTGAGAAGTGTGATGTCAGTATAATTAATCCTGCACGAATAAAGTTTTTTATGAAAGGACAGCTAATACGAAACAAGACCGACAAGGCCGATGCGGTCAGTATTAAGGACTATTCAAATCATTTTACTCCAACGCTATGGCAGCCTTTGCCAGCTAATATAGAGGCTCTAAGAGCTTTGATACAGAGATCTGAAGTATTAACCTCCCAAGTCAGCAATGAACAAAACAGGCTGGAGCTAGCGGAAGAAACAATTATTAGCTCTATACAAAATCATATCGATTATATGGAAAAAGAAATTTTACGACTGCAGGAAGAAATTAGTAAGCTGATCGCGAGTGATGATGATCTGAAGAATAACACAGAGCTGCTTAAAAGCATCCCAGGCATTGGTGATAAAACCGCTCAAACACTAACTGCTTTTTTTAATAATATTGAAAGATTTTCTGGCGCAAAACAATTGGCTGCTCATATTGGTTTAAATCCCAGCCAGTCACAATCAGGCACTTCATTGAATTCATCACGGCTCTCAAAGGTTGGTAGTGCTTGGTTGCGAAAGGCGCTTTACATGCCGGCATTAGTGGCTATAAGGCATAATCCTATTTTGAAGAAATTTTATGAAAAGCTGCTCAAAAAAGGCAAGCCAAAGAAGCTAGCCATTTGTGCTGTTATGAGAAAAATGGTGCATATGATTTATGGCATCCTAAAAACACAGCAGCCATTTTCAGCGGATGCCTAGTAAAAATTTTACAATTTATTGTTGACGTTTAAGACGGTATCTCCTCAGTGATATCCAAATCCTCTTTAACTTGGTTATAAACAATCTCAACTAGCGAGGTTTTTCTTGCTGGTTGTTCCGGCATCTGAGGTCTAGCTCGGGTTCTAGAAAGGTTGTTATGTTTGTCCAGCTCTCCGACTGCACCAAGGTATTGATATTCCAATGATTCGACGTGACGGGCGGAGTCACTATGCGGATCAACCACTAAATAAACCTCTTGTTGAGCCAGTTCAAATGGAACTTCAAAGAGTCGATTATTCCAGCTTACCGTGCCATCCTTCCTGACTCGGCGCTTAATGCGATGCAGGAAGTAATCATCTAGCTTATCGGCCAAACAACCTAACGGCTGAATTTTAGTGAGGTCTTGCTGATAGCGTTGTAACGGGGTCATCTTGTCAGGCAGGGCGCTTTGCGAGGCTTGATGATAAACACGCTCAACCCAAGCCCAAAATCGATCATTCAGCGCATTGAAACTATGAATGGAATCCAGGTTGCATTCAGCTAGGAATTGCTCGCGTACTGTTCTATGCCAACGCTCTAGTTTGCCTTTGCTTTGCGGTTCATAGGGCCTGCCGTAAATCAATTGAATTTTCAAACGAGCACAAATGGTTTGCAACGTTTTAGCACGGTAGGCAGGGCCGTTGTCAATGATGAGCTTAACAGGAAGCCCACGTTTGAGTAATGCCTCTTTCAACACATGCTCAATAGTAATGGCACTCTCATCAGTACAAAATTTACTGTGACAGACCAACCTTGAGGCATCATCAAAAATACTCACCAAATAGCTTTTAACTCTTCTTTGGCCATCGTAAATCGTTGGACCATGCATGACATCGCCATACCAAATATCACAAGCTGTGAGCGCCTCAAATGAGCGGCGCTCAATTTGGTTAGAAGGTGTGACTGTTCTTTTAGACAGGCCGTGTTTTACTAATAAGCGGTGAACTGTTGCGTGAGATAATTCACCTCGTGCTACCTTCCCTTGAGTTTCTAAGAGTTTAATCACGGTCGGAATTGATCTTGAAGGGCTTTCCTGTTTAGTGGAAATAATTAACTCTTGTAGCTCTGGATTGATGTGACACTGGCCTTTGTCTCGTCGAGTTTTAGGAACTAATCCATCAATACCCTGCTTTAACCAGGCGTAATACCAATTCTCAATTGTTTTAGCACTGAGGTGAACACGCTTACTACCTGGAATGTTGTAGGTTTGCTGGGACAACCTTTTAATAATGCTCTTGAGCTCACCATGCTCAAAACTATTTCGGCTACATAGCTCACCTAAAACACTTAGGCGAAACAGTGCTGTTGGGTGAATGGGCTTGGTCATTTTGCAATTCCTGTGTGATTTAACTACTTGCAATGAGTTAATCACAACTTGAGTTGAGAATGCTACGCTCAAACTGTGTGGGGTCGTGAGGTTTACAGAAAATATCCATCTCAACTTTTTTTCACGTTAATTAATTATGGGATGCTCACTCCTGTGTTGTTAAGAAAAAGCATGATGCTCGATAAATCATGCTCACCAAGGCAGGCCAACCAAAACGCTTGTGGATCACTATGTCGCCCAAGCTGTAACCACAACGGATGTGCTTTGATATGGAAGGAGTAATCAACGAAGTGGTCAACCAACCAGTGAAACCACCTAGCAACGGTGTGTCGACTAACACCTTGCTCCTGACCTGATGAGCTAATACTTTTCCCAGGAGCACGCTCATTAACACTGCCTGCTGAACTGACCAGCAATACCAACGCTTTGGAGAAAGTATCTCAGGTAGGGTTGAACAAGTACGTTTACATTGATGACAATAAAATCTCAAAACAGGGGTGGGATTTAAAGAGCGTCCTTTACCTGGGTTCCTATCTGGTTTTCGATCATATGATCCATGTGACCATAGTCCACCTGCAGCGCAATGGCTGCACTGCTCTGGCCTTAGTAGCTCTGGATTTTTTTTCAGCAGGATCAGGTAATCACTCAGGCTTTTAATCGCTTTTATGATTCTGCGCATGACTAATTTCACTATAGTTTTTATATCAAGTTATTTTACCTTGATAGGTTACTAAAAACCTTGATATTAAGGAATTTCAATGTGTCAATTGGTAAAAATACCACCAATTAAAATGAGTAATTTTAGCACAGGTATTTTTTATAAAATCGATTTAGTGGTGGGGCAGGGTTAGTTATGACAAACAATAGCCAAAACTAGCTGTTATTTGTTGTTTTGGACGGACTACCCCCCCCTAGGAAGTTATTAGATTTTTTTCAGTAAGGCGAGTTCACGATGCTTTGATAGCAATTTGTAACGGTTAGGTTGTCTATACCAGCAGTTAGCTAAAAACATTTGGCTACCGCATAGAACACATTCATAGGGGTCAATGTTAAAATTATTTTGCATTAAGGTGCGGTAATTGACCTGGGGTGTGTTTGGATCAGTTTCACCCAATAGGAGTCTGACTTTGGGTAGCATCTCACCTCGCACCCGGTTAGCAAGAAACCCATAATAACGCACCATACGAAAGCCAACATCAGGAATGTGTTGAATAAATCGAGCAATAAACTCTTCCGCGGTTAATTTAAATTGCTTGTAGGTTTTAGAGACGTGATCAAGATAATTAAAACTGAGGCTGCTCCCATCAAAGTTTTTAATTTTTGACTCAGCAATAGGAGGACGTTTGGTGTATCGACCTAAGTATTTAACGTTTTGTTTGTGATTCTTTGAGGGCTTTGCGCAATGTACTACCCATCGTTTTTGGTAAAGCTGATCAAGCAGTTGATTAAAGTTGAAAGTGTGGTTCAGTGTAGAGGCTAACTGATTTGGCAGAATAAGCCCTTTGTCCTGGTGGTGGTTTCTAAAAAGGTTAATGACCTCATAACGCCACATGGACATTAGTGTAGGTTGATGGAAGTAGAGGCTTTTCCATTGTGTTAACTCTTTGTTGATACCACCCAGAGTGATTGACGCATGAAGATGCACATTGCGCTTTAGATCTCTGCCAAAGGTGTGAAGCGCGATAAATACACCGGGTTTAACCCTCTTGTTTTTAGCAAGCTTGAGTAACACCTTTGCTGCTAATGGTGGGAGTAAATTAAGAAGCTCTCTGTTTGTCCAAAAGCAGTCCCAAAGAGTAGAGGGCATGGTGAATGTGATGTGTTGCCATGTAGTGTTGGGTAAGATTGCCATCTGTTGTTGTATCCATACTTCTGTGGCTTTTTTACCACACGATGAACAGCTTTTAGCTTTGCAGGTATGGCGGATGTATTTGACGTGTGAACAGTTTGGATTACTGCAATGATACTCTTTATGGCCACGCATAGGATGTTTGCAGCTAAGCAGCTTAACAATGCCAATGACAATAGCTTCTCTGATTTTATCTTTGTACTTGGTGTGAAAGTTCCACCAGTTCTGATTGGTTACCAAGATTTGTTTGATACTAAAGCGTTTCATTATTCATAGAGTAAAATGAGAAGCGCGTATAGTAGGTGAGTTATTGCTCAGCTACCTGAAGCAATTTCTATAGCAGGTGTGTTATTTTTATTCGTTATTATTCCATGGGCAGGTTTGACTAGTTTGAGACTTAATAATACTCGTGGCTTTGTAAAGACTAAACTCTTAGAGGCTTAGAAAGTTGCCGGCGAAGCCGGCCTGACTTGTTTATTATGAGATAAAACTAGCTCAATTCCCCTAAATAAAGATAGACGTAACAATTTGGGAAAACATGACTCGGTTTCTTGATGATGGTAGATGTGAGATTGATAACAATCACACAGAGAGAGACATTAAGCTCTTAGTGCTTGCAAGGAAGAACTTTCTATTTTGCGACACAATGCCAGGCGCTAACGCACTAGCAATGCATGCAAGTCTAGCTCTAACTGCTGAACTGCATCATCACAATGTCTGTCGATACTTCACCTATCTTTATGAGCGCCTACCACATTGCAAAACATTAGAAGATATTGAGGCACTGCTGCCATGGAATGTGCCGCCGGATAGCACCTAGCACGTGTTAGCTACGGAAGCAAGGACGCCCGTGGATCGCTTACCTGCAAGCGGAGCCGGATCTTGATGACGCCGCCATTCTCGCCCGTTTAGGCGCACCACCGGCCTAACTGACCCTTAACCACCCATCAACCCACTACAACACGGTAGGGGCTTCCTATGGCCTGATTACACCAAAACCTCACTCTAAGCCACTCACAACCCGCTTATCGCCTTCAGAACGCCTGAAAAGCCCTTAAATCCTATCCTTTAAGCCCACGTTTTATCCACCGCTACACCCCATCAGAGGTATTCACCCCATTATCCCCAACTTAAGTGTCGGCTAATCGAGGCTTAAGTGTCGGATGATTAATCTATTAACATCAATTAGACATTCTTTTTTATTTTTTTGTTCTTTTTATAAGCCCGCTATGGCTAACTTTCCCCGTAGTGTGTGGTATAAATAAGATGACTAGCGATGAAACTTACCAGCACAAATACTTTTCCTTGGTAGTTTGGAAATACTCAGATAAAATTAAGCATCCAGAAGACCATGATAAAAAAGAACCAAGCCCAACTAAAAAGTGCATATAGTTTACCCACCTATGCGCTAGGCATTAGAGTACCTAATGATTTTGAATGGATGCTGGCTTATGTCATTCAACATGAGTCATTTTTTTCGGGTCAATTCCAATTTTAATTGGGTCCACCTTATAATTAGGAGTAAAAAAATGAGTGAGAAAATAGGCAGAAATGCCCCGTGCCTATGTGGTAGTGGAAAGAAATACAAGAAGTGTTGTTTAAGTAAGCAGGTAACACAACGCCTAAAAGAACAACGGTCACAGCCAGTCTTTCTAACAACGACCACAGAAGAACCTCTTATGCCAGTAAGACTATATTACATAGTGCATGATCGAAATGCGCTTTTAAAAATCATTAAACCACTAAAATGTATTGTTACTTATGACCAAACAAGTTTTATTGTTAATTATGATAACGAAATTAAAAAACTAGCCTTTCCAAAAGAATACCAAAAAGCCGCTACCCAGATGGGGAGCGCTATTATCTTAGCAAACTGTAAAATTATTAGTGAAAATAAGATGCATGTTGATTTAAAATCCTTTTCTCGTGCAGTTAAACTAATTCAATTTATTGATCAATATATTCCTCGGGAGGTCGCCGAAATCACACATGCAGCGACGTATAATGAAATATTTTCAGCTACATCCTATGAGAAGGGATTTGCGGCAGTTGCATATAAAAAATACGATAAAATATTCGCATCAGACAGATTATCAGAAATCAATCTTGAAGAAAAAATACATGCGCTAAGAGATTCTGTAGCAGACGAATCAGATCAAGAGCTAGTTTGTAGAAAAGTAGTTGCCACTCTTGAATCAGACATGAAACAACCGCTACCGCTAGTAGAAAAATTCCCTACTAATTTTTACGAAGACGGCATTAATCAGCTTGAATTAACTTTCGCTTTTAGAACCAAGCTCGCGATAGAGCATGTAAAGGGAAATAAAAATTACTCTATGCTTGATATAATGCGTGAATGTATGAGTCCTGATAACTCTGCGCTATAAAAAAAGGGTAGTGATAATAAGCCTGTTCAAGAATGCTCATAGTAAGCTCTATGTGCTATCTCCTCCTCATAGTGAATAGTCGTGGACGAGGTTTTCCCGAGGTTATGAACACTTGCCGCCATAATCTAACTTAGGCGGGTTT
>CBDALO010000248.1:0-11122 GCA_965196985.1 Gammaproteobacteria bacterium | reverse complement strand
CTTCTGTACATTACGTCGTTTTAGAGCATTTTTATGTGAATTTAATCGACAGTTTTTGAAAAAATCAATGTTTTTTTGATAAACACTGTTTTAGTCCAAGTTAGCGTTATTGCAAATAATATGGTTTTTCTGTAAAACTAGTAGTTATTCATTGGCAAAATGGCTTTAATCTATTGTAGTTCTGTACTTTACGTCGTTTTAGAGCATTTTTATGTGAATTTAATCGACAGTTTTTGAAAAAATCAATGTTTTTTTGATAAACACTGTTTTAGGCCAAGTTAGTGTTATTGCAAATGATATGGTTTTTCTGTAAAACTAGTAGTTATTCATTGGCAAAATGGCTTTGTTCTATTGTAGTTTTGTACTTTACGTCGTTTTAGAGCATTTTTATGTGAATTTAATCGACAGTTTTTGAAAAAATCAATGTTTTTTTGATAAACACTGTTTTAGGCCAAGTTAGTGTAATTGCAAATAATATGGTTTTCTTGTAAAACTAGTAGTTATTCATTGGCAAAATCGCTTTGTTCTATTGTACTTCTGTACATTACGTCGTTTTAGAGCATTTTTATGTGAATTTAATGGACAGTTTTTGAAAAAATCAATGTTTTTTTGATAAACACTTTTTTAGGCCAAGTTAGTGTTATTGCAAATTATATGGTTTTTCTGAAAAACTAGCAGTTATTCATTGGCAAAATGGCTTTGTTCTATTGTAGTTCTGTACATTACGTCGTTTTAGAGCATTTTTATGTGAATTTAATCGACAGTTTTTGAAAAAATCAATGAATGGCTTTGTTCTCTTGTAGTTTTGTACTTTACGTCGTTTTAGAGCATTTTTATGTGAATTTAATTGACAGTTTTTGAAAAAAAAAATGTTTTTTTGATAAACACTGTTTTAGGCCAAGTTAGTGTTATTGCAAATAATATGGTTTTCTTGTAAAACTAGTAGTTATTCATTGGCAAAATGGCTTTAATCTATTGTAGTTCTGTACTTTACGTCGTTTTAGAGCATTTTTATGTGAATTTAATCGACAGTTTTTGAAAAAATCAATGTTTTTTTGATAAACACTGTTTTAGGCCAAGTTAGTGTTATTGCAAATAATATGGTTTTCTTGTAAAACCAGCAGTTATTCATTGGCAAAATGGCTTTGTTCTATTGTAGTTTTGTACTTTACGTCGTTTTAGAGCATTTTTATGTGAATTTAATCGACAGTTTTTGAAAAAATCAATGTTTTTTTGATAAACACTGTTTTAGGCCAAGTTAGTGTAATTGCAAATAATATGGTTTTCTTGTAAAACTAGTAGTTATTCATTGGCAAAATGGCTTTGTTCTATTGTAGTTCTGTACTTTACGTCGTTTTAGAGCATTTTTATGTGAATTTAATTGACAGTTTTTGAAAAAATCAATGTTTTTTTGATAAACACTGTTTTAGGCCAAGTTAGTGTAATTGCAAATAATATGGTTTTCTTGTAAAACTAGTAGTTATTCATTGGCAAAATGGCTTTAATCTATTGTAGTTCTGTACTTTACGTCGTTTTAGAGCATTTTTATGTGAATTTAATTGACAGTTTTTGAAAAAATCAATGTTTTTTTGATAAACACTTTTTTAGGCCAAGTTAGTGTTATTGCAAATTATATGGTTTTTCTGAAAAACTAGCAGTTATTCATTGGCAAAATGGCTTTGTTCTATTGTAGTTCTGTACATTACGTCGTTTTAGAGCATTTTTATGTGAATTTAATTGACAGTTTTTGAAAAAATCAATGGTTTTTTGATAAACACTGTTTTAGGCCAAGTTAGTGTTATTGCAAATTATATGGTTTTTCTGTAAAACTAGTAGTTATTCATTGGCAAAATGGCTTTGTTCTATTGTAGTTCTGTACTTTACGTCGTTTTAGAGCATTTTTATGTGAATTTAATTGACAGTTTTTGAAAAAATCAATGTTTTTTTGATAAACACTGTTTTAGGCCAAGTTAGTGTAATTGCAAATAATATGGTTTTCTTGTAAATCTAGTAGTTATTCATTGGCAAAATGGCTTTGTTTTATTGTACTTCTGTACATTACGTCGTTTTAGAGCATTTTTATGTGAATTTAATCGACAGTTTTTGAAAAAATCAATGTTTTTTTGATAAACACTGTTTTAGGCCAAGTTAGTGTAATTGCAAATAATATGGTTTTCTTGGAAAACTAGTAGTTATTCATTGGCAAAATGGCTTTAATCTATTGTAGTTTTGTACTTTACGTCGTTTTAGAGCATTTTTATGTGAATTTAATCGACAGTTTTTGAAAAAATCAATGTTTTTTTGATAAACACTGTTTTAGGCCAAGTTAGTGTAATTGCAAATAATATGGTTTTCTTGTAAAACTAGTAGTTATTCATTGGCAAAATGGCTTTAATCTATTGTAGTTTTGTACTTTACGTCGTTTTAGAGCATTTTTATGTGAATTTAATCGACAGTTTTTGAAAAAATCAATGTTTTTTTGATAAACACTGTTTTAGGCCAAGTTAGTGTTATTGCAAATGATATGGTTTTTTCTGTAAAACTAGTAGTTATTCATTGGCAAAATGGCTTTGTTCTATTGTACTTCTGTACTTTACGTCGTTTTAAAGCATTTTTATGTGAATTTAATCGACAGTTTTTGAAAAAATCAATGTTTTTTTGATAAACACTGTTTTAGGCCAAGTTAGTGTTATTGCAAATAATATGGTTTTCTTGTAAAACTAGTAGTTATTCATTGGCAAAATGGCTTTGTTCTATTGTAGTTTTGTACTTTACGTCGTTTTAGAGCATTTTTATGTGAATTTAATCGACAGTTTTTGAAAAAATCAATGTTTTTTTGATAAACACTGTTTTAGGCCAAGTTAGTGTAATTGCAAATAATATGGTTTTCTTGTAAAACTAGTAGTTATTCATTGGCAAAATGGCTTTGTTCTATTGTACTTCTGTACATTACGTCGTTTTAGAGCATTTTTATGTGAATTTAATGGACAGTTTTTGAAAAAATCAATGTTTTTTTGATAAACACTGTTTTAGGCCAAGTTAGGCCAAGTTAGTGTTATTGCAAATTATATGGTTTTTCTGAAAAACTAGCAGTTATTCATTTAAAATGGCTTTGTTCTATTGTAGTTCTGTACATTACGTCGTTTTAGAGCATTTTTATGTGAATTTAATTGACAGTTTTTGAAAAAATCAATGGTTTTTTGATAAACACTGTTTTAGGCCAAGTTAGTGTTATTGCAAATGATATGGTTTTTCTGTAAAACTAGCAGTTATTCATTGGCAAAATGGCTTTGTTCTATTGTAGTTTTGTACTTTACGTCGTTTTAGAGCATTTTTATGTGAATTTAATCGACAGTTTTTGAAAAAATCAATGTTTTTTTGATAAACACTGTTTTAGGCCAAGTTAGTGTTATTGCAAATAATATGGTTTTCTTGTAAAACTAGTAGTTATTCATTGGCAAAATGGCTTTAATCTATTGTAGTTCTGTACTTTACGTCGTTTTAGAGCATTTTTATGTGAATTTAATCGACAGTTTTTGAAAAAATCAATGTTTTTTTGATAAACACTGTTTTAGGCCAAGTTAGTGTTATTGCAAATGATATGGTTTTTCTGTAAAACTAGCAGTTATTCATTGGCAAAATGGCTTTGTTCTATTGTAGTTTTGTACTTTACGTCGTTTTAGAGCATTTTTATGTGAATTTAATCGACAGTTTTTGAAAAAATCAATGTTTTTTTGATAAACACTGTTTTAGGCCAAGTTAGTGTAATTGCAAATAATATGGTTTTCTTGTAAAACTAGTAGTTATTCATTGGCAAAATGGCTTTAATCTATTGTAGTTCTGTACTCTACGTCGTTTTAAAGCATTTTTATGTGAATTTAATCGACAGTTTTTGAAAAAATCAATGTTTTTTTGATAAACACTGTTTTAGGCCAAGTTAGTGTTATTGCAAATAATATGGTTTTCTTGTAAAACTAGTAGTTATTCATTGGCAAAATGGCTTTAATCTATTGTAGTTCTGTACTTTACGTCGTTTTAGAGCATTTTTATGTGAATTTAATCGACAGTTTTTGAAAAAATCAATGTTTTTTTGATAAACACTGTTTTAGGCCAAGTTAGTGTTATTGCAAATGATATGGTTTTTCTGTAAAACTAGCAGTTATTCATTGGCAAAATGGCTTTGTTCTATTGTAGTTTTGTACTTTACGTCGTTTTAGAGCATTTTTATGTGAATTTAATCGACAGTTTTTGAAAAAATCAATGTTTTTTTGATAAACACTGTTTTAGGCCAAGTTAGTGTTATTGCAAATGATATGGTTTTTCTGTAAAACTAGCAGTTATTCATTGGCAAAATGGCTTTAATCTATTGTAGTTCTGTACTCTACGTCGTTTTAGAGCATTTTTATGTGAATTTAATTGACAGTTTTTGAAAAAATCAATGTTTTTTTGATAAACACTTTTTTAGGCCAAGTTAGTGTTATTGCAAATAATATGGTTTTCTTGTAAAACTAGTAGTTATTCATTGGCAAAATGGCTTTAATCTATTGTAGTTCTGTACTTTACGTCGTTTTAGAGCATTTTTATGTGAATTTAATCGACAGTTTTTGAAAAAATCAATGTTTTTTTGATAAACACTGTTTTAGGCCAAGTTAGTGTTATTGCAAATGATATGGTTTTTCTGTAAAACTAGCAGTTATTCATTGGCAAAATGGCTTTGTTCTATTGTAGTTTTGTACTTTACGTCGTTTTAGAGCATTTTTATGTGAATTTAATCGACAGTTTTTGAAAAAATCAATGTTTTTTTGATAAACACTGTTTTAGGCCAAGTTAGTGTTATTGCAAATGATATGGTTTTTCTGTAAAACTAGCAGTTATTCATTGGCAAAATGGCTTTGTTCTATTGTAGTTTTGTACTTTACGTCGTTTTAGAGCATTTTTATGTGAATTTAATCGACAGTTTTTGAAAAAATCAATGTTTTTTTGATAAACACTGTTTTAGGCCAAGTTAGTGTAATTGCAAATAATATGGTTTTCTTGTAAAACTAGTAGTTATTCATTGGCAAAATGGCTTTGTTCTATTGTACTTCTGTACATTACGTCGTTTTAGAGCATTTTTATGTGAATTTAATCGACAGTTTTTGAAAAAATCAATGTTTTTTTGATAAACACTTTTTTAGGCCAAGTTAGTGTTATTGCAAATTATATGGTTTTTCTGAAAAACTAGCAGTTATTCATTGGCAAAATGGCTTTGTTCTATTGTAGTTCTTTACATTACGTCGTTTTAGAGCATTTTTATGTGAATTTAATCGACAGTTTTTGAAAAAATCAATGTTTTTTTGATAAACACTGTTTTAGGCCAAGTTAGTGTTATTGCAAATAATATGGTTTTCTTGTAAAACTAGTAGTTATTCATTGGCAAAATGGCTTTAATCTATTGTAGTTCTGTACTTTACGTCGTTTTAGAGCATTTTTATGTGAATTTAATCGACAGTTTTTGAAAAAATCAATGTTTTTTTGATAAACACTGTTTTAGGCCAAGTTAGTGTTATTGCAAATAATATGGTTTTTCTTTAAAACTAGCAGTTATTCATTGGCAAAATGGCTTTGTTCTATTGTAGTTTTGTACTTTACGTCGCTTTACAGCATTTTTATGTGAATTTAATCGACAGTTTTTGAAAAAATCAATGTTTTTTTGATAAACACTGTTTTAGGCCAAGTTAGTGTTATTGCAAATAATATGGTTTTCTTGTAAAACTAGTAGTTATTCATTGGCAAAATGGCTTTGTTCTATTGTAGTTCTATACTTTACGTCGTTTTAAAGCATTTTTATGTGAATTTAATTGACAGTTTTTGAAAAAATCAATGTTTTTTTGATAAACGCTGTTTTAGGCCAAGTTAGTGTTATTGCAAATAATATGGTTTTCTTGTAAAAATAGTAGTTATTCATTGGCAAAATGGCTTTAATCTATTGTAGTTCTGTACATTACGTCGTTTTAAAGCATTTTTATGTGAATTTAATTGACAGTTTTGGAAAAAATCAATGTTTTTTTGATAAACACTTTTTTAGGCCAAGTTAGTGTTATTGCAAATTATATGGTTTTCTTGTAAAACTAGTAGTTATTCATTGGCAAAATGGCTTTAATCTATTGTAGTTCTGTACTCTACGTCGTTTTAAAGCATTTTTATGTGAATTTAATTGACAGTTTTTGAAAAAATCAATGTTTTTTTGATAAACACTGTTTTAGGCCAAGTTAGTGTTATTTCAAATGATATGGTTTTTTCTGTAAAATTAGCAGTTATTCATTGGCAAAATGGCTTTGTTCTATTGTACTTCTGTACATTACGTCGTTTTAGAGCATTTTTATGTGAATTTAATCGACAGTTTTTGAAAAAATCAATGTTTTTTTTGCTAAACACTGTTTTAGGCCAAGTTAGTGTTATTGCAAATAATATGGTTTTTCTAAAAAACTAGCAGTTATTCATTGGCAAAATGGCTTTGTTCTATTGTAGTCTGTACATTACGTCGTTTTAGAGCATTTTTATGTGAATTTAATTGACAGTTTTTGAAAAAATCAATGTTTTTTTGATAAACACTGTTTTAGGCCAAGTTAGTGTTATTGCAAATGATATGGTTTTTCTGTAAAACTAGTAGTTATTCATTGGCAAAATGGCCATTTAATCTATTGTAGTTCTACACTTTACGTCGTTTTAGAGCATTTTTATGTGAATTTAATTGACAGTTTTTGAAAAAATCAATGTTTTTTTGATAAACACTGTTTTAGGCCAAGTTAGTGTTATTGCAAATAATATGGTTTTCTTGTAAAACTAGTAGTTATTCATTGGCAAAATGGCTTTGTTCTATTGTAGTTCTGTACTTTACGTCGTTTTAGAGCATTTTTATGTGAATTTAATCGACAGTTTTTGAAAAAATCAATGTTTTTTTGATAAACACTGTTTTAGGCCAAGTTAGTGTAATTGCAAATAATATGGTTTTCTTGTAAAACTAGTAGTTATTCATTGGCAAAATGGCTTTAATCTATTGTAGTTTTGTACATTTACGTCGTTTTAGAGCATTTTTATGTGAATTTAATCGACAGTTTTTGAAAAAATCAATGTTTTTTTGATAAACACTGTTTTAGGCCAAGTTAGTGTTATTGCAAATAATATGGTTTTCTTGTAAAACTAGTAGTTATTCATTGGCAAAATGGCTTTAATCTATTGTAGTTCTGTACTTTACGTCGTTTTAGAGCATTTTTATGTGAATTTAATTGACAGTTTTTGAAAAAATCAATGTTTTTTTGATAAACACTGTTTTAGGCCAAGTTAGTGTAATTGCAAATAATATGGTTTTCTTGTAAAACTAGTAGTTATTCATTGGCAAAATGGCTTTAATCTATTGTAGTTCTGTACTTTACGTCGTTTTAGAGCATTTTTATGTGAATTTAATCGACAGTTTTTGAAAAAATCAATGTTTTTTTGATAAACACTGTTTTAGGCCAAGTTAGTGTTATTGCAAATAATATGGTTTTCTTGTAAAACTAGTAGTTATTCATTGGCAAAATGGCTTTGTTCTATTGTAGTTCTGTACTTTACGTCGTTTTAGAGCATTTTTATGTGAATTTAATTGACAGTTTTTGAAAAAATCAATGTTTTTTTGATAAACACTGTTTTAGGCCAAGTTAGTGTTATTGCAAATAATATGGTTTTTCTGTAAAACTAGTAGTTATTCATTGGCAAAATGGCTTTAATCTATTGTAGTTCTGTACTTTACGTCGTTTTAGAGCATTTTTATGTGAATTTAATCGACAGTTTTTGAAAAAATCAATGTTTTTTTGATAAACACTGTTTTAGGCCAAGTTAGTGTTATTGCAAATGATATGGTTTTTCTGTAAAACTAGTAGTTATTCATTGGCAAAATGGCTTTGTTCTATTGTAGTTTTGTACTTTACGTCGTTTTAGAGCATTTTTATGTGAATTTAATCGACAGTTTTTGAAAAAATCAATGTTTTTTTGATAAACACTGTTTTAGGCCAAGTTAGTGTAATTGCAAATAATATGGTTTTCTTGTAAAACTAGTAGTTATTCATTGGCAAAATGGCTTTGTTCTATTGTACTTCTGTACATTACGTCGTTTTAGAGCATTTTTATGTGAATTTAATGGACAGTTTTTGAAAAAATCAATGTTTTTTTGATAAACACTTTTTTAGGCCAAGTTAGTGTTATTGCAAATTATATGGTTTTTCTGAAAAACTAGCAGTTATTCATTGGCAAAATGGCTTTGTTCTATTGTAGTTCTGTACATTACGTCGTTTTAGAGCATTTTTATGTGAATTTAATCGACAGTTTTTGAAAAAATCAATGGTTTTTTGATAAACACTGTTTTAGGCCAAGTTAGTGTTATTGCAAATGATATGGTTTTTCTGTAAAACTAGCAGTTATTCATTGGCAAAATGGCTTTGTTCTCTTGTAGTTTTGTACTTTACGTCGTTTTAGAGCATTTTTATGTGAATTTAATTGACAGTTTTTGAAAAAATCAATGTTTTTTTGATAAACACTGTTTTAGGCCAAGTTAGTGTTATTGCAAATAATATGGTTTTCTTGTAAAACTAGTAGTTATTCATTGGCAAAATGGCTTTAATCTATTGTAGTTCTGTACTTTACGTCGTTTTAGAGCATTTTTATGTGAATTTAATCGACAGTTTTTGAAAAAATCAATGTTTTTTTGATAAACACTGTTTTAGGCCAAGTTAGTGTTATTGCAAATAATATGGTTTTTCTTTAAAACTAGCAGTTATTCATTGGCAAAATGGCTTTGTTCTATTGTAGTTTTGTACTTTACGTCGCTTTAGAGCATTTTTATGTGAATTTAATCGACAGTTTTTGAAAAAATCAATGTTTTTTTGATAAACACTGTTTTAGGCCAAGTTAGTGTAATTGCAAATAATATGGTTTTCTTGTAAAACTAGTAGTTATTCATTGGCAAAATGGCTTTAATCTATTGTAGTTTTGTACTTTACGTCGTTTTAGAGCATTTTTATGTGAATTTAATCGACAGTTTTTGAAAAAATCAATGTTTTTTTGATAAACACTGTTTTAGGCCAAGTTAGTGTTATTGCAAATGATATGGTTTTTCTGTAAAACTAGTAGTTATTCATTGGCAAAATGGCTTTGTTCTATTGTAGTTCTGTACTTTACGTCGTTTTAGAGCATTTTTATGTGAATTTAATTGACAGTTTTTGAAAAAATCAATGTTTTTTTGATAAACACTGTTTTAGGCCAAGTTAGTGTTATTGCAAATAATATGGTTTTCTTGTAAAAATAGTAGTTATTCATTGGCAAAATGGCTTTAATCTATTGTAGTTCTGTACTTTACGTCGTTTTAAAGCATTTTTATGTGAATTTAATTGACAGTTTTTGAAAAAATCAATGTTTTTTTGATAAACACTTTTTTAGGCCAAGTTAGTGTTATTGCAAATTATATGGTTTTTCTGTAAAACTAGCAGTTATTCATTGGCAAAATGGCTTTGTTCTATTGTAGTTCTGTACATTACGTCGTTTTAGAGCATTTTTATGTGAATTTAATTGACAGTTTTTGAAAAAATCAATGGTTTTTTGATAAACACTGTTTTAGGCCAAGTTAGTGTTATTGCAAATTATATGGTTTTTTCTGTAAAACTAGTAGTTATTCATTGGCAAAATGGCTTTGTTCTATTGTAGTTCTATACTTTACGTCGTTTTAAAGCATTTTTATGTGAATTTAATTGACAGTTTTTGAAAAAATCAATGTTTTTTTGATAAACACTGTTTTAGGCCAAGTTAGTGTAATTGCAAATAATATGGTTTTCTTGTAAAACTAGTAGTTATTCATTGGCAAAATGGCTTTGTTCTATTGTAGTTCTGTACATTACGTCGTTTTAGAGCATTTTTATGTGAATTTAATCGACAGTTTTTGAAAAAATCAATGTTTTTTTGATAAACACTGTTTTAGGCCAAGTTAGTGTAATTGCAAATAATATGGTTTTCTTGTAAAACTAGTAGTTATTCATTGGCAAAATGGCTTTAATCTATTGTAGTTTTGTACTTTACGTCGTTTTAGAGCATTTTTATGTGAATTTAATCGACAGTTTTTGAAAAAATCAATGTTTTTTTGATAAACACTGTTTTAGGCCAAGTTAGTGTAATTGCAAATAATATGGTTTTCTTGTAAAACTAGTAGTTATTCATTGGCAAAATGGCTTTAATCTATTGTAGTTTTGTACTTTACGTCGTTTTAGAGCATTTTTATGTGAATTTAATCGACAGTTTTTGAAAAAATCAATGTTTTTTTGATAAACACTGTTTTAGGCCAAGTTAGTGTTATTTCAAATGATATGGTTTTTTCTGTAAAACTAGTAGTTATTCATTGGCAAAATGGCTTTGTTCTATTGTACTTCTATACTTTACGTCGTTTTAAAGCATTTTTATGTGAATTTAATTGACAGTTTTTGAAAAAATCAATGTTTTTTTGATAAACACTTTTTTAGGCCAAGTTAGTGTTATTGCAAATAATATGGTTTTCTTGTAAAACTTGTAGTTATTCATTGGCAAAATGGCTTTGTTCTATTGTAGTTTTGTACTTTACGTCGTTTTAGAGCATTTTTATGTGAATTTAATCGACAGTTTTTGAAAAAATCAATGTTTTTTTGATAAACACTGTTTTAGGCCAAGTTAGTGTAATTGCAAATAATATGGTTTTCTTGTAAAACTAGTAGTTATTCATTGGCAAAATGGCTTTGTTCTATTGTAGTTCTGTACATTACGTCGTTTTAGAGCATTTTTATGTGAATTTAATGGACAGTTTTTGAAAAAATCAATGTTTTTTTGATAAACACTGTTTTAGGCCAAGTTAGTGTTATTGCAAATGATATGGTTTTTCTGTAAAACTAGCAGTTATTCATTGGCAAAATGGCTTTAATCTATTGTAGTTTTGTACTTTACGTCGTTTTAGAGCATTTTTATGTGAATTTAATCGACAGTTTTTGAAAAAATCAATGTTTTTTTGATAAACACTGTTTTAGGCCAAGTTAGTGTTATTGCAAATTATATGGTTTTTCTGTAAAACTAGCAGTTATTCATTAGCAAA
>CBDALO010000247.1:0-2062 GCA_965196985.1 Gammaproteobacteria bacterium | reverse complement strand
ATTATAACAATTAACCTGCTTGTTGAAAATGTTGGTGGCTTGGGGGTCATAACAACAAAGAAAGATGGTAAACTGGTGGAAAAATTTCGACCAATTCAACCATATCAATGGAAAGGTCATAGGTGAAAAGAGATTATGAAAATTAACTTAGATGTGTAACATGTTTATGGTTTGGGGGTCAAAACAACGAAGAAAAAGGTAGAACTGATGGCAAAATTTGCATGAGAATATATGTGTCCAGAAATCTACAACATCCAGAGAAAAGTACAGGGCGACAAGATAGATTATGAAAATTAACTTGATGGTTGGAAAATATTGGCGGTATTCGGGTCAAAACAACAAAGAGAGTGGGGCAAACTGGGGGCAAAATTTGCATGAAAATTAAAGTGTCTAGAATTCAACCAAATGAATGGAAAGGTACAAAATGACAGGAGAGATTTTGAAAATCAATTTCGATGTTGACAATATTGGTGGTTTGGGATTAAAACAACAAAGAGAGAGGGGAGTTTAGGGACAAAATTTGAATTAAAATTAATGCGTCCAGAATTCAACCAAATCAATAGAAAGGTACAAGGTGACAAGAGACAGTTTGAAAATTAACTTTGATGTTGAAACTTTAATTTTCATGCAAATTTTGCCACCAGTTTGCCCCACTCTCCTTGTTGTTTTGACCCGAATATCACCAATATTTTCAATGTTTATCGTTTTGGGGTCAAAACAACAAAGAAAGTGGTTAAACTGGGGGCAAAATTTGCATGAAAATGCATGTGTCCAGAATTCTACCAAATCCAGGGAAAAGTACAAGACGACAACATAGATTATGAAAATGAACTTGGTTATAGAAAAAATTGGTGGTTTGGGGTGAAAACAACAAAGAAAGCGGGTAAACTGGGGGCAAAATTTGCATGAAAATGCATGTGTCTAGAATTCTACCAAACCCAGGGAAAAGTACAAGGCGACAACATAGATTATGAAAATTAACTTGGTTATAGAAAACATAGGTGGTTTGGGGTCAAAACAACAAAGAAAGCGGGTAAACTGGGGGCAAATATTTGAATGAAAACTAATGTGTCCAGAATTCTACCAAATCAATGGAAAGGTACAACGTGACAAGAGAGATTTTGAAAATTAAATTGGATGTTGACAATATTGGTGGTTTGGGGTTAAAGCAACAAAGAGAGAGGACAAACTGGGGCAAAAATTGCATGAAAATTAAAGTGTCCAGAATTCAACCAAATCAATGGAAAGGTACAACATGACAAGAGGGATTTTGAAAATTAACTTGGATGTTGCAAATGTTGATGGTTTTGGGGTCAAAACAACGAAGAAAGAGGGGAACCTGGGGACAAAAGTTGATAAAAAAAATAATGTGTCCAGAATTCAACCAAATCATTAGAAAGGTACATGGTGAAGAGGAAAATTTTGAAAATTAACTTGGATGTTGAAAATGTTTATCGTTTTGGGGTGAAAACAACAAAGAAAGTGGGTAAACGGGGACAAAATTTGCACGAAAATTAATGTGTCCAGAATTCTACCAAATCCAAAAAAGTAAAAAGCACCAACATAGATTACAACAATTAACCTGCTTGTTGAAAATGTTGGTGGCTTGGGGGTCATAACAACAAAGAAAAATGGTAAACTGGTGGAAAAATTTCGACCAATTCAACCATATCAATGGAAAGGTCATAGGTGAAAAGAGATTATGAAAATTAACTTAGATATGTAACATGTTTATGGTTTGGGGGTCAAAACAACGAAGAAAAAGGTAGAACTGATGGCAAAATTTGCATGAGAATATATGTGTCCAGAAATCTACAACATCCAGAGAAAAGTACAGGGCGACAAGATAGATTATGAAAATTAACTTGATGGTTGAAAATATTGGCGGTATTCGGGTCAAAACAACAAAGAGAGTGGGGCAAACTGGGGGCAAAATTTGCATGAAAATTAAAGTGTCTAGAATTCAACCAAATGAATGGAAAGGTACAAAATGACAGGAGAGATTTTGAAAATCATTTTCGATGTTGACAATATTGGTGGTTTGGGATTAAAACAGCAAATA
>CBDALO010000246.1:0-17920 GCA_965196985.1 Gammaproteobacteria bacterium | reverse complement strand
TGGTCGAATTTCTCCTGAGGCGCCAGTGCCAGTTGTACATGTTCAAAGGGTTCTTGAGCGTCCTGGCGGTGCAGGTAACGTTGGATTAAACGCACGCGCTCTAGGTGCTAGAGTTTCTTTAGTTGGTGCAGTGGGTGATGATAGAGAAGGAGAAGAGTTGGTTGGTCGCTTAGATGCTGCTGAGATTCACTGCCACTTTCAGGTGCCGGTTAATGCGCCAACCATTACTAAATTGCGAGTTATTAGCCGTAATCAGCAGTTAATTCGTTTGGATTTTGAAAACAAAGCTTTGCAAATTGATCGTCAGCAACTATTAGCTGAGTATCGTGCTGAGTTAATGCAAGCAGACGTTGTTATTTTATCTGACTATGGAAAAGGCGTTTTATCAGATCCTCAGGAGTTTATTGAATTAGCTCGTGAAGCTCAGGTGCCAGTTTTTATTGACCCTAAACGTAATGATTTTACTTGTTACCGTGGTGCAACGGCAGTAACACCTAACTTGAAAGAATTTGAACAAGTGGTTGGCCCCTGTGAGAATGAGCAAGAATTAGTTGCTAAGGCACAGCAGTTGCTTAAGAAGCATCAAATTCAATTCTTATTAATTACGCGTGGTGAGAAAGGAATGACCTTGGTGCAAAGTCAGCAGGAAGAAATTCATGTTCCTTCACAGGCTAAAGAAGTTTTTGACGTAACAGGCGCGGGAGATACTGTAATAGCCACACTAGCTATTGCTTATGCTAGTGGGTTGAGCCCTACTGATGCAGTTAAAATAGCTAACACTGCAGCGGGTATTTCTGTGGCGAAATTAGGTGCTGCTGTTGTGAGTATGCCGGAATTGCGTCGTGCACTGCGTAATGAGAAGCAAAATGAAAGCGGAGTGCTTAACGAAGCGCAGTTATTGCTAGCAGTTGAGGCGGCTAAAGCAAAGGGTGAGCGTATTGTTATGACCAATGGTTGCTTTGATATTTTACATGCTGGTCATGTGCACTATTTAACTCAGGCCAAGGCATTAGGTAGTAAGCTTGTCGTTGCAGTGAATGATGATGCAGCAGTTGCTCGATTAAAGGGTTCTAGTCGCCCTATTAATGCACTATCAACGAGGATGGCTGTTCTTGCTGGTTTGGCTGCTGTGGATTGGGTGGTGCCATTTTCAGAGGATACTCCAGCGCGACTGATTGAAGAAGTTTTGCCTAATGTTTTGGTGAAGGGTGGTGACTATCAGATCAATGAGATTGCTGGTGGTGAAGCTGTATTGGCAAATGGCCGTGAGGTGAAGGTTTTAGATTTTGTTGAAGGTCATTCAACAAGTTCTGTTATCGAACAAATCCATAACCATAAGGAAACAAATTCATGATCGTAGTAACAGGTGGTGCAGGGTTTATTGGCAGTAACTTAGTGAAAGCGCTTAATGAGCGTGGACGTAAAGATATTATTGTTGTTGATGACTTAACAGATGGCCGCAAGTTTTTTAACTTGGTTGACTGTGAGATTCAAGATTATTTAGACGTAGATGACTTTCTAAGCTTGGTGAAAAATGGTAGTGAGAGCTTTGATTACATCGATGCTATCTTTCATCAGGGAGCTTGTTCAACGACTACTGAGTGGGATGGTCGTTATATGATGAAGGTGAATTATGAGTATTCCAAAACCTTATTGCATTTTTGTGAGGAGCGGAATATTCCTTTTATCTATGCTTCTTCAGCTGCAGTGTATGGGGATAAAGTAGAGTTTAAAGAAGAGCTTGCTTATGAGTCGCCACTTAATGTTTATGGCTATTCTAAGTTTCAATTTGATCAATACGTAAGGCGGTTGTTGCCTACGATACAAAGCCAAGTAGTCGGTTTGCGATATTTTAATGTTTATGGGCCGCGTGAACAGCATAAGGGGGGTATGGCGAGCGTTGCTTTTCACTTGAATAACCAAATGAAAGAGAAGGACGAGGTTTGCTTGTTTGCTGGTTGTGATGGTTATGGGGATGGTGAGCAAAGGCGTGATTTTGTCTATGTGGCTGATGCAGTAGCGGTGAATTTGTGGTTTTTGGATAACCCTACGGTCTCAGGTATTTTTAATGTAGGAACTGGAAGAAGCCAGCCGTTTAATGACATTGCTAAAGCGGTACTTGATTGGTATGGTCGTGGCGAATTGCGTTATATCCCTTTCCCGGACCACTTGCGAGGTAGCTACCAAAGCTTTACTCAAGCGAATGTGGACGCTTTAAAAGAAGTGGGATGTGACATTCCATTTCGTTTTGTAGCAGAAGGCGTTAAGCAATATTTAGATTGGTTAAATAGACAAGAAATTGCAGTTAAAGAGACGATATAAGAAGAGTAAGAGTCATCATGAAGAAAGCAGCAGGTAGTTTGTATATTATTTCAGCCCCTTCTGGTACGGGTAAAACAAGCTTAGTAAAAGCATTGTTAGACTCACTTACAGACACGAAAGTCTCTATTTCGCATACTACAAGGCCAATGCGACCGGGTGAGATAGAAGGGGTACACTATCATTTTATTGAGAAAGCAGAGTTCGAGGCAATGCTTTCAAGGCGTGAGTTCATTGAGTATGCGCAAGTTTATGACTATTACTATGGTACTTCAAAAACTTGGGTTGCTGAGCAGTTACAGCAAGGTATTGACGTTATTTTAGAAATTGAGTGGCAAGGTGCTGGGCAGGTCAGAGAGCAGTTTCCAGAGGCGATTAGTATATTTATTTTACCGCCAGCTTTATCAGCCCTGGAAGAGCGTTTGCGTCGTCGAGGTCAGGACGAGGAAGTTGTGATTTTGCGGCGTTTAAGTGAGGCGGTACAAGAGGTGCGCTGCTGTAATGAATATGACTATATGGTTATTAACGATCAATTTGAGACGGCATTGTCTGATTTACGCTCAATTGTTTGCGCTGAACACTGTCGGCGTGATAAGCAGCAGGTGCGATGCCAAGATCTTATTGAAGAACTCGTTGCTTGCCCTAGCAACAAGAATTGATCTTTAGAAATAATTGGGTTAGCTTAGGGTCTGTTTACATTTGCTTACCCGAAGCGAAAAATACGGAGGCTTAGTCCAAAATGGATTAAATTTGAGGCGGATAGCAAGGACTATCTAACGAGAATTTAATCCCTTTTGAGCAAGTCCAACGGATTTTGCAGTCGGGAGAGCAAATGTAAACAGACCCTAGGTAAAAACCATTTTGGCTAAGCAAGGAGAGACTATGAACCGTTGGAATAAACTTGTAGGTGTGGGCGCAGTGGCTTTAACTTTGGGTTTGGTGGCGGGGACCAGCCAAGCTGATTCAACCCAGCTTCATAAGGTGACCTGGAAGGGCCAAAAGTGGGAGTATCTTGTTGAGCATCCAGTTGATATTCAGCATGTCGATAAAGGACGTTTTGAGGAAATATTAGATACTGCCGGGCAGCATGGTTGGGAGTTGGTGGAAGTGACTGACTTTTATCATTTTTATACATTTCTTTTTAAACGGCCGCTGCATGATGCTAAGTTAGCTCAGCATCGAGCTCGGTTAAAAAATGTGAAGGCTAAACGTGCAGCAAATGAAGCTTTGATCATGAAGCAGACCATTGAGGCTCATCGAGAAAAACTAGCCTTTGAAAAGAAATATGCACAAGAGGTAGCTGTGGTAAATAAAGAGCTACAAAAAGAGCTTTCTTTGGAAGAGAAAGCTTTGGCTTTATCTCAGAAGCATCAAAAATACGAACAACTGATGGCTAACAAAGAAGCGGCAATTAAAGCCTATGAAGCTCAAGTGAGAGCTAGACTGGCTAAAGAAAGGGCAGCTGGACAGCAGTCCCCTCAAGCTGGCAGTTAATTAGCCCAAAATAGCGGCAGTTTGCCGCTTTCTTAAGTCGCATTCTGTTACTAAATAGGGTAAAATTGACCCCTTTTTTAACGAAATTGAGTAGAGGTTACTATGGCGCGATTAACTGTAGAGGATTGTCTTAATCATATTAATAATCGCTTTGAGCTAATTCTTGACGCGAGTAAGCGTGCACGCCAAATAGCGATGGGTGCGCAGCCAGGGGTTGAGTGGGATAACGATAAACCAACTGTGGTTGCTTTGCGTGAAATTGCAGATGGTCAGTTAGATTTAGCTGCACAAGAAGAGCGTCGTCAGGCTGAGGCAATGGCTATGGACCAAGCTGTTCAACAACAACAGCAGTCTGATGATGGTATGGTTGACGTTGAGTAAAGTCTAGGAGAGTAGGTGTCAGATTTTGATACCCTGAGTGAAACATTACAAAAATACCTAGAAAGCGAGCAGATAGCTGAGATTGAACAAGCTTATCTGCTTGCCAAACAAGCACACCAGCACCAAAAGCGTAGTTCCGGCGAACCTTATATTACCCACCCTGTTGCAGTCGCAACCATACTTGCTCAGAAGCGTCTTGATAAAGAAACTATCATGGCAGCTTTGATGCATGATGTTATTGAAGATACTGAAGTTACCAAAGCAAAACTTGAGTCTCTCTTTGGTAGACAAGTAGCTGAGCTGGTCGATGGAGTTAGTAAGCTGACTCAAATAGAGTTTGAAACACGCGCTGAGGCCCAGGCAGCTAATTTTCGTAAAATGATGATGGCCATGTCAAAAGACATTCGGGTTATCTTAATCAAGTTAGCCGATCGTTTGCATAACATGCAGACTTTAGGTCATTTGCCTCCTGAAAAAAGACATCGTATTGCGAGAGAGACTTTAGAGATCTATGCGCCAATAGCCAATCGACTTGGTATTCGAACTTTTCGGGATGAATTCCAAGAGCGGGGTTTCCTTTGCCTTTACCCGCTGCGCTATGAGGTGTTAAAGAAATCCTTGTTAAACGTACGAGGCAACCGTAAAGAAGTTGTTTCAACGATTGAAGAAGGTATTAAACAAGCTTTGTTAAGTGCGGGGATTAGTGATTTTAAACTTTATGGCCGTGAAAAGAATCTCTACAGCATTTATAAAAAGATGCGCGATAAAAACCTACATTTTAACGAAGTGTTAGATGTCTATGGGTTTCGTATTATCGTTGAGCGTATCGATTTATGTTATCGAGCTTTAGGAGCGGTGCATACGCTTTATAAGCCAGTTCCTGAACGTTTTAAAGATTATATTGCTATTCCTAAAGCCAATGGTTATCAGTCATTGCATACTACTTTGTTTGGACCTTATGGATTGCCTATTGAAATTCAGATTCGTACTACTGAAATGGATAAGATGGCTCAATATGGTATTGCATCACATTGGCTTTATAAGTCAGAAGAAGAGGTGATGAATCAAGCACAGCTTCGTGCGCGTGAGTGGATTCGAGGCGTTGTTGAATTGCAGCAGCACTCAGGTGATGATTCATTACAGTTTATTGAAACCGTAAAAACAGACTTATTCCCAGATGAAGTTTATGTGTTTACACCGCAAGGTGATATTTTTGAATTGCCTGGTCGAGCGACAGCGGTTGATTTTGCTTATGCAGTTCATTCTGATATTGGGAACAGTTGTGTTGCAGTAAAGATTGATAAACGATTGATGCCGTTAAGTACTCACTTGAAAAATGGACAGACAGTTGAGGTGGTTACTGCGCCTGGTGCTAGGCCAAATCCTGCCTGGCTTAATTTTGTGATGACAGGTAAAGCGCGTAGTAATATTCGTCACTTTTTGAAGAAACAGCGTCGCAAAGAGTCCGTTAATTTAGGAAAGCGTTTGCTTAATAGTGCTTTAGGAGATTTTGATACGACCTTTGAGCAGATTGAACAGGTTCAGTTTGAAAAAGTTATCGCAAGTATTGCTGGTTGTAAATCAGTTGATGATTTGCTTGAGGCAATTGGTTTGGGTAATCAAATGGCACCTTTGGTGGCGCAACGGCTTTGTGATGATGCTGCGCTAGCTAAAAGCGATAAGAGCAGCCAGGAAATTTTAGTCATCAAAGGTACAGAAGGGATGGCGGTTAATTTTGCTTCATGCTGTCATCCTATTCCCGGTGATCCAATTGCAGGAGTCTTGGTCTCTGGGCGTGGGATTACTGTGCATCATGATCAATGTCGTGCACTTGGTGAGATACGTCGTAAGTCACCTAAGAAGTGTATTCCTGTTTTGTGGCAAGATAACTTGCAAAAAGATTTCCCTGTGATTTTGCAAGCAGAGTTAATTAATCGTCGCCGTGCATTAGCAATGTTGGCTGCAGCGATAGCTGATGCTGAAAGTAACATTGAAGATATTGCTATCGTATCGCGAGAAGGCGGCTACTCTCAGGTTGAGTTGACAGTTACCGTAACAGGTCGAGCCCACTTGGCGCGAGTGATTCGTCGTGCCAGGCAAAATAACTCAGTAGTTCGAGTCTATCGTAAACGTATTGGTGGTCGAGGAGATTAATAGTGAAAGAAATTATTAGTACTGAGCAGGCGCCAGCAGCAATAGGAACTTATTCACAAGCAGTGAAAATTGATAATTTGGTTTTTTCTTCAGGTCAGGTTGGGATGGACCCGGTAACTGGTGAGCTGGTGTCAACAGATTTTGCTGAGCAAGCTCATCAGGTTTTTAAAAACTTACAAGCCATTGCTCAAGCAGCAGGTGGCGAGCTATCAAATTACGTTAAGCTTAATGTTTATGTAACGGATCTAGGTAACTTTGCAACGCTTAATGAAGTGATGGCTACCTACTTTAATGCACCTTTCCCTGCCCGCGCAGCGGTGGAGGTTTCAGCTCTGCCTAAAGGTGCGTTGGTTGAAATTGAAGGCGTTATAGCTAGTTAGACTGGAAAGGTATTTATCCTTTTTTATAAGAAGTACTAACAAATCAGTGTCCGGTTAGTTAGGGGAAGATTAGCCGACATTGGGTTGAGAAGATAACGTGTTGTCGGCCCGCGCTACGCTTGGGATCGACTTGCCGTGCTAAGCGGATTAAAAAAAAGGTGCAGTTAGGCTCAAAAACTGTAAAAATGCAAAAGGGTTTTTTAAGATTAATTAATGTATTAGCACAAGGATCCGTGTGAGCACGCATTTGGCAAAACAAATTAGGCAATTAGTCCTTTCGGCTGGTTTGGTCGGGTTGCTAACTTCGTGCACAGTTGGTCCTAATTTTCATACGCCCAAGGCACCAGCAGTTCAGCGTTATACTGCCGCCAAGCAGCCAAAGCAAACTGTTTCAACTGCTGGTTCTCGCAATGCTGGCAAGGTGCAGCAATTTAACTCTCGTCAACAAATTGCTTATGATTGTTGGAGAGTTTTCCATTCTAAGCAGCTTGATTCATTGGTTAAACAAGGCTTGGCACATAGTCCTACGTTGGCTGCTGCTAAATTGACCTTGGCTTCTGCTCAGGAGTCGCTCAAAGCCCAAATGGGCTACTTGCTATTGCCAGGTGTTGATTTAGATATGTCTGCACAGCGCTTGCGAACTTCTTCATTAGAGTTTGATGGTGAGAGTCAGAACAGCGTTTTTAACCTTTATAATGCTTCAGCAAAAGTTTCTTATTTTTTAGATCTATTTGGAAAACAGCGTCGCCAAATTGAGAGTTTGCGTGCTGATGTCGCTGCTAAAGCTTATCAAGAAAAAGCTGTTTACATTAGTTTAACAGCAAATATTTTAACAACGGCGTTTGCTATTGCTTCTGCTGAAGCACAAATTAAAGCAACTGAGGATTTAATTAAAGCGGAAGCAAAAACTTTATCTATTATGCATCAACAGTTAAAGGTGGGGGGTGTCTCTAAAGAAGACGTACTTTTACAGCAAACTCAGTTGGCACAAACGCAAGCAAGCTTGCCACCTTTGAAGCAGGCTTTATCTCAGGCAACGCATAGTTTAGCAGTGCTGCTTGGTAAACTACCTAGCCAGCAAGTAATACCAAAGCTTCGCCTTAGTCAGATACAGTTGCCTCGCAACTTGCCACTTAGCTTGCCTTCAGCGTTAGTTAGACAGCGTCCAGACATTCAAGAGTCTCAGGCGTTGTGGCACAAGGCTAGCGCTGACGTGGGTGTTGCAACAGCCAACTTATTTCCTCAGGTACAGCTAACGGCAGGTTATGGCTGGGCTTCAGGTAGTACGGGTGACTTTTTTAATCCAAATAACATTATTTGGAACTTGGGCTCAGGGCTTTTACAGCCTCTGTTTCATGGCGGTGCATTGCAATCTGAACGTCAAGCGGTGATTGATACCTATAAAGTTGCAGCAAATAATTACCGACAAACAGTTCTACAAGCCTTTAAAAATGTTTCTGATGTATTGCGGGCTATTGAATATGGCGCACAAGCCTACCAACGCGAATTTCAGGCTAATAACGCAGCACATGCTAGTTTCCAGTTGGTGGAGCGACAGTTTTTAGTGGGTGGGGTAAGTTATTTAACTGTTCTAAATGCACAAGAAAAATATCAACAAACAGAGTTAGGCTTGGTTAAAGCAACCCAAGCTCGTTATGCAGATACTGTTGCGTTATTTCAAGCATTAGGTGGTGGTTGGTGGAATAAGCCTGTGCCTAAACCTGCTAAACCAAAGAAGAGAAGGAAATAATCAATGAAAAAACGCCTATTGATTACCTTGGCTTGTCTAGCTATTTTATTTGGCGCCATTTTTGGTTGGAAGGCTTTCTATAGCCATAAGCGATCCGAAGTAGCCAAAGAACGTATCGCTAACCATTTAGCAGCAGTGTCAGCTATGCAGGCGAAAGAGTCTACTTGGCAACCAAGTTTATCTTCGGTTGGTAGTACTCGTACGTATAAAGGAATTTATGTTACGACAGAATTGGGTGGCATGATTACTAGAATTGATTTTAAGCCTGGTGCAGTTGTTCAAAAAGGTCAATTGCTTGCGCAGCTTGATATTGCCCCTGATGTGGCAAAGCTTCATGCCTTAGAAGCTGATGCACGATTTGCCAAAGTCACCTATCGACGTAACCTAAAGCAGTATCGAATTGGTGCGGTGAGCAAACAAACTTTGACAGGTGATGAAGCTAAGTACCAAAGTACAAAAGCTAACGTTGCCCAAGAACAAGCGATTATTGCTAAGAAAACCATTCGCGCACCTTTTTCGGGGCGTTTAGGTATCGCGTTGGTTTATCCGGGTCAATATATCAACCCAGGTGATAAAGTGGTTAACTTAGAAACCTTGTCACCTATTTATGTTGACTTTTATCTGCCACAACAAGATTTAACAGAAGTTGATAGAGCGTTATTTTGTCTGTAAAAACCAACTTCAGTACTTAGAAAAACCTTTAAAATTCTAAATGGCACTCTATTGTACCTGTCTCATCGCATAATATCTTAAATTAATTATGCTAATCAATCTAAAAAATTATTTATACCTCAAATTTTTCTCCTCTCAAAATAAATTATTAACTTTTAGGTAATAGCAATTATATCTCGTTAATAAGAACAAGAATGATCTATCCTAAAACCCTATGAAGCCTTATTATTCACTTCAACTTAAGTATCTAGGTGATCCGCTCCACTGGTCATCAATTTCCACTAAAACAGCTGATACGAGCCTTAGGCACGATTCAGTATTAGGGAAAATTCCAACTGTATGCGTCCTTCTTTTTACCTCTCTGTTTACGCGCTCAGCTATGTTACTGGTTCTTAATCTTTTTTGATGCGGCCTGTCAAAGTTCATCACTACTAAGCCCTCCGGTATATTCACTTCCAACCAAGAAGAAAGCTCTGGTGCTGTTTGCTGATATTTATCTACCGCCATAGCCAATAGTCTTTCCGACTCATGAATGTTTGAGGCATTAAATATAGCTGTAATCTCCTCAGCTACTGGTTCCTTCATTGAGCGCTTTGGTATGTGAGCCTGAGCATTTTGCTGCAAATGAAATTGGCAGCGTTGCCAAGGAACACTGGGGAACACAGCTCTTCTAGCGGCTTTTAGGCCAGTATGAGCGTCGCTAGTAATCAACTCAATACCATGTATACCTCGCTCAACCAACTGCTGAAGAAAATCACGCCAATGTACCTCAGCCTCTGATAACGCAACAGAAACACCTAGCACTGTTCTCTTGCCGGTTGATTCATCAAAGCCATAGGCTATCAATACCGCACAGTCTTGTACTGTGCCGCTAGTGCGCACCTTCTCATAACGTGCATCTAGCCAAAGATATTTTATCTTTCCTAACGGCTTATTTCGCCATTTCTTTAAATCTTCATCCAACAATTTAGCGCAACGGCTTACCTCTGTGCTTGAAATATCTGTTCCACAGAGTTGCTTTAGCACCTTTTCAACTTTGCGCGTGGAAACCCCATGCACATACATTTCAGCGACAGCCAGCTTAAGTGCTCTATCAGAGCGTACACCTCGCTCTAAGACTGATGGATAGAAGGCTTCATTGGAGTCTCTAACCTGCGGTATCTGTAGCTCAAGCTGACCTTGACCTGCGTTAATTAACCTTGGTTTAAAGCCGTTCGCATATCCGTTTCTATCGCCAGTTCGCTCATAAGGACTGGCATTTAAATGGCGCTCCCTTTCTATTAACATAGCCTCATTCATCAACCTGGAGACAAGCTTAGGTAAAGCTTCAAACCCCTCCATCGCTAAAACATGTATGGCTTCTTCGATTAAGTTCTCATTTTTATAGCAGCTCATTGTCATTCCTCTTTTTTGGTTAAGTTTACCTTAAAAGGAATTTCTAATCTGACTGAGTCGCCTGCTTATTTTCAGCAAGTCAATGGAATTTACAGAAAGGATGGCGCACTAGCATGTCTCTGTCTACAACAATCAAAAACCAGCAGTATTTATTGGTATTGTAGTAGCACCGACAGCAAATATTTTAACCGTGTTAGAAAATGTTAGAAAAGTATTCAGTCAAGCTAAAAAAGAAATGCCTAATGGAATCAATGGCAAGATTATCTACGATGCTAGCTTGTTTGTTAATGCGTCAATTAGCCAAGTAAATGAAACGTTGCTCGAGGCCTTTTTGATTGTAACGGTGGTGGTCTTTTTATTTTTGGGATCGTTGCGCGCATTATTTATCCCGGTTATTGCGATTCCGCTTTCTATTATTGGTGCTTTCTTTTTAATGCTAGTGTTAGGGTATTCATTTAATATTCTTACCTTGTTAGCGATGGTGCTTGCTATTGGGTTGGTGGTTGATGATGCGATTATTGTTGTTGAGAACGTTGTTAGGCATATGGAGGAGGGTATTTCACCTTTTCAAGCTGCAATTCTTAGTGCCCGTGAGTTAACTCGGCCTATTATTGCTATTTCAATTGTACTAATTGCTGTTTATCTGCCAATTGGTTTTATGGGTGGATTAACAGGGGCACTATTTACTGAGTTTGCCTTTACTTTAGCGGGGGCTGTAGGTGTTTCAGCAGTTATAGCACTAACGCTATCACCGATGTTATGTTCTCGTATGTTAAAAGATACTCATAAGCCTCGAGTGATTCAGCACTTTGATAATGGATTTGAGTGGGTTAAGAAGAAATACCAAACGACACTGACCGGCTCATTAAAATATTTGCCGGTGGTGGCAGTGTTTGCGGTGGTTATCTTAACGAGTAATTATTTTTTATTTGCTACCTCTCAGTCTGAGCTTGCCCCACAAGAAGATCAGGGGATTATTTTGACGCAACTAACGGCGAATCCGAATGCTTCTTTAGAGCAAACAAGCTCTTACTCACAACAGGTTAGTAAGATTTTTGCTTCTTATCCTGAAACTGAAGATACCTTTCAAGTTAATGGATTTAATGGTGCAAACAATGCGCCTAATCTTAATTTGAATATGGGTGGCATGGTTTTAAAGCCTTGGGATAAGCGTAAGCGAACAACTAACCAGCTTCAGCCACTTATTCAACAACAGGTTGGTCATATTGCGGGTGGGCAGGTTGTTGCTTTTCAACCGCCGGCTTTGCCGGGTGGTGGTGCTGGGCTACCGTTACAATTTGTGATTGAGTCAACTACACCGCTTTCACAGATGAATAAGGTGGCTGATGAGATTTTAAGTCAGGCTCGCAAAACGGGCGCTTTCCAAGTATTAAATGACGATTTGTTTTATAACATGCAGTTTGGTGATATTAAACTGCAGCGTGATAAGATTGCTGAGTTTGGGCTAACGATGCAAGATGTTGGTAATGCAATTAGTTCAGCGCTGAGTGAGAACTATCTAAATTACTTTGATTATATGGGGCGTTCTTACCAGGTTATTCCTCAAATGATGCGCAAGTTTCGTTTAACGCAACAAGACTTGCTTAATTATTACATTAAAACTTCTGATGGTCAGTCTATTCCACTTGCTACGGTAGCAACGATTAAAGATGTTATCGAGCCTCAGTCAGTTAATCATTTTCAGCAACTAAACTCAGTAACTATCTCTGGCGTGGCAGTGCCAGGGGTTAGTATGGGTAAGGCGCTAAGTATTTTGAAAGGTATTGCCGAACCAATTTTACCACAAGGTTATAATATTAATTATGCCGGGCAAGCTAGGCAGTATATGCAAGAAAGTAGTTCGCTTATTGTGACTTTCTTTTTGGCGCTAATTATTATTTTCTTATCATTAGCAGTGCTATTTAATAGTTTTCGTGATCCGTTGATTGTGTTGATCAGTGTGCCTATGTCAATTTGTGGCGCGATGATTTTTATTAGCCTTGGTGTGGGTGGTGCTACTTTAAATATTTATACCGAAGTTGGTTTGGTTACACTGATTGGTTTGATTAGTAAGCATGGTATTTTAATTGTAGAGTTTGCTAATGATTTACAAAAAGAAGGTAAGTCTAAGTGGGAGGTAATCGTTTCAGCTGCAGTAATTCGTTTTGGGTGCTGCCTTTATATAATGTAGAAAATATAGCATAATATACACTTTAACTTGATTACGGATGGTGTTTGGATGTTAGCTAGAATTCTCTCTGATGAAAATAATGAATTAACTATTGAGCTCAAGCTTCCACTAAAAGGATCCATGCTTGAATGTGAGGATGCAATTCTTGACGGCCTTAATGAGGTTGGAACATTAGCCACTGAAAAAGCATTAAGTAAGTTTGATGCAGATGGCTCTCCTATCCATGGTGGAAAAATAAAGCTAACAGCACGAAGTAGAGATGAAGCAAATTACCAAACGCCTTATGGAGTTGCTCGAGTTAAGCGTTATGTTTATCAAACCTCTAAAGGCGGGAAGATCTTTTGTCCTTTAGAAGATAAGGCTAGAATTATCCAAGGATCAACACCGCGATTTGCAAAAATAATCTCACATAAATACTCAAACTTACCTGCTCCTAGTGTTATTGATGATCTCAAGGTCAATCATAACCGTAAAATCTCACATTCATACTTGCAACGGGCAACTGATTTTGTTGGCGGTATTGCACAAGCCAAAGAGGCTGAGTGGGAATATGAAGAGCCAAAGCTTGATGCAGGCATTGAGATGCTAAGTATTAGCTTAGATGGTGCATATGTTCTCACCGTTGATGATGGTTATAGAGAGAGCATGGTTGGAACTATTTCCATGTATGATAAGCATGGTGCACGCCTGCACACAACCTACGTTGCAGCATCACCAGAATATGGAAAAGATGAATTCTTTAATAGGCTTGAAAAGGAAATAAAGCTGAAAAAGAAATATTACCCTGATGCTAAAACAATTGGCGTTGCTGATGGAGCAAAAAATAATTGGCCATTTCTAAAAAAACATACTGATACGCAAATTTTAGATTTTTGGCATGCAACTGAATATCTCGGCGAAGCATCAAAGGCAGTATTTACCAAAAAATCTGAAAGAGATGAGCGTGATGTTTGGCTCGAAGAGAGATGTCATGACTTAAAGCACAAGAAAGGTGCGGCAGGTAGAATACTTGCTGAGCTTAAAGAGCATCTAAATAAAAACCTGAATAAATCGCTTAGAGAAAAGCTAGAAGGAACAATTACGTATTTTGAAAATAATATTAAAGAAAAGCGAATGTCGTATCATAATTTGATTAAGCAGAATGCACCAATTGGCTCTGGCGTCACTGAAGCAGCATGTAAAACAATTGTTAAACAAAGATTAGGCGGATCAGGAATGCGCTGGAAAGACAAGGGAATGAAAATCGTTTTATGCTTGAGAACACTAGTAAAGACTAAAGGCAGATGGGATCAGTTTTGGGAGAAGGTTAATGATTTTGGCGTGCCAGCAGTAATATAGCCTACATTATATAGAGGCAGCACCCTTCGTTTTCGTCCCATCTTAATGACTACTGCCGCTATGGTCTTAGGTGTCTTGCCATTAGTGGTTGCAACAGGTGCTGGGGCTAATAGCCGTTTTGATATTGGTTTAGTCATTGCAACAGGGATTTCAATTGGTACCTGCTTTACCTTATTTGTCGTTCCGGCGATGTATATGCTTATTGCTGAAGATTATTCAAAGCGCAAGCCAGAGCCTGAATTGCCAGAAGTATAAAAGCCTGGTGATAGCTTCAGGTTCATCTTAATTCTTTTTCTCCTATTAATGCCTTGCTAAGAAGAGGTGTTTGCCAATCGCTAGCTGAGCATAACTTGTTGATATTAGTGTTTAAGTTGTTTTTTTTCGCTTTGTGGTTTTTCTCTTAAAAATAATTTTAACAGTATAAATCCCTACCTCCATATAAGATCGCTTAATCAATCGATAATTTTGAATCTTCCAAACTGAAACTGTACGGACATTGAAGATAAGGAGGTTGTTATGCCTGATGAAAATAGTGATGTTGTAGGCGGTTCGGATTTAACAGCAGCTATTGGTTCTGCAAGTGCCAAGGTGCAAATTGGCGCGAAGATCTTTAGTTATTTAAAAGATAAACTCTTCCAAGCTAAGCTCAAAAAGGATATTGAACAAGCAAAGATTTTATATGCTTTGCAGAAACGAGCATTTGATGCAGGGGGTTTATTAAGTAGTCCATCTTTTAGTGAACTTGATGATGTCACTAAATTTCATAATCAATTTTTTGGTGAGGCTCTGGATAGGTTTCCACCATTGCTAGTCGTTGATGAGGAAAACAAAATTGTAACTGGTTCTTTGTTGGAGGGCCAGCAAAGGGATGCAATTATTAAGTTGCTTAGTCGTGCAGTCACGACTAACTCAAGTCATGAGGCGTTTAGTAAAAAAACTTTGTGTTATTTTAGATGAGATATCACTTTGTATAAGAAACACCCCTCCTGATGGCCCGGTAGCTTATATGCTTAATGGATTATTTATTAATGTCGCTTTCTCATTTTCACATATGAGAGCCTCTGAACCTTCTGAGCTTGCAATTCTTGAAGCTGTTACAAGGTTTATTGATGAGTTGCAGCGTGTAAAAATACCTACAAACATGCTTTCTCGATCACCAGACCCTGTTGTTCATGCTTTTTCTAAAACTATTTTGCCTTATATGAACGAACTAAAATCGCTTTGGATAAATATGTATGCCAAGCATGGGTTGATAAAAGATTTAGATAGAGCGTTATTTTGTCTGTAAAAACCAACTTCAGTACTTAGAAAAACCTTTAAAATTCTAAATGGCACTCTATTGTACCTGTCTCATCGCATAATATCTTAAATTAATTATGCTAATCAATCTAAAAAATTATTTATACCTCAAATTTTTCTCCTCTCAAAATAAATTATTAACTTTTAGGTAATAGCAATTATATCTCGTTAATAAGAACAAGAATGATCTATCCTAAAACCCTATGAAGCCTTATTATTCACTTCAACTTAAGTATCTAGGTGATCCGCTCCACTGGTCATCAATTTCCACTAAAACAGCTGATACGAGCCTTAGGCACGATTCAGTATTAGGGAAAATTCCAACTGTATGCGTCCTTCTTTTTACCTCTCTGTTTACGCGCTCAGCTATGTTACTGGTTCTTAATCTTTTTTGATGCGGCCTGTCAAAGTTCATCACTACTAAGCCCTCCGGTATATTCACTTCCAACCAAGAAGAAAGCTCTGGTGCTGTTTGCTGATATTTATCTACCGCCATAGCCAATAGTCTTTCCGACTCATGAATGTTTGAGGCATTAAATATAGCTGTAATCTCCTCAGCTACTGGTTCCTTCATTGAGCGCTTTGGTATGTGAGCCTGAGCATTTTGCTGCAAATGAAATTGGCAGCGTTGCCAAGGAACACTGGGGAACACAGCTCTTCTAGCGGCTTTTAGGCCAGTATGAGCGTCGCTAGTAATCAACTCAATACCATGTATACCTCGCTCAACCAACTGCTGAAGAAAATCACGCCAATGTACCTCAGCCTCTGATAACGCAACAGAAACACCTAGCACTGTTCTCTTGCCGGTTGATTCATCAAAGCCATAGGCTATCAATACCGCACAGTCTTGTACTGTGCCGCTAGTGCGCACCTTCTCATAACGTGCATCTAGCCAAAGATATTTTATCTTTCCTAACGGCTTATTTCGCCATTTCTTTAAATCTTCATCCAACAATTTAGCGCAACGGCTTACCTCTGTGCTTGAAATATCTGTTCCACAGAGTTGCTTTAGCACCTTTTCAACTTTGCGCGTGGAAACCCCATGCACATACATTTCAGCGACAGCCAGCTTAAGTGCTCTATCAGAGCGTACACCTCGCTCTAAGACTGATGGATAGAAGGCTTCATTGGAGTCTCTAACCTGCGGTATCTGTAGCTCAAGCTGACCTTGACCTGTGTTAATTAACCTTGGTTTAAAGCCGTTCGCATATCCGTTTCTATCGCCAGTTCGCTCATAAGGACTGGCATTTAAATGGCGCTCCCTTTCTATTAACATAGCCTCATTCATCAACCTGGAGACAAGCTTAGGTAAAGCTTCAAACCCCTCCATCGCTAAAACATGTATGGCTTCTTCGATTAAGTTCTCATTTTTATAGCAGCTCATTGTCATTCCTCTTTTTTGGTTAAGTTTACCTTAAAAGGAATTTCTAATCTGACTGAGTCGCCTGCTTATTTTCAGCAAGTCAATGGAATTTACAGAAAGGATGGCGCACTAGCAAGATTTAAATGTGATGAGGCATAAAGCGTCTTTTGGTAGTGAGTCGGCGCTTAGGCTGGGTACGGCGTTGACATGTAAAAACACGGCACCTTTTTTGCTGGCAATGAATAGGCAGGACAGATTCAGGTTATTGGCACAAGGGTACATTAGCCCAGAAAGAGTAGTGGCGCATGGTATTTACAAACCAGTTACTAAGTTTAAGCTGGGTGATTATGGGAAGGGGGAGTGTTAGATGTCAACTAGCTTTGCGGTAAGCGCCAACTAGGATTGCAGATTTAGGGCAAAAAATTATTTTTTCTTATTCTTGTCATGTTCTTTAGTGCGATAGCTTTTTCCAGTAATATTAATTACTGTAGCATGATGTACTAGTCTATCAATAGCAGCTACAGCCATACTATTCTCAGGAAAGATACTATCCCATTTACTAAAAGGTTGATTAGCTGTGATAATAAGGCTGCCAGTTTCATAGCGCTGACATATGAGCTCAAAAAGAACACTTGTTTCATGCTCATCTTTTTTAACGTAACCAATGTCATCTAAAATGAGTAGCGGTATTTTATCGAGTTTAGCGAGCAACTCTTTTAATCGATATTGCTGTTTAGCTTGCTGCAAGGTTTGGACTAGATGGGAGGTCTGCTGACACTTAACTCGACTACCTCGCTCAATTTGCCGGTAAGCAATAGCTGCTGCTAGGTGCGTTTTGCCAACACCACTTGGCCCAAAGATGATTAGGTTGTTCCCATCCTTGATCCAGGTATCACTTTCAGCCAAGGCGTTAATTTGTGCGGGGTTAATCGACTCATTAGCATCAAATTTAAAGGAGCTCAGTGTTTTACCTTTAGGCAAACCCGATTCACTAATTCTTCTGGCTAATCTTGTCGTTTGTCGTTTTTGTATTTCCATATCGCATAGCCTAGAAAGATATTGACTGTATGTCCAGCCCTCTTCTTTTGCGGTTAGCCCCAAGTCTTCCCAGTTCATTTTAAATGTTGAAAGCTTGAGATCTTTCAATTGTAATGGTAATACCGCTTCATACTGTTCCATAAGTT
>CBDALO010000245.1:0-31531 GCA_965196985.1 Gammaproteobacteria bacterium | reverse complement strand
TTAATAGATGTATGCACTGAGGCTGGATGGATAAAAGACATAGAAACTGAAGATTGTTTTTTTAATGCTAATGAAATTGCCCATTACCTAAGAAAAATGAGAAACTATATTCACCCAGCAAGACAAAGCAAGGATAGAGCCTGGATTGTGACGAGTCAAAAAGAATTCGAATTTTCCAAAAGTTTATATACTGTAATAGTTTATGACCTGAATAAAGCCTTTGGAATACTTAACTAAGCATTTAAGTAGCATATACTGGTCAAGCAACTAAATATGTTAAAAACTGCTATAGTGACTCATTAAAAGGTGCTTCCACCTTTTTTTCGGTGTTTTCGTCATTTTGGTTTAGCTAATGTAGGCGTTGCTTTAGCAATTCTTCCTAGGCGACCATTAGTGAGGGCTGCTTGTTCTATAGGAGTGTATGTCACATCCGATAAATCTAATGAAGCTGATAATTTTGCTGAAGCCATTAACTTTGCGCGCGCACTTCTACCGCGTGGTTTTGGAAAAATCCCTAAGCTATTTAACAACCTGAGAACTACCCAAAATTGTTATCTCCCTACCTGAACTGAATTCGATAATTCTTTTTGTTCTTCTTGAGAAACACTATTTTCTTTAAAAAATTGCTCTACTAAGTGATACGTTAGAAGTTTTCTAATACCCTTCGCAATAAAGTGTCGTGTCACCTTGCCCTTACCATCTCCTAATTTAGCTAGCATAATTGCGTAATCGTCATAAGCTTTTTCCTTACCTATCTCATACAAATATGAGGCCACATAAAAACATACAGCCAGTAGATTTTGTATCCCTTTAAAATTTTTTATCTGCATATTTTCCCAGCCTAGTCCTTCCTTGAGAAATTTAAAAACATATTCAATTTTCGCACGAGATAGATAGGCTATGTATACCTCATACGCCTCATCAAAAGTCGTTACTTTTTTGTTAGTTAATAGCAGCATGTCATTCTTAAAAATTCTCCTACCATCTCTGCCTGTAATTTGGATTTTAATTGCATTGATGTTCTCAAACTCTCCAAAATAAATAGTTATTTTTCCGTCTTGTACGCAATTCTTTCCAACTGTTAACTTTTGGAATTGCTTTTCGCCTTGAGCATCAAAATCAGCGTTAATCAGCTTAAGCTTTTTACCATCATCACCTCTACCTTCTATTGTTCTTGTTATTTTTGAGCGAATAATAAAGTCTTGATCTAGGTTTGTATCAATTAGTGAGAGATAGTCATTATCATCAAACTCTCTATCTAGAATATGGGTAATGGTTGCATCTTCATTCTTTGATTTTAGGCAGATTCCTATTTTTTCTATTTCACGAATAGACAGCAGCTTTTTATTAAAGTAATCACCAGATTCATAAAGACTCTTGGCCTCTTTATCTCCCTCAAATGGCTTTCCAGCCTCTATTTTCTTAATATGCTCAGCTTTTAAAAACTTAGGGTCTTTATTGCTGTAGCTTACATGCGATAGTAGATGCACAGCCTTATCACCAGGTACTAATGCAACTGCGTTATGCGTGCTGTAACCATTGATAATATCCCCGTCCAGACTCCTTACTTTACCTAGATTTTCAGTTTGCTTGCTATGTGGCTTTCTAATATCAGAAGTATCATGAAGAACATCAATTTTACTGGCGTGTGAAAGTTTTTCACAGCTCTGTTCTAGCAATACATCATTTGTTTTTATTGGATCTAAATCGGTGCTTTTATTTTCACCGGTAAGTGTACGAATCATCTTTTTATACTCATTGTTATCTTTTGATGAACTGAACAACTTACAACTACCTTCAGTTAATAGCTTTCCTACAATCGTCGATAGATTTTTTTAAAACAACTTTCCCAGTTAATTTTGAAAAAAGAGGGGCAGCGTAATCGGCGAAGTTTAACATTTATACTCATCTCGTTAGTCTTGTTAAAAAGACAAAGCATAGTCATTTTTACACAATATTTCAGCATTATTTTGCTGATTTAAATTTTGGGTAGTTTTCAGTAACAACTTGCTATTTGAGTATTGCCCTTTGCGACACTCACCTGTTCTTTCTTCACGATAATAATCAATAGGCAGTCTTGCTGGTTTAATCACTTGGCTTTTCTGCTGTGTATTCCTCTCACAGAAATCAATAAAACCTTCACTCACATGGTGCTTCCTAAAAAAGTGATCAGTAAACGTTGCAATCTCATCGGAGTTAATGGTTTGCCTAATATCACTTAATTGAGTTTTTTCTCCAGGTAAACCAGATTTTTTAAACCCATGATGAGGTCCGGCCGGAATCCTGGTTAAAAGGGACCAAATCTACCGCTCAACTCTTATTTTAATCAAAATTTACGAATTGACTGGAAATCCTTCCTCATTGCATCAATCAATTGCTCCATTAATTGAGGTTGGTCTTCCGGGCTAGCATTATAAAACTTTTTACTGATCATAATAACTTCTCTATTGGCTATCAGCTTTACTTGCTCTTGTGATGATACATACTTTTGACGAGATTCTTGATTACTCTTACTAATACTAACGTTTCGGTAACTTTCTATTAATTTAATATATATAGTCATTTTGTGATTAAAAAGATGCTTGCTTCTTTCGGAGTTTAGTCTGATCCAGGTTCCAATAAATCCACCAATTGCTGCAGCTATAATACTGAACAGTGGTAACCAAATATTCATAGTTATACTTGCAAACCTTTAAATTTCTTAGTTCGAAAAAACGACCGTTTTAATGGGTGCTGCCTCTATATAATGTAGGCTATATTGCTGCTGGCACGCCAAAATCATTGACCTTCTCCCAAAACTGATCCCATCTGCCTTTAGTCTTTACTAGTGTTCTCAAGCATAAAACGATTTTCATTCCCTTGTCTTTCCAGCGCATTCCTGATCCCCCTAATCTTTGTTTAACAATTGTTTTACATGCTGCTTCAGTGACGCCAGAGCCAATTGGTGCATTCTGCTTAATCAAATTATGATACGACATTCGCTTTTCTTTAATATTATTTTCAAAATACGTAATTGTTCCTTCTAGCTTTTCTCTAAGCGATTTATTCAGTTTTTTATTTAGATGCTCTTTAAGCTCAGCAAGTATTCTACCTGCCGCACCTTTCTTGTGCTTTAAGTCATGACATCTCTCTTCGAGCCAAACATCACGCTCATCTCTTTCAGATTTTTTGGTAAATACTGCCTTTGATGCTTCGCCGAGATATTCAGTTGCATGCCAAAAATCTAAAATTTGCGTATCAGTATGTTTTTTTAGAAATGGCCAATTATTTTTTGCTCCATCAGCAACGCCAATTGTTTTAGCATCAGGGTAATATTTCTTTTTCAGCTTTATTTCCTTTTCAAGCCTATTAAAGAATTCATCTTTTCCATATTCTGGTGATGCTGCAACGTAGGTTGTGTGCAGGCGTGCACCATGCTTATCATACATGGAAATAGTTCCAACCATGCTCTCTCTATAACCATCATCAACGGTGAGAACATATGCACCATCTAAGCTAATACTTAGCATCTCAATGCCTGCATCAAGCTTTGGCTCTTCATATTCCCACTCAGCCTCTTTGGCTTGTGCAATACCGCCAACAAAATCAGTTGCCCGTTGCAAGTATGAATGTGAGATTTTACGGTTATGATTGACCTTGAGATCATCAATAACACTAGGAGCAGGTAAGTTTGAGTATTTATGTGAGATTATTTTTGCAAATCGCGGTGTTGATCCTTGGATAATTCTAGCCTTATCTTCTAAAGGACAAAAGATCTTCCCGCCTTTAGAGGTTTGATAAACATAACGCTTAACTCGAGCAACTCCATAAGGCGTTTGGTAATTTGCTTCATCTCTACTTCGTGCTGTTAGCTTTATTTTTCCAACATGGATAGGAGAGCCATCTGCATCAAACTTACTTAAAGCTTTTTCAGTGGCTAATGTTCCAACCTCATTAAGTCCGTCAAGAATTGCATCCTCACATTCAAGCATGGATCCTTTTAGTGGAAGCTTGAGCTCAATTGTTAATTCATTATTTTCATCAGAGAGAATTCTAGCTAACATCCAAACACCATCCGTAATCAAGTTAAAGTGTATATTATGCTATATTTTCTACATTATATAAAGGCAGCACCCGTTTTAATGAACCCATAGTCTCTTAATTTTTAGCTACTCAATGAGCGCGAATTTAGTATAAGATACTGGTCCTTAAGATAGAGCGTTATTTTGTCTGTAAAAACCAACTTCAGTACTTAGAAAAACCTTTAAAATTCTAAATGGCACTCTATTGTACCTGTCTCATCGCATAATATCTTAAATTAATTATGCTAATCAATCTAAAAAATTATTTATACCTCAAATTTTTCTCCTCTCAAAATAAATTATTAACTTTTAGGTAATAGCAATTATATCTCGTTAATAAGAACAAGAATGATCTATCCTAAAACCCTATGAAGCCTTATTATTCACTTCAACTTAAGTATCTAGGTGATCCGCTCCACTGGTCATCAATTTCCACTAAAACAGCTGATACGAGCCTTAGGCACGATTCAGTATTAGGGAAAATTCCAACTGTATGCGTCCTTCTTTTTACCTCTCTGTTTACGCGCTCAGCTATGTTACTGGTTCTTAATCTTTTTTGATGCGGCCTGTCAAAGTTCATCACTACTAAGCCCTCCGGTATATTCACTTCCAACCAAGAAGAAAGCTCTGGTGCTGTTTGCTGATATTTATCTACCGCCATAGCCAATAGTCTTTCCGACTCATGAATGTTTGAGGCATTAAATATAGCTGTAATCTCCTCAGCTACTGGTTCCTTCATTGAGCGCTTTGGTATGTGAGCCTGAGCATTTTGCTGCAAATGAAATTGGCAGCGTTGCCAAGGAACACTGGGGAACACAGCTCTTCTAGCGGCTTTTAGGCCAGTATGAGCGTCGCTAGTAATCAACTCAATACCATGTATACCTCGCTCAACCAACTGCTGAAGAAAATCACGCCAATGTACCTCAGCCTCTGATAACGCAACAGAAACACCTAGCACTGTTCTCTTGCCGGTTGATTCATCAAAGCCATAGGCTATCAATACCGCACAGTCTTGTACTGTGCCGCTAGTGCGCACCTTCTCATAACGTGCATCTAGCCAAAGATATTTTATCTTTCCTAACGGCTTATTTCGCCATTTCTTTAAATCTTCATCCAACAATTTAGCGCAACGGCTTACCTCTGTGCTTGAAATATCTGTTCCACAGAGTTGCTTTAGCACCTTTTCAACTTTGCGCGTGGAAACCCCATGCACATACATTTCAGCGACAGCCAGCTTAAGTGCTCTATCAGAGCGTACACCTCGCTCTAAGACTGATGGATAGAAGGCTTCATTGGAGTCTCTAACCTGCGGTATCTGTAGCTCAAGCTGACCTTGACCTGTGTTAATTAACCTTGGTTTAAAGCCGTTCGCATATCCGTTTCTATCGCCAGTTCGCTCATAAGGACTGGCATTTAAATGGCGCTCCCTTTCTATTAACATAGCCTCATTCATCAACCTGGAGACAAGCTTAGGTAAAGCTTCAAACCCCTCCATCGCTAAAACATGTATGGCTTCTTCGATTAAGTTCTCATTTTTATAGCAGCTCATTGTCATTCCTCTTTTTTGGTTAAGTTTACCTTAAAAGGAATTTCTAATCTGACTGAGTCGCCTGCTTATTTTCAGCAAGTCAATGGAATTTACAGAAAGGATGGCGCACTAGCGAATATGGGTAATGGTTGCATCTTCATTCTTTGATTTTAGGCAGATTCCTATTTTTTCTATTTCACGAATAGACAGCAGCTTTTTATTAAAGTAATCACCAGATTCATAAAGACTCTTGGCCTCTTTATCTCCCTCAAATGGCTTTCCAGCCTCTATTTTCTTAATATGCTCAGCTTTTAAAAACTTAGGGTCTTTATTGCTGTAGCTTACATGCGATAGTAGATGCACAGCCTTATCACCAGGTACTAATGCAACTGCGTTATGCGTGCTGTAACCATTGATAATATCCCCGTCCAGACTCCTTACTTTACCTAGATTTTCAGTTTGCTTGCTATGTGGCTTTCTAATATCAGAAGGATCATGAAGAACATCAATTTTACTGGCGTGTGAAAGTTTTTCACAGCTCTGTTCTAGCAATACATCATTTGTTTTTATTGGATCTAAATCGGTGCTTTTATTTTCACCGGTAAGTGTACGAATCATCTTTTTATACTCATTGTTATCTTTTGATGAACTGAACAACTTACAACTACCTTCAGTTAATAGCTTTCCTACAATCGTCGATAGATTTTTTTAAAACAACTTTCCCAGTTAATTTTGAAAAAAGAGGGGCAGCGTAATCGGCGAAGTTTAACATTTATACTCATCTCGTTAGTCTTGTTAAAAAGACAAAGCATAGTCATTTTTACACAATATTTCAGCATTATTTTGCTGATTTAAATTTTGGGTAGTTTTCAGTATACCTATGCGAAAAACCCTCACAAGCCAAAGACATTGCCCGCGTCTTAGGCGTGCATGAAAAACAAGACGGCTACCTGCAAGGTAACGGCATTGTGGTGTCGTGGTGTCTAGGCCATTTATTAGAACTCGCCCCACCGGAGCAGTATTGCGACAACCTCAGCCCGTGGCGATTATCGGTGTTACCAGTCGTGCCGGAGCAATGGGTTTTGCAACCCAAACCAAAAACAATCAAACAGTTTAAGGTCTTACAAGCCTTACTGAAAAAAGCCAATCAAGTGGTGATTGCCACTGATGCGGATCGTGAAGGCGATGTCATTGGTCGCGAGGTGCTGGCTTATTGCCAGTATGAAGGAAGCATTCAACGACTGTGGTTATCGGCGTTGGATGAAGCCTCGATTCGCAAAGGCTTAGCCTCGCTCCAACCGAATGAGTCGACCTATTCGTTGTACTTGTCCGGCTTAGGCCGACAACGTGCGGATTGGCTTATTGGGATGAACATGACCATGGCAACCACCGCGTTGTTTGGTGTTCCAGGAGAAGGCGCGTTGTCGGTTGGGCGCGTGCAAACGCCCACACTGGCGCTCATTGTGGCGCGGGATCACTTAATCGAACACTTTCAAGCTAGCCCTTACTATGAGTTACACGTCACCTTTCAAGCCAAGGCGGGTGAGCTGGTGGCACATTGGCAACCCGCTGAGGAATTCACGGACACGGAGGGGCGCTGTGTGAATCCGGCGTTTGTGCAAGCGGTGATTGAAAAAGTCGCCAACCAAACCGGTGAGGTCACGCAAGCGAAAGACACCGCGAAGAAACAACCCCCGCCGTTATGTTATTCCTTATCGAGTTTGCAGAAGGTGTGTAGCAGTCGTTTCGGGTTAACGGCTAAAGACACCTTAAGCATCGCGCAAGCTTTGTATGAAAAGCACAAAGCCACGACTTACCCAAGAACCGATACCGGCTATTTGCCGGAAGAGCAATGGAGCGAAGCAAGCACGGTGTTAGCGGCGTTAGAACAGGTCGATGGCGAAGTAGCGCAATGGGTGGCCTGTTGTGATACCTCACTGAAGGCCCCTGTGTGGAATACCCAGAAAGTCACCGCGCATCACGGCCTGATGCCCACTGTGAATGATCGAGTCAATCTGGCTGCGATGTCTGGTGATGAGCGCAAGGTGTATGAACTCATTCGACAAAGTTACCTCGCGCAGTTTTTAGGGGAGTATGACTACGTGCAACGCAAGGTGGTGATACACTGTCAAGGCGAGACCTTTAGTGCTCAGTGCCACATCCCTCAAACACAGGGCTGGAAAGCGTTGGTGCAGGAAGAGAGCGACACCGCTGATCACTCAACAGCCCGCTTGCCGAAGCTCACCGCGCAAGAGTCAGTGACCGTGTTGTCGTGTGAGCAATCGGATAAACAAACCAAACCACCGGCACGGTTTACCGAGGGCACGCTCATTGCGGGCATGAAGTCCATTGCGAAAGTCGTGGATGATCTGGCCTTGAAAAAAACGCTCAAAGACACAGCAGGTATTGGCACCGAAGCCACACGAGCTGACATCATCGAAAAGCTGTTGACGCGTGGGTTTATTGAACGAAAGAAAAAGCAATTAGTCTCCACCACCAAAGGCCGTGACTTGATTGCGTTATTACCGGATCCGGTGAAAAACCCTGCAACCACGGCAGAATGGGAGCAAGCCTTAGACGACATTGCTCAAGGGCAGGGGTGCTTGGGGGAGTTTTTAGAAGATCAAGCCGAAGTCTTAGACTTTTTATTAGCGGATTTACAAGAACACCACCGCTTGCACCCGCCTGCCGATCAAGCAACACCGCATGCTTGTCCAAGCTGTCAAGCCCCCTTGATACGGCGTAAGGGGAAGAAGGGGTTTTTCTGGGGTTGCACCCGTTACCCTGAGTGTGACGCGACCTTGCCGGATAAAGACGGCCAGCCGGTCAATAAGCCTAAAGCGAAAGTCTCTGACATTTCTTGCCCGCACTGCAAGGAAGGCAAACTCGTTAGACGACAGGGTAAGAAGAAACCGTTTTGGGGTAATCGTTATCCGACCAAATCGTTATCCGACCTGCGAGGCTCTCTACTGGGAAGAGCAGGGCAAACCACTCTTACCTACTCGATCAGTGAGCGAGGAGAACGCATGAGAGATCGTTACTTCATCGCCTCCTTGGAATACCAGGAGAATGAGCTGAGCGTTAAAGAAGCACGCGAGCTGCGCCAATTAGAGCAAGTGTTATTGGAACAGCAAATCCAACGTTACCACCAAAAAGAAAAACGCTAACACGAGGATTGCTAATCGGTGCAGAATTCATTATTGTTGGCATCGGTTGATTTGTGCGAGAATACTGACATGAAAACAGTTGATGTGACTTTATTGGAAGACGAGCGCGATTTCATCGTGGAGTTAATTCATTACGCGCTCAGTGATGAGCTACTGGAAAAGCTACAAGCTGCAATACCCGATAGTGAAGGCCAGTTAAGTGTGCCGATGACGCTAGGGGATTTTGAAGAATTGATCAGCAATCTCAGTCTTGAAGCGAACAACCACGAAGTGGACGAGATCAAAGAAAAAGCATTTGCGTTAACGGAAATTCTTGAGCCCTTTGAATTTCGTTTGAAAGACATGGACGTACACTAACCATGATTACCCCACTAAAGACGAAGGAGTAAACAGTTGGCTAAAGGTGACTTAAAACGATTACGGACTGCAATGAGCCGAGTTCACACATTGATTCATTTGGTTAACGTGGATGAAGAATCACTCACGGAGTTTGCGAGTGAAGACGAATACCAACAGATCATTAAAACGCTAGAACGCGCTGTCTCTGGAATGAAAGAAAAAGCCAAAACTCTACCCCTCGGTACGCGATACACCGGCACATTCTACATACGAAAGCCTTATACGATGCCAACCGAATCCGTTCAGGTCACCGGTTCTGCGTTTATGCGCGAGGATTTAATCTCATGGTCAATTGATGAGTCGGTGCGTCCTGATTTTGTTTATGGCGTGTTGCGTGATATCTTTAAGGACAAGGAGCTAAAAGAGCCAATCAAGCGCGAGGAAGGCGAGTTAGTGTTTGCTGACGACTAAGCGTAACCTTTCACACTGAGAAGAAGAACAATGGAAAAATCAGACTGGCATTCTTTTGCTCTAACGAACCGTTTTATTGTGTTACAGCTTTTCATTGCTCTTGGCATGATGAGCCTTTTATTCTTCATGCACCCAACCCCACATGAAAGCCTGAGTTTTGGTTTGTTGCTGGGCGCAGGTGTGATTTTTTATGGGGCGTTTTTAGTCTCTTTAATTGCCCAAGTCTATCATCAGAAAAAACGACTGTTTTGGCCGATTGCTTGTCTCTTACTACTGAGTTATTTACTGCTCTTTTTTCACGTAATCGGGCGTTTTTAGCTTGTTTTTAAAGGGTTTCTTGGTAAACTATCAGTAGGTAATACTGAAGAAGGCCTAAAGCCTGAAACGTCTTGTACGTCTATTGCTATTCGTCACAGTTGTCCCACGTGTCGTGAGCCTAGCGAAAGCTAGCGGGACTTACCAAAGCATGGAGCGAGTGACAAGATTAACCTTGTCCTAAAAGTTCGGGTTTGCCAATGCGGCCAGTGCTCTTACCGAGCATAAACGAATGACGCAAACTGCCTTTGGCATTAAGACCGATAAGTGGTGTTATCTGCTTATCTTTAACCTTCGTTAGGACTAATGCTGTCGCAGAAGGGGCTTAATGATCTCATTCTATCGACCAAGATCGATAGCTAACTATTTGCACACGAGTTCGTGTGCTTAACAAAACGTATTGTAGCCACTTCGCGTTAAGCGGGCAGACTGACTGTGTGGTTTGAAGTCAGAGAGCTTCGGATTGACACGCTTGCGCGTTGGATACGTTTTGCAAGATTGCCATTGGCTTGGCGTGCCGTAATGGCAATCGTTCTTTAACAATTGAGAGTTTAAGCGCAGGCGTTCGCCTGTTTCACCCTACGGGGAAAGTGTTACTTTCCTCTGGGAAAGGCATGCTTTCTCCTTTTTTTTAACTACAGAAGGAGACTGTTATGTCCAATGAATCAGGTAGAAAGCAAGAAAGTCACACAAAACAAGCCATGCAAGCTCGATTGCAAGCCAAAGCGGATGCACAGGTTAAGGCTAGAGCAGCAGTGAAACCGACTGCTCCGGCTAAACCGACTCAAGCAACGAAAGCACCCGTTGCGTCCAGTGTGCCGTGGCTGAAATTACAAGCAGCGCAATTACGCCAAGTGACACTCGGTGACAACGGTGAGTTTCTCACCTGCACCAGCAGTAAAGAAGCCCTTGATTTGGTCACGCATATTAAAGGGGTCTTTCGGTCACGAGGGTTTGGTTGTTATGCCTTGCATAATTACGTTTGGATTGTGCCTTTCGTGCATACTAGCGTTCATATACCCGATTTTGAACGGGCAAAAGCCGTTTTGCCCGATTTGAAAGGCGAGTTATTAGCGAAAGCGTTTCCACAAGAAACGGCTGACGCTAAGAAGTCCGAGCCAACCGTCACCACGAAACAATCCGCAAAAAAAGTCGCTACGGCGGTGTTTTTGTTCATTGCAGCGATGGCGAGTTTGGCAATTGCCGTGGTATATCGAATGGTGAACGCACGTTAATTGTCGTTTGTTCAACAACCCCGTTAGGGAGGTGATTTTCCCTAACGGGAAAATCTGACCTTTCTGACGGTTTTTTATTAAGGAGAATCCGATGGAAGATGTGATCGTAACAGTACAAGGAACGATTGAGGGCATCACCTTTATTGATGATGCGCCACACTCGTTAATTGTGCGGGTCATATTAAAGGCTGAACAGACTAAGCACACGTTATTCTTTTTGGGTGACTTGGCTCATGTGTTTATTAAAAATATTAAAAAGCAACCTCGCCTTGGCGAGACGTTTCTGGAAGCAGGATGCCGTATCCGGCTGAAAGGCGCGTTGCGTTATTACGATAAACACGGTCAGGTTAACAAGAATAAAAGCAGTAATGCCGTTTGTGTCACTGAGATACTGACCACCACACCGAAAAAGGTTGTCGAACTCGAAGGGTTGATTACCTGTATTGAGGAGCTGAGAGACGAGGAGGGCTATTCTGTGATGAAAGTCACGGTGTATTCTGATCAAACTCATCACACGCTCTTTTTTACAGGACAGTTCATCGAGTGTTTTCGGCGTGCGTGTGAGGGATCTAATGTTCACACAGCGGACACCCCGTTGATTGTTGGTATGTACATTCGGGTGATCGGTGAGCCGGTTTACTGTGATGACAAAGGGGTGTTAAAGGTGAATCAGAAAACGAATGCCGTACATGTTTGTGCGATGCCTTGGTCATGGAGCCCTTTTTCACTTTGACGATTCATGTCTGTGCGCTGTTGTTTGTTCAATAAACCCGTTAGAGAGGTTTTCTTTCCCTAACGGGAAAGTCTGACTTTCCTGACGGTTTTTTTATTAATTAAGGAGAAACCTGATGTATTCGTATGAAAACACCGTCACGCTTACTGGTAGTATTATTTCGATTATGATTATTCAATCAAAAGATTGTGCACCGACTGCGAAAGTAGTCATTCGCTCCGGTTCTGAATGGCATACACTTTTCTTTTGTGATGAGTTAACCCCTGTATTCATAGAACAGCAACGTCGTATAGGCGACCCAATGCTGATTGTAGGGACAGACATTAAAGTACGAGGGAAATTAGCTTATTACAATGATGAGGGTCGTCGTTTCCTGAATCACGCGAGTAATGCAGTCTGTGTTTTAGATCTCATTAATACGGGTCCTGTTCAGTATGTCACGCGAGAAGAACGCGCAAGGCTGGATAGGTTATCAGTTGAGGCGGATAGGTAAGGCAGTGAGACTTGAGAGTCAGTTGTACTGCGGTAACGCAACACAGCTTGTCTTTTTGAGTGTCGTTTGTTGAATCAACTTGTTGTGCAATAACCCCACGGGGAATGTGTCATTCCCTGCGGGGCGTGATGCATTCTCTTTTTTTATTAAAGGAGAAAGTGATGAGCAAAGAAAACATTGATTGGAAAGCGATTGAAGCAGAGCTGGAGCAAGCCATTGAGCGTCTTGCACCCCTTGGATTGCCGATTGAAGTCATCGGCAATTGGTTGTGGGTGACAGGCGCAGAGAAGGCCGATGCCCCTGCTTTGCAAGAAGCGGGTTTTTGCTGGTCAAAGAGTAAGGCGCGGTGGTATTACCATCCGAAGTCGTTACCCTTTAACAGTAAAGGTGAGAAAGCATGGCCGATGGAAAAGATTTACAAAACCTTCGGCTCGCAATCTCGCGTGAAAACTCACACAACCGCTTAACCTGTTGTTAGCAGTACCCCAGTAGGGATGAAAGGCCCGAACGGGTCGCTCATCCTTTTTTTTAAATGAAAAGGAGAAAGACTATGTCTTATTGTCGCAATGAAGTTCAGCTGGGTGCTGCCTCTATATAATGTAGGCTATATTGCTGCTGGCACGCCAAAATCATTGACCTTCTCCCAAAACTGATCCCATCTGCCTTTTGTCTTTACTAGTGTTCTCAAGCATAAAACGATTTTCATTCCCTTGTCTTTCCAGCGCATTCCTGATCCCCCTAATCTTTGTTTAACAATTGTTTTACATGCTGCTTCAGTGACGCCAGAGCCAATTGGTGCATTCTGCTTAATCAAATTATGATACGACATTCGCTTTTCTTTAATATTATTTTCAAAATACGTAATTGTTCCTTCTAGCTTTTCTCTAAGCGATTTATTCAGGTTTTTATTTAGATGCTCTTTAAGCTCAGCAAGTATTCTACCTGCCGCACCTTTCTTGTGCTTTAAGTCATGACATCTCTCTTCGAGCCAAACATCACGCTCATCTCTTTCAGATTTTTTGGTAAATACTGCCTTTGATGCTTCGCCGAGATATTCAGTTGCATGCCAAAAATCTAAAATTTGCGTATCAGTATGTTTTTTTAGAAATGGCCAATTATTTTTTGCTCCATCAGCAACGCCAATTGTTTTAGCATCAGGGTAATATTTCTTTTTCAGCTTTATTTCCTTTTCAAGCCTATTAAAGAATTCATCTTTTCCATATTCTGGTGATGCTGCAACGTAGGTTGTGTGCAGGCGTGCACCATGCTTATCATACATGGAAATAGTTCCAACCATGCTCTCTCTATAACCATCATCAACGGTGAGGACATATGCACCATCTAAGCTAATGCTTAGCATCTCAACGCCTGCATCAAGCTTTGGCTCTTCATATTCCCACTCAGCCTCTTTGGCTTGTGCAATACCGCCAACAAAATCAGTTGCCCGTTGCAAGTATGAATGTGAGATTTTACGGTTATGATTGACCTTGAGATCATCAATAACACTAGGAGCAGGTAAGTTTGAGTATTTATGTGAGATTATTTTTGCAAATCGCGGTGTTGATCCTTGGATAATTCTAGCCTTATCTTCTAAAGGACAAAAGATCTTCCCGCCTTTAGAGGTTTGATAAACATAACGCTTAACTCGAGCAACTCCATAAGGCGTTTGGTAATTTGCTTCATCTCTACTTCGTGCTGTTAGCTTTATTTTTCCAACATGGATAGGAGAGCCATCTGCATCAAACTTACTTAATGCTTTTTCAGTGGCTAATGTTCCAACCTCATTAAGCCCATCAAGAATTGCGTCCTCACATTCAAGCATAGATCCTTTTAGTGGAAGCTTGAGTTCAATAGTTAATTCATTATTTTCATCAGAGATAATTCTAGCTGACATCCAAACACCATCCGTAATCAAGTTAAAGTGTATATTATGCTATATTTTCTACATTATATAAAGGCAGCACCCGTTCAGCTTGTTGGTTATGTTGGACAAATCAATCATTACGAGGAAGCAGGAAAAACCCCGTTTGCTCGCTTTAGTTTAGCCACCAGTCGTCGTTATAAAAATAAAGCAAACGAAGAGGTGGAGAAAACCACTTGGCACACGATCTATTGCTTTGGTAAACGCGCTGAGTTTATCAAAGGCAAAGTCGTAACAGGCAGTTATGTCTCGGTTTCCGGTACGTTGGAAACCAACGACTGGCTAACCGAGTCCGGTGAGAAGCGAACCAGCATGGTGGTGCATGCCAATCACCTGCATCGATTGATTGATCGGAAACTACAAGAAAAGCTCGACACACTTAATCAGATGTCCTCCCCTGTGCAAGCCTCGCCTAAGCCACCGGCTTATCCTGATGACTTGCCCAGTTCGGATGACATCCCGTATTAAGGGGTGTTGCTGCGCTTAAACAATCAGTAAGAATGACGGGCAACCGTCATTCTTTTTTTAACCCCAACCGAGGGAGTGATCCCTCGTTGCGGGGTTACTCCTTTGGTTTTTTTGAAGGAGCGTTGCTATGACAACAGAAAATCGTGTTCATAACAATTTGAAGGCGTTGCGAGCCTTGCGAAACGGTCAAACCGCTGACGACTTAATGGCGTATACCGGATGGGGTGGCCTGAGAGAGGCCATTTACACCCCTGCTATTTTTAAGGAGTTAAAAGGCTTGATCGGCGAGCAAGCGATTGCAAGTTTAAAACAGACGTTAAAGTCCGCTTATTACACACCGGCTTGGCTGGTTCGGTTTATGATGCAATGTTTAGCCAGTATACCGAGCTTGTCCTTAGAGGCAGTACTTGAACCGAGTGCAGGTGTAGGGAATTTTCTTAACGGGCTTAAACACTTAAATCGCCCTGAGTCTCAACCCTCGCGTGTGGTGGCTGTGGAGATTGATCAGGTCAGTTGTGAACTGTTAAACGTGATTTACCCCGATGTTGAGGTGCATCACACCGGCTTTGAACGTTTTCAGTCGGACGAACAGTTTACTCTGATACTGGGCAATCCGCCGTTTGGTCAAATCCAAGTGGACGATCCCGTTCATCAGGATTTAACCCGCTACAGCATTCACCATTACTTTGTGGCCAAAGCCATGCGGTTATTAAAACCCAATGGGCTACTGGCCATGGTGTTACCGCGCTACTTTTTAGATGCCTCCTGCAAGCAGGTGAGACACATCATTGCAGAGGAAGGGGGAACCTTGGTGGCGGCGTTTCGGTTGCCGGATAATTTGTTTAGTGACGCTAAAGTGACTGTGGATATTGTCTTTTTACAAAAGACCACCGGCACACTGCCTTGGCGAGAAGCCAGGCGATTTAGCCGTGACGGAAAAAGTGCTTATTTGAATGAGTATTTTTTTACGTACCCCAGTCATATTTTAGGGCGACTCGAATTTTTTGAAGTCTATGGCAGAAATGAATTGACCTGTAAATCGACAGGCGATTTGGGTCAATCCTTAGCGATGTCACGCAGGTGTTTGCAATTGCAGTTAGAACTGCAATGCCTACAGGCTCGTTGTGAAACGTTAGTCGCTAATGAGCGTTGGTTGCAAGCTCTGCAAGCAGAGTTAAACCAGCGTTTTGCTAGTAAGACGAAAGTTTAAGAAAAGAAGCGGGAGCGTTGATTAGTAATAATCAAGGCATCTCGCTTTTTTTTCGTGTACAATCCGCGCTCTTAATCAACCAGAAGGAAAAACTAATGCCTGCCAAGAAAAAACCCGTTCAAGCCAAACACGCTGCAACCCCTTTACAACAAATCACCGAGTTTAAGCAAACGCTCGCGGCCACTGAATCAAAACTCGAAGGCGTGTGTGAGAAAGCCGTGTATGATTGCACCCAATCAGTGGCGAAGATGAAAGAAAAACTATTGGGCGCGAAAGAGAAACTCACTACTCAAAAAGCAGCCTTAAAAGAAGCCAAAGCACAACATAAAGCGAAGCCAGGCAAACAAACCGAAAAACGGGTTGCTAAAGCAAAAGAGACTATTGAGGCCATTGTGTAACGTCCCACAATAATTTAGAGAAACCATCTCAACCTATTTTGCGTGAGATGGTGTCAAATAGTTAACCTTTTAGCTCATGAATTGCCTGATTAATGACATCATCCGGTATATGGTTTAAATTCATATTAGCGGCGATTAGCAACGCATGTCGCATGAGCCTATCAACATAACGAAGCCTACCTTTTGTGGCCATGTGTACTGCACGAATACCTGTTTCAGTGAATAAGCTGCTGCTCATTCCTGCCTTCTCAAAAGCAGCGTGAATAATGCTCTCAAAATCCCTGCTATCTTCAATTGCATGCCACCTAATAAAGCACTGAATTCTAGAGTTGATAGGTTCATAGGCTGGTCTCTGCAATGTTGCTAGAAGTGATGGGAGTCCACATAAGATAATCGTCATGACGTCTTTGCTGTCAAAACTGAAATTAAGGAAGTCAGGTAATCGTAGAATGAAATCATTACTAAGCTGATGCGCCTCGTCTAGGATCCAAATAGGCTGAACGTTTTTATCATGGTAGAGCGCGATCAAGCTCTGCTTCAAGTCTCTCCAAAGTTTAGAGAATCGGTAATAGTTTTCTAAACCTAGATTTTCGGCAAGCTGAGAGTACACATCAAATGACCGAAAGTGAGTGTCTGATTGATAAATGACTTGATGGGTCAGCGGGTTGAGTTTATTGCTCCAGTATCTTAGCGCCGTGGTCTTTCCTGTCCCTGAGTCGCCAGTAATCACTGCTAAGCCGCGTGTTTCTAGCAAACCATTAAGTTGCTGTTCTAGTCGCTTTGACTGCGCCAATTCAATAATGTTTGATTTACCCAATGGATCAAATTTCAAGCCAAAATGTTGAAGATACATCTTACTCATCCTTGTATCTTAAATAACTGTAGAGATATGACAATATTGCTACAATCCCAAGGATGCTTGGGTAGGCGGAAGGTGAAGCCGTGTTCGTCCTTAGGATTTAATCCTGTTGAGGAGATTTAGCTCCCTTCCACCCTCATAAGTTCATGAGATCGAACGGTATCTTAGGCCATTGTGAGCCTGTATTTGCAAGGTTGATCCGAACTATGATTTCCCAAGTTTGTTATTGTAATAAAATTTAAGAGGCTCTAGCAAATGAAAAAAAATTGTGTTGGTATTGATATTGCAAAATCTGATTTTGTTGCTGCTATCACCACTAGCGGAAAAGATCACGTTAAACATTTTAATAATAATCCTGAGGGCTTTTCTGAGTTATTAGAATGGACGCAATCTTTATCTGATCAGTCACTTCATTTTTGCATGGAATCAACAGGTAAATACGGTAATGCATTGGCTCTTTATTTACATAGTGAGAAGTGTGATGTCAGTATAATTAATCCTGCACGAATAAAGTTTTTTATGAAAGGACAGCTAATACGAAACAAGACCGACAAGGCCGATGCGGTCAGTATTAAGGACTATTCAAATCATTTTACTCCAACGCTATGGCAGCCTTTGCCAGCTAATATAGAGGCTCTAAGAGCTTTGATACAGAGATCTGAAGTATTAACCTCCCAAGTCAGCAATGAACAAAACAGGCTGGAGCTAGCGGAAGAAACAATTATTAGCTCTATACAAAATCATATCGATTATATGGAAAAAGAAATTTTACGACTGCAGGAAGAAATTAGTAAGCTGATCGCGAGTGATGATGATCTGAAGAATAACACAGAGCTGCTTAAAAGCATCCCAGGCATTGGTGATAAAACCGCTCAAACACTAACTGCTTTTTTTAATAATATTGAAAGATTTTCTGGCGCAAAACAATTGGCTGCTCATATTGGTTTAAATCCCAGCCAGTCACAATCAGGCACTTCATTGAATTCATCACGGCTCTCAAAGGTTGGTAGTGCTTGGTTGCGAAAGGCGCTTTACATGCCGGCATTAGTGGCTATAAGGCATAATCCTATTTTGAAGAAATTTTATGAAAAGCTGCTCAAAAAAGGCAAGCCAAAGAAGCTAGCCATTTGTGCTGTTATGAGAAAAATGGTGCATATGATTTATGGCATCCTAAAAACACAGCAGCCATTTTCAGCGGATGCCTAGTAAAAATTTTACAATTTATTGTTGACGTTTAAGACGGTATCTCCTCAGTGATATCCAAATCCTCTTTAACTTGGTTATAAACAATCTCAACTAGCGAGGTTTTTCTTGCTGGTTGTTCCGGCATCTGAGGTCTAGCTCGGGTTCTAGAAAGGTTGTTATGTTTGTCCAGCTCTCCCACTGCACCAAGGTATTGATATTCCAATGATTCGACGTGACGGGCGGAGTCACTATGCGGATCAACCACTAAATAAACCTCTTGTTGAGCCAGTTCAAATGGAACTTCAAAGAGTCGATTATTCCAGCTTACCGTGCCATCCTTCCTGACTCGGCGCTTAATGCGATGCAGGAAGTAATCATCTAGCTTATCGGCCAAACAACCTAACGGCTGAATTTTAGTGAGGTCTTGCTGATAGCGTTGTAACGGGGTCATCTTGTCAGGCAGGGCGCTTTGCGAGGCTTGATGATAAACACGCTCAACCCAAGCCCAAAATCGATCATTCAGCGCATTGAAACTATGAATGGAATCCAGGTTGCATTCAGCTAGGAATTGCTCGCGTACTGTTCTATGCCAACGCTCTAGTTTGCCTTTGCTTTGCGGTTCATAGGGCCTGCCGTAAATCAATTGAATTTTCAAACGAGCACAAATGGTTTGCAACGTTTTAGCACGGTAGGCAGGGCCGTTGTCAATGATGAGCTTAACAGGAAGCCCACGTTTGAGTAATGCCTCTTTCAACACATGCTCAATAGTAATGGCACTCTCATCAGTACAAAATTTACTGTGACAGACCAACCTTGAGGCATCATCAAAAATACTCACCAAATAGCTTTTAACTCTTCTTTGGCCATCGTAAATCGTTGGACCATGCATGACATCGCCATACCAAATATCACAAGCTGTGAGCGCCTCAAATGAGCGGCGCTCAATTTGGTTAGAAGGTGTGACTGTTCTTTTAGACAGGCCGTGTTTTACTAATAAGCGGTGAACTGTTGCGTGAGATAATTCACCTCGTGCTACCTTCCCTTGAGTTTCTAAGAGTTTAATCACGGTCGGAATTGATCTTGAAGGGCTTTCCTGTTTAGTGGAAATAATTAACTCTTGTAGCTCTGGATTGATGTGACACTGGCCTTTGTCTCGTCGAGTTTTAGGAACTAATCCATCAATACCCTGCTTTAACCAGGCGTAATACCAATTCTCAATTGTTTTAGCACTGAGGTGAACACGCTTACTACCTGGAATGTTGTAGGTTTGCTGGGACAACCTTTTAATAATGCTCTTGAGCTCACCATGCTCAAAACTATTTCGGCTACATAGCTCACCTAAAACACTTAGGCGAAACAGTGCTGTTGGGTGAATGGGCTTGGTCATTTTGCAATTCCTGTGTGATTTAACTACTTGCAATGAGTTAATCACAACTTGAGTTGAGAATGCTACGCTCAAACTGTGTGGGGTCGTGAGGTTTACAGAAAATATCCATCTCAACTTTTTTTCACGTTAATTAATTATGGGATGCTCACTCCTGTGTTGTTAAGAAAAAGCATGATGCTCGATAAATCATGCTCACCAAGGCAGGCCAACCAAAACGCTTGTGGATCACTATGTCGCCCAAGCTGTAACCACAACGGATGTGCTTTGATATGGAAGGAGTAATCAACGAAGTGGTCAACCAACCAGTGAAACCACCTAGCAACGGTGTGTCGACTAACACCTTGCTCCTGACCTGATGAGCTAATACTTTTCCCAGGAGCACGCTCATTAACACTGCCTGCTGAACTGACCAGCAATACCAACGCTTTGGAGAAAGTATCTCAGGTAGGGTTGAACAAGTACGTTTACATTGATGACAATAAAATCTCAAAACAGGGGTGGGATTTAAAGAGCGTCCTTTACCTGGGTTCCTATCTGGTTTTCGATCATATGATCCATGTGACCATAGTCCACCTGAACCGCAATGGCTGCACTGCTCTGGCCTTAGTAGCTCTGGATTTTTTTTCAGCAGGATCAGGTAATCACTCAGGCTTTTAATCGCTTTTATGATTCTGCGCATGACTAATTTCACTATAGTTTTTATATCAAGTTATTTTACCTTGATAGGTTACTAAAAACCTTGTTTATTATGAGATAAAACTAGCTCAATTCCCCTAAATAAAGATAGACGTAACACCATTGAAGCACTGATTGAGGGTGTTAAAACAGAGATGGACGCATTAAAAGTCCAGCAAGCCGAGATCACGCAAGAGTACAGCTTTGTCATTAACCGCGCCAAAGCCTTAGCAAAGTTTGAAAAAGAATGGGCGAAGCAAAGCAAGCAAAAAGCGCGAGCCAAAAAGAAACCTGCTAAAAAAAGCAAAACGACTGCCTCTAAAGCCAAAGCTGAGGCTACGCCTGCTGAGCCAGATGCGTAACTCACGCTGACTTGATGATGATATGAGTCATTAGCATGGATGAGTTATCTGCTAAATTAACCCAATACAACATTGCGCTCACTCGCTACCAGGACGAGTGTCGTCAATTAACTACGTTAGGGTTTACTGAGAAGCAAGCGGATAAGCTCATCCTAAAAAAAGCCTCACGCGAAACCGTGGCAACCATTCTAGAACAGTGTGCCTTGTTTGAAGTGCGATTAACTAAAGCAGAGATTACGCGGTTAGGTTCCTTTGATGCGGGTGGGTTAACACTGACTAAATTGATCAGCGTGTACCCGCAATTAATAGAGCTAGGGTACACCCATGACCAGCTCATTAAATTAGGGAGTAATACCGGTGGCTCGCAAGCATTGAATGCCGTGATCACCCATCACCACACCTTAGTTAGTCGTGGCTTAACCCCTACTGACATTGTTCGCATTGCTGGGAATATGGGTGGCGCACAAGCAGTCACTGCGTTTCTTGAGCACCAACAAACCTTATTGCGGTTAGGCTTTTCCACCACGGATTGCTTAAAAATCACCGCCTCAATGGGAGCCAGTCAGACGATCACTGCCCTGCTCACCCATTACCCCACCCTGATGCAATGCGGGTATACCGCGCTGATTTGGTGAGTATTAGCAGTAAAACCGGCGCAGCACACACACTGGCGGTGTTAGTGAGACACCATGCCGCACTGAAAAGTTTAGGCTTTTCACACGCAGAACGAGTCAAGATTGCTCAACAAAACAGTGCCTCCAACAGCTTGAATGCGTTGTTGGAACATCACTCGGCTTTATTGGAGTTAGGTTTCAGTATCACTGACTTAGTGCGTATCGCCAGTCAAGACGGGGCAGCGCAAGCGTTCCAAGCGGTACTCGAACACCACGCGCTATTGACTCAGTGGGGATTTAGCCAGTCTGAAATCGTGGCATTATTGAGCAAGGATGGTGCAGCAAAAACGATTACAACGTTACTGCATCAACCGGAACTCTGGCAAAACGCAGGCTTAACCCATGCGGAATTAGTGCAATTAGTAACCCAACGTGGGGCTTCACTGGCCTTGCAAGCGTTGCATCAATACCGCACTATGTTACAAACCTTGGGGTTTCAGCACGCCGATTTGGTTAAGATCTTTTCGACTGAGGGTTGCACTCAGGCCGTAGAATCCTTGCTCACGCACCACCAACAGCTCGAAAGCTGGGGCTTTACCACCGAAGAGTTAGTCCCTATTTTAAGCCATTCGGGAGCAACCAAAACGCTCGATGCACTCGCCAAGCATTACCCCGCTCTGCTAACTCTGGGTTTTCAGCACAAACAAATTGTCAAAATACTCAACAAACGTGGACGTGCGCCTGCCATCCAAGCCCTGCTCACGCATCACGCCACTCTGCTAAATCAGGGCTTTCGTGACTACGATTTAATCAGAATAGTCAACCAAGACGGAGCCAGAGTCACCCTCACGTTACTTGCTGAGGAGCAAAATGCGTGGCAAACCCTCTCACTCACACCTGCTGATTTAGTCAGTATCACCGCAAAAAGTGGCGGAGCGAAGACCCTGCAAGCCCTGCAAACGCACGCTAAAAAATTGCTAGAGTGGGGTTTTTCAGAAGCAGACCTTGCTCAAATTGCACGTTGTCGCAGTGCGGGATCCACACTCAACACCCTCGCCAAGTATTACAACACCCTCCGCCAGCAAGGTTTACCGCATCAAAAGATTGTCCAGCTTGCGAGTCAACCGGCAGGCTTTGTTGTCTTGCAGGCGGAACTCTCCACTCGCTAGAGGCTTTCCAAGCACCTCGATTTTCAGTTCCGCCAACCGTTCCACCGGTTGGCTTCGGCCCCCGTTTTCGCACGGGGGCTGTTGCAATCCTCCCGCGTCACTTCCTATAAAATAGGAAGTGACGCGGGAGCGTTTTCCGGCGATTTTTTAATGGAAACAAGCAGTTACACGCGAAATTCTAGCCCGTGTTTACGGGCTAACTTATTTTGCTCTGATTTTGGTTAAAGAATAGCCTGACTTGGCTCCCGCCTAGGCCACAGGTGCAGGGCCTCAATTTATCCCCATGAGTTGGGGATTCCATAAAAAAATCCCCAACGATTGTGGATAAATTGTCGGCGCGAAATTTCAGTTTGTACTCACCATTGGCATCAGGGTTAATGGGTCACTTTGTTTTGCTGTCGCTGCTGCGCTTTTTTAAAATGGCTCAGCACAAACCACTTGCTGGTTCTGCTGCTGCTTTTTTTGTTTGATTGAATTTGCTTTTGTGGTGTCAGCTCGGTAACATTGTTTGAGGTAATACTGAAGAAGGCCGAAAGCCTGAAACGTCTTGTACGTCTATTACTATTCGTCACAGTTGTCCCAGGTGTCGTGAGCCTAGCGAAAGCTAGCGGGACTTACCAAAGCATGGAGCGAGTGACAAGATTAACCTTGTCCTAAAAGTTCGGGTTTGCCAATGCGGCCAGTGCTCTTACCGAGCATAAACGAATGACGCAAACTGCCTTTGGCATTAAGACCGATAAGTGGTGTTATCTGCTTATCTTTAACCTTCGTTAGGACTAATGCTGTCGCAGAAGGGGCTTAATGATCTCATTCTATCGACCAAGATCGATAGCTAACTATTTGCACACGAGTTCGTGTGCTTAACAAAACGTTTTGTAGCCACTTCGCGTTAAGCGGGCAGACTGACTTTGTGATTTGAAGTCAGAGAGCTTCGGATTGACACGCTTGCGCGTTGGATACGTTTTGCACCGCTCCGTTCACACTGGCGAAGGTCAGGTGGAGGGTGAGCACTGCTTCCTAAGCACTGGGGTTACAGCTTGCTTAGGAAATTAATTGGATGAAAAACATTAAGAGGAGAGAAGAAAAGAGAAGAACAGACAAATTTTGTAGTTCGTGTTTTTGACAAATGGTAGACCCTTGTCTGAGACCCATATGCCCTTCGGGGATTAACGGCATCACTTACTGTCGTTTTTGGTCTTAATAGCACTAAGCCAATTAAGCCTAGGTCTAATAGCGCAAACCACAGATTATAAATTGCCTGCTCTTTCTTTCTCTCCCTTGGTCAGTGACCTGAAGGCTTGTGTCTTTTGTGGCGTTGAGCACGGTGAGTCGTGAAACTCACTCCCTTGGGTTTTGGGGTTGATCGTTGTTGCTCAAAGGCGTTGAGAATAGCGAGCCTTCAGGTCACTGACTTGTCAATAGAAGGAAAACCTCGTATGGGGCGACAGCACAGTTTATTAAAGAAAGTCGAGCAAGTGCTCGCACAAGATAGGCAATACTCGTATCGTACGCGGCAAGAGCACCGACGTATCGTTCGGCAATGTTTTGCTGACTGGGCGAAGTTACGGTTGCTACCTTATCGACTGGATCAATTAACACGGGATCACTTTGTAGAGCTGGTTGCTTATTATCGCCAGCAAGACAACAACGACAGCACCTTAAAAAATAAGCTCGGCGCGTTACGTCATTTTATTGCCTTAGCCGAATTAACGGTCAGTATTCCAAGTAATGCGGAACTGGGGATCCAGCGTGATGAGTGCATCACACCGCAGCCGGTTGTACCGACACCCTCGCTGTGCCACCCGATCACTCAAGTGTTAGTGGCATTACAGCAAAGCTTTGGTGTGACCCGCTTCGAGGCAATTAAGGTGTTGCTCTCATTCATTCAAACCACCAAGCAATCATTATGGATTGATCGCACCTTGGCTCATAACCATAAAACACGCCAGATTCCGATTGTAACGAATGAGCAAAAAGCTTGCTTGCAGCGGTGTAAGGAATTACAAACACGCTATTCTTTGGAACACACACCAGAATTCGTGACGTATTGTAATCGGCTTTATCAAGCGGAGTTAGGGATCTTGAAACTCAATCCACGTTTGCCTTACCGGCAACACTATGCACAACAACGCTACCAAGCGTTATCTCAGCAGGATGAGAGTGATCAGGCTATTCAAACCTTGTGTCATGAAATGGGCTGTCACAGTACCCATCGTATTAAAAAGGAGTATTTGCATGAGCTTACAACCGCTTAGACGATTAAACTATTCGTTGTCTGAGTTTATGAAACAATATAAAGGCAGCAAGCAAATGTCACATTCAACCCGTATCTGCCGGACTAATCGGTTACGAGCCATGTTTGCTGAGCTACACGGTTTGGGTTATAAAATTAAACACATTCGAGGGTTAAAGCAAAAGCACGTTGCCTGCTTGGTGGCGCACTGGCAAGAAAAAGGGATTAGTGTCGGCAGCATTAAAAACCGCTTATCTGACTTGCGTTTTGTGTGTCGCCAGCTTGGCAAACACCGCTTAGTCCAAACCAATGACTTTTATCAGGTTGGTGCTCGGCAATTAATCCCTACGGAAAGTAAAGCGATTCATTCGCCAAACTTTCAAGCGGTGGATGATGAACGGGTCTTATGTTCGTATGAGCTGCAGCGTGTCTTTGGTTTACGGGCCGCGGAGTCCATTAAAATTATTCCCACCGTTGCTGATCAGGGTAATCAGCTTTTTATCTATCGTACCTGGGCGAAAGGTGGGGTGGAGCGTTACATCCCCATTCAAACTGAGGAGCAGAGATATTGGTTAGACAGAGCAAAGGTGCTTGCTGCAGGTGGCTCCTTAATTCCACCGGATAAAAGTTATATCCAACAAAACAAACACTATTATTGGGTGGCAAGTAAAGCAGGGTTAAGTAAGCTACACGGCCTACGTCATGCTTACGCGCAACGGCGTTATAAAGAACTCACAGGATGGGAATCACCGTTGAACGGTGGGCCGAGCCGTAGCGCGTTAAAAGGTGACGATGCCATTTTAGATCGCAAAGCGCGTTTTCAGGTCTCAGTCGAGCTAGGTCATGGTAGGCTGTGGATTACGAGTAGCTATTGCGGGACGTAGAGATTAAACTTCTTCTGGTGAGAGTCCGGTAATTCCATTAGAATAGTGGCTTACGAATGTGTTGCTTACATAGCAATAGCATGGCCAAGCCGAATAGGAGTCACAAGCGGGTTAATGAAAACATCTTACCCTGATTTACGGTATACAACCCTCTTGAAAGAGCGCGGCACGAAAGGCGCGTTGTATGCGTCAATCATCGTTGCTGTTTTCTTTCTCATTAACCGTTATGTCTTCATTACACCGCTGCAGGGTTATTGGCGATACCTCTTGGTTGCTGCTTTCTTTTTTTATGCAGGGTATTACACGTGGAAGCCAAGGTGGTCAACAAAAGCAAACAAGTCAGGCCGGCTTCGCCGGCAACTTTCTAAGCCTCTAAGAGTTTAGTCTTTACAAAGCCACGAGTATTATTAAGTCTCAAACTAGTCAAACCTGCCCATGGAATAATAACGAATAAAAATAACACACCTGCTATAGAAATTGCTTCAGGTAGCTGAGCAATAACTCACCTACTATACGCGCTTCTCATTTTACTCTATGAATAATGAAACGCTTTAGTATCAAACAAATCTTGGTAACCAATCAGAACTGGTGGAACTTTCACACCAAGTACAAAGATAAAATCAGAGAAGCTATTGTCATTGGCATTGTTAAGCTGCTTAGCTGCAAACATCCTATGCGTGGCCATAAAGAGTATCATTGCAGTAATCCAAACTGTTCACACGTCAAATACATCCGCCATACCTGCAAAGCTAAAAGCTGTTCATCGTGTGGTAAAAAAGCCACAGAAGTATGGATACAACAACAGATGGCAATCTTACCCAACACTACATGGCAACACATCACATTCACCATGCCCTCTACTCTTTGGGACTGCTTTTGGACAAACAGAGAGCTTCTTAATTTACTCCCACCATTAGCAGCAAAGGTGTTACTCAAGCTTGCTAAAAACAAGAGGGTTAAACCCGGTGTATTTATCGCGCTTCACACCTTTGGCAGAGATCTAAAGCGCAATGTGCATCTTCATGCGTCAATCACTCTGGGTGGTATCAACAAAGAGTTAACACAATGGAAAAGCCTCTACTTCCATCAACCTACACTAATGTCCATGTGGCGTTATGAGGTCATTAACCTTTTTAGAAACCACCACCAGGACAAAGGGCTTATTCTGCCAAATCAGTTAGCCTCTACACTGAACCACACTTTCAACTTTAATCAACTGCTTGATCAGCTTTACCAAAAACGATGGGTAGTACATTGCGCAAAGCCCTCAAAGAATCACAAACAAAACGTTAAATACTTAGGTCGATACACCAAACGTCCTCCTATTGCTGAGTCAAAAATTAAAAACTTTGATGGGAGCAGCCTCAGTTTTAATTATCTTGATCACGTCTCTAAAACCTACAAGCAATTTAAATTAACCGCGGAAGAGTTTATTGCTCGATTTATTCAACACATTCCTGATGTTGGCTTTCGTATGGTGCGTTATTATGGGTTTCTTGCTAACCGGGTGCGAGGTGAGATGCTACCCAAAGTCAGACTCCTATTAGGTGAAACTGATCCAAACACACCCCAGGTCAATTACCGCACCTTAATGCAAAATAATTTTAACATTGACCCCTATGAATGTGTTCTATGCGGTAGCCAAATGTTTTTAGCTAACTGCTGGTATAGACAACCTAACCGTTACAAATTGCTATCAAAGCATCGTGAACTCGCCTTACTGAAAAAAATCTAATAACTTCCTAAGGGGGTAGTCCGTCCAAAACAACAAATAACAGCTAGTTTTGGCTATTGTTTGTCATAACTAACCCTGCCCCACCACTAAATCGATTTTATAAAAAATACCTGTTCTAAAATTACTCATTTTAATTGGTGGTATTTTTACCAATTGACACATTGAAATTCCTTAATATCAAGGATAGGGAATGAGCAGCAAGCACGCCATTAAGCATCACGATCTTTTTTTTAAAAGCTCGCTCCAGGACATCGAGATCGCCAAGGATTTTTTTAAGGCGCACTTACCTAAAAAAATCCAAAAGATGATTGACTGGGAAACACTACATTTAGAAAACGACAGCTTCATCGAAGAAGATTTCCAGACTGCGTTTACGGATGTGCTCTACCAAGTAAAGCTCAAAAAACAATACGGTAAAGAGCAGATTTTTTTGTACGTGCTCAGCGAGCACCAATCGCAACCGGATCCATTAATGGCGTTTAGGCTCTGGTATTATCGCTGTAAGATTTGGGATCGGTTTTTAAAACAAATTGATAAAAAAGAGAAGAATGACAAGCTCAAACTGCCGTTAATTCTCAACTTGGTGTTTTATAACGGCAAGCAAAAACCCTACCCGTACACGCTCAATTTCTTCGACTTGTTTGAGGATGCGGAACTCGCCCAAGAGCTTTACAATGCCCCTGCCCCATTGATTGATTTATCGGTCATACCCGATGATGAGCTATTAACGCATGGGCATGTGGCTGCCATGGAATTATGCCACAAGCACGCGTATAGCCGTGATCTTATACCAATTATCAAAGCATTAATTCAGCATGATTTGCTACAATTAATCAAAACACTTGATGGTGGAAAACACATTTCTAGGCTGGTAAAATATGCGCTAGAATATGAGAAAGACAACTATGGTAGTGAAATTGTCACGCTATTAGCTGAAGCACTACCGGATATGAAGGAGACGATTATGTCTGCAGCAGATCAATTAAGACAAGAAGGCCAGTTTATTAAACAATCTGAAATTGTTAAAAATATGCTTCGCAAAGGATCAGATGATAATTTCATATATGAAACTACTGGAATATCTACTGAAGACTTAGATAAAATAAAACAAGATATTTCACCTGCTAACTAAATTTATATACTCACTCATTGAGATTAAAATAATTATCAAGTGGATGTGGGTAGTTATTTTTTACATTTATATATTGGCTAACAAGACTTACATCTAAAACATCAATTGCCTCTAATATTATCAAGTAAAACCTCATTAGATATATATTGCTAGTCCATAACTGCCTATTCCTGAAAAAAATATATGGTTGATATATTTTTTTATATATTTTTATATATTTTTTTTTGATTTCCTCATTCAGTTTTGTAGAATTAATGCCTGACCACTTGTAAAACAATTGTATTTGTTTACCTAAAGAGAGATCTTTATTATCGCAACCAGTGTTACTGAAATTATTTTCAACAAACTCTATACTATCTTTAATCAATTGATCACACAAAACATTAAAGTTATTTATTCTATTTATCATTCTAACCTGCATCATGATACACATAAGGATTTTATATACTCCATGATTCGCACCAAGATTACATATTATGTCGTTATAAAAGATAGAATAATTAAATGTTTCTATTGAAAATAATTGTCTTACTAGTTTATGAATTTCGCTGGTAAAATCAATATATACTTCATCATCGTATTGATTTATTAATCCAATAGTTGAAGCATATTTTGAAAAAGAGTAGTAAAAGAATATATATATCTTTTCATTGTCTGTAAATACTAACTCATTTAGTTTTTCGATCTGTATTTTTTCCTGATAGCTAAAGGTAAATCTGGAGAGATGGAAAATCCTAAATGCCACTAAAGCCTTAAAAAAAGGAATAGATGAATTAATAAAATGCATGAAGTCATCTATCATGAATTCTGGTTTACTGAGCATGTAACAAATGAAATAGTTTTTAATTACTCCACTTGTTTGATTATCAGAAAAAAATTTATCTGTTCCATTAATATCAATACATGAAAGAGCTTTGATTATATGGCATATTAAATAAATTCTTAGTGATAACTTTTTACAATCATGACGTTGATCTAGCATGATAAATATTTCACATCCAAACGGTTTTTTTAGCATATTAAGGTAAAATAGGTCTTTATTATCTTGGGTTTCTACTTCATTTTTCTCTTGATATAGTGAATCCATGAGATTTTTGTAGCTATGTGCTATGTGTACTTTTAAATATTCCATAGCGTCATATAGCTGATTTATTTCTCCGTAATAGTAATACACCGATAAAATGCTAATACAAAAATCAAAAGATAAAGATGCTTCGCATGAAGTGCTTTGCAGGTAAAGATTACAGTATTCTAATAATTCTATCCTTGAATACTTTTCCCTTTTCGTATTTTCAAAGGTATTATCATTAATCATTTTAATATTCATTGCTGACAATGCTATTGAGATATCCTTGTGGTTATTAAATTTCATTTTTAATACTCCAAACAATCTTATCTTTAACACATTTATCATGTATTTTATTAATATATCTATTCGCATCATAGTTCATATAGCCTTCCATTTTAACCATACTAAAATCATATTTATTCATCAGGCTATTTAAGCTATTTGATAACATATATATTATATTGTTACCTTCTTCTGAACCAAATAATATAAATCTGTCGTGGAAAGCTCCATCTTCCAATTCAGTCCATGTTAGATTTGCTATAGGTAAATTATTTTTTGTAGTATTTAATAGTTTTATTATTTTGTTTTTTTCAACACTATTATTGTCTTTTTTTCTGCAAGAAATAACATTGACTTGTAGTCCAATTTTCTCCAGAGCAATAAGTGCCTTAAATGAATCTATTGAAGTAGAGATATAAGGGTCAATAATAGTAATTCTATTAGCATTATAATGTATAATCAGATTGTTAATATATTGAGTAACATCGGCAAAAGAGTTATTGGATGAGTCAAACCATTTTCCATTTAAATATATTTTCTTATAATTTTTTATTATATTCTGTATGTCTTTACATCTGCGTTCTATGTTTGAACTTTGCGATGCGTCATTGGGTGCTATATGCATCGCTTGCTGATTGTACGTCATAATTGATATTGGATGGTCTTGCTTGTGGAAGACACCCTTTGGTATGGTATACGATTGCCTTGACGGTAATAAGTTGATAGATATGGATCGTATCCACCTAGTATGTAGCTGGTGGTGTAGTAGTTTTCCACTTGAATCAAAAACCCAATACTCAAACCCAGTGTCTGATAGTTCTCCGACATCTATTATTTTTGAAAATGTATTTTTGTTAATAGTTATGACATTATCAAATACAATATCACACTGTCTTGTATAGATAATTAAATGCATGGTTAGGTCATACTTATATTTCTCTGATCTTTCAAATAAATATTGTGAACCATGACAATAAAGCCGGAAAGGTGGTTCAGGATCCTCAGACCAAGGATGAACATCACCATATTCAAAGCAGCCAATTCTCTGCGCATAAGCATTAGTGAAATCCTGACTAGAATCATTTTCCAGCAGTTCTAATATTTTATAAAATGATGGATCTTTTAAGTGATTATATAAAAAACTATTTATTTCATTGGTGTAGAACACTAACATAGACACAGTTGACTGTATAGGCGAGCAAGCAATTTGGTTGTCAAAACTTCCGGTATCAACAGATTGGATAATTCTTTCTACATATGAGTATTCAACTGGATTAGTTAATTTAATATTTCTATTAAGTAGGTTTATATTAAGATTTTTTTCTAGTTTATTTATAAATATGAGATCATCTTCAATCTTTATTATGCTACAATAAACTATTATTTTCCAGCTTACTCCATCTACCTCGACTGTTCCAATTTTCTTCCCTTTGCTATTTCTATACTCTTTAAAGCCTGTTGGCAATAGTAATCCATATAAAAATATTGGATAATGATTAGGTGTTTCCAAAAAATAAATCCATGCAGATATACCCATTTTTATGTTTTCTTTATCATGATTCAACACTAAACTACCGTTAACATATCTCATTTTATTTATACATTT
>CBDALO010000244.1:0-7916 GCA_965196985.1 Gammaproteobacteria bacterium | reverse complement strand
TCACGGTTGGAAGGTCAAGTCAGCTCGCAACGGCAAACTTTCATAATAGTGGTGGAAACGTCTTAACGGCTGAGCAGTTTAGCGTTAGCGATATACTTGAAGCGTTTGGTAAGTCTAAATCTGTAGTTGATCCGGCTTTACCTATGGTTTTTGAAGGTGATAGTGAAAGTACACCACTCTATTTTACTTGTGCAAATGAAGGTGATAACTCTGTTGAGGTGTCAGCTACAAATGGGCGTAACCAGACTACTTCAACTATTCAAACAATCCATTGTAGAGGTGTAGGAGATCTAAGCTTCTTTGGTCGAAATCCTGTTGGTAATCAACAGCTTCTTGAGGAGCCAATAGCTAATCAAGCAGCAGGGGTTGGGAGAGTGGGTTAAGCTTTTAGATAGCTGGCGGTTAAAGTTAAGCCTAATAAAAAGCCGCCAGCTTACTTACCACATTATTAATAAGAACTAACCACACCTAGCTAATGTAAATGCTAAGTTTTTTTAAAGAGTTATTTTTGTAAGCTTAGCTGTGCCTTCATATGGCTTGGTGGCAGAGAAAAGATTTAAGAGTAGCGCTTTAACTAGTTTTCTAATTTCAAGTTGCGGTTTAATCAATGAGGAGTTTATAGAATGCTTGAGAAGAGCAGGTTCGTGAATACTACAGTTAAGTTTAATAGCTTAATATTTAAAACAGTTGTAATGATTTCTTTGCTTTCAACATCATTGCTAGTGAGTTCTTGTAAGGATGGAGGAGGCTCAGTTGCTACACAGGCTCATTTAGGTATTAATGCATCAAGTATTGCTCTTTCTCCAAGTACTAATTTTATATTAACAATTACCAATGATGGTGGGATTGCTGTACAGGGATTAAACTTTACGTTTAATCCAGCTATCTCTGGTTTAAGTATTGGTAGTAGTCAAAGCTTAACCGCAACTAATGAGAGTGGAACTAGTATCCCACCAGGTGGTAAATTGGTTGTTAAGCTTAAAGCAAGTCAAGCAGCCAGCATTGGAAAACACACGACTCTGGAAGTGACTTCAAGCAATGCAGGCAATAAGTTAGACGTCCCAGTTAAAATAGAGGCATCAGCATTTAAACTGCAGCTTAATGCGGACTCTAATTTGATTGGAAGTGGTGAAACAAAGCAGTACACACTGAAGAATACAGGTGGAACTGAAATTGTTAATCCCGTTGTGGGGGTGCTGCCTCTATATAATGTAGGCTATATTACTGCTGGCACGCCAAAATCATTGACCTTCTCCCAAAACTGATCCCATCTGCCTTTAGTCTTTACTAGTGTTCTCAAGCATAAAACGATTTTCATTCCCTTGTCTTTCCAGCGCATTCCTGATCCCCCTAATCTTTGTTTAACAATTGTTTTACATGCTGCTTCAGTGACGCCAGAGCCAATTGGTGCATTCTGCTTAATCAAATTATGATACGACATTCGCTTTTCTTTAATATTATTTTCAAAATACGTAATTGTTCCTTCTAGCTTTTCTCTAAGCGATTTATTCAGTTTTTTATTTACATGCTCTTTAAGCTCAGCAAGTATTCTACCTGCCGCACCTTTCTTGTGCTTTAAGTCATGACATCGCTCTTGGAGCCAAACATCACGCTCATCTCTTTCAGATTTTTTGGTAAATATTGCCTTTGATGCTTCACCGAGATATTCAGTTGCATGCCAAAAATCTAAAATTTGCGTATCAGTATGTTTTTTTAGAAATGGCCAATTATTTTTTGCTCCATCAGCAACGCCAATTGTTTTAGCATCAGGGTAATATTTCTTTTTCAGCTTTATTTCCTTTTCAAGCCTATTAAAGAATTCATCTTTTCCATATTCTGGTGATGCTGCAACGTAGGTTGTGTGCAGGCGTGCACCATGCTTATCATACATGGAAATAGTTCCAACCATGCTCTCTCTATAACCATCATCAACGGTGAGAACATATGCACCATCTAAGCTAATGCTTAGCATCTCAACGCCTGCATCAAGCTTTGGCTCTTCATATTCCCACTCAGCCTCTTTGGCTTGTGCAATACCGCCAACAAAATCAGTTGCCCGTTGCAAGTATGAATGTGAGATTTTACGGTTATGATTGACCTTGAGATCATCAATAACACTAGGAGCAGGTAAGTTTGAGTATTTATGTGAGATTATTTTTGCAAATCGCGGTGTTGATCCTTGGATAATTCTAGCCTTATCTTCTAAAGGACAAAAGATCTTCCCGCCTTTAGAGGTTTGATAAACATAACGCTTAACTCGAGCAACTCCATAAGGCGTTTGGTAATTTGCTTCATCTCTACTTCGTGCTGTTAGCTTTATTTTTCCAACATGGATAGGAGAGCCATCTGCATCAAACTTACTTAATGCTTTTTCAGTGGCTAATGTTCCAACCTCATTAAGCCCATCAAGAATTGCGTCCTCACATTCAAGCATAGATCCTTTTAGTGGAAGCTTGAGTTCAATAGTTAATTCATTATTTTCATCAGAGATAATTCTAGCTGACATCCAAACACCATCCTTCATCATGTTAAAGTGTATATTATGCTATATATTCTACATTATATAAAGGCAGCACCCCGTTGTGGGAGTTTATGAAAAAGGTGGGAGCACGCCTGACAAAGATGCATCACTTAAGTAATAATTGCGCAAATCATGATTTGTCTCAAGGGCAGACTTGTACCTTTGGTATTCGAGTTAATGATTCTGCACAAAATAGTCAAGCAGAGATAAAGGTCTTAGTTGGAAAAGAGCCTGCTGTAGATAAAGAATTAGATATTGAGCGGCCGGTTTTAACCATTGCTCCTCAGTTTGTGTTAGCAAACTTTAAGTCACAGCTTCCTAAAGCCACGTTACAACGCATTCAAGAAGATGAAAGGGCTGGTAAAGTAACTATCGTTCCTGGCATGAAAAAAGTTATCTTAATTGAAAATAAATCTCGTGTTCCAGTTAAACAACTACAGTTAACAATACCTAGTTTGCCGGGTGTTAGCGAAGACCAAAAAAGCACTTGTGTAAATGGTATGGGGATTTCTGCCTCTTCTGGTTGCACACTAATTTTAGATGGAAGTTTAACGGTATATCCATCAGGAAGTGAGAATTTGTCTGTGAAAGGGGTTAATGCTGATCAAAAGAACCAACTGGTTACAGGTTCTTCAGCTTCAGCTGGGCTACAAATAGCGAAGGATTGTAGTTTAGTAACAAGTCAGCCAGTTAAAACAAATATTCCTTTGAACGTTAAAAGCAACGCTCAAACAGAGTTAACTAACTTGATATTAAGGAATTTCAATGTGTCAATTGGTAAAAATACCACCAATTAAAATGAGTAATTTTAGCACAGGTATTTTTTATAAAATCGATTTAGTGGTGGGGCAGGGTTAGTTCTGAAAACTACCCAAAATTTAAATCAACAAAATAATGCTGAAATATTGTGTAAAAATGACTATGCTTTGTCTTTTTAACAAGACTAACGAGATGAGTATAAATGTTAAACTTCGCCGATTACGCTGCCCCTCTTTTTTCAAAATTAACTGGGAAAGTTGTTTTAAAAAAATCTATCGACGATTGTAGGAAAGCTATTAACTGAAGGTAGTTGTAAGTTGTTCAGTTCATCAAAAGATAACAATGAGTATAAAAAGATGATTCGTACACTTACCGGTGAAAATAAAAGCACCGATTTAGATCCAATAAAAACAAATGATGTATTGCTAGAACAGAGCTGTGAAAAACTTTCACACGCCAGTAAAATTGATGTTCTTCATGATCCTTCTGATATTAGAAAGCCACATAGCAAGCAAACTGAAAATCTAGGTAAAGTAAGGAGTCTGGACGGGGATATTATCAATGGTTACAGCACGCATAACGCAGTTGCATTAGTACCTGGTGATAAGGCTGTGCATCTACTATCGCATGTAAGCTACAGCAATAAAGACCCTAAGTTTTTAAAAGCTGAGCATATTAAGAAAATAGAGGCTGGAAAGCCATTTGAGGGAGATAAAGAGGCCAAGAGTCTTTATGAATCTGGTGATTACTTTAATAAAAAGCTGCTGTCTATTCGTGAAATAGAAAAAATAGGAATCTGCCTAAAATCAAAGAATGAAGATGCAACCATTACCCATATTCTAGATAGAGAGTTTGATGATAATGACTATCTCTCACTAATTGATACAAACCTAGATCAAGACTTTATTATTCGCTCAAAAATAACAAGAACAATAGAAGGTAGAGGTGATGATGGTAAAAAGCTTAAGCTGATTAACGCTGATTTTGATGCTCAAGGCGAAAAGCAATTCCAAAAGTTAACAGTTGGAAAGAATTGCGTACAAGACGGAAAAATAACTATTTATTTTGGAGAGTTTGAGAACTTCAATGCAATTAAAATCCAAATTACAGGCAGAGATGGTAGGAGAATTTTTAAGAATGACATGCTGCTATTAACTAATAAAAAAGTAACGACTTTTGATGAGGCGTATGAGGTATACATAGCCTATAGACCTTCTGCGTAACTAAGGGCAGTTCTAGAAACTAGCTAAAATTTGCTTATAATTGCCTGATTAATAATCATTCATGGAAAGGCATATGCTATTAAGCTATCAGCAACTCAGTAACCGCCCGCGTATTTTTAAAAAGTTAACTGGTTTGACCCTTGATGATTTTGAAACGATACACCAACAAGTGAAGTCATCACTTGATGATGAGTTTAGTAAGCTGGGAAGGCGCCCGAAACTCACCACGCACCATGATCGCCTTTTGCTTCTCATGATGTACTATCGCACTTATGTAACACATGAATTCTTAGGTTACTTTGTTGGTTTGGATGACAGTAATGTCTGCCGCTTATTTAAACGCTTAGAACCCTTAGTGGCCAAGCATATTCATATTAAAAAAGACAGAACCCTAACAGAAGATGCGGTTTGCGCTATATTAATGGATGTAACGGAGCAGCCTATTCAGCGCCCCAAAAAGAAGAAGCCACGTAAAGATTATTATTCTGGTAAAAAGAAAAGACATACTCAAAAGGTGGAGATAGCAATGAGTACATCCGGAAAAATAATCAACGTCTCTCAAACAATGCCTGGGAGGGTTCATGATATTAAGATCCGACAACGTGGCAGCCCACTGCCACCAGCAGAAAAATATGCTGATCTAGGATACCAAGGAATTCAACATACTGACCCCTTGGTTAACTTACCTCATAAAAAGCCCAAAGGCGGCAAATTAACTACTCAACAAAAAGAGGATAACCGTAATCACAGCAAGATCCGTATTAGGGTTGAACATCAATTCTCAAAATTTAAAAAATTCCGCATTCTTGGGGAGGTGTATAGGAATTTTCGCAGAAAACACAATATGAGATTTAATATTATTGCTGGGATTCTCAATCTTCAAGCCGGATTCTAAAACTACAAACGAGCATAAGCTCGCCCAGTATTTAGTTTCGCAGAAGGTCTTATCTATCTCGTGCGAAAATTGAATATGTTTTTAAATTTCTCAAGGAAGGACTAGGCTGGGAAAATATGCAGATAAAAAATTTTAAAGGGATACAAAATCTACTGGCTGTATGTTTTTATGTGGCCTCATATTTGTATGAGATAGGTAAGGAAAAAGCTTATGACGATTACGCAATTATGCTAGCTAAATTAGGAGATGGTAAGGGCAAGGTGACACGACACTTTATTGCGAAGGGTATTAGAAAACTTCTAACGTATCACTTAGTAGAGCAATTTTTTAAAGAAAATAGTGTTTCTCAAGAAGAACAAAAAGAATTATCGAATTCAGTTCAGGTAGGGAGATAACAATTTTGGGTAGTTCTCAGGGTTAGTTATGACAAACAATAGCCAAAACTAGCTGTTATTTGTTGTTTTGGACGGACTACCCCCCTAGGAAGTTATTAGATTTTTTTCAGTAAGGCGAGTTCACGATGCTTTGATAGCAATTTGTAACGGTTAGGTTGTCTATACCAGCAGTTAGCTAAAAACATTTGGCTACCGCATAGAACACATTCATAGGGGTCAATGTTAAAATTATTTTGCATTAAGGTGCGGTAATTGACCTGGGGTGTGTTTGGATCTGTTTCACCTAATAGGAGTCTGACTTTGGGTAGCATCTCACCTCGCACCCGGTTAGCAAGAAACCCATAATAACGCACCATACGAAAGCCAACATCAGGAATGTGTTGAATAAATCGAGCAATAAACTCTTCCGCGGTTAATTTAAATTGCTTGTAGGTTTTAGAGACGTGATCAAGATAATTAAAACTGAGGCTGCTCCCATCAAAGTTTTTAATTTTTGACTCAGCAATAGGAGGACGTTTGGTGTATCGACCTAAGTATTTAACGTTTTGTTTGTGATTCTTTGAGGGCTTTGCGCAATGTACTACCCATCGTTTTTGCTAGTGCGCCATCCTTTCTGTAAATTCCATTGACTTGCTGAAAATAAGCAGGCGACTCAGTCAGATTAGAAATTCCTTTTAAGGTAAACTTAACCAAAAAAGAGGAATGACAATGAGCTGCTATAAAAATGAGAACTTAATCGAAGAAGCCATACATGTTTTAGCGATGGAGGGGTTTGAAGCTTTACCTAAGCTTGTCTCCAGGTTGATGAATGAGGCTATGTTAATAGAAAGGGAGCGCCATTTAAATGCCAGTCCTTATGAGCGAACTGGCGATAGAAACGGATATGCGAACGGCTTTAAACCAAGGTTAATTAACACAGGTCAAGGTCAGCTTGAGCTACAGATACCGCAGGTTAGAGACTCCAATGAAGCCTTCTATCCATCAGTCTTAGAGCGAGGTGTACGCTCTGATAGAGCACTTAAGCTGGCTGTCGCTGAAATGTATGTGCATGGGGTTTCCACGCGCAAAGTTGAAAAGGTGCTAAAGCAACTCTGTGGAACAGATATTTCAAGCACAGAGGTAAGCCGTTGCGCTAAATTGTTGGATGAAGATTTAAAGAAATGGCGAAATAAGCCGTTAGGAAAGATAAAATATCTTTGGCTAGATGCACGTTATGAGAAGGTGCGCACTAGCGGCACAGTACAAGACTGTGCGGTATTGATAGCCTATGGCTTTGATGAATCAACCGGCAAGAGAACAGTGCTAGGTGTTTCTGTTGCGTTATCAGAGGCTGAGGTACATTGGCGTGATTTTCTTCAGCAGTTGGTTGAGCGAGGTATACATGGTATTGAGTTGATTACTAGCGACGCTCATACTGGCCTAAAAGCCGCTAGAAGAGCTGTGTTCCCCAGTGTTCCTTGGCAACGCTGCCAATTTCATTTGCAGCAAAATGCTCAGGCTCACATACCAAAGCGCTCAATGAAGGAACCAGTAGCTGAGGAGATTACAGCTATATTTAATGCCTCAAACATTCATGAGTCGGAAAGACTATTGGCTATGGCGGTAGATAAATATCAGCAAACAGCACCAGAGCTTTCTTCTTGGTTGGAAGTGAATATACCGGAGGGCTTAGTAGTGATGAACTTTGACAGGCCGCATCAAAAAAGATTAAGAACCAGTAACATAGCTGAGCGCGTAAACAGAGAGGTAAAAAGAAGGACGCATACAGTTGGAATTTTCCCTAATACTGAATCGTGCCTAAGGCTCGTATCAGCTGTTTTAGTGGAAATTGATGACCAGTGGAGCGGATCACCTAGATACTTAAGTTGAAGTGAATAATAAGGCTTCATAGGGTTTTAGGATAGATCATTCTTGTTCTTATTAACGAGATATAATTGCTATTACCTAAAAGTTAATAATTTATTTTGAGAGGAGAAAAATTTGAGGTATAAATAATTTTTTAGATTGATTAGCATAATTAATTTAAGATATTATGCGATGAGACAGGTACAATAGAGTGCCATTTAGAATTTTAAAGGTTTTTCTAAGTACTGAAGTTGGTTTTTACAGAAAAAATAACGCTC
>CBDALO010000243.1:0-20534 GCA_965196985.1 Gammaproteobacteria bacterium | reverse complement strand
GAAGGGCTCACTGATAACGAATTAATAGATATAGTAAATGCGATAGCAAAATTGGGAAGTGTCGATCTTGACTTGCTACCGAGTCGCTTAGATATTTATTTCTTCTTAAGTGAATGTGAAGAAGCAAATAGAACTACTGCTGTAGACATCGCCTTTAGTTCTGAGACAGATATTCAGGCATACTCTAAGCTAGTAAGAGCTTTAACCAAAAAAGGCCACCCCGAGAGCAGTACTGCCAAGAAAATTAGAACACCTATCGCTACAGCCCTCGGCCAAGGTAAACTCACAGTTGATGAGTTACTGTTAATTTTAAAAACAAAAGGCTATGCTGACATAGCATACCTAGTAAAAGAAAATAGCCTAACTACCGAGAATATCAGGCTCTTATGTTACCCTACTGAGAGTTTAGAGCAATTACTTATTACTGAGCATGCTGAATTTACGCCTGAATTAATTTCAGAGAGGGTTAATGCCATTGGAGCTGTTTGGGGAGTTCCTTCACTTAAAGATAAAGGCTCAGCAGATAGAAAACTGTTCCTAACTTGTTATCAATTGCTAGTTTGCAAGAAAGAGCAGCTTGCAAATATTACAGAGAAAAAATTTGAGGAAATTCTAAAGGTTGTTTCAAGTGACCCCACTCACCAACATTTAGCTTATCAAGTAGCTGTTTGCCTAAACTTAGCGCCAATAGATGACTATTGTAGATACCTTGAAGGACTGCCAAAAAAGCCGACTGAAAGCTATGAAAAAAGCGTTCACCAACTTATTATACTGGCCTGTGACAATACTGACCTTTCTTACCTCCCTCTCCCCTCGGAGCTCCAGAAAGAAAAGTTAACTTCATATGCACACCTACTAGATAAACAGTTTGAGGAGGAAAGTCTAGTACAGCGCTGTGGGCCATTAAAGGAACGTTTAAAGCTTAATATAGCTAAAAGGCTAGTACTTTTAGAGTTATTCAAGAACGATTCAATTTTACAGTTTTATCATACAGAAGAGGAACAGAGACAGTTTGTAATAAAGTTTGTAAATATATATTCCTCAAAAAAGCTTTCTGAAAATCCCAAGGCTTCTCTACCTGAATGGCAGAAACTTATCAAAAACGATGTTAGCTTAAAGTTAGTCACCTCAGAAGTTTGTGGTTATAGCAGTGGTTTTGATATGTTACAAGTTGTTGTACAAGCAGCTGCTAATCCTAAGTTTTTTTTTGCAAGCCCCTCTTCGTCTGCTGGGTTCTTTAGCAAGCCGACCGAAGCACAACAAGTTGCTAGAGAATGTATGGCTAAATTTAAGAAAGAAACTACTTTTCCAGAGAAGGCTCAGGTTTTAGTCAGTTACCTTCATCAGCTTGGAAACCTAGACTCTTCGGCTGAAAGTAGTCTTTTTAGTCAGGCAAAAGATGTCGTAGCAGTTTACTCTAAAGAGGCAGGGCTAGAACAAGCCAGCCAAGATACTGAGCAAACACTGAGACTAGAAACAATGACAGCTTATCCACACTAGAACTTGCGCAGCGGCAACGAGTTTAATATTTTAAGCTGCTAAACAACATTACTCTGTGCTGCTGCCAGCATCTAAACGAAAAAACATTGAGCAAATCATTAAAAAACTGTTCTTTTTTTTCTCCAAATCGGTATAATTAGGGCAAATTTTGTTATGTGTTTATAAATCAAACAGTTAAAAGCGAGTAGTAATGAGAAAAGCCCTTCAATTTTGTTTTCCCTTTGCCTGGTTAGTTATTTGTCTTAGCGGAGTAGCGAATGCTTATACCTTAAAAAATAACTTTGAAAAGAAAGATCGCCGCAAAAAAAATACCCAAAGCCTAACCGCACAAATGTATAGTGACCAAGTCATTAAGGCATTAACCGCTCAAGCATCAGACTTGAGCCCCCAAGTCTTAAAGCTTGCTTTGCGTGCTTATCAACATGCTAGAGAGCAAGGTTTAGATAAACGCCAAGTCCTCACTATTATTAATTACCATCAGCCATCGACTGATAAGCGCCTCTGGGTCATTGACCTAAAAGACAATAAAGTGCTTTACAATACCTTTGTTGCTCATGGAAAAGGAAGTGGTGCTGACTATGCTACCCACTTTTCTAATAGACCAGGTAGTTTAGAAACAAGCCTTGGAGTATTCCTTACTGGAAAAACTTTCTACGGTAACGATGGTTACTCGATGCGTTTACATGGCCTAGAACCAGGTTTTAACAACAATGCTTATAATCGCGATGTTGTGATGCACGGTGCTTGGTACGTTAATCAACAATTTATTGATAAGTACGGTCGACTAGGACGCAGCTGGGGTTGCCCTGCTCTTAGCAAAAAAATGGATCCTAAAGTTATCAATGCTATTAAAGGTGGAACCCTAGTCTTTGCCTATTACCCAGAGAGTAAATGGCTAGATGATTCAAAATACCTACGGCCTCTTGCTTAGTAGATCAGCCTAAATAAAATCATGTAAGTCGGTCCCATGCGTAGCGCGGGCCGACACTAAATCATACTAGCGCTTTATTTTTGCTAAACCCTGCACCCGTGCCAAGCACACCCTTCCTTCTAGGCTCGCCCACAGATTTTATCAGCCAAATAAGCAATAGAACCCGCATAATAAATCGAATTATTATAAGTCATGATCACTCGAAAGTTTTTAAAGACCATATAATCAGGCCCACCATGAGGTCGAATAATAGAAGCTTCTAGATTAGCCGCAGGCAAATGAGCCCCCCCGTGCCGGTCTGACCCCATGATGAAACCAATATTCCATTGGGTGTCTTACCTGCAAACTCAACAAAGACTCACTAAAGTGTGCTGGCACAGTAACTTGGAAACCCCAAGGTTCCCCATATTGCCAGCCGTTTTCATGTAAATAGTTGGCCACCGAAGCGAGCGCATCAGGCAAATTGGTCCAAATATCCTTATGGCCATCTCCATTAAAATCTACTGCATACTTATGCCAACTAGAAGGCAAAAATTGTGCTTGCCCTGAAGCACCTGCCCACTCCCCTTTAAACCTTTTTAATTCGACATGGCCGCCTTGTAAAATTTCCAAGGCATAAAGCAACTCCCTGCGAAAAAAAGATTTACGGTTACTCGCATAAGCAAGCGTTGATAAAGAACGAATAACAGGGAAGCTCCCTAAATAGCGCCCATAGCTTGTTTCCAATCCCCAGGTCGCCACAATCACGCAAGGGTCAACTTGAAAGTGACGTCCTATCTTAGTGAGTAAGGCTTTATGTCGACGATACTCTCGTTTACCTAACTTAATTCGATAAGGGTCAATGCGCGTTTTACGATACTCTAGAAAAGTTAAACGTCGTTCCGGTTGGCTACGGTTTAAATGTAACTGTCGTTTACCTGGCTTTAACCCCACAAAAAGCTGATCAAATAACTGCGGATTAATGCCTTGCTGAACTGCTTCTTGCTTTAGCTGCGCTACCCAGCTTGACCAACTCATAGTAGGCGTAGCAAAAGCAAGAGTAGATAACCAGCAAGTTAAAACTAAAACCCAGAAACGTTTTTTCATTGATCAGTCCTTGACAAAAAACAAACGAGACTTAATTATAAGCAGAGTTAATTTTAAAGCGCAAGGTGGCCCTTATGAGGCAATTACTAAAATCGATGGTGTTTTTCTTTTTATTACTAGGCTGCCTATCAAGCTATGCTAATTCGCCAAGTAATGCTGCAAATCAGTTTACTATCAAGTTATTTAAAGCATTACCAACGACCACTCATAATCAAGTTGCCTCGCCTTATAGTGCCTTTAACGTTTTTGCCACGCTTTACCCAGGGGCAGCAGGAAAAACTAAACAACAAATTGCTAAATTATTTCACTTCCCTTGCTGTGATAAAAGTTTTTATCAAGCCATACTAGCTACTAATCAACAGCTAGCTCAGCAACTTAATAAAACCGGCAATGCACTCAATATAGCCAATGGTATCTGGGTACAATCTGGCTTTAAACTTAAATCCACCTATTTACATACAGTAGAGGAACAGCAAGCCACTTTACAACGAATCGACTTCAACAAATCTAAGCAGGCTGCTTTAACTATTAACCAATGGGTCGCAAAACAAACCAAACAGTTTATAAAAAAATTAGTTTCTCCAAGCAACTTCAGCAAAGAAACTCGTTTAGCTTTACTCAATGCCATTTACTTCCATGCTAATTGGGCCAAGCCTTTTCAAAAGCTAAAAACAAACGAACATGGTATTTTTTACATTACTCCGAACTCCAGGTTAACTGCAGCCATGATGTCACAGGCAGCCGTTTTTCCTTACCTTGCTAATAAAGAATTTCAGCTAATCAGCCTACCTTATACTTCAAAAAATATAAGCATGATTATTTTGTTGCCGCGCTCTACCGTTAAGCTAGAAACCATTATTCAACAACTTCAGTTAAAGCAACTAAATCAGTGGATTAGCAAACTCAAACCAACCATGCTGCAACTTGAACTACCCAGATTTTCCTTTGATTCACGTTTACCACTAACTAATACTCTAAAAAAACTGGGTTTAACCACTGCTTTTAACCAACAAGCTAACTTCAGTGCTCTATCAAAAGAACCTTTATTGATTTCAACCGTATTACAAAAAGCGATTATCCGCGTGAATGAAAAAGGAACTACTGCAGCAGCAGCCACTGCCGCCATTATGAACACCTTTGCGATGATACACCCACAAGTCAGCTTCAAGGCTAACCGCCCCTTTTTATTCTTAATTCGTGACAATCAGTCAGGGTTGATTTTATTTATAGGGACACTCCATTCACCACATTGGAGTAAATAAACAGCTAGCAATAAACTTTTATATCGTAGGTTTCACTTAAGAAAATATTTAATCATTTGCTTCCACCATACATAGGATTACGATCAACAGCAAACCTTGTGCTATCAGGGTGCTGCCTCTATATAATGTAGGCTATATTGCTGCTGGCACGCCAAAATCATTGACCTTCTCCCAAAACTGATCCCATCTGCCTTTAGTCTTTACTAGTGTTCTCAAGCATAAAACGATTTTCATTCCCTTGTCTTTCCAGCGCATTCCTGATCCGCCTAATCTTTGTTTAACAATTGTTTTACATGCTGCTTCAGTGACGCCAGAGCCAATTGGTGCATTCTGCTTAATCAAATTATGATACGACATTCGCTTTTCTTTAATATTATTTTCAAAATACGTAATTGTTCCTTCTAGCTTTTCTCTAAGCGATTTATTCAGGTTTTTATTTAGATGCTCTTTAAGCTCAGCAAGTATTCTACCTGCCGCACCTTTCTTGTGCTTTAAGTCATGACATCTCTCTTCGAGCCAAACATCACGCTCATCTCTTTCAGATTTTTTGGTAAATACTGCCTTTGATGCTTCGCCGAGATATTCAGTTGCATGCCAAAAATCTAAAATTTGCGTATCAGTATGTTTTTTTAGAAATGGCCAATTATTTTTTGCTCCATCAGCAACGCCAATTGTTTTAGCATCAGGGTAATATTTCTTTTTCAGCTTTATTTCCTTTTCAAGCCTATTAAAGAATTCATCTTTTCCATATTCTGCTGATGCTGCAACGTAGGTTGTGTGCAGGCGTGCACCATGCTTATCATACATGGAAATAGTTCCAACCATGCTCTCTCTATAACCATCATCAACGGTGAGAACATATGCACCATCTAAGCTAATACTTAGCATCTCAATGCCTGCATCAAGCTTTGGCTCTTCATATTCCCACTCAGCCTCTTTGGCTTGTGCAATACCGCCAACAAAATCAGTTGCCCGTTGCAAGTATGAATGTGAGATTTTACGGTTATGATTGACCTTGAGATCATCAATAACACTAGGAGCAGGTAAGTTTGAGTATTTATGTGAGATTATTTTTGCAAATCGCGGTGTTGATCCTTGGATAATTCTAGCCTTATCTTCTAAAGGACAAAAGATCTTCCCGCCTTTAGAGGTTTGATAAACATAACGCTTAACTCGAGCAACTCCATAAGGCGTTTGGTAATTTGCTTCATCTCTACTTCGTGCTGTTAGCTTTATTTTTCCAACATGGATAGGAGAGCCATCTGCATCAAACTTACTTAAAGCTTTTTCAGTGGCTAATGTTCCAACCTCATTAAGGCCGTCAAGAATTGCATCCTCACATTCAAGCATGGATCCTTTTAGTGGAAGCTTGAGCTCAATAGTTAATTCATTATTTTCATCAGAGAGAATTCTAGCTAACATCCAAACACCATCCGTAATCAAGTTAAAGTGTATATTATGCTATATTTTCTACATTATATAAAGGCAGCACCCTGCTATCAAGTCGCGATACACTTCGAGCAATGGCAAGTGTCGCGGCATTGCCTCCTATACGTCTACTGGCTGATGCAGAGGAAACTGAACGCTCTCGACTTGCAAACATACTCGAAGCAAACATTGATGCCCTAGGGGATTGCCGTTTTAGCCCCATCACTCCCGTTGCAACGTCTGCTTGCGCCATCGGCATATGACTTCTTTCAGCTAGTAACATCTGTGCATGACGGCTAATCCACAGCTGTTCTCTTTTACAACAACCATTTGCTTCTGAACGCAAATGCACTGAACCAAACCTATCAATTTGTTGCCGCAAGGCTTCATTTGTTCCAGAAGCTATTATCAGTTTTTGCCATAACAAAACTAAACCATAACGAAATGCCCAGCGCCCCTCTTTAGCCACCTGATTTTTAATCACAGACATAGCTGAACTTACTTGAGCATAATCCCCTGCTGTTAAATTACCTACCAGTTGCTCCAAAATAGTCAGTTTCAAATACCAGCCTTCTGGAGCATCACGCCAGAAACGCCTTGCCTCTCGCAACAAGCCCAACGGTGACAACGAGTTTTGTAAAACTCTCGTGACAACCTGACTCCAGGTTGTGTCATCACGCACACTCAATAAAGCTTCTCGTGCCGATAATAAACGATGGTAAACCTCCACCTGACCAGCTGAAACTTCTCGTGTAGCAGTAAAAAAACCTGGGGCCAATTTATCAAGTAACCGATTCAGTCTAGACAAGAAGCTTTCTTTCAAGTCCTCACTTAATAAACGATCTTGCCCGGTATGATAAACCCAAATCAACCTCATGCTGTAATGCAACATACCCGCCAACGTTCTCTGCAAACCCAGTGGCCATCGATCGCTAACCGCCATCTCTACTGCAGAAACCAATTTATCTATAAAATCATTCTTTACCAGCATGCCTGTTACCGTTTCAGGAACTGAAGCTCGTTCTTGCAAATAATATTCCTGTATCGCTTGTTCTATCGCTTGAAAATCTCGCTTTAGGATATCTTTGTCAGCACGCAAACTAATCGTCTCTAAACTCAATTTCAAAGCTTTTATTGGCTCCATAATACTAGCTTCTCGACTCACCAGAATGACGGACGAAGTTACTGCCCCTCCCCGTTGATCGCCCATCCACTTAGCCATTACTTCTTTTGCCCCCAACTCTGCTGTCGTAACCCGTCGTTGCCTGCGGATAACAAAGCATGATGCGAGGAACATTACCGACACTGCCAAACCTCCATAACCAATCAGTTGTAACTGCTGAGCGGTATTCAACTCAATCGCGGTGGGATCAACATGAATAGTAAACCTCGCTCGGTTTTGCCCACCATATCCATCGTCCGCCGTTATAGTAATGGGATAATCTTTAATTGTTTGTGGCGGCATACCCGATAAGGTTTTGGTCTCAGCGTCGTAGTAAATCCAGTCCGGCATCGCAAAGCGATAGCGTAACAAATCAGCATCAGCGTCGGTAAAATGTCCACCAACTTTATATCCCAAACCTTCCAATGGACCTAACTCTGTATCTGCATAGCTTTTCGATAACACCGGCACTCGGTTAGGCACAGTAACATTAAGCTCTGTTTGAATCGATGCGCCTTGTGTATCTGTAGCAACCAGAACAAACGTGTAATTCCCCTGATCACCCGATTTTGGCACCAGATTAAAGCTATTGATACTCGATAAGTGCGTAACCCATGATGGCAGCGGTAACCTAGCCGACTCTGAACCCTCTTTTCTGAAAGCTGAATATGTTAGCTCATCACTATCAGAATCTTTAATAGCATCCCTTGGCACAATGTAAGTCTTTAAATCGTCCGCGAAAGCCGTAATCGTTCCTAAGGCTCGGTTAACAAAGGGTGGCGAATTTGGTATAGAGATTGACACTAATCGATAAGCTTCACCACCAAAGCCATCTTCTCCCTTAAGTTGAATCATTATGGCTTGATGCGTATTACTCAACGGAAGACCAAATAGCGTTGTGTTAGTTAGGTTAATCCAATTCGGCACAAGGTGCTCTGGATTGCTACGAACCAATGAATAAGAAAGCTCATCACCTTCCGCATCAAGCATAAAACTTGCGGGTAATTCTAAATTAAATTGCTGACCAACAGTTGAAGCTACGACTTTCCATGGTGTTGAGGAAGCAACTGGTGGCGTATTAACTCTAAGAGTTAGCGTTTGGTTAACATAGCCTCCCTGCCCATCTGAAGCAATAATTAAAAGACCATAAACATCAGCCTTTGCCATACCACTCAACGTGCGAGTTATTGGACTAAAACTTAAACCATCAGGCAATTCACTACCATTGGCCAATTTAACCACCCAGGAGAGACGATCGCCATCTTAATCGAATGCCGCATCGCTGGGAATTATATATCTAAGCTCGTCGCCATCAAGTTGAACAATATTAGGATCAGGCAATTAAAATTGGAATAAAGGATGACGATTAGGCACAACTATATCAAACAACTGCCAACCAACATCGCCACAAGCTTTAGGATTATTACAATTATCCGTGACTGTAATATTAACTGTATAACGACCTTGGTAACCTGAAATCATCGTGGCAGAGACTATGCCGGTTTGCTGATTCAAGATAAACCAAAGTGGTGGTTCTGGAATAGTTGATAAACCAAATTGGTAACTGTCATCCTCCATGTCACTAAAGCCTCTAGCTACCGAATCTAAAGACACTAAACCATTAACACCCATAACTAAAGTTGTATTGCCACTATAGGTAGGTGCCGTATTGGGTACCTCAATCAACATCTGATATTGTCATTGTTTACCAAGAACGTCATTGACAACGAGGTCTATAAAGTATTCGCCGCGCACTGAGCCAGTTGGTGCGCCAGTCAATCGGCCATCAGAAAAACTAAATCTTAGCCACCCAGGTAATCTAGAGAAATCAATTCCTTTTTCTGCATCCAGAACAGCGTGACTATAAAGTAAGTTTATAGACAAAGGTTCTTTAAATTTTACGACTTGGTGTAAAGGTGCAATATTTAACAAAGGATAACGTCGAGCTTGAGGAGTAAACTGCTCGGTAATTAATGTCGAAGTAAACTCATTTGATAAATCAATTGTTATATTCGGTAAGACTACCATAGCAGCTTGAAAATTGCTGGTAGCGTTAATAGGCAAGTTTCTATTTTCAGTCAAGTCAATAACGACTTCCCGCTGGTCAATTTCAGTAAAGCATGAAAGGACTGTTTGTGAGTCAGTATTTAAGTTAGCACTTAATAGTCTATCAGCATCTTGGATAACAAATTCCATTCCACCAAAGCTTACCCGGTATTGCTGGTCTACCGTAAGTGTATGGGCATAGCCTCCGCGGCGTGCAGCATATATCAAATTACCTGATGAAGAAAATTTTGCAATAAAAGCCTCTTGTTTTCTAGCACCAAAACTTTGCATGCTCCCTGCTATCCATATAAAGTCCTGAGCATCAATAACTAATGCAAAGCGGGTGCTGCCTTTATATAATGTAGAAAATATAGCATAATATACACTTTAACTTGATTACGGATGGTGTTTGGATGTTAGCTAGAATTCTCTCTGATGAAAATAATGAATTAACTATTGAGCTCAAGCTTCCACTAAAAGGATCCATGCTTGAATGTGAGGATGCAATTCTTGACGGCCTTAATGAGGTTGGAACATTAGCCACTGAAAAAGCTTTAAGTAAGTTTGATGCAGATGGCTCTCCTATCCATGTTGGAAAAATAAAGCTAACAGCACGAAGTAGAGATGAAGTAAATTACCAAACGCCTTATGGAGTTGCTCGAGTTAAGCGTTATGTTTATCAAACCTCTAAAGGCGGGAAGATCTTTTGTCCTTTAGAAGATAAGGCTAGAATTATCCAAGGATCAACACCGCGATTTGCAAAAATAATCTCACATAAATACTCAAACTTACCTGCTCCTAGTGTTATTGATGATCTCAAGGTCAATCATAACCGTAAAATCTCACATTCATACTTGCAACGGGCAACTGATTTTGTTGGCGGTATTGCACAAGCCAAAGAGGCTGAGTGGGAATATGAAGAGCCAAAGCTTGATGCAGGCATTGAGATGCTAAGTATTAGCTTAGATGGTGCATATGTTCTCACCGTTGATGATGGTTATAGAGAGAGCATGGTTGGAACTATTTCCATGTATGATAAGCATGGTGCACGCCTGCACACAACCTACGTTGCAGCATCAGCAGAATATGGAAAAGATGAATTCTTTAATAGGCTTGAAAAGGAAATAAAGCTGAAAAAGAAATATTACCCTGATGCTAAAACAATTGGCGTTGCTGATGGAGCAAAAAATAATTGGCCATTTCTAAAAAAACATACTGATACGCAAATTTTAGATTTTTGGCATGCAACTGAATATCTCGGCGAAGCATCAAAGGCAGTATTTACCAAAAAATCTGAAAGAGATGAGCGTGATGTTTGGCTCGAAGAGAGATGTCATGACTTAAAGCACAAGAAAGGTGCGGCAGGTAGAATACTTGCTGAGCTTAAAGAGCATCTAAATAAAAACCTGAATAAATCGCTTAGAGAAAAGCTAGAAGGAACAATTACGTATTTTGAAAATAATATTAAAGAAAAGCGAATGTCGTATCATAATTTGATTAAGCAGAATGCACCAATTGGCTCTGGCGTCACTGAAGCAGCATGTAAAACAATTGTTAAACAAAGATTAGGCGGATCAGGAATGCGCTGGAAAGACAAGGGAATGAAAATCGTTTTATGCTTGAGAACACTAGTAAAGACTAAAGGCAGATGGGATCAGTTTTGGGAGAAGGTCAATGATTTTGGCGTGCCAGCAGCAATATAGCCTACATTATATAGAGGCAGCACCCTGCAAAGCCATTGTCTGTACCGAGCCCACCCCAACGTATGGCTTGAGTCAATTCGCCAGACGCAGAGAATTGCGCAAGAAAAACATCTGAATATACCGCTCCAAAACTTCTAGTATCTCCAACCAACCATACCGAACAATACTTGTCAATCGCTAACGAACGACCATAGTCATGATTTAATCCACCCCAGAGCAATGCCTGAATAAGTTCTCCCTCATGAGAGAATTTCAAAAGGAAAGCATCGTTAGCTCGAGCACCAAAATTTGCAGTATATCCGGCTGCCCAGATAGAGCCTGTTGCATCAACAACTAACGAATAACAGTTTTCATTCCCATGGCCACCCCAGCGCAACACCTTCATCATATCGCCCATTGGAGAAACCTTGATAAGGAGTGCGTCCATCTCATTAGCGCCAAAGCTCTTCGTATAACCTGATGCCCATATTGTACTTTGATCATCGATCACTAAACCATAAATAATTTCCTCATCTGCCCCACCCCAGCTTAAGCCTTTTTGCAGTGTTCCAGATGAAGACATTTTTAAGATAAGCCCATTTCTACTACCCACACCAAAGCTACTCGTATAGCCCGCCACCCATATCGACTCATTAGCATCTATTATTAACGAAAACCCTGCTTCATTGCCCGTACCACCCAGGCGCATTGCCATAACCAATCGACTTTCTGAAGAAAATTTAGCGAGAAAAATATCCAAACTCTCAGAGTCTAATACTGTATGACCAACCACCCATAACGCACCTTGCGCATCGTAAGCCATATCCCTAACTGAAGTCCCTCCCCCAGACAGGCTATGCGTAACCGGCGGTAACGACGCACAAAAAGTATCATCTAGAATTAATTTTAATGCAATCTTATTAGTCGTTTGTTTATGTCCCATTTGTAAATCCAAGCTATCAATTTCACTATTAACCGACCATACTCCCGTTAACACGCCCGTTATACTGTTATACTCTAACCAATCTGGTAGCGGTGATCCATCTTGTCCTTGTAGATATATGTTTTGGGACAAATAGCGATTAGAAAAACTTTGATTCACCAATGCATATTCAAATGCTACACCTTTGATCACTTGCCATTGATTTGGCTCACTTGATTTTTGATAAAAAGCAAAGTTATCAGTAACCTCTGGCTCGATCGTCACCATAGTAGCTAACGAAAGAACATTTGTGACCGTTAAGTCAACAGTAGACTGAACGGCACCAGTTATAATAGTCGTTTGATTAGGTATCATTACCGGCTGTGTAATGATTTCTGTTTGGCGCAATGCTGGCAATAAGTGATTGATCTTTCCTGAACTGTCAATTTTAGCAATAAAAACATCTTTTACCTTAGTTTCAAATTGTCCACTAGACCCAATTAACCAAGCTGAATCTTGTGAATCAAGTGCTAATGCGTAACAACTCTCTACTCTTCTTTGGCTTCAGTGAACTGCTTGTATTAAATCTCCAGTTGAAGAAAACTTAGCAAGGAAAACATCACTATTAATCGCGCTAAAACTAAAAGTATATCCAGCTAACAGTATTGAACCATCTCCACCAATTGACAATGTTCGACCACAGTCAGAATTCGAGCCACCCCAACGTAATGCCAAAGTTAGCTCGCCTGAAGAGGAAAATTTAAAAAGAAAAACATCTCGATCAATAGAACCAAAGCCTTCAATACAGCCCGTTGCCCAAACTGATCCCTGCGTGTCAACCGCTAACGCATAGCTCTCGTCATACTCTGCACCACCCCAACGCAAAGCTTTAACCACCTCACCTAATGGAGAAACTTTCACAATAAAAGCATCACTTTTGCTCGCACCAAAGCTGTAGGTATAACCCGTTAGCCACAATGAACTTTGCAAATCTATTACTAGTGCTTCGCCATAATCAGAATTCGAGCCACCCCAACGTAGTGCTTTACGCAATACTCCAGATGAAGAAAACTGCATCAATAAAACGTAAGTATAAGAAACTCCAAAGCTACGCGTACGCGTGTAACCTGTCAGCCATAGTGAACCATGCGCATCAATCGCCAGATCCTTGCTTGAATCATTATCTGAACCACCCCAACGTAATGCCTGCAACAATTTCCCGGAAGAAGAAACTTTAGCAAGAAAAATATCAGACTTTCGGGCACCAAAGCTGCTGGTATCTCCTGTCAACCATAACGAACCTTGATTATCAAAAGCCAAATCGGAACAAGAGTCATAGCCAGCCCCGCCCCAACGCAGAGCATCGAGCAACTCTCCAGATGATGATAGTTTCACAAGCAAGATATCGGAGCTTACTGCACCAAAGCTAGTTGTATACCCACAAAGCCAGGCATTATCGTCACTATCAACTACAACAGCACTCCCCATACCATTATTAACACCACCAATGGTTTGAAAAAACGAACCCGGATCCTTCGGTGGTGCTAAACAATCCGTACTGTTGCCACTTTCAGCTGCAAGATAACGTCGATACTCCTCGGTAATATCTTCCGTGCGTAAATCAGTAATCTCATGAACTTGAGTTGAATCAGTTAAATCCGTAATATCCAAATCCATTTCTTTGACATCAAAATCACGCGGGTCCATTTCATGGACATCAAGGTCTAAATCTTCTGGCACTTCACTCCAGTCAAAGTCTTTTTTTGCTTCTGCTTGCGGAAGCATCATGACTTGCAACAACGTCAGCATCATGATGGCAGCTGCGGGGTTTCTAAGGATCCTGCGGAAGTAAAAAAACAACAACTCCATGAAGCTATAAGAAGCCGATTTTTTATATCGTAAGCGGCTTTTTTTGGATGAGCGTTTCATTTGTAGTCTGTCCTTGCTTATTATTAGATAGCTTTATCAAACACCTGGTAGAGTATTTTAAAGAATAACATTACATGCAGGAGCAATAGTAACTACAGAAAGGACGCAAGGCTTATTATTGGTATTGGATTATTTGCTAACCAATTTTATTGATATAGTTTGATTTTCCACAGTTTCGTTGTATTGATATTCTTATCTATCAGCCACGAAGTGATCAAACTATATCAATTAGTTCGCTAAAATTCTAGCCTTTCTAAAGCCCATGCATGAAGGCCATTTAAAATAGCTGGAACCTTGTTTTCAAACAAAACCTACTGCTTGTTGCACTACACCCTCATTCAGAACCTAATTTTTAGATCCCTTAGCAAATACGAAGCAACAATCAACTTGAACTCTAAACCAAACTCAAAGTAACGAAGTGGTCTCAACACTGCAATCATCACTTTCCTCCGCTGTACATTGGGTTTACCGTTCTAGCTTTGCCATCTCCTTCTGCACTCTGTCTAAAAGCACGTGCCGCCCCAGCTGCTCGTCTAACAGTCGCTAAGGCCTGGCGTGACGTTGACGTGCTTTGAGTTGCTGATCTATCAACTGTAAACAATCTGGAGTCAAAGGTTGAAGCTCTCCTCGAAGGCTGGCCAGCTGCAGGTGCTGTCGCTGCAGCAGAACCTGCTATTGCCGGCACAGTAGCCCGAGGCACTGCAAAAAACTGACTCGCATGACGACTTACCCATATCCGCTCGCCATGACAACAGCCACTTGAGGTCGCTTTAAAGTGACGGCTTCCTAATAGCTTTTTAGAGCCTTGCGTTAGTTGGGTTCTTAGCGCGTCGTTCGTACCCGCAGCAGCTAATACGCTTTGCCATAACCTCACCAGACCATAACGAAAGGCCCAATGCTTGTATCCGTCTTATTTCAGCATGATGCTCATGCTGCGCTCTCTTTAGTTTACTGCGCCTGTGATGAGCGGATGGTAATTAATTCCGCTAGCGAAGGCATAGAATAGTTTTTTGTAATTCTGTCATATATATAATCGAAGACATTAACTGCTAGCTTTTTACATGTCTCAGTAATTGTAACCATTGTATCCTTAGCTTTCGTTCCTTCTTCACTCATAGTATGAAGGTGTACATCGCGCATTCTAGCCTGCTTCCGAGCCATCAACTCTGCTGGATTGTTATGTAGAGGAAGCTCTGGCTTTTCCAGCACTAACAATAGCTGCCTTTTCTTTTTTAAGGTGAGCTCAATTTGTTTATCTAGTTTCTCGTAGCCAGTGATTGTTGAGAATAACTCAGTAAACTCATTAGATAGCTTATCTATCTCATCTTGCCCTGGGTTCTTTTTATATTCAATGAGCTTATGATAATAATCCCAAAACCTATCCAAGAAGCTGTCAACAGAGTCTTGGTGCTTCTTAAAAATTGGCGTCAGCTTTTTATAATGCCTACCCTCATGAACCCAGCACAAGGCGAGTGATTCAGTAATGAGCTTAAACTGTGGCGCATCATCGGTAATGAGTGTTTCTATCGCATAAGGACTCTTTCTATATGTTGAGATAGCTGCCGCATCAGTAATCAGCTTTCTATATTTTGGAAATTTTTTATCACCTAATACCTTATCAAGAATAACTTCCAGCTCCTTACTGTTTAAGATAGTCGATGAGTGAAATACCTTTAAGCTTTCGATTACCTTGTGGGGTAAGTTCATAGTAGCCAGTAAATTAAAAGCGGCCTCATTTAATGTGAACCCAAAGTGGTCTTTGCTTAACATTTCAATGACGCTTAATCGACTTTTACTGGTCAGCGTAAAGTAAGCTGAATAATACTCATTACCCAATACATTAACATAACGGTTTTTCCCATCCTCTCTAGCGTTGGTGTCATCTAGGTGCTGGTAGTTCGTGGATTGTAAACCTGCCTTCACAACTTCTACCTTCTCGGGCTCAAGTATCGTAGGCGTTTTAATTGTGAAGCTATGGATGGTTGATTTACTAATATCTATGTTGGCGGTTTTATAAAATGTCTCAAGGCTTTCTAGCGTCATACCACCTTGAGTATTTAGGAAGCTTGTCCAGCTTTTAATAGTAGGGCCGAACTGGCCCTCATAACCAGTTGGCAGAGGTGCTGTATAGTGTTTGTTTTCAGAAGGGGAGTAATATTGTTGGCGCAAAAAAAGAGTGTTATTAGCAGCAATTTTTATATCCTGGATAAGTGTTTTCTTAGAGCCATTTGGCACAGCATCGCTGGGCAACGAATCTGGATTAATTGTTAGTGTCACTGTATTAGAGACTTCGAGATTTTTTTTACTAGATTTTGGCTTTCTAGTTTTATTGGTTTTATTTCCTTTTCTATCCTTCTCGGAGGAATGATCCTTGTCCTTGTTAGCGCGCGTTTGCTTTCTAACATTAGGCTTTCCTTGCTCACCTTTATATTTATTTAATGCGTTATTTAACGATTGCACCTTGTCTTCTAGCTTTATGATTTTCTCAGCCTGACTTTCACATACATTGCTAAAATCTGTTTCTAGTGCTGTTGGTGTAACAGTATTATTAAATCTCTCAATGAGATCGGCTAAAACTGATTTGTCAGGTTGTTTTTTCATAGGAAGAGTATACCACGGGTTTGAAAAGGTAAATTTTCCCCACACAGATGGCCGTACTGCTGAAATTATTTTTAAGCCATGAACCTGATCGATGAAAAAATAATCCGAGCATACAGCGTTGTTATAGAGCGCACATCATGCTTTTATGACACACGATGATTCCAATATAAAATTTCCAAATTTGCACGAAAAAGCTGTCAAGAACTTTTTGAATTATTTTCAAATCATGCTGATATTGAACGGATACCAATGCTTTTCTTTCAGCGCTTGTTTCTGGATATCGCTAATTTGCCCGGCTAATTGCTCTGGCTGTAACTGCGTTAACGCGCCCACCATTTGCTCTAAACTAACCAGCTTTAAATACCAACCTTGCGGTGCATTACGCCAGAAGTCCTGCAGTATCTGGAACATACCAACCGGTGATAGAAGCTTCTTCACCACGCGTTTGCCTACATCGCTCCAAGTCGACCTATCCCTGATACTCAACATCGCTTCTCTGGCTGATAATAAACGATGATAGACCTCGACTCGTTCCGCGCGTATTCGGCTTGTTAATTCAAATAAACCTGGGCTCACTTCATCACACAGATCATGTAGCTTTGTTAACGCTTCACCTTTGTATTTATCACTCAGCAGACGACTCTTACCCGTGTGGTATACCCAGATAAGTCGAATACTGTAATGGAGGATCCCCGCTAGTGTTCGTTGCAACGGCATGGGCCAGTCTTCTGTTATGGCCAGTTCAGTCGCTTTTAATAAATCATCAATAAAGCCGCTATTCAATAGCATGCCTGTGATACTTTCAGCAGTTATACCCGTATCGTGTGCATAATAGCCTTGAATTCCACTTTCTATCGCTTGGAATAATCGCTTTAATTCATCCTTGTCTGTCCTCACCCCAATGCATCTAAACTGCCGACTTAACGCTTCTATTGAATCCATAATGGCAGCCTTCTCTGGTGAAACTGTAGCACCTGGAGCTCCACTCCAACCTGCTGACCACCGAGCCATTATCCCTTGCGCCCCGCGCTCAGCTCGCTTGATCTGCCTATTACGATGAATCATAAATACCGTCGATACGGCCAATAAGCTCAGCGCTAAGCTCCCATAACCAAATAATTGCAAGAGTTGTGCCGAGCTAATCTGGATTGAAGTTGGGTCAACGTGCACGCGTAAGCTGGCTTGCGCCTCTCCACCATGACCATCTCGCGCTGAAATACTGAAAACTACCCAAAATTTAAATCAGCAAAATAATGCTGAAATATTGTGTAAAAATGACTATGCTTTGTCTTTTTAACAAGACTAACGAGATGAGTATAAATGTTAAACTTCGCCGATTACGCTGCCCCTCTTTTTTTAAAATTAACTGGGAAAGTTGTTTTAAAAAAATCTATCGACGATTGTAGGAAAGCTATTAACTGAAGGTAGTTGTAAGTTGTTCAGTTCATCAAAAGATAACAATGAGTATAAAAAGATGATTCGTACACTTACCGGTGAAAATAAAAGCACCGATTTAGATCCAATAAAAACAAATGATGTATTGCTAGAACAGAGCTGTGAAAAACTTTCACACGCCAGTAAAATTGATGTTCTTCATGATCCTTCTGATATTAGAAAGCCACATAGCAAGCAAACTGAAAATCTAGGTAAAGTAAGGAGTCTGGACGGGGATATTATCAATGGTTACAGCACGCATAACGCAGTTGCATTAGTACCTGGTGATAAGGCTGTGCATCTACTATCGCATGTAAGCTACAGCAATAAAGACCCTAAGTTTTTAAAAGCTGAGCATATTAAGAAAATAGAGGCTGGAAAGCCATTTGAGGGAGATAAAGAGGCCAAGAGTCTTTATGAATCTGGTGATTACTTTAATAAAAAGCTGCTGTCTATTCGTGAAATAGAAAAAATAGGAATCTGCCTAAAATCAAAGAATGAAGATGCAACCATTACCCATATTCTAGATAGAGAGTTTGATGATAATGACTATCTCTCACTAATTGATACAAACCTAGATCAAGACTTTATTATTCGCTCAAAAATAACAAGAACAATAGAAGGTAGAGGTGATGATGGTAAAAAGCTTAAGCTGATTAACGCTGATTTTGATGCTCAAGGCGAAAAGCAATTCCAAAAGTTAACAGTTGGAAAGAATTGCGTACAAGACGGAAAAATAACTATTTATTTTGGAGAGTTTGAGAACATCAATGCAATTAAAATCCAAATTACAGGCAGAGATGGTAGGAGAATTTTTAAGAATGACATGCTGCTATTAACTAATAAAAAAGTAACGACTTTTGATGAGGCGTATGAGGTATACATAGCCTATCTATCTCGTGCGAAAATTGAATATGTTTTTAAATTTCTCAAGGAAGGACTAGGCTGGGAAAATATGCAGATAAAAAATTTTAAAGGGATACAAAATCTACTGGCTGTATGTTTTTATGTGGCCTCATATTTGTATGAGATAGGTAAGGAAAAAGCTTATGACGATTACGCAATTATGCTAGCTAAATTAGGAGATGGTAAGGGCAAGGTGACACGACACTTTATTGCGAAGGGTATTAGAAAACTTCTAACGTATCACTTAGTAGAGCAATTTTTTAAAGAAAATAGTGTTTCTCAAGAAGAACAAAAAGAATTATCGAATTCAGTTCAGGTAGGGAGATAACAATTTTGGGTAGTTCTCAGTGAAATAGCTATGTCATAGGAGCGCACGATTTGAGGTGGCAGTCCTTTTAAGGTCTTTGTGCCTTCGTCATATTCAACCCATACTGGCTTGCTCACTTCGTAACTCAATACATCACCATCTGCATCAGTAAAATGCCCCGCAACGGAATAACTTAACCGCTTGAACGCTTCAAGGTTTTCATCCGCATACGCTGTGGTTAATACGGGGGCTCGGTTAGGAACATACACATTAAACCTTGTTTGGATTGAGGCACCCTGTGTATCTGTTGCAATTAGCGCAACGGTATAATTACCCTGATCCCCTGATTTCGGCACCAAGTTGAAAATATTAATACTAGGCAAATGCACCGCCCACTCCGGTAACGGTAAGCCGCCAACACCACTTAAACGATCAAACCGAGAGGCTGAATACGCCAATTCATCACCATCAGCATCGATCACTGTATCACGAGGGACGATATAGGTTTTCAACTCACCAGCGTAGGCGGTGACAACCCCTAGCGCTCTCTTCACCATTGGTGCAGAGTTTGGAATCCGGATTGAAACTAATCGATATACCTCACCACCAAAGCCATCTTCCCCTTTCAGCTGGATGGTTACCGCTTGATGATCATTACCTAACGGTGTGCCGTATAAGGTCGTATTGTCTAAACTTACCCAAGCTGGTACCAAGTGCTCGGCATTGGTTCGAACCAGTGAATAACGTAAAATGTCTCCGTCAGCATCTTGCATAAAACCAATCGGTAGCTTCGTACTGAATTGTTGACTAACCGGTAATGCCGTCGTTTGCCAAGCTGTGGATAATGCTGAAGGCTGTGTGTTCACATGAACTTGGATCACACTACTATTAGCAACACCGCCATAACCGCCATCGGCTTGGAATAGAATGACATACTTACCCGCGCTTGCAGCATCTGCCTCACCCGATAAGGTTCTCGTTATTGGATTAAAGCTTAGGAAACTTGGTAGTAAACCATTACCTGACGTTAGCATGGCTGTATACTGCAAGCTATCGCCTTCTTGATCGATAAACGTATCGCTTGGGAAGGTGTAACTCAACTCATCGCCAACTTGGATAATCTCAGGATTCGTTAAAACAGCTAGTGCGCCATCCTTTCTGTAAATTCCATTGACTTGCTGAAAATAAGCAGGCGACTCAGTCAGATTAGAAATTCCTTTTAAGGTAAACTTAACCAAAAAAGAGGAATGACAATGAGCTGCTATAAAAATGAGAACTTAATCGAAGAAGCCATACATGTTTTAGCGATGGAGGGGTTTGAAGCTTTACCTAAGCTTG
>CBDALO010000242.1:0-26621 GCA_965196985.1 Gammaproteobacteria bacterium | reverse complement strand
GCTTTCTCACAGAAGGTGATTTTCTTCCATCATTGCCGTAATAAGCTCAGATAATAAAAATTCTCTGTATTCATCATCGAACTGCTCGCGAAAAACTGGATCTAGCATTTCTCGATCAAAGGTTGTTAATGGCTTCTTCATAATATCCTCCTAGCTTAACTCGCCTGATGTATTCTGCACGAATTTTGACGGCCTTATTATGTTCATTTTTAGGCAGCTTTTGCTGCTTCTTCCTAAATGCGTTTGTAACAATAACTTTTGAGTCTTGATAAAAAAAACAAAGGTATCGATCTGGCTGAGGCTTAAAGGCGTATATTTTTTCACCCTCATTCCGAAATTTTGTTTTATCTCTAATTTCACCAGCATCACCCATCCGTTTAAAAAGCTTCAATAATTGAATTTTTTCTGTGGTATTCATTGATTGGAAATAATCTAATGCTTGTGATTTTTCCACCTCATCAAAATACCACTCAATAGTATACGCACTTCCACTGTAGGCAATGTATTCAATCTCTGTACTCATAACTAATTGTACTACTAAAGTTGTACATTATCAAAATTTACAACGATTCACTGCAATGCGCGATTAATGCGTACAATAAGTTGCAAGTGAAATAGGTATGTTTAAAAAAAAATAACATCCTCATAATTTCCTTTATAGGGGGCTATTTTGACTGGCGTTTTACTCCCCTACTCCCTCCTAAATTGTGTTACCCTTTTCCTTATTAATCACCGGTCACGTATCACCGGTCACACCACCTTAAAATAGCGAGGAAGTTGATACAATGAAGTTGCTTTATTTTTCAATGACTTAAAGGATTTACCCATGCGTCACGAACACAAACCGGCGAAAACGTTCCACAACGAGTCTGCTGACTCACTCAACACGGATGAAATCGAACAACGGCAACGGCATCGCTTGCGAGCACGAAAAAGGGTTCTGTCGCAAATTAATGGTTATTTGATATAATACCGACCAAATTTAGCATTGAATAATAATGGAGTTATTATGGCGATTAGTTTTAAAGGAAGACATTTCCCCAAAGAGATTATTTTAACAGCAGTACGCTGGAAGCTTGCGTACCCATTAAGTTACCGAAATATTGAAGAGCTCATGGAAGAACGTGGTGTTAGCGTTGATCACTCTACAGTACAAAAATGGGTGGTTCGCTATGCGCCCCAGCTTGAGCAAGAGTTTCGTAAAAGCAAGCGCAAACTTGCTGATAGTTGGAAGATGGATGAGACTTATATTAAGGTCAATGGCAAGCAAGTTTATCTTTATCGTGCAGTTGATAAGTACGGTAACACCGTTGATTTTATGCTGTCAGAGAAGCGTGATCGTAAGGCAGTTCTAGCTTTTTTTAATAAAGCGATTGGATCAAGCGGGTTACCCAAAAAGGTTAACATTGATAAAAGTGGTGCAAATACAGCAGCGTTGGAAAGACTCAATACCTTATTATTTTTATCTGGATTCTGGTTTGCGATGGTCGAGGTTAGGCGCATTAAATACCTCAATAATCTGGTCGAACAAGACCATCGATCGATAAAGCGTATCACGAAATATACACTGGGTTTTAAAAAGTTCAATTCAGCTAAGGCAACAATAGCTGGTATTGAGTTATGCCATATGCTAAAAAAAGGGCAGATGCGAGGCAATAGCATGATGCCAGCCTGGCAGCAGTTCTACACGCTCGCAGACTAGTTGCGCCCAAAAATAGGCTACCTCATCTAGGTGTAAATTTTTCGACAGAACCCTTTTGTGTGGGTCAATGGGAATCGTTTTAATGCCTTTCGGACTACAAGAAGTCAAAGTCATTTGATAATGAACGCCTTGAAAGCCACCACAAATCTCAGTGATTTTCTGGAGACTACTCTCGAGTAATTGGTTGTACTTTTGCTCATTCAGTGGCTCCACAGCATTCGCATAGGTGGCTCTCGAATAGAGCATCAAGTGAGGCAAGGCAGCATGAATTTGCTCAACCATATGACATAAGTGGTCTTTGCCTTGGTAAACAGGCTCGCGCAAATCCAGTTGGTGCTGACAAAAATAATCAGCCATTTGTCGCAAAAAGTTACCGAGGGTTACTCCCTGTTCTTGAGCCAGCATGGTTAATCGATCATAGGTTTTTTCTGAAACCCGTGTGCCAATTGCCTTCATTCTTCCCCCTCTCTTTGTATTAAAAACTAGCTTTTACTGTTAACATATAATAACACCATGTTATCTTATGTCAACATTTGTTAACCTATGTTTTCAGCACGTTACATCAATTGTAACTTGTTGATTTACAGTAAAACAGTGGATAACAATGCAAACATATGTCAGCAATCTGCAAACATAGGATAACATTGTTATCATATGATAAATTTAGAAAACATACGTTAACAGTTAGGTAACTAGCTGATTTTAAAGGTTATTTTTTCTAAAAGATGAAAACATATGTAAACGGCTTTTTTGATTATTCTGTGCGCATTTCTGAAAAAAACAGACTGGTCATAAAAAAGTAAACCCACTTGTAACCCACTGTTTTTATTGCTTCTTTTTCTGAAAAAGTTGTCGGCTTTTAGCCGCGTAGTGTGTGGGTGAAAAAACGAGGGCATTTCTTCTTTAATTCAGGGTTGGCATTCTTTACTCGATTATTTATTGGGCTAATTATGCCCGTTTTAGAGGTAAAAACCAATGGGTTTTTGTAGGGTTTTTCAGTTTTGCTACTGCTTAATTTCCGGTATGCTAGCAAGCAATTGCTTGGCTTACCAGCTTTAATTTTAGGGAACCTTTCTGTGGCTCAGAAACATTCGATCAATCATCACGACCTCTTATTTAAGAGTTCACTGCAAGATATTGAGGTTGCCAAGGATTTCTTCAAAGCGCATCTGCCCAAAAAGATCCAGAAGATGATTGACTGGGAAACGTTGCAGCTAGAAAACGACAGCTTCATCGAGCATGATTTTAAAACGGCCTTTACCGATGTCTTGTATCGGGTTAAGCTCAAGAAGGAGTATGGCAAAGAGCAAGTTTATCTCTATGCGTTAAGTGAACACCAATCCACACCGGATCCACTCTTGGCATTTCGCCTGTGGTATTACAAGTGCAAGATCTGGGATCGGTTTTTAAAGCAGACACCAAAGCGTGATCACAATGACAAGCTCAAGCTTCCATTAATTTTGACGGTCACTTTTTATAATGGCCAAAAAACGCCCTATCCGTACACGATGGATTTTTTTGAGTTGTTTGAAGATTCTGCGCTCGCCAAAGAACTGTATAATGCGCCTTGCCCACTCATTGATCTAACCGTCATCCCTGATGAAGAGCTCTTGACCCATGGCTACGTTGCCACCATGGAGCTGTTGCACAAACACGCTTACCAACGAGATTTTCTGCCAGTTATCCAACGACTCATTCAGCAAGGGTTGCTTCAATTGCTAAAGTCATTAGATGGTGGTCAACATATCTCACGGCTGGTAAACTACACCTTAGAATATGAGGAAAAAAGCAGCGACAAAGAACTCGTTGATGCGTTGACTCAAGCACTACCCGATATGAAGGAGACCATTATGTCTGCAGCTGACCAATTACGACAAGAAGGCCATAACCAAGGCTTAAAGCAAGGGATGCTGGAGGGAATGCAACAAGGAATGCAACAAGGAATGCAACAAGGCGAGTATAACAAACAACGTGAGATTGCAATCAATATGTTAAAAGAAGGCTTTGGTGATCCTGTTGTGACCAAAACTACTGGCATTTCGCCAGAGGTTTTAGCAAAAATTAAAAAAGAACTCGACCTTTAGTCCTGCTTAAAATTAGATCGATTTAGACTTGTTTATTAGTCAGATAATACCCAACCCCCGATAACGCTGGTTATGGGGACTAGAATTACACGGCTTATTTTTCAATGTGCATCAAACTTAATTGTAATTACCCTACCGTATATTAAAAGTTACTAAAATATTTAAAAGACTCACCCTGTATACTCAAACAATATTTTATAACAGCTATAACAGCATTATTAATGAAAATGAAAACTATAGAAGAACGACTAAATAAACTCGGTATAACTCAGCAGTTTTATCAGCATCATAAAAAAAGTTTAACTCAATTAGGTTTCACTGAGGTGCAAGCTAATAGAATTATTATAAGGAGAAGCTCTAACAACACTATTTTAAAAGTTGTTGAACACACACCGGAGTTAATTAAATACTTTACCGCCGAGCAAATCGTGCAAATTGCTGCACACTGTGGGGCCTCGAAAAACATTGAGGCCGTCAAATCGTCCTATCACGAACTCAAGGGACTTGACTTTACCGTCGAGCAAATCGTGCAAATTGCTGCACACGGTGGGGGCTCGAAAAACATTGAGGCCGTCAAATCGTCCTATCACGAACTCAAGGGACTTGACTTTACCGCCGAGCAAATCGTGCAAATTGCTGCACACGGTGGGGGCTCGAAAAACATTGAGGCCGTCAAATCGTCCTATCACGAACTCAAGGGACTTGACTTTACCGTCGAGCAAATCGTGCAAATTGCCTCTCATGACGGTGGCTCGAAAAACATTGAGGCCGTCAAATCGTCCTATCACGAACTCAAGGGACTTGACTTTACCGCCGAGCAAATCGTGCAAATTGCTGCACACTGTGGGGGCTCGAAAAACATTGAGGCCGTCAAATCGTCCTATCACGAACTCAAGGGACTTGACTTTACCGTCGAGCAAATCGTGCAAATTGCTGCACACGGTGGGGGCTCGAAAAACATTGAGGCCGTCAAATCGTCCTATCACGAACTCAAGGGACTTGACTTTACTGCCGAGCAAATCGTGCAAATTGCTGCACACGGTGGGGGCTCGAAAAACATTGAGGCCGTCAAATCGTCCTATCACGAACTCAAGGAACTTGACTTTACCGCCGAGCAAATCGTGCAAATTGCTTCAAATAATGGGGGCTCGAAAAACATTGAGGCCGTTAAATCGTCCTATCACGAACTCAAGGAACTTGACTTTACCGCCGAGCAAATCGTGCAAATTGCTTCAAATAATGGGGGCTCGAAAAACATTGAGGCCGTCAAATCGTCCTATCACGAACTCAAGGGACTTGACTTTACCGCCGAGCAAATCGTGCAAATTGCCTCTCATGACGGTGGCTCGAAAAACATTGAGGCCGTCAAATCGTCCTATCAAGCCAAAAGTCCTGCTCCAGAACCCGATAGCACATCAACTATTGCGCCTCATTATTCATCTAGCATGGTTCATAATAACGTCCAGTCAGGCACTGATCAGCACCTTGTGCCTCCTGTACAACCAACCCATGCTTTGCACTCTTCTCTTCATAATCCAGTAAGCGCGCAACAACAAGTGCATAACCCTACTCCAATTATTCATAAACCAATTCCTATTTATCCTACATTCAGTGCGGACCAGAGTAGAAGCGCAATACCTCAACCAGCTTTAGATGGTCAGCCTAACTGGATTCACTTGCTCCTTCTTGCTGCTCAGTCTTTAAATACGAATAACGCTTCGGTTACTTCATCAATAATACTGGGACAGGAGCAACACACAATGTCAGCATCAACATCTGGTAATAGCAATGTCGCTAGTAGTCATTCTCAAGCTGAGGTATGCCACACATGCGATGATGTTCCAAATATAGAACAATTAAGTAATACTATTGCACAGCAAACCCAACCACTTAAGCGCACGCATCAAGAAGCCTTTAGCCTCTCAGCAGAACATGTTCAGTCTAATTCAGAACAACAAGAGATCTATAATCATAAAAAATTTCGCAAAGACATTCGGCTTACTCAGACCAACTCAACTTTTTTCACCCCTAATACCTCTACTAGCCATGAGAATACTCATTCAGCAAAACAATTTTCAAATCCTCGGCGAATGTGAGCATATAATTTTCAGCTCTCTTTTTTGATGATTATATTTTGATACATTCCCATAAGGTCGCTTATGGGGGGGCTATTTTTACTGGCTTTTTACTCCCCTACTCCCCCTGCTTTTGAGGTCCGGCCGGAATCCTGGTTAAAAGGGACCAAATCTACCGCTCAACTCTTATTTTAATCAAAATTTACGAATTGACTGGAAATCCTTCCTCATTGCATCAATCAATGGAAGTGTAATGTAGTAGGTTTTATATTGCTCCCAGCACAGCAGTTTTCCATTTAGAGCACCATGCTTTACTGTTAATCTGAGCACGCAGCTGAAGGATCGGGTCTAACCCTTCCCTAGTCCACTTCATGTGCTGCTGACCCTTGCACCTTTGGTTAATCAGGCTTTCCACTGTGGACTCCGCAAGATTACTTGTGAAGACTAGATGATTTTTTTTCCTTTCTCGGTAATTAACAATCTTGTCTTTATTATTTTGAATATATGTTATGAATTTTTTAATCTTATCTGACAATTTTGAAGAAAATTCATGCTCCTTTAATTGCTCAAGCCTAGTTATTGCAGCAGACACATTTCCCCGCCACAAATGCCATTTGATACGTAAGAATTTAGGCTTTATGTCATCTGGTAATGAGATATTTTGCATTTTCATGGAGATATGAAACCAATCTAATATTGAGGTGATTGTTTTGCATAATGGTTTTAATGCATCCACTATACTCCAGCAATTTGCAGCACCATCACATAGAGCAGTAATATGAGTATTTTGTGTCATCCCTTCTCTAATAGCAGCTATAACAGTGTTTTCAATCATCTCTTTCCCACTATCGTTCGCAGTTGATGCAGCGCATGATTTACTGGATAGAAAATTTCTAGTGCCTTTCGCACTGCTTTCGACAGCATCTGGCTTGTAAAAAACAGCCGTCATCGCTTCAAAACTTCTATAATTAGGCTCTTTTGAATTTACATGACCACCATCAACATTTAAAATTAATTCTTCTGCCTCATCTGCTTTTAACATGTTTTTTTCTTCTTTATTGACTAACTTTAATGAGCTGCCAACACGCTCTGTTGTTAATTTGATTCGATTATGATTGTTAACTTTGCGTTGTGCAGTTGAAAATTTATTAAAAATATCCTCGGCATCTCTAAAGGTCTGTTCGGCCCCTAATTCAGATTGAAGTTTTGCAAGGTCTCCTGATATCGTTGTGCCACCAAGAAAAGTCCTAACTGTTGAGGCCGGTTCAAAGCCACACTGATTACATTTTGCTCGTTGCATTTTTACTTCATGGTCAGTAAATACGTCGTGAAATGTCGACTTACGCTTGCCTTGCTTAATTAATTCACCTGGACATTTTGGGCACAAATGTAAATCATTATTGATTAGTTCAGTTTTTTCTATCAGAATATTATCAAGCGCAGCCTGCAATAGTTTAATTTGTTTCTCATGCTCTAGTGAGAAATCTAAACAGTTTGTTGCTACCTTGATATTAAGGAATTTCAATGTGTCAATTGGTAAAAATACCACCAATTAAAATGAGTAATTTTAGCACAGGTATTTTTTATAAAATCGATTTAGTGGTGGGGCGGGGTTAGTTATGACAAACAATAGCCAAAACTAGCTGTTATTTGTTGTTTTGGACGGACTACCCCCCCTAGGAAGTTATTAGATTTTTTTCAGTAAGGCGAGTTCACGATGCTTTGATAGCAATTTGTAACGGTTAGGTTGTCTATACCAGCAGTTAGCTAAAAACATTTGGCTACCGCATAGAACACATTCATAGGGGTCAATGTTAAAATTATTTTGCATTAAGGTGCGGTAATTGACCTGGGGTGTGTTTGGATCAGTTTCACCTAATAGGAGTCTGACTTTGGGTAGCATCTCACCTCGCACCCGGTTAGCAAGAAACCCATAATAACGCACCATACGAAAGCCAACATCAGGAATGTGTTGAATAAATCGAGCAATAAACTCTTCCGCGGTTAATTTAAATTGCTTGTAGGTTTTAGAGACGTGATCAAGATAATTAAAACTGAGGCTGCTCCCATCAAAGTTTTTAATTTTTGACTCAGCAATAGGAGGACGTTTGGTGTATCGACCTAAGTATTTAACGTTTTGTTTGTGATTCTTTGAGGGCTTTGCGCAATGTACTACCCATCGTTTTTGGTAAAGCTGATCAAGCAGTTGATTAAAGTTGAAAGTGTGGTTCAGTGTAGAGGCTAACTGATTTGGCAGAATAAGCCCTTTGTCCTGGTGGTGGTTTCTAAAAAGGTTAATGACCTCATAACGCCACATGGACATTAGTGTAGGTTGATGGAAGTAGAGGCTTTTCCATTGTGTTAACTCTTTGTTGATACCACCCAGAGTGATTGACGCATGAAGATGCACATTGCGCTTTAGATCTCTGCCAAAGGTGTGAAGCGCGATAAATACACCGGGTTTAACCCTCTTGTTTTTAGCAAGCTTGAGTAACACCTTTGCTGCTAATGGTGGGAGTAAATTAAGAAGCTCTCTGTTTGTCCAAAAGCAGTCCCAAAGAGTAGAGGGCATGGTGAATGTGATGTGTTGCCATGCAGTGTTGGGTAAGATTGCCATTTGTTGTTGTATCCATACTTCTGTGGCTTTTTTACCACACGATGAACAGCTTTTAGCTTTGCAGGTATGGCGGATGTATTTGACGTGTGAACAGTTTGGATTACTGCAATGATACTCTTTATGGCCACGCATAGGATGTTTGCAGCTAAGCAGCTTAACAATGCCAATGACAATAGCTTCTCTGATTTTATCTTTGTACTTGGTGTGAAAGTTCCACCAGTTCTGATTGGTTACCAAGATTTGTTTGATACTAAAGCGTTTCATTATTCTTAGAGTAAAATGAGAAGCGCGTATAGTAGGTGAGTTATTGCTCAGCTACCTGAAGCAATTTCTATAGCAGGTGTGTTATTTTTATTCGTTATTATTCCATGGGCAGGTTTGACTAGTTTGAGACTTAATAATACTCGTGGCTTTGTAAAGACTAAACTCTTAGAGGCTTAGAAAGTTGCCGGCGAAGCCGGCCTGACTTGACCGACTCTTCTATTAACGTAGATTGGCGAACAACTGTGCTGGGATTATCGAGATCAATAGATTCGAAGATTATGCGGTATCCTTTGTTCATTTTGACGCTCCAGTAGTTTTCTCAATCGACTGCAGCACAATATCATAGATAGCTGTTAAAACCTACTACATTACACATCCAACTCAATACCATGTATACCTCGCTCAACCAACTGCTGAAGAAAATCACGCCAATGTACCTCAGCCTCTGATAACGCAACAGAAACACCTAGCACTGTTCTCTTGCCGGTTGATTCATCAAAGCCATAGGCTATCAATACCGCACAGTCTTGTACTGTGCCGCTAGTGCGCACCTTCTCATAACGTGCATCTAGCCAAAGATATTTTATCTTTCCTAACGGCTTATTTCGCCATTTCTTTAAATCTTCATCCAACAATTTAGCGCAACGGCTTACCTCTGTGCTTGAAATATCTGTTCCACAGAGTTGCTTTAGCACCTTTTCAACTTTGCGCGTGGAAACCCCATGCACATACATTTCAGCGACAGCCAGCTTAAGTGCTCTATCAGAGCGTACACCTCGCTCTAAGACTGATGGATAGAAGGCTTCATTGGAGTCTCTAACCTGCGGTATCTGTAGCTCAAGCTGACCTTGATATTAAGGAATTTCAATGTGTCAATTGGTAAAAATACCACCAATTAAAATGAGTAATTTTAGCACAGGTATTTTTTATAAAATCGATTTAGTGGTGGGGCAGGGTTAGTTATGACAAACAATAGCCAAAACTAGCTGTTATTTGTTGTTTTGGACGGACTACCCCCTTAGGAAGTTATTAGATTTTTTTCAGTAAGGCGAGTTCAAGATGCTTTGATAGCAATTTGTAACGGTTAGGTTGTCTATACCAGCAGTTAGCTAAAAACATTTGGCTACCGCATAGAACACATTCATAGGGGTCAATGTTAAAATTATTTTGCATTAAGGTGCGGTAATTGACCTGGGGTGTGTTTGGATCAGTTTCACCTAATAGGAGTCTGACTTTGGGTAGCATCTCACCTCGCACCCGGTTAGCAAGAAACCCATAATAACGCACCATACGAAAGCCAACATCAGGAATGTGTTGAATAAATCGAGCAATAAACTCTTCCGCGGTTAATTTAAATTGCTTGTAGGAAGCAATGCTATGCAGTAAAATTGCGACCCCTGATAACAAATAACCAAAAAAAGCGCCTAACAAACAGATAATCAATGCTTTTTTCCGGCCAATAATATCGGACAAATCCCCAAGCATCGCAGCTCCAAAAAACCAAGCTAGCATATAAATACCAATGACAATGCCGTAGATAAGCTCACGAGTAAAAGGAGTCGTACTATGGGGCAAGAATTGCGCACTAGGGTCAATCAACATGCTACTTAGCACAGGAAACAAGATACCAAGTCCCATACTATCGATCGCGATAACAAGGAACAAAGGCATCATTGGAAGTAATTTATTCTTACTCATTAATAAACAGCCCCAGCAAACTAAAAAAAACCAGACATTCTACTGCCAACAAGTAAATAAGTACAGGTTTAAACTCTCCCACTTCAGTTGAACAAAAAATATAAACTTATTTGGTATCCGTTCAATATCAGCATGATTTGAAAATAATTCAAAAAGTTCTTGACAGCTTTTTCGTGCAAATTTGGAAATTTTATATTGGAATCATCGTGTGTCATAAAAGCATGATGTGCGCTCTATAACAACGCTGTATGCTCGGATTATTTTTTCATCGATCAGGTTCATGGCTTAAAAATAATTTCAGCAGTACGGCCATCTGTGTGGGGAAAATTTACCTTTTCAAACCCGTGGTATACTCTTCCTATGAAAAAACAACCTGACAAATCAGTTTTAGCCGATCTCATTGAGAGATTTAATAATACTGTTACACCAACAGCACTAGAAACAGATTTTAGCAATGTATGTGAAAGTCAGGCTGAGAAAATCATAAAGCTAGAAGACAAGGTGCAATCGTTAAATAACGCATTAAATAAATATAAAGGTGAGCAAGGAAAGCCTAATGTTAGAAAGCAAACGCGCGCTAACAAGGACAAGGATCATTCCTCCGAGAAGGATAGAAAAGGAAATAAAACCAATAAAACTAGAAAGCCAAAATCTAGTAAAAAAAATCTCGAAGTCTCTAATACAGTGACACTAACAATTAATCCAGATTCGTTGCCCAGCGATGCTGTGCCAAATGGCTCTAAGAAAACACTTATCCAGGATATAAAAATTGCTGCTAATAACACTCTTTTTTTGCGCCAACAATATTACTCCCCTTCTGAAAACAAACACTATACAGCACCTCTGCCAACTGGTTATGAGGGCCAGTTCGGCCCTACTATTAAAAGCTGGACAAGCTTCCTAAATACTCAAGGTGGTATGACGCTAGAAAGCCTTGAGACATTTTATAAAACCGCCAACATAGATATTAGTAAATCAACCATCCATAGCTTCACAATTAAAACACCTACGATACTTGAGCCCGAGAAGGTAGAAGTTGTGAAGGCAGGTTTACAATCCACGAACTACCAGCACCTAGATGACACCAACGCTAGAGAGGATGGGAAAAACCGTTATGTTAATGTATTGGGTAATGAGTATTATTCAGCTTACTTTACGCTGACCAGTAAAAGTCGATTAAGCGTCATTGAAATGTTAAGCAAAGACCACTTTGGGTTCACATTAAATGAGGCCGCTTTTAATTTACTGGCTACTATGAACTTACCCCACAAGGTAATCGAAAGCTTAAAGGTATTTCACTCATCGACTATCTTAAACAGTAAGGAGCTGGAAGTTATTCTTGATAAGGTATTAGGTGATAAAAAATTTCCAAAATATAGAAAGCTGATTACTGATGCGGCAGCTATCTCAACATATAGAAAGAGTCCTTATGCGATAGAAACACTCATTACCGATGATGCGCCACAGTTTAAGCTCATTACTGAATCACTCGCCTTGTGCTGGGTTCATGAGGGTAGGCATTATAAAAAGCTGACGCCAATTTTTAAGAAGCACCAAGACTCTGTTGACAGCTTCTTGGATAGGTTTTGGGATTATTATCATAAGCTCATTGAATATAAAAAGAACCCAGGGCAAGATGAGATAGATAAGCTATCCAATGAGTTTACTGAGTTATTCTCAACAATCACTGGCTACGAGAAACTAGATAAACAAATTGAGCTCACCTTAAAAAAGAAAAGGCAGCTATTGTTAGTGCTGGAAAAGCCAGAGCTTCCTCTACATAACAATCCAGCAGAGTTGATGGCTCGGAAGCAGGCTAGAATGCGCGATGTACACCTTCATACTATGAGTGAAGAAGGAACGAAAGCTAAGGATACAATGGTTACAATTACTGAGACATGTAAAAAGCTAGCAGTTAATGTCTTCGATTATATATATGACAGAATTACAAAAAACTATTCTATGCCTTCGCTAGCGGAATTAATTACCATCCGCTCATCACAGGCGCAGTAAACTAAAGAGAGCGCAGCATGAGCATCATGCTGAAATAAGACGGATACCACGATTCAGTATTAGGGAAAATTCCAACTGTATGCGTCCTTCTTTTTACCTCTCTGTTTACGCGCTCAGCTATGTTACTGGTTCTTAATCTTTTTTTGATGCGGCCTGTCCTGGTGGTGGTTTCTAAAGTTCATCACTACTAAGCCCTCCGGTATATTCACTTCCAACCAAGAAGAAAGCTCTGGTGCTGTTTGCTGATATTTATCTACCGCCATAGCCAATAGTCTTTCCGACTCATGAATGTTTGAGGCATTAAATATAGCTGTAATCTCCTCAGCTACTGGTTCCTTCATTGAGCGCTTTGGTATGTGAGCCTGAGCATTTTGCTGCAAATGAAATTGGCAGCGTTGCCAAGGAACACTGGGGGACACAGCTCTTCTAGCGGCTTTTAGGCCAGTATGAGCGTCGCTAGTAATCAACTCAATACCATGTATACCTCGCTCAACCAACTGCTGAAGAAAATCACGCCAATGTACCTCAGCCTCTGATAACGCAACAGAAACATCTAGCACTGTTCTCTTGCCGGTTGATTCATCAAAGCCATAGGCTATCAATACCGCACAGTCTTGTACTGTGCCGCTAGTGCGCACCTTCTCATAACGTGCATCTAGCCAAAGATATTTTATCTTTCCTAACGGCTTATTTCGCCATTTCTTTAAATCTTCATCCAACAATTTAGCGCAACGGCTTACCTCTGTGCTTGAAATATCTGTTCCACAGAGTTGCTTTAGCACCTTTTCAACTTTGCGCGTGGAAACCCCATGCACATACATTTCAGCGACAGCCAGCTTAAGTGCTCTATCAGAGCGTACACCTCGCTCTAAGACTGATGGATAGAAGGCTTCATTGGAGTCTCTAACCTGCGGTATCTGTAGCTCAAGCTGACCTTGACCTGTGTTAATTAACCTTGGTTTAAAGCCGTTCGCATATCCGTTTCTATCGCCAGTTCGCTCATAAGGACTGGCATTTAAATGGCGCTCCCTTTCTATTAACATAGCCTCATTCATCAACCTGGAGACAAGCTTAGGTAAAGCTTCAAACCCCTCCATCGCTAAAACATGTATGGCTTCTTTGATTAAGTTCTCATTTTTATAGCAGCTCATTGTCATTCCTCTTTTTTGGTTAAGTTTACCTTAAAAGGAATTTCTAATCTGACTGAGTCGCCTGCTTATTTTCAGCAAGTCAATGGAATTTACAGAAAGGATGGCGCACTAGCACAGTAGCAAGTATTAATAAAATAAGAACGCCAATATACTTAGTTTCTTTTAGTTTCATTATTGAATAGTTAATCGTTCCATAAGACTGCGCGCATAATTAAACGAATGCTTACTGTAAGCTTGAACCACAACGGGAGGAAAAGTATAACTACCAGGATCTATTGCTCTTAAGTCGTAACTTATTGTGGATAGGCTAGGCGCTATATTCAGATGAAAGAGCAATCGATCTTGACCAATAGTAATAATATTACTTCCTACTGTTGGTAATGAGCTTCGGACTAATTGAAAACCTGCAGGCAGTAGGTTTATCACGCTTGCACGACTAACTATAGCCTTCCCTGTTGCTCTTAATCTAATTTGAACATGAACAAGCTGGCCTAATTTAACATTATAAACAGGATGGCCTGATTTATCAGTTAACACTATGGTTGACTCTATACCCTTTTTCACTGCTTGGTTAGGTGGATTTTTTGGGTAACCAGCTTTTATTATTTGGTAATAAAAACCTTGCGGGCTCTTTGCCTGCACTTTTACTTCGTGAGTTTCTGCTGTGATATTTGCAATAGCTATATTTGGTGAACTTGAGACGACTTGAGAGTTCCCGCTATTATCGATGCCAGTAATCGTTACCAAGCTTTCTTTCGCACCACTAGCTATTAATTTGCTAGATTCATTTAGTGCCAGCACTGTATATGCTGCTTGCAATGGAGATAAAGTTGGTAGCGATAAGGCTTTAACTTGTTGTTGTATTACCTTATTTGTTAAAGCTTGCTTAGCTAAACTTGGAAAGTAGTTGCTAACAACACTTAATGCGCGTGCACTTAATGGTCGATTAGAGCTGAGAAAAGTAGTCGCTATTTTTTTAGCAAAGCTATCATTTTTCATAAGCTTATACGTTGCTGCAATATAAATTCCGCTTAAGCTTTTTTGCCAGTGTTTTTTGTCGTCTTGCTTAAGCCGCTGCAATAAGTGCTGCAATTCATTGCTAGTAACATAGTCATTTTCAGTTAGCAAAAGAATCGATTGAGCAACACTCGCATACGAATCCTTACCTGGCTCTACTTGAGAACTAAAGTTAGTTAGGTAATTGATTAAATTTAAGTACAAATCCTGTGGCACAACATAACCTTGCTGCTTGGCAAGCGTTATAAAGTTAGCCAAGTAAAGTGTTAAATCAGTTGAACCTATAGTGCAATCACTACAATGAAAGTCACCGGCGATAGATTGCCAAGCCCGGATTTTATTAAAAAATTTATTCAAGCTTAGCTGAACTTGATTACTGAGAACTACCCAAAATTGTTATCTCCCTACCTGAACTGAATTCGATAATTCTTTTTGTTCTTCTTGAGAAACACTATTTTCTTTAAAAAATTGCTCTACTAAGTGATACGTTAGAAGTTTTCTAATACCCTTCGCAATAAAGTGTCGTGTCACCTTGCCCTTACCATCTCCTAATTTAGCTAGCATAATTGCGTAATCGTCATAAGCTTTTTCCTTACCTATCTCATACAAATATGAGGCCACATAAAAACATACAGCCAGTAGATTTTGTATCCCTTTAAAATTTTTTATCTGCATATTTTCCCAGCCTAGTCCTTCCTTGAGAAATTTAAAAACATATTCAATTTTCGCACGAGATAGATAGGCTATGTATACCTCATACGCCTCATCAAAAGTCGTTACTTTTTTATTAGTTAATAGCAGCATGTCATTCTTAAAAATTCTCCTACCATCTCTGCCTGTAATTTGGATTTTAATTGCATTGATGTTCTCAAACTCTCCAAAATAAATAGTTATTTTTCCGTCTTGTACGCAATTCTTTCCAACTGTTAACTTTTGGAATTGCTTTTCGCCTTGAGCATCAAAATCAGCGTTAATCAGCTTAAGCTTTTTACCATCATCACCTCTACCTTCTATTGTTCTTGTTATTTTTGAGCGAATAATAAAGTCTTGATCTAGGTTTGTATCAATTAGTGAGAGATAGTCATTATCATCAAACTCTCTATCTAGAATATGGGTAATGGTTGCATCTTCATTCTTTGATTTTAGGCAGATTCCTATTTTTTCTATTTCACGAATAGACAGCAGCTTTTTATTAAAGTAATCACCAGATTCATAAAGACTCTTGGCCTCTTTATCTCCCTCAAATGGCTTTCCAGCCTCTATTTTCTTAATATGCTCAGCTTTTAAAAACTTAGGGTCTTTATTGCTGTAGCTTACATGCGATAGTAGATGCACAGCCTTATCACCAGGTACTAATGCAACTGCGTTATGCGTGCTGTAACCATTGATAATATCCCCGTCCAGACTCCTTACTTTACCTAGATTTTCAGTTTGCTTGCTATGTGGCTTTCTAATATCAGAAGGATCATGAAGAACATCAATTTTACTGGCGTGTGAAAGTTTTTCACAGCTCTGTTCTAGCAATACATCATTTGTTTTTATTGGATCTAAATCGGTGCTTTTATTTTCACCGGTAAGTGTACGAATCATCTTTTTATACTCATTGTTATCTTTTGATGAACTGAACAACTTACAACTACCTTCAGTTAATAGCTTTCCTACAATCGTCGATAGATTTTTTTAAAACAACTTTCCCAGTTAATTTTGAAAAAAGAGGGGCAGCGTAATCGGCGAAGTTTAACATTTATACTCATCTCGTTAGTCTTGTTAAAAAGACAAAGCATAGTCATTTTTACACAATATTTCAGCATTATTTTGCTGATTTAAATTTTGGGTAGTTTTCAGTTGATTACCAATAATTGTATTGCGCGGGTGTGAGTTTACTTTAGCTAAAAGCTTAGCCGATAGTATGCTGTTATTTGCAATAGGCGCATGTGCTATTTTTTCTAACAAACCATTAACTAGTAAATCAGCACTATACCCAGCTGCAACGGACATACTTCGATGCTGACTATAAAAATCTTGCTTTATATCAAACGTATTAGTTTCTTTTTTACTAAAACCAGAAAGAAGTTTAAATTCATATAAACTTGGAGGACGAATAGATAAGCCAATGGAGGATTTACTTGTCTTAACACCATTGGTTGCAATAAAAGAGAGTTTGCTCTTCCCGGGGCTCTGCCCTGCCCTTAGCTTAAAGTGATAAGTATGGTTTAAATGTGGCGCAATGGTTGCAACCAATGTTTTTTGAGAGTTTAACTGTACTGACGGATTGACATTTAAACTCAGTGACACCTTGCCAGACTGGCCTTTATTCGCATTGTTAGTCACGGTTACAGCCATGTCAAAAGAGTCGCCAAGTGCAACAAAAGCTGGAACATTAGGCTCAATAACATAGTCAGCACGACTATAAACATGTGTTTTAGTTGACCCGACTGCATTATTATTTACCGCAATGGCCATGATCTGCAGATCGCCATTAAAGTAATATGGAACAGCTCAATAAACCAACGTGACATAGTTTGCCTGGATAGATTGACGCCGTATTGTGAGCGTAGTTGTTTTTCTAAATGATAAAAGGGTTGTCTATCCCTGATTTTACTAGACACTAAATGCGCTAGTAATGATTCAGACGCCTCGGCCTTAGGTAGGATATGTAAAGGCTTAGGTGCAACCGTAACACCACCTTGCTCGCAATCACAGCCTAGTTTTTCACGGCGCTCTTCAATCATTTCAAAGACAGCTGGTTTGTAGTTCAGTATTTTTTTAGTCTCAAAACCCATTGGGCATTTTTCTTTACCGCAAGGACAAATACGCTGGTCATCAGGTACTGGAATGATTCTCACCGTCACAGGTAATTCATTCTTGACCTTCTTCTTACGTTTGTGAGAAGAGACAACAAGGGTGCTGCCTTTATATAATGTAGAAAATATAGCATAATATACACTTTAACTTGATTACGGATGGTGTTTGGATGTTAGCTAGAATTCTCTCTGATGAAAATAATGAATTAACTATTGAGCTCAAGCTTCCACTAAAAGGATCCATGCTTGAATGTGAGGATGCAATTCTTGACGGCCTTAATGAGGTTGGAACATTAGCCACTGAAAAAGCTTTAAGTAAGTTTGATGCAGATGGCTCTCCTATCCATGTTGGAAAAATAAAGCTAACAGCACGAAGTAGAGATGAAGCAAATTACCAAACGCCTTATGGAGTTGCTCGAGTTAAGCGTTATGTTTATCAAACCTCTAAAGGCGGGAAGATCTTTTGTCCTTTAGAAGATAAGGCTAGAATTATCCAAGGATCAACACCGCGATTTGCAAAAATAATCTCACATAAATACTCAAACTTACCTGCTCCTAGTGTTATTGATGATCTCAAGGTCAATCATAACCGTAAAATCTCACATTCATACTTGCAACGGGCAACTGATTTTGTTGGCGGTATTGCACAAGCTAAAGAGGCTGAGTGGGAATATGAAGAGCCAAAGCTTGATGCAGGCATTGAGATGCTAAGTATTAGCTTAGATGGTGCATATGTTCTCACCGTTGATGATGGTTATAGAGAGAGCATGGTTGGAACTATTTCCATGTATGATAAGCATGGTGCACGCCTGCACACAACCTACGTTGCAGCATCACCAGAATATGGAAAAGATGAATTCTTTAATAGGCTTGAAAAGGAAATGAAGCTGAAAAAGAAATATTACCCTGATGCTAAAACAATTGGCGTTGCTGATGGAGCAAAAAATAATTGGCCATTTCTAAAAAAACATACTGATACGCAAATTTTAGATTTTTGGCATGCAACTGAATATCTCGGCGAAGCATCAAAGGCAGTATTTACCAAAAAATCTGAAAGAAATGAGCGTGATGTTTGGCTCGAAGAGAGATGTCATGACTTAAAGCACAAGAAAGGTGCGGCAGGTAGAATACTTGCTGAGCTTAAAGAGCATCTAAATAAAAACCTGAATAAATCGCTTAGAGAAAAGCTAGAAGGAACAATTACGTATTTTGAAAATAATATTAAAGAAAAGCGAATGTCGTATCATAATTTGATTAAGCAGAATGCACCAATTGGCTCTGGCGTCACTGAAGCAGCATGTAAAACAATTGTTAAACAAAGATTAGGCGGATCAGGAATGCGCTGGAAAGACAAGGGAATGAAAATCGTTTTATGCTTGAGAACACTAGTAAAGACTAAAGGCAGATGGGATCAGTTTTGGGAGAAGGTCAATGATTTTGGCGTGCCAGCAGCAATATAGCCTACATTATATAGAGGCAGCACCCTATGGAACAATAAAACTTACACTTTTAGTTTTAGTATTAGAGCTTAAGACGCCAGACCAAAAACTAACTGGCTTATGTAGCCTTGACTGAAAAGGGTTAATAATATGGCTCTTGTAGCGACCCAACTCTTGCAGAGAAACCGCCTCCAATGGCTGATACAAAACGCTTTTCATAGCGCGGCAATATAAGATCCATTAATTGTTGCGTCCTAACTTGCAGAGCTCGTTTAGCAAAGTAGTAAAGAGCTGGGTTTGGCGCATGATAATTCGCGGCCAATAAGACTCCTTTATTAGCTGCAAAAATAAGGATTTTTGCAGGCTTATTTGTTTTATAATTAATAGTCAGTTTTTCCCCAGGCTTAACTGTCTTATTCGCAGTCAAATTAATAGCAACAAGGTGTTTGCTATGGTCTAGGTTAAAGGGTTTAACTGTATAACTAAAAGGCTTCATAAATCTATCTTTTGAAGTGTAGCTACGAGTATAGTCAACCTCAACATAAGCGTTACCAGTTAAGTTTTTAGGTAGCGCTATTGATTGAGTCACTTCACCTCCGTGACTATAGAACCATTTATAGGCATAGACCTTATCTCTCACAATTGTAATGAGGCCACTGCCAGCATAGGGCGTCTTAATAGCAAGACTCATGGTATCGCCTACCTCATACTTCTCCTTATTCAGATGAACCGATAGCTCTGCTTGCCTAGTAGACGCACTCTCAGTCTCTCCCACTAGGGTATAACTAATCTGCGCAAGACTTCTACCAGCGTTATTGGTTATATCAATCTGGTAATCGCCTGGGGTAAGTTTGGTGTTGATTAGCAACCTGTTAACTTGGTTTAAAAATGTTACCTTTCTTTTATAGAGCGATTTAAGCTGCATTTTTCTCTGGTAGGAATATGTTCCATCTTGCTGCTTCATTAGTGTGGAGATTGTAATTTTTCTAGATAAAGCCAAAGTTAAATTAGAAATATTAATTGCCTTACCAAAGGCATTAACGGCGACTACGTTAACAAAATGTTTACTGCCTTTTTTTAAGTAGTTAAAGTTCGCGTCAGGCCTATAGCCTAGAATAAATTTTAATGGAGAAACTAGTATGGAACGTTTAGCCTCAACGGCTTGGCCACCATTTTTTTGAAAGCCTTGAAGATAAAGGCTTACATTGTAGGTTGCGTTCTGATAGGAAGACAGATTTAATGGCAATAAGGCAACACCTGTTTTATCTGTATAAACACTAGGAGGCTCCTCGCTGAATGTTTTAATGTTTTCCTGTAGGTCGCTCAATGGGTCCTTAAAAGTAAACCCGGGAAACTGATGAATATTGAAATAACCTGGCGTAATAGTTAGCTTGGCTGTGATTTTATTGTGGGCCGCAGGAAAACCAAACAAATTCATTAATTTAATTTTAGCTTGTAAATTTTTTGCTGATACCCAATCTACAGGTTGTATCTGATTAAATTTCACCCGCATTTTCATGTTTGCAGGGACAAAGCTTGCCAACTTAAACTCACTCCCACCAATATATTGAGCAAAGTTAGTAGTATTACCTAGGTAATAATTAATCGTATGCTAGTGCGCCATCCTTTCTGTAAATTCCATTGACTTGCTGAAAATAAGCAGGCGACTCAGTCAGATTAGAAATTCCTTTTAAGGTAAACTTAACCAAAAAAAAGGAATGACAATGAGCTGCTATAAAAATGAGAACTTAATCGAAGAAGCCATACATGTTTTAGCGATGGAGGGGTTTGAAGCTTTACCTAAGCTTGTCTCCAGGTTGATGAATGAGGCTATGTTAATAGAAAGGGAGCGCCATTTAAATGCCAGTCCTCATGAGCGAACTGGCGATAGAAACGGATATGCGAACGGCTTTAAACCAAGGTTAATTAACACAGGTCAAGGTCAGCTTGAGCTACAGATACCGCAGGTTAGAGACTCCAATGAAGCCTTCTATCCATCAGTCTTAGAGCGAGGTGTACGCTCTGATAGAGCACTTAAGCTGGCTGTCGCTGAAATGTATGTGCATGGGGTTTCCACGCGCAAAGTTGAAAAGGTGCTAAAGCAACTCTGTGGAACAGATATTTCAAGCACAGAGGTAAGCCGTTGCGCTAAATTGTTGGATGAAAATTTAAAGAAATGGCGAAATAAGCCGTTAGGAAAGATAAAATATCTTTGGCTAGATGCATGTTATGAGAAGGTGCGCACTAGCGGCACAGTACAAGACTGTGCGGTATTGATAGCCTATGGCTTTGATGAATCAACCGGCAAGAGAACAGTGCTAGGTGTTTCTGTTGCGTTATCAGAGGCTGAGGTACATTGGCGTGATTTTCTTCAGCAGTTGGTTGAGCGAGGTATACATAGTATTGAGTTGATTACTAGCGACGCTCATACTGGCCTAAAAGCCGCTAGAAGAGCTGTGTTCCCCAGTGTTCCTTGGCAACGCTGCCAATTTCATTTGCAGCAAAATGCTCAGGCTCACATACCAAAGCGCTCAATGAAGGAACCAGTAGCTGAGGAGATTACAGCTATATTTAATGCCTCAAACATTCATGAGTCGGAAAGACTATTGGCTATGGCGGTAGATAAATATCAGCAAACAGCACCAGAGCTTTCTTCTTGGTTGGAAGTGAATATACCGGAGGGCTTAGTAGTGATGAACTTTGACAGGCCGCATCAAAAAAGATTAAGAACCAGTAACATAGCTGAGCGCGTAAACAGAGAGGTAAAAAGAAGGACGCATACAGTTGGAATTTTCCCTAATACTGAATCGTGCCTAAGGCTCGTATCAGCTGTTTTAGTGGAAATTGATGACCAGTGGAGCGGATCACCTAGATACTTAAGTTGAAGTGAATAATAAGGCTTCATAGGGTTTTAGGATAGATCATTCTTGTTCTTATTAACGAGATATAATTGCTATTACCTAAAAGTTAATAATTTATTTTGAGAGGAGAAAAATTTGAGGTATAAATAATTTTTTAGATTGATTAGCATAATTAATTTAAGATATTATGCGATGAGACAGGTACAATAGAGTGCCATTTAGAATTTTAAAGGTTTTTCTAAGTACTGAAGTTGGTTTTTACAGACAAAATAACGCTCTATCAATCGTATAGAGTCCACTTTGCGCTGTAGTGGAGCTTTGCCATGTGGAAGTCAACAAACCGCTCTTAGTTAAACGTGCTTGTTGTTTATCAACAACTTTTCCTGAAGGTGAACTAATAGTAAAACTTATTGGAAGTCCTTCTAACTCAGTAAACTCTTTTTTATACCCCCAGTTTTTCTGTTTAACGATACTGGCAAAATGTATAAGTGAGCCAGGTTGATAGAGTCCTTGGTTTGTAAATACATACGCAAACAGTGCTTTAGGGTTGCGGACTGACTCTGGTGTCATATAGCGACCAAATATATCAAAGCGGGAAAAGTTAATTCTACGATCATAATTTCGATAGGGAAGAAGGCTAATATCACCAGCTTTTTCTACTAAATACGTTAAAGGAGCATGAGGCCCCTGGCCTTCCTGAGCGTAACTAATAGCTGGTAATAAAGCATGCCCTTGTTGATTAGTAGTGGCTGTTTGTATAGGGGCTCCATTAATACCTAACAAAGTTACTTTGGCACCAGAAACAGGCTTACCTGACTCAATTGACTGCACAAAAACATCATGACTATTATCAATATTACCTTTCACTATTAAGCCAAGGTTGGTCATTAATACTACGCGCCTCTGGCTAGATGAGGATAACGGCTGAGCCTTTTTCTTGTCCCAGCCCGTCACTTTAAGCACGTAGAGACCAGGCTGATTAAAGCTCTTCTTTAGTTGATTGAAGTCAATAGAAAAATGCTGTGGTTGTTGAGATTTCTTTCGAGAAAACTTTTCAAAATAGCTTGTGACTAAACTGACATTATTTAAATTAAAGTGATTAGAATTAATGAAATTAAGATTTGTGAAAATATCTGAGGTTGTCTGACTAATTAAATTATAAATTTGGGCTGATCTTACTTTGTAGATATCAACTTTTACAGTACTTAGCCCACGTTGCCACAAGCCAATAGCTCGATTGCCGGTTAGTGTTAATAAAGAACCTTTATTGACGAATTGTATCTTGACAGGTAAGCGCTGTATTTGCACTAGCTTTTGATAATCATTAAATAACATAAGCCCCCCCCCTATAGAAGTTAGCGGCTTAGTTACTTTAATAACTAGAACACGACCCCTGGATGCTTGAAACGTCAATTGATGCGAGCTTGGACTAGCATGATCTGTAGTAAGAAAATGGTATGCTACTGCCTTTGCTTGTGACAGCATGCGCTTATTAACCATTAAGGGATTATCAAGCCAGTGATGCTTGATAAGTAGCGCGCTATCATTCTTGTTAAGTAAATAAAGTTTCAACCGACCTGCTAAAACCTTATTAACCACGCCAAAATTAGTACTTATGTTCAATATCCGCATGATTTTCCCTTGTTTGTTAACAAGGTTATCAAGCTTAGTATTGAGTATTTTAAGTGAGTAGACAGAAGGAATCTGAACTTTAGCTATTACCTTTTTAGTCAGTGCTGCTTTGTCTTGAGTCGTTCTCAATCCTTTTAATAGGGCCAGTTTAATAAACTGCGCTTGCTGCTGTAACCCCAGTTCGGAGTTATGGCAGCCTTGGATTTAGTGAAAAACTTATATAACCTTTTGAAATTATTACTAATAATGGATGTGGTTATGGCTAGTGCGCCATCCTTTCTGTAAATTCCATTGACTTGCTGAAAATAAGCAGGCGACTCAGTCAGATTAGAAATTCCTTTTAAGGTAAACTTAACCAAAAAAGAGGAATGACAATGAGCTGCTATAAAAATGAGAACTTAATCGAAGAAGCCATACATGTTTTAGCGATGGAGGGGTTTGAAGCTTTACCTAAGCTTGTCTCCAGGTTGATGAATGAGGCTATGTTAATAGAAAGGGAGCGCCATTTAAATGCCAGTCCTTATGAGCGAACTGGCGATAGAAACGGATATGCGAACGGCTTTAAACCAAGGTTAATTAACACAGGTCAAGGTCAGCTTGAGCTACAGATACCGCAGGTTAGAGACTCCAATGAAGCCTTCTATCCATCAGTCTTAGAGCGAGGTGTACGCTCTGATAGAGCACTTAAGCTGGCTGTCGCTGAAATGTATGTGCATGGGGTTTCCACGCGCAAAGTTGAAAAGGTGCTAAAGCAACTCTGTGGAACAGATATTTCAAGCACAGAGGTAAGCCGTTGCGCTAAATTGTTGGATGAAGATTTAAAGAAATGGCGAAATAAGCCGTTAGGAAAGATAAAATATCTTTGGCTAGATGCACGTTATGAGAAGGTGCGCGCTAGCGGCACAGTACAAGACTGTGCGGTATTGATAGCCTATGGCTTTGATGAATCAACCGGCAAGAGAACAGTGCTAGGTGTTTCTGTTGCGTTATCAGAGGCTGAGGTACATTGGCGTGATTTTCTTCAGCAGTTGGTTGAGCGAGGTATACATGGTATTGAGTTGATTACTAGCGACGCTCATACTGGCCTAAAAGCCGCTAGAAGAGCTGTGTTCCCCAGTGTTCCTTGGCAACGCTGCCAATTTCATTTGCAGCAAAATGCTCAGGCTCACATACCAAAGCGCTCAATGAAGGAACCAGTAGCTGAGGAGATTACAGCTATATTTAATGCCTCAAACATTCATGAGTCGGAAAGACTATTGGCTATGGCGGTAGATAAATATCAGCAAACAGCACCAGAGCTTTCTTCTTGGTTGGAAGTGAATATACCGGAGGGCTTAGTAGTGATGAACTTTGACAGGCCGCATCAAAAAAGATTAAGAACCAGTAACATAGCTGAGCGCGTAAACAGAGAGGTAAAAAGAAGGACGCATACAGTTGGAATTTTCCCTAATACTGAATCGTGCCTAAGGCTCGTATCAGCTGTTTTAGTGGAAATTGATGACCAGTGGAGCGGATCACCTAGATACTTAAGTTGAAGTGAATAATAAGGCTTCATAGGGTTTTAGGGGGTGCTGCCTTTATATAATGTAGAAAATATAGCATAATATACACTTTAACTTGATTACGGATGGTGTTTGGATGTTAGCTAGAATTCTCTCTGATGAAAATAATGAATTAACTATTGAGCTCAAGCTTCCACTAAAAGGATCCATGCTTGAATGTGAGGATGCAATTCTTGACGGCCTTAATGAGGTTGGAACATTAGCCACTGAAAAAGCTTTAAGTAAGTTTGATGCAGATGGCTCTCCTATCCATGTTGGAAAAATAAAGCTAACAGCACGAAGTAGAGATGAAGCAAATTACCAAACGCCTTATGGAGTTGCTCGAGTTAAGCGTTATGTTTATCAAACCTCTAAAGGCGGGAAGATCTTTTGTCCTTTAGAAGATAAGGCTAGAATTATCCAAGGATCAACACCGCGATTTGCAAAAATAATCTCACATAAATACTCAAACTTACCTGCTCCTAGTGTTATTGATGATCTCAAGGTCAATCATAACCGTAAAATCTCACATTCATACTTGCAACGGGCAACTGATTTTGTTGGCGGTATTGCACAAGCCAAAGAGGCTGAGTGGGAATATGAAGAGCCAAAGCTTGATGCAGGCATTGAGATGCTAAGTATTAGCTTAGATGGTGCATATGTTCTCACCGTTGATGATGGTTATAGAGAGAGCATGGTTGGAACTATTTCCATGTATGATAAGCATGGTGCACGCCTGCACACAACCTACGTTGCAGCATCACCAGAATATGGAAAAGATGAATTCTTTAATAGGCTTGAAAAGGAAATAAAGCTGAAAAAGAAATATTACCCTGATGCTAAAACAATTGGCGTTGCTGATGGAGCAAAAAATAATTGGCCATTTCTAAAAAAACATACTGATACGCAAATTTTAGATTTTTGGCATGCAACTGAATATCTCGGCGAAGCATCAAAGGCAGTATTTACCAAAAAATCTGAAAGAGATGAGCGTGATGTTTGGCTCGAAGAGAGATGTCATGACTTAAAGCACAAGAAAGGTGCGGCAGGTAGAATACTTGCTGAGCTTAAAGAGCATCTAAATAAAAAACTGAATAAATCGCTTAGAGAAAAGCTAGAAGGAACAATTACGTATTTTGAAAATAATATTAAAGAAAAGCGAATGTCGTATCATAATTTGATTAAGCAGAATGCACCAATTGGCTCTGGCGTCACTGAAGCAGCATGTAAAACAATTGTTAAACAAAGATTAGGGGGATCAGGAATGCGCTGGAAAGACAAGGGAATGAAAATCGTTTTATGCTTGAGAACACTAGTAAAGACTAAAGGCAGATGGGATCAGTTTTGGGAGAAGGTCAATGATTTTGGCGTGCCAGCAGCAATATAGCCTACATTATATAGAGGCAGCACCCGTTTTAGGATAGATCATTCTTGTTCTTATTAACGAGATATAATTGCTATTACCTAAAAGTTAATAATTTATTTTGAGAGGAGAAAAATTTGAGGTATAAATAATTTTTTAGATTGATTAGCATAATTAATTTAAGATATTATGCGATGAGACAGGTACAATAGAGTGCCATTTAGAATTTTAAAGGTTTTTCTAAGTACTGAAGTTGGTTTTTACAGACAAAATAACGCTCTATCTGGTTATGATACATGAGCGCGAGGTTATAGAGTTATTTTGTCGCATAGATGATTTTGCTGAGGAATTTGCAGCACT
>CBDALO010000241.1:0-4507 GCA_965196985.1 Gammaproteobacteria bacterium | reverse complement strand
TTATTTGAGAAAATAACAAAAGAGCAAATAGCTGATACTATCAGCACTGAAGACTAACCGATGGACCATCATGGTGACATCTGTTCAGATGCTGCTTCAGGCTCATCTTACGATTGGAATATACTAATGTCTGATAATGTTACTAAATTAAAACCTTGTGCGTTGGGGTTCTCGCTAGGCTTGTGGTGGGGAATAGCTATGTTACTGCTTGCTTGGTGTGGCTGGTGGTTTGGTTGGGGTTTAGCTTTTACCAAAGTAATCGGCTCTGCTTATCTTGGAATGGCGCCAACTTTCCTTGGTGGTATCTTTGGGTTGATTTGGGGCTTTGTGGACTTTTTTATCTTTGGTGTGCTAATTGCTCTAGTTTATAACTGCTGCGTTAAGTGCTGTGCTAAGAAATGTGGTGATAAGTCTTCTTGTGATAAGCCTCCTATGCAGTAAGAGTAAGCCTCTTTTTCAAAGCCAGGCATTTGTCTGGCTTTTTAGTTTCTGGCGTTAAGCTTAGTTTGAACAAAGCGAAGCTAGACGCTACAATGCCAGTCATTATTATAATTATGATGTTGGCCTTAACGTTATGGAGTTACGGGGGAATGAGGAGTTCTTTAGGGGTGTTGATATGCCAGCTCCATTTGCCCCGCATCCGGATTCGTCAGTAGTAACCAAGGTAAATTTTTATACACTTAAGCAAGCGGCCTCGATTAGAGGAATGCCATTAACCTTTTTTCCTATTATTACTAATCGAAAAGCGCTTTGCCGCCATATTGGTCCAGAGTCTATCTTTAGTTTTAAGTCAACGTTACTTGATAATTTGCGGGTGATTCGTGCTGCGCTAGAGTCAGATGGATTATCGGTGGGGCGTAAGATAGCAATAAAAGCTAAGCTTAATGAAGGCGTTGAATCCTGTTCTCCTGGTTATTTGAATCGTGTTCTATATATTGTCCAATCTTTTCGGTTGCCATCTACAGTTGATCAGTTGTTGGCAAAATATCGACAAGAGCTTGTAAAAAGGAGTTTTGAAAGTAAGTTTTTTACTGGTGAGGTTCATACTTACCGTTATTTTTTTACAGTTGCTAATCGCTTGGGGCTAGCTGTTCCTGTAGAGCCTTTTGGTGATCCTATTAGACCAGTGGGAGTGGATGAGCTTATAGAACCAGCTTTACTAGAAACCTTTCGTTCAGAGTATACGGACTTAGCCGTTTTAACAGAGCCTTTTAAAATGTTGATCGGCTACTTTGGTTACGAAGGAAAAAAACTTAATAGCATGGGATATCTTAAAGGGGAGTATGATTTATTTCTGGACTGCTTAAAGCAATTGCTTCCTGCCTATGTAGAAAATATAGAGGCAAGTCCTGAGTCTTACTTGTGCCGTAGCGAAGCAGGGATTGTTTCAGACCTTAATTGGTTTGCGGTTGCAGAGCTTTTTGCCCGTTACGTTACTGTCAATGGATACCTCAAAAAAGTTCACTTTGGTGATTTTAAGACATCGCCAGAAGGTGAAGCGTTTGTGGTGACTTGCTGTGACCAGGGTGTTCGTTTGCAGGTTGGCCAGCTTATTTTTCCGAGATTGGTGGTTGATGAGCTGCCGTTACTGGCTGGTTTAGGTTTTTCAGCAGAATTTTTAGAGAGAATCTATTTAGAAGTTTTGTCTCGAACCGAGTTTTCAATTATTAAATCAAATTTTTTGCAGGCGCTAGTTGCAAGGTCCGGAGCAGGACTGGAGGTGTTTCTAAGTGTTATTAGTAGGATGTTATCTAAGGAGCTTAAAGTTGAACTTTTTAAACAAGAAAATGGCTTTGGAAAAAGTGCTTTGATGGTGCTGTTGGAGCGCCAAACTCAACAGGTTCCAGCTTTTTTAAAAATAATCGATCAGTTAAATAGCCAGGCGGTTAATGTTTTTATTTTTACTCATGTTGATACTTCTAGAAAAAACATTTTGCAAATTGCAATAGAAAGAGCCCCTCATCTTGTAGAGCTATTGTTAGAGTGGATTAAAAAATTGCCGGATGAGGCGCGCAGCAAAGCTTTTGGGGGAAGTATTAATGTTGCATTTACACGTCATATCAGGCTAGCAGTTGAGCGTGAGAACATTGCTTCACTACAGATTTGGGGTAAGCATTTTCCTGAGCGGCATGATGATTTTATTAGTGCATTAAAGTTAGCTTGCATTGAAGATGTGCATGTCAATGAGGCCATTGTTGAAGCCCTTGTTGTCGGTAGAAGTTTTGGTTTACATTTTTTTGCGCGCTATTTTTTTCACTTGGGTAGTCACCAGGCTAGGGAGGGAGCGGCTCGATTTGAAGACTTTAAATTTATTTTAGCTTTGATTCGCAGCGGCTTATTTCTTGAATTACTTGATTACTTAAACGACGAGGTGAGAATTAACCAGTTTAAAGGGAGGTTCTTTTTTTCTCGTAGTTATTACCTTAAGGCAAGGAGTGCATTTCAACGTTACTTTAGTGCTGTTATGCGAGTAGGTGAAAAGGAGCAAATGTTATTTCGAAACGGGGTGCAAGTGTATTACTCGGAATTGCAGCGGCGGTTTGCAAAGTTGGGACTTAGCTTGCCCGAGTTTTCTAGTGACTTTGATTTTTATGATGAGGCTCTAGTAATTGAGGGGGGCGATGTAGTGCCTAGGTATACTGGGGGTGCAGCCGCAGGTTAATTTACCTGTTAAATTGCCGCATAACGATAGGGCAGCGTTTGGCGCCCCAGGTCCCTGGAGGGCCGTCAAAAACACCGGCGCATTGAGTATTGCAGTTTAGGCAGCGTCCTTGGTTATCAAGGCTGTAGGCTAAGATTTGGTACCAATCTCGCTTAATAATACAGTTGTGACACTGACGACAAAAGGTAGAGCCGCCGTTAGTATCGTGAACATTGCCAGTGTAAACATAATATAAGCCGTGATCTAAAGCAATTTGCCTTGCTCGAGTTAGGGTGGAAGGAGGGGTGGGCATAATGTCGCGCATTTTCCAGTCGGGATGAAAGGCAGTGAAGTGTAGTGGCACGTCGGGTCCTAAATTTTCAATAATCCAAGCGCACATATTATGAAGTTCTTGGTCAGAGTCATTTTTGCCAGGAATTAATAAGGTAGTAATTTCAATCCAAACGTCAGTTTCATGCTTTAGATATTTTAGTGTGTCGAGAACTGGAGCTAAATGCGAGCCGGTGATTTTATGGTAAAAGTCTTCAGTAAAAGCTTTTAAGTCAATATTAGCAGCATCCATATAACGGAAAAATTCAGCTCTGGGCTCGGGGCAGATGTAGCCAGCAGTAACAGCAATTGCTTTAATACCAAGTTCATGACAAGCTTGTGCTGTGTCGATAGCATACTCAAGGAAAATTACTGGATCGTTATAGGTGAAGGCTACGCTTTTGCAGCCGGTTGCTTTTGCCGTTTTAGCGATGGCTTGTGGAGAGGCTAAGTTAGCTAGTTTATCAATTTCACGAGATTTGCTGATGTCCCAATTTTGGCAAAATTTACAGGCTAAATTACAGCCTGCTGTACCAAAAGAAAGCACTGGTGTGCCGGGTAAAAAGTGATTAAGTGGTTTTTTTTCAATGGGGTCAACGCAGAAGCCACTTGAGCGCCCATAAGATGTCAGCACCACTTGGTCATTTTCTCTAGCACGAATAAAACATAGTCCGCGCTGACCTTCGTGGAGGTGGCAAAAGCGAGGGCATAGATCACATTGCACTCGACCGTCTTCCAACTTGTGCCAATATTTTGTAGGATGGTTGCCTGAAGTTAATTTACTGTTCATAAGAGGTAGTATAGCCATGGTGGAGAGAGTTCATCAAGCTGCGGTTGCAGGGCTATTTTATCCTGCGCAAGCAGTTGAATTGCAAGGAGCTGTGGAGCAATTGTTGGCTCAAGCTGATGAAAAATCAGCGATGAAGCCTAAAGCACTTATTGTCCCGCATGCGGGTTATATTTATTCAGGAGAAGTTGCTGCTAAAGCTTATGCTGCTTTGCTCCCTTATCGTGATGTAATTAAACGGGCCGTAATAATTGGGCCTGCACATCGTTATCCTTTTTGGGGGGTTGTGACTCATGATGCGGACTACTTTTCCACGCCTCTAGGTGAAATTCCTTTGGATAAAAACACTATTGCATTGGCAACGATTAACCCTGCTGTACAGTTCCTGGCGCGAGCATTTGCGCAAGAGCATTGCCTGGAAGTGCAGTTGCCTTTTTTGCAAACTGTATTGGGTGAGTTTAGCCTGGTGCCCTTGTTGGCAAGCAACTGCCAAGTAGAAATTATTTCACAGGTACTAGCCGCGCTTTGGGGTGGGGAAGAAACCTTGATTGTGGTTAGTTCTGACCTCAGTCACTTTTTAACTTATCAGCAAGCTTGTGATATCGATAAGTGTACCGTAGAGGCGATTTTAACTTTAAATGCTAGTGCTATTAGTGATGAACAGGCTTGTGGCCGTTTAGGTATTAAGGGGCTATTAACATTGGCAGTACAAAAGCACTTGCAGCCGCACTTGATTAGCTTGTGTAATT
>CBDALO010000240.1:0-13406 GCA_965196985.1 Gammaproteobacteria bacterium | reverse complement strand
TTTGTCTGAAAAACTAGCAGTAATTCATTGGAAAAATGGCTTGGTTTCATTGCAATTCAGTGTTTTACATTGGTTTCAAGCATTTTTATGTGAGTTTAATCGGCTGTTTTTGAGAAAATCAATGTTTTTATAGTAAACACTGTTTTCGGCCAAGTTAGTGTGATTGCAAATGATATGTTTTGTCTGAAAAACTAGCAGTAATTCATTGGAAAAATGGCTTGGTTTCATTGCAATTCAGATTTTTACATTGGTTTCAAGCATTTTTATGTGAGTTTAATGGACTGTTTTTGAGAAAATCAATATTTTTTAGTAAACACTCTTTTAGGCCAGGTTAGTGTGATTGCAAATAATATGTTTTTTTCTGAAAAACTAGCAGTAATTCATTGTAAAAATGGCTTGGGTTTCATTGCAAATCAGTGTTTTAAAATGGTTTAAAGCATTTTCATGTGAGTTTAATCGGCTGTTTTTGAGAAAATCAATGTTATTAAAGTAAACACTGTTTTAGGCCAAGTTAGTGTGATTGCAAATGATATGTTTTTTCTGAAAAACTAGCAGTAATTCATTGGAAAAATGGCTTGGTTTCATTGCAATTCAGTGTTTTATATTGGATTAAAGCTTTTTTATGCGAGTTTAATCGGCTGTTTTTGAGAAAATCAATGTTTTTATAGTAAACACTGTTTTCGGCCAAGTTAGTGTTATTGCAAATGATATGTTTTGTCTGAAAAACTAGCAGTAATTCATTGGAAAAATGGCTTGGTTTCATTGCAATTCAGTGTTTTACATTGGTTTCATGCATTTTTATGTGAGTTTAATGGACTGTTTTTGAGAAAATCAAAATTTTTTAGTAAACACTCTTTTAGGCCAGGTTAGTGTGATTGCAAATAATATGTTTTTTCTGAAAAACTAGCAGTAATTCATTGTAAAAATGGGTTGGGTTTGATTGCAAATCAGTGTTTTAAAATGGTTTAAAGCATTTTCATGTGAGTTTAATCGGTTGTTTTTGAGAAAATCAATGTTATTAAAGTAAACACTGTTTTAGGCCAAGTTAGTGTGATTGCAAATGATATGTTTTTTCTGAAAAACTAGCAGTAATTCATTGGAAAAATGGCTTGGTTTCATTGCAATTCAGTGTTTTATATTGGATTAAAGCTTTTTTATGCGAGTTTAATCGGCTGTTTTTGAGAAAATCAATGTTTTTATAGTAAACACTGTTTTCGGCCAAGTTAGTGTTATTGCAAATGATATGTTTTGTCTGAAAAACTAGCAGTAATTCATTAGAAAAATGGCTTGGTTTCATTGCAATTCAGTGTTTTACATTGGTTTCATGCATTTTTATGTGAGTTTAATGGACTGTTTTTGAGAAAATCAAAATTTTTTAGTAAACACTCTTTTAGGCCAGGTTAGTGTGATTGCAAATAATATGTTTTTTCTGAAAAACTAGCAGTAATTCATTGTAAAAATGGGTTGGGTTTGATTGCAAATCAGTGTTTTAAAATGGTTTAAAGCATTTTCATGTGAGTTTAATCGGTTGTTTTTGAGAAAATCAATGTTATTAAAGTAAACACTGTTTTAGGCCAAGTTAGTGTGATTGCAAATGATATGTTTTTTCTGAAAAACTAGCAGTAATTCATTGGAAAAATGGCTTGGTTTCATTGCAGTTCAGTGTTTTATATTGGTTTCAAGCATTTTTGTGCGAGTTTAGTTGACTGTTGTTGAGAAAGTCAATGTTTGTTTAGTAAACACTGTTTTAGGCCAAGTTAGTGTGATTGCAAATAATATGTTTTTTCTGAAAAACTAGCAGTAATTCATTGGAAAAATGGCTTGGTTTCATTGCAATGCAGTGTTTTACATAGGCTTAACGCATTTTTGTGTGATTTTATTTGACTGTCCTTGAGAAAGTCAATGTTTTTTATGAAACACTGTTCTAGGCCAAGTTAGTGTGATTGCAAATAAAATGTTTTTTCTGAAAAACTAGCAGTAATTCATTAGAAAAATGGCTTGGGTTTCATTGCAATTCAGTGTTTTAAATTGGTTTAAAGCATTTTTGTGTGAGTTTGATTGACTGTTTTTGAGAAAATCCATGTCTTTTTAGTAAACACTGTTTTATGGCAAGTTAGTGTGATTGCAAATAATATGTTATTTCTGAAAAACTAGCAGTAATTCATTGGAAAAATGGTTTGGTTTCATTGCAATTCAGTGTTTTACGTTGGTTTTAGAGCATTTTTGTGTGATTTTATTTGACTGTTTGTGGGAAAGTCAATATTCTTTTAGTAAACACTGTTTTAGGCCAAGTTAGTGTGATTGCAAATAATATGTTTTTTTCTGAAATACTAGCAATAATTCATTGGAAAAGTTGCTTGGTTTCATTGCAATTCAATGTTTTACATTGGCTTAGAGCAGTTTTATGTGAGTTTAATCGACTGATTTTGAGAAAATTAATGTTATTTTAGAAAACACTGTCTTAGGCCAAGTTAGTGTGATTGCAAATAATATGTTTTTTCTGAAAAACTAGCAGTAATTCATTGGAGAAATGGCTTGGTTTCATTGCAATTCATTGGTTTACATTGGATTAAAGCTTTTTTATGTGAGTTTAATCGGCTGTTTTTGAGAAAATCAATGTTTTTATAGTAAACACTGTTTTAGGCCAAGTTAGTGTGATTGCAAATGATATGTTTTGTCTGAAAAACTAGCAGTAATTCATTGGAAAAATGGTTTGGGTTCATTGCAATTCAGTGTTTTACATTGGTTTCAAGCATTTTTATGTGAGTTTAAGAGACTGTTTTTGAGAAAATCATTATTTTTTAGTAAACACTCTTTTAGGCCAGGTTAGTGTGATTGCAAATAATATGTTTTTTCTGAAAAACTAGCAGTAAATCATTGTAAAAATGGCTTGGGTTTCATTGCAATTCAGTGTTTTAAATTGGTTTAATGCATTTTTGTGTGAGTTTATTTGACTGTTTGTGAGAAAGTCAATGTTTTTTTAGTAAACACTGTTTTAGGCCAAGTTAGTGTGATTGCAAATAATATGTTTTTTCTGAAAAACCAGCAGTAATTCATTGGAAAAATGGCTTGGTTTCATTGCAATTCAGTGTTTTACATTGGCTTAAAGCATTTTTGTGTGAGTTTATTTGACTGTTTGTGAGAAAGTCAATGTTTTTTTAGTATACACTGTTTTAGGCCAAGTTAGTGTGATTGCAAATAATATGTTTTTTCTGAAAAACTAGCAGTAAATCATTGGAGAAATGGCTTGGTTTCATTGCAATTCATTGTTTTACATTGGATTAAAGCTTTTTTATGTGAGTCTAATCGGCTGTTTTTGAGAAAATAAATGTTTTTATAGTAAACACCGTTTTAGGCCAAGTTAGTGTGATTGCAAATGATATGTTTTGTCTGAAAAACTAGCAGTAATTCATTGGAAAAATGGTTTGGGTTCATTGCAATTCAGTGTTTTACATTGGTTTCAAGCATTTTTATGTGAGTTTAATCGGCTGTTTTTGAGAAAATCAATGTTTTTATAGTAAACACTGTTTTCGGCCAAGTGAGTGTGATTGCAAATGATATGTTTTGTCTGAAAAACTAGCAGTAATTCATTGGAAAAATGGCTTGGTTTCATTGCAATTCAGATTTTTACATTGGTTTCAAGCATTTTTATGTGAGTTTAATGGACTGTTTTTGAGAAAATCAATATTTTTTAGTAAACACTCTTTTAGGCCAGGTTAGTGTGATTGCAAATAATATGTTTTTTTCTGAAAAACTAGCAGTAATTCATTGTAAAAATGGCTTGGGTTTCATTGCAAATCAGTGTTTTAAAATGGTTTAAAGCATTTTCATGTGAGTTTAATCGGCTGTTTTTGAGAAAATCAATGTTATTAAAGTAAACACTGTTTTAGGCCAAGTTAGTGTGATTGCAAATGATATGTTTTTTCTGAAAAACTAGCAGTAATTCATTGGAAAAATGGCTTGGTTTCATTGCAATTCAGTGTTTTATATTGGATTAAAGCTTTTTTATGCGAGTTTAATCGGCTGTTTTTGAGAAAATCAATGTTTTTATAGTAAACACTGTTTTCGGCCAAGTTAGTGTTATTGCAAATGATATGTTTTGTCTGAAAAACTAGCAGTAATTCATTGGAAAAATGGCTTGGTTTCATTGCAATTCAGTGTTTTACATTGGTCTAAAGCATTTTTATGTGAGTTTAATCAGCTGTTTTTGAGAAAATCAATGTTTTTATAGTAAACACTGTTTTAGGCCAAGTTAGTGTGATTGCAAATAATATGTTTTTTCTGAAAAACTAGCAGTAATTCATTGTAAAAATGGGTTGGGTTTGATTGCAAATCAGTGTTTTAAAATGGTTTAAAGCATTTTCATGTGAGTTTAATCGGCTGTTTTTGAGAAAATCAATGTTATTAAAGTAAACACTGTTTTAGGCCAAGTTAGTGTGATTGCAAATGATATGTTTTTTCTGAAAAACTAGCAGTAATTCATTGGAAAAATGGCTTGGTTTCATTGCAGTTCAGTGTTTTATATTGGTTTCAAGCATTTTTGTGTGAGTTTAGTTGACTGTTGTTGAGAAAGTCAATGTTTGTTTAGTAAACACTGTTTTAGGCCAAGTTAGTGTGATTGCAAATAATATGTTTTTTCTGAAAAACTAGCAGTAATTCATTGGAAAAATGGCTTGGTTTCATTGCAATGCAGTGTTTTACATAGGCTTAACGCATTTTTGTGTGATTTTATTTGACTGTCCTTGAGAAAGTCAATGTTTTTTATGAAACACTGTTCTAGGCCAAGTTAGTGTGATTGCAAATAAAATGTTTTTTCTGAAAAACTAGCAGTAATTCATTAGAAAAATGGCTTGGGTTTCATTGCAATTCAGTGTTTTAAATTGGTTTAAAGCATTTTTGTGTGAGTTTGATTGACTGTTTTTGAGAAAATCCATGTCTTTTTAGTAAACACTGTTTTATGGCAAGTTAGTGTGATTGCAAATAATATGTTATTTCTGAGAAACTAGCAGTAATTCATTGGAAAAATGGTTTGGTTTCATTGCAATTCAGTGTTTTACGTTGGTTTTAGAGCATTTTTGTGTGATTTTATTTGACTGTTTGTGAGAAAGTCAATATTCTTTTAGTAAACACTGTTTTAGGCCAAGTTAGTGTGATTGCAAATAATATGTTTTTTCTGAAAAACTAGCAATAATTCATTGGAAAAGTTGCTTGGTTTCATTGCAATTCAATGTTTTACATTGGCTTAGAGCAGTTTTATGTGAGTTTAATCGACTGATTTTGAGAAAATTAATGTTATTTTAGAAAACACTGTCTTAGGCCAAGTTAGTGTGATTGCAAATAATATGTTTTTTCTGAAAAACTAGCAGTAATTCATTGGAGAAATGGCTTGGTTTCATTGCAATTCATTGGTTTACATTGGATTAAAGCTTTTTTATGTGAGTTTAATCGGCTGTTTTTGAGAAAATCAATGTTTTTATAGTAAACACTGTTTTAGGCCAAGTTAGTGTGATTGCAAATGATATGTTTTGTCTGAAAAACTAGCAGTAATTCATTGGAAAAATGGTTTGGGTTCATTGCAATTCAGTGTTTTACATTGGTTTCAAGCATTTTTATGTGAGTTTAAGAGACTGTTTTTGAGAAAATCATTATCTTTTAGTAAACACTCTTTTAGGCCAGGTTAGTGTGATTGCAAATAATATGTTTTTTCTGAAAAACTAGCAGTAAATCATTGTAAAAATGGCTTGGGTTTCATTGCAATTCAGTGTTTTAAATTGGTTTAATGCATTTTTGTGTGAGTTTATTTGACTGTTTGTGAGAAAGTCAATGTTTTTTTAGTAAACACTGTTTTAGGCCAAGTTAGTGTGATTGCAAATAATATGTTTTTTCTGAAAAACCAGCAGTAATTCATTGGAAAAATGGCTTGGTTTCATTGCAATTTAGTGTTTTACATTGGCTTAAAGCATTTTTGTGTGAGTTTATTTGACTGTTTGTGAGAAAGTCAATGTTTTTTTAGTATACACTGTTTTAGGCCAAGTTAGTGTGATTGCAAATAATATGTTTTTTCTGAAAAACTAGCAGTAAATCATTGGAGAAATGGCTTGGTTTCATTGCAATTCATTGTTTTACATTGGATTAAAGCTTTTTTATGTGAGTCTAATCGGCTGTTTTTGAGAAAATAAATGTTTTTATAGTAAACACTGTTTTAGGCCAAGTTAGTGTGATTGCAAATGATATGTTTTGTCTGAAAAACTAGCAGTAATTCATTGGAAAAATGGTTTGGGTTCATTGCAATTCAGTGTTTTACATTGGTTTCAAGCATTTTTATGTGAGTTTAAGAGACTGTTTTTGAGAAAATCAATATTTTTTAGTAAACACTCTTTTAGGCCAGGTTAGTGTGATTGCAATTAATAGGTTTTTTTCTGAAAAACTAGCAGTAACTCATTGTAAAAATGGCTTGGGTTTCATTGCAATTCAGTGTTTTAAATTGGTTTAATGCATTTTTGTGTGAGTTTATTTGACTGTTTGTGAGAAAGTCAATGTTTTTTTAGTAAACACTGTTTTAGGCCAAGTTAGTGTGATTGCAAATAATATGTTTTTTCTGAAAAACTAGCAGTAATTCATTGGAAAAATGGCTTGGTTTCATTGCAATTCAGTGTTTTACATTGGCTTAAAGCATTTTTGTGTGAGTTTATTTGACTGTTTGTGAGTAAGTCAATGTTTTTTTAGTAAACACTGTTTTAGGCCAAGTTAGTGTGATTGCAAATAATATGTTTTTTCTGAAAAACTAGCAGTAATTCATTGGAAAAATGGTTTGGTTTCATTGCAATTCAGTGTTTTACGTTGGTTTTAAAGCATTTTTGTTTGATTTTATCTGACTGTTTGTGAGAAAGTCAATGTTTTTTAAGTATACACTGTTTTAGGCCAAGTTAGTGTCATTGCAAATGATATGTTTTTTCTGAAAAACTAGCAGTAATTCATTGGAAAAATGGCTTGGTTTCATTGCAATTCAGTGTTTTACATTGGCTTAAAGCATTTTTGTGTGAGTTTATTTGACTGTTTGTGAGTAAGTCAATGTTTTTTTAGTAAACACTGTTTTAGGCCAAGTTAGTGTGATTGCAAATAATATGTTTTTTCTGAAAAACTAGCAGTAATTCATTGGAAAAATGGTTTGGTTTCATTGCAATTCAGTGTTTTAAATTGGTTTAAAGCATTTTTGTGTGAGTTTATTTGACTGTTTGTGAGTAAGTCAATGTTTGTTTAGTAAACACTGTTTTAGGCCAAGTTAGTGTGATTGCAAATAATATGTTTTTTCTGAAAAACTAGCAGTAATTCATTGGAAAAATGGCTTGGTTTCATTGCAATGCAGTGTTTTACATAATCTTAACGCATTTTTGTGTGATTTTATTTGACTCTCCTTGAGAAAGTCAATGTTTTTTATGTAAACACTGTTCTAGGCCAAGTTAGTGTGATTGCAAATAATATGTTTTTTCTGAAAAACTAGCAGTAATTCATTAGAAAAATGGCTTGGGTTTCATTGCAATTCAGTGTTTTAAATTGGTTTTAAAGCATTTTTGTTTGATTTTATCTGACTGTTTGTGAGAAAGTCAATGTTTTTTTAGTATACACTGTTTTAGGCCAAGTTAGTGTGATTGCAAATAATATGTTTTTTCTGAAAAACTAGCAGTAATTCATTGGAGAAATGGCTTGGTTTCATTGCAATTCATTGTTTTACATTGGATTAAAGCTTTTTTATGTGAGTTTAATCGGCTGTTTTTGAGAAAATCAATGTTTTTATAGTAAACACTGTTTTAGGCCAAGTGAAAAACTAGCAGTAATTCATTTGGTTTGGGTTCATTGCAATTCAGTGTTTCATTGGTTTCAAGCATTTTTAACTGTTTTTGAGAAAATCAATATTTTTTAGTAAACACTTTTTAGGCCAAGTTAGTGTGATTGCAAATAATATGTTTTTTCTGGTTTGGCTTGGTTTCATTTGCAATTCAGTGTTTTACATTGGCTTAAAGCATTTTTGTGTGTTTCAGAAAAAACATTATCACTTGGAAAAATGGTGATTTGACTGTTTTTGAGAAAATCAATGTTTTTTAGTAAACACTGTTTTAGGCCAAGTTAGTGTGATTGCAAATGATGTTTTTTCTGAAAAACTAGCAGTAATTCATTGGAGAAATGGCTTGGTTTCATTGCAATTCATTGTTTTACATTGGATTAAAGCTTTTTTATGTGAGTTTAATCGGCTGCAGTAGTTCACTGTTTTAGGCCAAGTGACTTGCAAATGATATGTTTTGTCTGAAAAACTAGCAGTTGCAAAATGGTTTGGGTTCATTGCAATACAGTGTTTTACATTGGTTTCAAGCATTTTTGGTGAGTTTAAGAGACTGTTTTTGAGAAAATCAATGTTTTTTAGTAAACACTGTTAGTGTGATTGCAAATAATAGGTTTTTTTCTGAAAAACTAGCAGTAACTCATTGTAAAAATGGCTTGGGTTTCATTGCAATTCAGTGTTTTAAATTTTAATGCATTTTTGTGTGAGTTTATTTGACTGTTTGTGAGAAAGTCAATGTTTTTTTAGTAAACACTGTTTTAGGCCAAGTTAGTGTGATTGCAAATAATATGTTTTTTCTGAAAAACTAGCAGTAATTCATTGGAAAAATGGCTTGGTTTCATTGCAATTCATGTTTTACATTGTTTTTTTGTGTGAGTTTATTTGACTGTTTGTGAGTAAGTCAATGTTTTTTTAGTTAAACACTGTTTTAGGCCAAGTTAGTGTGATTGCAAATAATATGTTTTTTCTGAAAAACTGCAGTAATTCATTGGAAAAATGGTTTGGTTTCATTGCAATTCAGTGTTTTACGTTGGTTTTAAAGCATTTTTGTTTGATTTTATCTGACTTTTTTGAGAAAGTCAATGTTTTTTTAGTAAACACTGTTTTAGGCCAAGTTAGTGTGATTGCAAATGATATGTTTTGTCTGAAAAACTAGCAGTAATTCATTGGAAAAATGGTTTGGGTTCATTGCAATACAGTGTTTTACATTGGTTTCAAGCATTTTTAGTGTGAGTTTAAGAGACTGTTTTTGAGAAAATCAATATTTTTTAGTAAACACTCTTTTAGGCCAGGTTAGTGTGATTGCAAATAATAGGTTTTTTTCTGAAAAACTAGCAGTAACTCATTGTAAAAATGGCTTGGGTTTCATTGCAATTCAGTGTTTTAAATTGGTTTAATGCATTTTTGTGTGAGTTTATTTGACTGTTTGTGAGAAAGTCAATGTTTTTTTAGTAAACACTGTTTTAGGCCAAGTTAGTGTGATTGCAAATAATATGTTTTTTCTGAAAAACTAGCAGTAATTCATTGGAAAAATGGCTTGGTTTCATTGCAATTCAGTGTTTTACATTGGCTTAAAGCATTTTTGTGTGAGTTTATTTGACTGTTTGTGAGTAAGTCAATGTTTTTTTAGTAAACACTGTTTTAGGCCAAGTTAGTGTGATTGCAAATAATATGTTTTTTCTGAAAAACTAGCAGTAATTCATTGGAAAAATGGTTTGGTTTCATTGCAATTCAGTGTTTTACATTTTTGTTGGTTTTAAAGCATTTTTGTATACACTGATTTTATTGCAAATGACTGTAATTCATTGAGAAAGTCAATGTTTTTTAGTATGTGACACTGTTTTAGGCCAAGTTAGTGTGATTGCAAATAATATGTTTTTTCTGAAAAACTAGCAGTAATTCATTGGAAAAATGGTTTGGGTTCATTGCAATTCAGTGTTTTACATTGGTTTCAAGCATTTTTGTGTGAGTTTATCTGACTGTTTTGAGAAAGTCAATGTTTTTTTAGTAAACACTGTTTTAGGCCAAGTTAGTGTGATTGCAAATAATATGTTTTTTCTGAAAAACTAGCAGTAATTCATTGGAAAAATGGCTTGGTTTCATTGCAATTCAGTGTTTTAAATTGGTTTAAAGCATTTTTGTGTGAGTTTATTTGACTGTTTTTGAGAAAGTCAATGTTTTTTTAGTAAACACTGTTTTAGGCCAAGTTAGTGTGATTGCAAATAATATGTTTTTTCTGAAAAACTAGCAGTAATTCATTGGAAAAATGGCTTGGTTTCATTTGCAATTCAGTGTTTTACATTGGCTTAAAGCATTTTTGTGTGAGTTTATTTGACTGTTTGTGAGAAAGTCAATGTTTTTTTAGTATACACTGTTTTAGGCCAAGTTAGTGTGATTGCAAATAATATGTTTTTTCTGAAAAACTAGCAGTAATTCATTGGAGAAATGGCTTGGTTTCATTGCAATTCATTGTTTTACATTGGATTAAAGCTTTTTTATGTGAGTTTAATCGGCTGTTTTTGAGAAAATCAATGTTTTTATAGTAAACACGGTTTTAGGCCAAGTTAGTGTGATTGCAAATAATATGTTTTTTCTGAAAAACTAGCAGTAAAAACTCATTGTAAAAATGGCTTGGCCAGGCTAGTGTGATTGCAAATAATATGTTTTTTCTGAAAAACTAGCAGTAACTCATTGTAAAAATGGCTTGGGTTTCATTGCAATTCAGTGTTTTAAATTGGTTTAATGCATTTTTGTGTGAGTTTATTTGACTGTTTGTGAGAAAGTCAATGTTTTTTTAGTAAACACTGTTTTAGGCCAAGTTAGTGTGATTGCAAATAATAAGTTTTTTCTGAAAAACTAGCAGTAATTCATTGGAAAAATGGCTTGGTTTCATTGCAATTCAGTGTTTTACATTGGCTTAAAGCATTTTTGTGTGAGTTTATTTGACTGTTTGTGAGTAAGTCAATGTTTTTTTAGTAAACACTGTTTTAGGCCAAGTTAGTGTGATTGCAAATAATATGTTTTTTCTGAAAAACTAGCAGTAATTCATTGGAAAAATGGTTTGGTTTCATTGCAATTCAGTGTTTTAAATTGGTTTAAAGCATTTTTGTGTGAGTTTGATAGACTGTTTTTGAGAAAGTCAATGTTTGTTTAGTAAACACTGTTTTAGGCCAAGTTAGTGTGATTGCAAATAATATGTTTTTTCTGAAAAACTAGCAGTAATTCATTGGAAAAATGGCTTGGTTTCATTGCAATGCAGTGTTTTACATAGGCTTAACGCATTTTTGTGTGATTTTATTTGACTGTCCTTGAGAAAGTCAATGTTTTTTATGTAAACACTGTTCTAGGCCAAGTTAGTGTGATTGCAAATAATATGTTTTTTCTGAAAAACTAGCAGTAATTCATTAGAAAAATGGCTTGGGTTTCATTGCAATTCAGTGTTTTAAATTGGTTTTAAAGCATTTTTGTTTGATTTTATCTGACTGTTTGTGAGAAAGTCAATGTTTTTTTAGTATACACTGTTTTAGGCCAAGTTAGTGTGATTGCAAATAATATGTTTTTTCTGAAAAACTAGCAGTAATTCATTGGAGAAATGGCTTGGTTTCATTGCAATTCATTGTTTTACATTGGATTAAAGCTTTTTTATGTGAGTTTAATCGGCTGTTTTTGAGAAAATCAATGTTTTTATAGTAAACACGGTTTTAGGCCAAGTTAGTGTGATTGCAAATGATATGTTTTGTCTGAAAAACTAGCAGTAATTCATTGGAAAAATGGTTTGGGTTCATTGCAATTCAGTGTTTTACATTGGTTTCAAGCATTTTTATGTGAGTTTAAGAGACTGTTTTTGAGAAAATCAATATTTTTTAGTAAACACTCTTTTAGGCCAGGTTAGTGTGATTGCAAATAATATGTTTTTTCTGACAAACTAGCAGTAATTCATTGTAAAAATGGCTTGGGTTTCATTGCAATTCAGTGTTTTAAATTGGTTTAATGCATTTTTGTGTGAGTTTAAGAGACTGTTTTTGAGAAAATCAATATTTTTTAGTAAACACTCTTTTAGGCCAGGCTAGTGTGATTGCAAATAATATGTTTTTTCTGAAAAACTAGCAGTAACTCATTGTAAAAATGGCTTGGGTTTCATTGCAATTCAGTGTTTTAAATTGGTTTAATGCATTTTTGTGTGAGTTTATTTGACTGTTTGTGAGAAAGTCAATGTTTTTTTAGTAAACACGGTTTTAGGCCAAGTTAGTGTGATTGCAAATAATATGTTTTTTCTGAAAAACTAGCAGTAATTCATTGTAAAAATGGCTTGGGTTTTATTGCAATTCAGTGTTTTAAATTGGTTTAATGCATTTTTGTGTGAGTTTGATTGACTGTTTTTGAGAAAATCAGTGTTTTTTTAGTAAACACTGTTTTATGCCAAGTTAGTGTGATTGCAAATAATATGTTATTCCTGAAAAACTAGCAGTAATTCATTGGAAAAATGGTTTGGTTTCATTGCAATTCAGTGTTTTACATTGGCTTAAAGCATTTTTGTGTGAGTTTATTTGACTGTTTGTGAGAAAGTCAATGTTTTTTTAGTAAACACTGTTTTAGGCCAAGTTAGTGTGATTGCAAATATTTTGTTTTTTCTGAAAAACTAGCAGTAATTCATTGTAAAAATGGCTTGGGTTTCATTGCAATTTAGTGTTTTAAATTGGTTTAATGCATTTTTTTGTGAGTTTGATTGACTGTTTGTGAGAAAGTCAATGTTTTTTTAGTAAACACTGTTTTAGGCCAAGTTAGTGTAATTGCAATTAATATGTTATTTCTGAAAATCTAGCAGTATTTCATTGGAAAAATGGCTTGGTTTCATTGCACTTCAGTGTTTTACATAGCCTTAAAGCATTCTTGTGTGAGTTTGATTGACTGTTTTTGAGAAAATCAGTATTTTTTTAGTAAACACTGTTTTAGGCCAAGTTGGTGTGATTGCAAATAATATGTTTTTTCTAAAAAACTAGCAGTAATTCATTGGAAAAATGGTTTGGTTTCATTGCAATTCAGTGTTTTACATTGGCTTAAAGCATTTTTGTGTGAGTTTATTTGACTGTTTGCGAGAAAGTCAATGTTTTTTTAGTAAACACTGTTTTAGGCCAAGTTAGTGTGATTGCAAATAATATGTTATTTCTAAAAAACTAGCAGTAATTCATTGGAAAAATGGTTTGGTTTCATTGCAATGCAGTGTTTTATATTGGTTTAAAGCATTTTTGTGTGAGTTTATTTGACTGTTTGTGAGAAAGTCAATGTTTTTTTAGTAAACACTGTTTTAGGCCAAGTTAGTGTGATTGCAAATAATATGTTTTTTCTGAAAAACTAGCAGTAATTCATTGGAAAGATGGCTTGGGTTTCATTGCAATTCAGTGTTTTACATTGGTTTAAAGCATTTTTATGTGAGTTTTATCGACTGTTTTTGATAAAATCAATGTTTTTTTAGTAAACACTGTTTTAGGCCAAGTTAGTGTGATGCAAAAAATATGTTTTTTCTGAAAAACTAGCAGTAATTCATTGTAAAAATGGCTTGGGTTTCATT
>CBDALO010000239.1:0-24735 GCA_965196985.1 Gammaproteobacteria bacterium | reverse complement strand
TAGGCCTAATATAGTGTTTACTATAAAAACATTGATTTTCTCAAAAACAGTCGATTAAACTCACACAAAAATGCTTTAAACCAATGTAAAACACTGAATTGCAATAAAACCAAGCCATTTTTCCAATGAATTACTGCTAGTTTTTCAGAAAAAACATATTATTTTCAATCACACTAACTAGGCCTAAAATAGTGTTTACTATAAAAACATTGATTTTTTCAAAAACAGTCGATTAAACTCACACAAAAATGCTTTAAACCAATGTAAAACACTGAATTGCAATAAAACCAAGCCATTTTTTCAATGAATTACTGCTAGTTTTTCAGAAAAAACATATTATTTGCAATCACACTAACTAGGCCTAAAACAGTGTTTACCAAAAAAACATGGATTTTCTCAGAAACAGTCGATTAAACTCACACAAAAATGCTTTAAACCAATGTAACACACTGAATTGCAATAAAACCAAGCCATTTTTCAAATGAATTACTGCTAGTTTTTCAGAAAAAACATATTATTTGCAATCACACTAACTAGGCCTAATATCGTGTTTACTATAAAAACATTGATTTTCTCAAAAACAGTCGATTAAACTCACACAAAAATGCATTAAACCAATGTAAAACACTGAATTGCAATGAAAGCAAGCCATTTTTCCAATGAATTACTGCTAGTTTCTAAGAAAAAACATATTATTTGCAATCACACTAACTAGGCCTAATATAGTGTTTACTATAAAAACATTGATTTTCTCAAAAACAGTCGATTAAACTCACACAAAAATGCTTTAAACCACTGTAAAACACTGAATTGCAATAAAACCAAGCCATTTTTTCAATAAATTACTGCTAGATTTTCAGAAAAAACATATTATTTGCAATCACACTAACTAGGCCTAAAACAGTGTTTACCAAAAAAACATTGATTTTCTCAAAAACAGTCGATTAAACTCACACAAAAATGCTTTAAAGCAATGTAAAACACTGAATTGCAATGAAAGCAAGCCATTTTTCCAATGAATTACTGCTAGTTTTTCAGAAAAACATATTATTTGCAATCACACTAACTAGGCCTAAAACAGTGATTACCAAAAAAACATTGATTTTCTCAAAAACAGTCGATTCAACTCACACAAAAATGCTTTAAACCAATGTAAAACACTGAATTGCAATAAAACCAAGCCATTTTTCAAATGATATCTTGCTAGTTTTTCAGAAAGAACATATTATTTGCAATCACACTAACTAGGCCTAATATAGTGTTTACTATAAAAACATTGATTTTCTCAAAAACAGTCGATTAAACTCACACAAAAATGCTTTAAACCAATGTAAAACACTGAATTGAAATAAAACCAAGCCAATTTTTCAATGAATTACTGCTAGTTTTTCAGAAAAAATATATTATTTGCAATGACATTAATTAGGCCTAAAACAGTGTTTACCAAAAAAACATTGATTTTCTCAAAAACAGTCGATTAAGCTCACACAAAATTGCTTTAAACCAATGTAAAACACTGAATTGCAATAAAACCAAGCCATTTTTCCAATGAATTACTGCTAGTTTTTCAGAAAAAACATATTATTTGCAATCACACTAACTAGGCCTAAAACAGTGTTTACCAAAAAAACATTGATTTTCTCAAAAACAGTCGATTAAACTCACACAAAAATGCTTTAAACCAATGTAAAACACTGAACTAAAATAAAAGCAAGCCATTTTTCCAATGAATTACTGCTAGTTTTTCAGAAAAAACATATTATTTGCAATCACACTAACTAGGCCTAAAACAGTGATTACCAAAAAAACATTGATTTTCTCAAAAACAGTTGATTAAACTCACACAAAAATGCTTTAAACCAATGTAAAACACTGAATTGCAATAAAACCAAGCCATTTTTCCAATGAATTACTGCTAGTTTTTCAGAAAAAACATATTATTTGCAATCACACTAACTAGGCCTAAAACAGTGATTACCAAAAAAACATTGATTTTCTCAAAAACAGTCGATTAAACTCACACAAAAATGCTTTAAACCAATGTAAAACACTGAATTGCAATAAAACCAAGCCATTTTTCCAATGAATTACTGCTAGTGTTTCAGAAAAAACATATTATTTGCAATCACACTAACTAGGCCTAAAACAGTGTTTACCAAAAAAACATTGATTTTCTCAAAAACAGTCGATTAAACTCACACAAAAATGCTTTAAACCAATGTAAAACACTGAATTGAAATAAAACCAAGCCAATTTTTCAATGAATTACTGCTAGTTTTTCAGAAAAAATATATTATTTGCAATCACATTAATTAGGCCTAAAACAGTGTTTACCAAAAAAACATTGATTTTCTCAAAAACAGTCGATTAAGCTCACACAAAATTGCTTTAAACCAATGTAAAACACTGAATTGCAATAAAACCAAGCCATTTTTCCAATGAATTACTGCTAGTTTTTCAGAAAAAACATATTATTTGCAATCACACTAACTAGGCCTAAAACAGTGTTTACCAAAAAAACATTGATTTTCTCAAAAACAGTCGATTAAACTCACACAAAAATGCTTTAAACCAATGTAAAACACTGAATTGCAATGAAACCAAGCCATTTTTTCAATGAATTACTGCTAGTTTTTCAGAAAAAACATATTATTTGCAATCACACTAACTAGGCCTAAAACAGCGTTTACCAAAAAAACATTGATTTTCTCAAAAACAGTCGATTAAACTCACACAAAAATGCTTTAAACCAATGTAAAACACTGAATTGCAATGAAACCAAGCCATTTTTTCAATGAATTACTGCTAGTTTTTCAGAAAAAACATATTATTTGCAATCACACTAACTAGGCCTAAAACAGCGTTTACCAAAAAAACATTGATTTTCTCAAAAACAGTCGATTAAACTCACACAAAAATGCATTAAACCAATGTCAAACAATGAATTGCAATGAAACCAAGCCATTTTTCCAATGAATTACTGCTAGTTTTTCAGGAAAAACATATTATTTGCAATCACACTAACTAGGCCTAAAACAGTGTTTACCAAAAAATATTGATTTTCTCAAGAACAGTCGATTAAACTCACACAAAAATGCTTTAAACCAATGTAAAACACTGAATTGCAATAAAACCAAGCCATTTTTCCAATGAATTACTGCTAGTTTTTCAGAAAAAACATATTATTTTCAATCACACTAACTAGGCCTAAAATAGTGTTTACTATAAAATCATTGATTTTCTCAAAAATAGTCGATTAAACTCACACAAAAATGCTTTAAACCAATGTAAAACACTGAATTGCAATAAAACCAAGCCATTTTTTCAATGAGTTACTGCTAGTTTTTCAGAAAAAAACATATTATTTGCAATCACACTAACTAGGCCTAAAACAGTGTTTACCAAAAAAACATTGATTTTCTCAAAAACAGTCGATTAAACTCACACAAAAATGCTTTACACCAATGTAAAACACTGAATTGCAATAAAACCAAGCCATTTTTCAAATGAATTACTGCTAGTTTTTCAGAAAAAACATATTATTTGCAATCACACTAACTAGGCCTAATATAGTGTTTACTATAAAAACATTGATTTTCTCAAAAACAGTCGATTAAACTCACACAAAAATGCTTTAAACCAATGTAAAACACTGAATTGCAATAAAACCAAACCATTTTTTCAATGAATTACTGCTAGCTTTTCAGAAAAAACATATTATTTGCAATCACACTAACTAGGCCTAAAACAGTGTTTACCAAAAAAACATTGATTTTCTCAAAAACAGTCGATTAAACTCACACAAAAATGCTTTAAACCAATGTAAAACACTGAATTGCAATAAAACCAAACCATTTTTTCAATTAATTACTGCTAGCTTTTCAGAAAAAACATATTATTTGCAATCACACTAACTAGGCCTAAAACAGTGTTTACCAAAAAAACATTGATTTTCTCAAAAACAGTCGATTAAACTCACACAAAAATGCTTTAAACCAATGTAAAACACTGAATTGCAATGAAAGCAAGCCATTTTTCCAATGAATTACTGCTAGTTTCTCAGAAAAAACATATTATTTGCAATCACACTAACTAGGCCTAATATAGTGTTTACTATAAAAACATTGATTTTCTCAAAAACAGTCGATTAAACTCACACAAAAATGCTTTAAACCAATGTAAAACACTGAATTGCAATAAAACCAAGCCATTTTTCCAATGAATTACTGCTAGTTTTTCAGAAAAAACATATTATTTTCAATCACACTAACTAGGCCTAAAATAGTGTTTACTATAAAAACATTGATTTTTTCAAAAACAGTCGATTAAACTCACACAAAAATGCTTTAAACCAATGTAAAACACTGAATTGCAATAAAACCAAGCCATTTTTTCAATGAATTACTGCTAGTTTTTCAGAAAAAACATATTATTTGCAATCACACTAACTAGGCCTAAAACAGTGTTTACCAAAAAAACATGGATTTTCTCAGAAACAGTCGATTAAACTCACACAAAAATGCTTTAAACCAATGTAACACACTGAATTGCAATAAAACCAAGCCATTTTTCAAATGAATTACTGCTAGTTTTTCAGAAAAAACATATTATTTGCAATCACACTAACTAGGCCTAATATCGTGTTTACTATAAAAACATTGATTTTCTCAAAAACAGTCGATTAAACTCACACAAAAATGCATTAAACCAATGTAAAACACTGAATTGCAATGAAAGCAAGCCATTTTTCCAATGAATTACTGCTAGTTTCTAAGAAAAAACATATTATTTGCAATCACACTAACTAGGCCTAATATAGTGTTTACTATAAAAACATTGATTTTCTCAAAAACAGTCGATTAAACTCACACAAAAATGCTTTAAACCACTGTAAAACACTGAATTGCAATAAAACCAAGCCATTTTTTCAATAAATTACTGCTAGATTTTCAGAAAAAACATATTATTTGCAATCACACTAACTAGGCCTAAAACAGTGTTTACCAAAAAAACATTGATTTTCTCAAAAACAGTCGATTAAACTCACACAAAAATGCTTTAAAGCAATGTAAAACACTGAATTGCAATGAAAGCAAGCCATTTTTCCAATGAATTACTGCTAGTTTTTCAGAAAAACATATTATTTGCAATCACACTAACTAGGCCTAAAACAGTGATTACCAAAAAAACATTGATTTTCTCAAAAACAGTCGATTCAACTCACACAAAAATGCTTTAAACCAATGTAAAACACTGAATTGCAATAAAACCAAGCCATTTTTCAAATGATATCTTGCTAGTTTTTCAGAAAGAACATATTATTTGCAATCACACTAACTAGGCCTAATATAGTGTTTACTATAAAAACATTGATTTTCTCAAAAACAGTCGATTAAACTCACACAAAAATGCTTTAAACCAATGTAAAACACTGAATTGAAATAAAACCAAGCCAATTTTTCAATGAATTACTGCTAGTTTTTCAGAAAAAATATATTATTTGCAATGACATTAATTAGGCCTAAAACAGTGTTTACCAAAAAAACATTGATTTTCTCAAAAACAGTCGATTAAGCTCACACAAAATTGCTTTAAACCAATGTAAAACACTGAATTGCAATAAAACCAAGCCATTTTTCCAATGAATTACTGCTAGTTTTTCAGAAAAAACATATTATTTGCAATCACACTAACTAGGCCTAAAACAGTGTTTACCAAAAAAACATTGATTTTCTCAAAAACAGTCGATTAAACTCACACAAAAATGCTTTAAACCAATGTAAAACACTGAACTAAAATAAAAGCAAGCCATTTTTCCAATGAATTACTGCTAGTTTTTCAGAAAAAACATATTATTTGCAATCACACTAACTAGGCCTAAAACAGTGATTACCAAAAAAACATTGATTTTCTCAAAAACAGTTGATTAAACTCACACAAAAATGCTTTAAACCAATGTAAAACACTGAATTGCAATAAAACCAAGCCATTTTTCCAATGAATTACTGCTAGTTTTTCAGAAAAAACATATTATTTGCAATCACACTAACTAGGCCTAAAACAGTGATTACCAAAAAAACATTGATTTTCTCAAAAACAGTCGATTAAACTCACACAAAAATGCTTTAAACCAATGTAAAACACTGAATTGCAATAAAACCAAGCCATTTTTCCAATGAATTACTGCTAGTGTTTCAGAAAAAACATATTATTTGCAATCACACTAACTAGGCCTAAAACAGTGTTTACCAAAAAAACATTGATTTTCTCAAAAACAGTCGATTAAACTCACACAAAAATGCTTTAAACCAATGTAAAACACTGAATTGAAATAAAACCAAGCCAATTTTTCAATGAATTACTGCTAGTTTTTCAGAAAAAATATATTATTTGCAATCACATTAATTAGGCCTAAAACAGTGTTTACCAAAAAAACATTGATTTTCTCAAAAACAGTCGATTAAGCTCACACAAAATTGCTTTAAACCAATGTAAAACACTGAATTGCAATAAAACCAAGCCATTTTTCCAATGAATTACTGCTAGTTTTTCAGAAAAAACATATTATTTGCAATCACACTAACTAGGCCTAAAACAGTGTTTACCAAAAAAACATTGATTTTCTCAAAAACAGTCGATTAAACTCACACAAAAATGCTTTAAACCAATGTAAAACACTGAATTGCAATGAAACCAAGCCATTTTTTCAATGAATTACTGCTAGTTTTTCAGAAAAAACATATTATTTGCAATCACACTAACTAGGCCTAAAACAGCGTTTACCAAAAAAACATTGATTTTCTCAAAAACAGTCGATTAAACTCACACAAAAATGCTTTAAACCAATGTAAAACACTGAATTGCAATGAAACCAAGCCATTTTTTCAATGAATTACTGCTAGTTTTTCAGAAAAAACATATTATTTGCAATCACACTAACTAGGCCTAAAACAGCGTTTACCAAAAAAACATTGATTTTCTCAAAAACAGTCGATTAAACTCACACAAAAATGCATTAAACCAATGTCAAACAATGAATTGCAATGAAACCAAGCCATTTTTCCAATGAATTACTGCTAGTTTTTCAGGAAAAACATATTATTTGCAATCACACTAACTAGGCCTAAAACAGTGTTTACCAAAAAATATTGATTTTCTCAAAAACAGTCGATTAAACTCACACAAAAATGCTTTAAACCAATGTAAAACACTGAATTGCAATAAAACCAAGCCATTTTTCCAATGAATTACTGCTAGTTTTTCAGAAAAAACATATTATTTTCAATCACACTAACTAGGCCTAAAATAGTGTTTACTATAAAATCATTGATTTTCTCAAAAATAGTCGATTAAACTCACACAAAAATGCTTTAAACCAATGTAAAACACTGAATTGCAATAAAACCAAGCCATTTTTTCAATGAGTTACTGCTAGTTTTTCAGAAAAAAACATATTATTTGCAATCACACTAACTAGGCCTAAAACAGTGTTTACCAAAAAAACATTGATTTTCTCAAAAACAGTCGATTAAACTCACACAAAAATGCTTTAAACCAATGTAAAACACTGAATTGCAATAAAACCAAGCCATTTTTCAAATGAATTACTGCTAGTTTTTCAGAAAAAACATATTATTTGCAATCACACTAACTAGGCCTAATATAGTGTTTACTATAAAAACATTGATTTTCTCAAAAACAGTCGATTAAACTCACACAAAAATGCTTTAAACCAATGTAAAACACTGAATTGCAATAAAACCAAACCATTTTTTCAATGAATTACTGCTAGCTTTTCAGAAAAAACATATTATTTGCAATCACACTAACTAGGCCTAAAACAGTGTTTACCAAAAAAACATTGATTTTCTCAAAAACAGTCGATTAAACTCACACAAAAATGCTTTAAACCAATGTAAAACACTGAATTGCAATAAAACCAAACCATTTTTTCAATTAATTACTGCTAGCTTTTCAGAAAAAACATATTATTTGCAATCACACTAACTAGGCCTAAAACAGTGTTTACCAAAAAAACATTGATTTTCTCAAAAACAGTCGATTAAACTCACACAAAAATGCTTTAAACCAATGTAAAACACTGAATTGCAATGAAAGCAAGCCATTTTTCCAATGAATTACTGCTAGTTTCTCAGAAAAAACATATTATTTGCAATCACACTAACTAGGCCTAATATAGTGTTTACTATAAAAACATTGATTTTCTCAAAAACAGTCGATTAAACTCACACAAAAATGCTTTAAACCAATGTAAAACACTGAATTGCAATAAAACCAAGCCATTTTTCCAATGAATTACTGCTAGTTTTTCAGAAAAAACATATTATTTTCAATCACACTAACTAGGCCTAAAATAGTGTTTACTATAAAAACATTGATTTTTTCAAAAACAGTCGATTAAACTCACACAAAAATGCTTTAAACCAATGTAAAACACTGAATTGCAATAAAACCAAGCCATTTTTTCAATGAATTACTGCTAGTTTTTCAGAAAAAACATATTATTTGCAATCACACTAACTAGGCCTAAAACAGTGTTTACCAAAAAAACATGGATTTTCTCAAAAACAGTCGATTAAACTCACACAAAAATGCTTTAAACCAATGTAACACACTGAATTGCAATAAAACCAAGCCATTTTTCAAATGAATTACTGCTAGTTTTTCAGAAAAAACATATTATTTGCAATCACACTAACTAGGCCTAATATAGTGTTTACTATAAAAACATTGATTTTCTCAAAAACAGTCGATTAAACTCACACAAAAATGCATTAAACCAATGTAAAACACTGAATTGCAATGAAAGCAAGCCATTTTTCCAATGAATTACTGCTAGTTTCTAAGAAAAAACATATTATTTGCAATCACACTAACTAGGCCTAATATAGTGTTTACTATAAAAACATTGATTTTCTCAAAAACAGTCGATTAAACTCACACAAAAATGCTTTAAACCACTGTAAAACACTGAATTGCAATAAAACCAAGCCATTTTTTCAATAAATTACTGCTAGATTTTCAGAAAAAACATATTATTTGCAATCACACTAACTAGGCCTAAAACAGTGTTTACCAAAAAAACATTGATTTTCTCAAAAACAGTCGATTAAACTCACACAAAAATGCTTTAAAGCAATGTAAAACACTGAATTGCAATGAAAGCAAGCCATTTTTCCAATGAATTACTGCTAGTTTTTCAGAAAAACATATTATTTGCAATCACACTAACTAGGCCTAAAACAGTGATTACCAAAAAAACATTGATTTTCTCAAAAACAGTCGATTCAACTCACACAAAAATGCTTTAAACCAATGTAAAACACTGAATTGCAATAAAACCAAGCCATTTTTCAAATGATATCTTGCTAGTTTTTCAGAAAGAACATATTATTTGCAATCACACTAACTAGGCCTAATATAGTGTTTACTATAAAAACATTGATTTTCTCAAAAACAGTCGATTAAACTCACACAAAAATGCTTTAAACCAATGTAAAACACTGAATTGAAATAAAACCAAGCCAATTTTTCAATGAATTACTGCTAGTTTTTCAGAAAAAATATATTATTTGCAATCACATTAATTAGGCCTAAAACAGTGTTTACCAAAAAAACATTGATTTTCTCAAAAACAGTCGATTAAGCTCACACAAAATTGCTTTAAACCAATGTAAAACACTGAATTGCAATAAAACCAAGCCATTTTTCCAATGAATTACTGCTAGTTTTTCAGAAAAAACATATTATTTGCAATCACACTAACTAGGCCTAAAACAGTGTTTACCAAAAAAACATTGATTTTCTCAAAAACAGTCGATTAAACTCACACAAAAATGCTTTAAACCAATGTAAAACACTGAATTGCAATGAAACCAAGCCATTTTTTCAATGAATTACTGCTAGTTTTTCAGAAAAAACATATTATTTGCAATCACACTAACTAGGCCTAAAACAGCGTTTACCAAAAAAACATTGATTTTCTCAAAAACAGTCGATTAAACTCACACAAAAATGCATTAAACCAATGTCAAACAATGAATTGCAATGAAACCAAGCCATTTTTCCAATGAATTACTGCTAGTTTTTCAGGAAAAACATATTATTTGCAATCACACTAACTAGGCCTAAAACAGTGTTTACCAAAAAATATTGATTTTCTCAAGAACAGTCGATTAAACTCACACAAAAATGCTTTAAACCAATGTAAAACACTGAATTGCAATAAAACCAAGCCATTTTTCCAATGAATTACTGCTAGTTTTTCAGAAAAAACATATTATTTTCAATCACACTAACTAGGCCTAAAATAGTGTTTACTATAAAATCATTGATTTTCTCAAAAATAGTCGATTAAACTCACACAAAAATGCTTTAAACCAATGTAAAACACTGAATTGCAATAAAACCAAGCCATTTTTTCAATGAGTTACTGCTAGTTTTTCAGAAAAAAACATATTATTTGCAATCACACTAACTAGGCCTAAAACAGTGTTTACCAAAAAAACATTGATTTTCTCAAAAACAGTCGATTAAACTCACACAAAAATGCTTTAAACCAATGTAAAACACTGAATTGCAATAAAACCAAGCCATTTTTCAAATGAATTACTGCTAGTTTTTCAGAAAAAACATATTATTTGCAATCACACTAACTAGGCCTAATATAGTGTTTACTATAAAAACATTGATTTTCTCAAAAACAGTCGATTAAACTCACACAAAAATGCTTTAAACCAATGTAAAACACTGAATTGCAATAAAACCAAACCATTTTTTCAATGAATTACTGCTAGCTTTTCAGAAAAAACATATTATTTGCAATCACACTAACTAGGCCTAAAACAGTGTTTACCAAAAAAACATTGATTTTCTCAAAAACAGTCGATTAAACTCACACAAAAATGCTTTAAACCAATGTAAAACACTGAATTGCAATAAAACCAAACCATTTTTTCAATTAATTACTGCTAGCTTTTCAGAAAAAACATATTATTTACAATCACACTAACTAGGCCTAAAACAGTGTTTACCAAAAAAACATTGATTTTCTCAAAAACAGTCGATTAAACTCACACAAAAATGCTTTAAACCAATGTAAAACACTGAATTGCAATGAAAGCAAGCCATTTTTCCAATGAATTACTGCTAGTTTCTCAGAAAAAACATATTATTTGCAATCACACTAACTAGGCCTAATATAGTGTTTACTATAAAAACATTGATTTTCTCAAAAACAGTCGATTAAACTCACACAAAAATGCTTTAAACCAATGTAAAACACTGAATTGCAATAAAACCAAGCCATTTTTCCAATGAATTACTGCTAGTTTTTCAGAAAAAACATATTATTTTCAATCACACTAACTAGGCCTAAAATAGTGTTTACTATAAAAACATTGATTTTTTCAAAAACAGTCGATTAAACTCACACAAAAATGCTTTAAACCAATGTAAAACACTGAATTGCAATAAAACCAAGCCATTTTTTCAATGAATTACTGCTAGTTTTTCAGAAAAAACATATTATTTGCAATCACACTAACTAGGCCTAAAACAGTGTTTACCAAAAAAACATGGATTTTCTCAGAAACAGTCGATTAAACTCACACAAAAATGCTTTAAACCAATGTAACACACTGAATTGCAATAAAACCAAGCCATTTTTCAAATGAATTACTGCTAGTTTTTCAGAAAAAACATATTATTTGCAATCACACTAACTAGGCCTAATATCGTGTTTACTATAAAAACATTGATTTTCTCAAAAACAGTCGATTAAACTCACACAAAAATGCATTAAACCAATGTAAAACACTGAATTGCAATGAAAGCAAGCCATTTTTCCAATGAATTACTGCTAGTTTCTAAGAAAAAACATATTATTTGCAATCACACTAACTAGGCCTAATATAGTGTTTACTATAAAAACATTGATTTTCTCAAAAACAGTCGATTAAACTCACACAAAAATGCTTTAAACCACTGTAAAACACTGAATTGCAATAAAACCAAGCCATTTTTTCAATAAATTACTGCTAGATTTTCAGAAAAAACATATTATTTGCAATCACACTAACTAGGCCTAAAACAGTGTTTACCAAAAAAACATTGATTTTCTCAAAAACAGTCGATTAAACTCACACAAAAATGCTTTAAAGCAATGTAAAACACTGAATTGCAATGAAAGCAAGCCATTTTTCCAATGAATTACTGCTAGTTTTTCAGAAAAACATATTATTTGCAATCACACTAACTAGGCCTAAAACAGTGATTACCAAAAAAACATTGATTTTCTCAAAAACAGTCGATTCAACTCACACAAAAATGCTTTAAACCAATGTAAAACACTGAATTGCAATAAAACCAAGCCATTTTTCAAATGATATCTTGCTAGTTTTTCAGAAAGAACATATTATTTGCAATCACACTAACTAGGCCTAATATAGTGTTTACTATAAAAACATTGATTTTCTCAAAAACAGTCGATTAAACTCACACAAAAATGCTTTAAACCAATGTAAAACACTGAATTGCAATAAAACCAAGCCAATTTTTCAATGAATTACTGCTAGTTTTTCAGAAAAAACATATTATTTGCAATGACAAGCCATTAATGAATTACTAGGCCTAAAACAGTGTTTACCAAAAAAACATTGATTTTCTCAAAAACAGTCGATTAAACTCACACAAAAATGCTTTAAACCAATGTAAAACACTGAATTGCAATAAAACCAAGCCATTTTTCCAATGAATTACTGCTAGTTTTTCAGAAAAAACATATTATTTGCAATCACACTAACTAGGCCTAAAACAGTGTTTACCAAAAAAACATTGATTTTCTCAAAAACAGTCGATTAAACTCACACAAAAATGCTTTAAACCAATGTAAAACACTGAATTGCAATGAAACCAAGCCATTTTTTCAATGAATTACTGCTAGTTTTTCAGAAAAAACATATTATTTGCAATCACACTAACTAGGCCTAAAACAGTGTTTACCAAAAAAACATTGATTTTCTCAAAAACAGTCGATTAAACTCACACAAAAATGCATTAAACCAATGTCAAACAATGAATTGCAATGAAACCAAGCCATTTTTCCAATGAATTACTGCTAGTTTTTCAGGAAAAACATATTATTTGCAATCACACTAACTAGGCCTAAAATAGTGTTTACTAGGCCTAAAACAGTGTTTACCAAAAAAACATTGATTTTCTCAAAAACAGTCGATTAAACTCACACAAAAATGCTTTAAACCAATGTAAAACACTGAATTGCAATAAAACCAAGCCATTTTTCCAATGAATTACTGCTAGTTTTTCAGAAAAAACATATTATTTTCAATCACACTAACTAGGCCTAAAATAGTGTTTACTATAAAATCATTGATTTTCTCAAAAATAGTCGATTAAACTCACACAAAAATGCTTTAAACCAATGTAAAACACTGAATTGCAATAAAACCAAGCCATTTTTTCAATGAGTTACTGCTAGTTTTTCAGAAAAAAACATATTATTTGCAATCACACTAACTAGGCCTAAAACAGTGTTTACCAAAAAAACATTGATTTTCTCAAAAACAGTCGATTAAACTCACACAAAAATGCTTTAAACCAATGTAAAACACTGAATTGCAATAAAACCAAGCCATTTTTCAAATGAATTACTGCTAGTTTTTCAGAAAAAACATATTATTTGCAATCACACTAACTAGGCCTAATATAGTGTTTACTATAAAAACATTGATTTTCTCAAAAACAGTCGATTAAACTCACACAAAAATGCTTTAAACCAATGTAAAACACTGAATTGCAATAAAACCAAACCATTTTTTCAATGAATTACTGCTAGCTTTTCAGAAAAAACATATTATTTGCAATCACACTAACTAGGCCTAAAACAGTGTTTACCAAAAAAACATTGATTTTCTCAAAAACAGTCGATTAAACTCACACAAAAATGCTTTAAACCAATGTAAAACACTGAATTGCAATAAAACCAAACCATTTTTTCAATTAATTACTGCTAGCTTTTCAGAAAAAACATATTATTTGCAATCACACTAACTAGGCCTAAAACAGTGTTTACCAAAAAAACATTGATTTTCTCAAAAACAGTCGATTAAACTCACACAAAAATGCTTTAAACCAATGTAAAACACTGAATTGCAATGAAAGCAAGCCATTTTTCCAATGAATTACTGCTAGTTTCTCAGAAAAAACATATTATTTGCAATCACACTAACTAGGCCTAATATAGTGTTTACTATAAAAACATTGATTTTCTCAAAAACAGTCGATTAAACTCACACAAAAATGCTTTAAACCAATGTAAAACACTGAATTGCAATAAAACCAAGCCATTTTTCCAATGAATTACTGCTAGTTTTTCAGAAAAAACATATTATTTTCAATCACACTAACTAGGCCTAAAATAGTGTTTACTATAAAAACATTGATTTTTTCAAAAACAGTCGATTAAACTCACACAAAAATGCTTTAAACCAATGTAAAACACTGAATTGCAATAAAACCAAGCCATTTTTTCAATGAATTACTGCTAGTTTTTCAGAAAAAACATATTATTTGCAATCACACTAACTAGGCCTAAAACAGTGTTTACCAAAAAAACATGGATTTTCTCAAAAACAGTCGATTAAACTCACACAAAAATGCTTTAAACCAATGTAACACACTGAATTGCAATAAAACCAAGCCATTTTTCAAATGAATTACTGCTAGTTTTTCAGAAAAAACATATTATTTGCAATCACACTAACTAGGCCTAATATAGTGTTTACTATAAAAACATTGATTTTCTCAAAAACAGTCGATTAAACTCACACAAAAATGCATTAAACCAATGTAAAACACTGAATTGCAATGAAAGCAAGCCATTTTTCCAATGAATTACTGCTAGTTTCTAAGAAAAAACATATTATTTGCAATCACACTAACTAGGCCTAATATAGTGTTTACTATAAAAACATTGATTTTCTCAAAAACAGTCGATTAAACTCACACAAAAATGCTTTAAACCAATGTAAAACACTGAATTGCAATAAAACCAAGCCATTTTTTCAATGAATTACTGCTAGATTTTCAGAAAAAACATATTATTTGCAATCACACTAACTAGGCCTAAAACAGTGTTTACCAAAAAAACATTGATTTTCTCAAAAACAGTCGATTAAACTCACACAAAAATGCTTTAAAGCAATGTAAAACACTGAATTGCAATGAAAGCAAGCCATTTTTCCAATGAATTACTGCTAGTTTTTCAGAAAAACATATTATTTGCAATCACACTAACTAGGCCTAAAACAGTGATTACCAAAAAAACATTGATTTTCTCAAAAACAGTCGATTCAACTCACACAAAAATGCTTTAAACCAATGTAAAACACTGAATTGCAATAAAACCAAGCCATTTTTCAAATGATATCTTGCTAGTTTTTCAGAAAGAACATATTATTTGCAATCACACTAACTAGGCCTAATATAGTGTTTACTATAAAAACATTGATTTTCTCAAAAACAGTCGATTAAACTCACACAAAAATGCTTTAAACCAATGTAAAACACTGAATTGCAATAAAACCAAGCCATTTTTTCAATGAATTACTGCTAGTTTTTCAGAAAAAACATATTATTTGCAATGACACAGGCCTAAAACAGTGTTTACCAAAAAAACATTGATTTTCTCAAAAACAGTCGATTAAACTCACACAAAAATGCTTTAAACCAATGTAAAACACTGAATTGCAATAAAACCAAGCCATTTTTCCAATGAATTACTGCTAGTTTTTCAGAAAAAACATATTATTTGCAATCACACTAACTAGGCCTAAAACAGTGTTTACCAAAAAAACATTGATTTTCTCAAAAACAGTCGATTAAACTCACACAAAAATGCTTTAAACCAATGTAAAACACTGAATTGCAATGAAACCAAGCCATTTTTCCAATGAATTACTGCTAGTTTTTCAGAAAAAACATATTATTTGCAATCACACTAACTAGGCCTAAAACAGTGTTTACCAAAAAAACATTGATTTTCTCAAAAACAGTCGATTAAACTCACACAAAAATGCATTAAACCAATGTAAAACACTGAATTGCAATAAAACCAAGCCATTTTTTCAATGAATTACTGCTAGTTTTTCAGAAAAAACATATTATTTGCAATCACACTAACTAGGCCTAAAACAGTGTTTACCAAAAAAACATTGATTTTCTCAAAAACAGTCGATTAAACTCACACAAAAATGCTTTAAACCAATGTAAAACACTGAATTGCAATAAAACCAAGCCATTTTTCCAATGAATTACTGCTAGTTTTTCAGAAAAAACATATTATTTGCAATCACACTAACTAGGCCTAAAATAGTGTTTACTATAAAAACATTGATTTTCTCAAAAACAGTCGATTAAACTCACACAAAAATGCTTTAAACCAATGTAAAACACTGAATTGCAATAAAACCAAGCCATTTTTTCAATGAATTACTGCTAGTTTTTCAGAAAAAACATATTATTTGCAATCACACTAACTAGGCCTAAAACAGTGTTTACCAAAAAAACATTGATTTTCTCAAAAACAGTCGATTAAACTCACACAAAAATGCTTTAAACCAATGTAAAACACTGAATTGCAATAAAACCAAGCCATTTTTCAAATGAATTACTGCTAGTTTTTCAGAAAAAACATATTATTTGCAATCACACTAACTAGGCCTAATATAGTGTTTACTATAAAAACATTGATTTTCTCAAAAACAGTCGATTAAACTCACACAAAAATGCTTTAAACCAATGTAAAACACTGAATTGCAATAAAACCAAACCATTTTTTCAATGAATTACTGCTAGCTTTTCAGAAAAAACATATTATTTGCAATCACACTAACTAGGCCTAAAACAGTGTTTACCAAAAAAACATTGATTTTCTCAAAAACAGTCGATTAAACTCACACAAAAATGCTTTAAACCAATGTAAAACACTGAATTGCAATAAAACCAAGCCATTTTTTCAATTAATTACTGCTAGTTTTTCAGAAAAAACATATTATTTACAATCACACTAACTAGGCCTAAAACAGTGTTTACCAAAAAAACATTGATTTTCTCAAAAACAGTCGATTAAACTCACACAAAAATGCTTTAAACCAATGTAAAACACTGAATTGCAATGAAACCAAGCCATTTTTCCAATGAATTACTGCTAGTTTTTCAGAAAAAACATATTATTTGCAATCACACTAACTAGGCCTAATATAGTGTTTACTATAAAAACATTGATTTTCTCAAAAACAGTCGATTAAACTCACACAAAAATGCTTTAAACCAATGTAAAACACTGAATTGCAATAAAACCAAGCCATTTTTCCAATGAATTACTGCTAGTTTTTCAGAAAAAACATATTATTTTCAATCACACTAACTAGGCCTAAAATAGTGTTTACTATAAAAACATTGATTTTTTCAAAAACAGTCGATTAAACTCACACAAAAATGCTTTAAACCAATGTAAAACACTGAATTGCAATAAAACCAAGCCATTTTTTCAATGAATTACTGCTAGTTTTTCAGAAAAAACATATTATTTGCAATCACACTAACTAGGCCTAAAACAGTGTTTACCAAAAAAACATGGATTTTCTCAAAAACAGTCGATTAAACTCACACAAAAATGCTTTAAACCAATGTAACACACTGAATTGCAATAAAACCAAGCCATTTTTCAAATGAATTACTGCTAGTTTTTCAGAAAAAACATATTATTTGCAATCACACTAACTAGGCCTAATATCGTGTTTACTATAAAAACATTGATTTTCTCAAAAACAGTCGATTAAACTCACACAAAAATGCATTAAACCAATGTAAAACACTGAATTGCAATGAAAGCAAGCCATTTTTCCAATGAATTACTGCTAGTTTCTAAGAAAAAACATATTATTTGCAATCACACTAACTAGGCCTAATATAGTGTTTACTATAAAAACATTGATTTTCTCAAAAACAGTCGATTAAACTCACACAAAAATGCTTTAAACCAATGTAAAACACTGAATTGCAATAAAACCAAGCCATTTTTTCAATGAATTACTGCTAGTTTTTCAGAAAAAACATATTATTTGCAATCACACTAACTAGGCCTAAAACAGTGTTTACCAAAAAAACATTGATTTTCTCAAAAACAGTCGATTAAACTCACACAAAAATGCTTTAAACCAATGTAAAACACTGAATTGCAATGAAACCAAGCCATTTTTCCAATGAATTACTGCTAGTTTTTCAGAAAAAACATATTATTTGCAATCACACTAACTAGGCCTAAAACAGTGATTACCAAAAAAACATTGATTTTCTCAAAAACAGTCGATTAAACTCACACAAAAATGCTTTAAACCAATGTAAAACACTGAATTGCAATAAAACCAAGCCATTTTTCAAATGATATCTTGCTAGTTTTTCAGAAAGAACATATTATTTGCAATCACACTAACTAGGCCTAATATAGTGTTTACTATAAAAACATTGATTTTCTCAAAAACAGTCGATTAAACTCACACAAAAATGCTTTAAACCAATGTAAAACACTGAATTGCAATAAAACCAAGCCATTTTTTCAATGAAATACTGCTAGTTTTTCAGAAAAAACATATTATTTGCAATCAGGACTAAAACAGTGTTTACCAAAAAAACATTGATTTTCTCAAAAACAGTCGAGTAAACTCACACAAAAATGCTTTAAACCAATGTAAAACACTGAATTGCAATGAAAGCACATTTTTCCAATGAATTACTGCTAGTTTTTCAGAAAAAACATATTATTTGCAATCACACTAACTAGTGTTTACCAAAAAAACATTGATTTTCTCAAAAACAGTCGATTAAACTCACACAAAAATGCTTTAAACCAATGTAAAACACTGAATTGCAATAAAACCAAGCCATTTTTCCAATGAATTACTGCTAGTTTTTCAGAAAAAACATATTATTTGCAATCACACTAACTAGGCCTAAAACAGTGTTTACCAAAAAAACATTGATTTTCTCAAAAACAGTCGATTAAACTCACACAAAAATGCTTTAAACCAATGTAAAACACTGAATTGCAATAAAACCAAGCCATTTTTTCAATGAATTACTGCTAGTTTTTCAGAAAAAACATATTATTTGCAATCACACTAACTAGGCCTAAAACAGTGTTTACCAAAAAAACATTGATTTTCTCAAAAACAGTCGATTAAACTCACACAAAAATGCATTAAACCAATGTAAAACAATGAATTGCAATGAAACCAAGCCATTTTTCTAATGAATTACTGCTAGTTTTTCAGAAAAAACATATTATTTGCAATCACACTAACTAGGCCTAAAACAGTTTTCTCAAAAACAGTCGATTACCAAAAAAATGCTTTATTGATTTTCTCAAGGAACAGTCGATTAAACTCACACAAAAATGCTTTAAACCAATGTAAAACACTGAATTGCAATAAAACCAAGCCATTTTTCCAATGAATTACTGCTAGTTTTTCAGAAAAAACATATTATTTGCAATCACACTAACTAGGCCTAAAATAGTGTTTACTATAAAATCATTGATTTTCTCAAAAACAGTCGATTAAACTCACACAAAAATGCTTTAAACCAATGTAAAACACTGAATTGCAATAAAACCAAGCCATTTTTTCAATGAATTACTGCTAGTTTTTCAGAAAAAACATATTATTTGCAATCACACTAACTAGGCCTAAAACAGTGTTTACCAAAAAAACATTGATTTTCTCAAAAACAGTCGATTAAACTCACACAAAAATGCTTTAAACCAATGTAAAACACTGAATTGCAATAAAACCAAGCCATTTTTCAAATGAATTACTGCTAGTTTTTCAGAAAAAACATATTATTTGCAATCACACTAACTAGGCCTAATATAGTGTTTACTATAAAAACATTGATTTTCTCAAAAACAGTCGATTAAACTCACACAAAAATGCTTTAAACCAATGTAAAACACTGAATTGCAATAAAACCAAGCCATTTTTTCAATGAATTACTGCTAGTTTTTCAGAAAAAACATATTATTTGCAATCACACTAACTAGGCCTAAAACAGTGTTTACCAAAAAAACATTGATTTTCTCAAAAACAGTCGATTAAACTCACACAAAAATGCTTTAAACCAATGTAAAACACTGAATTGCAATAAAACCAAGCCATTTTTTCAATGAATTACTGCTAGTTTTTCAGAAAAAACATATTATTTGCAATCACACTAACTAGGCCTAAAACAGTGTTTACCAAAAAAACATTGATTTTCTCAAAAACAGTCGATTAAACTCACACAAAAATGCTTTAAACCAATGTAAAACACTGAATTGCAATGAAACCAAGCCATTTTTCCAATGAATTACTGCTAGTTTTTCAGAAAAAACATATTATTTGCAATCACACTAACTAGGCCTAAAACAGTGTTTACCAAAAAAACATTGATTTTCTCAAAAACAGTCGATTAAACTCACACAAAAATGCTTTAAACCAATGTAAAACACTGAATTGCAATAAAACCAAGCCATTTTTCCAATGAATTACTGCTAGTTTTTCAGAAAAAACATATTATTTGCAATCACACTAACTAGGCCTAAAATAGTGTTTACTATAAAAACATTGATTTTCTCAAAAACAGTCGATTAAACTCACACAAAAATGCTTTAAACCAATGTAAAACACTGAATTGCAATAAAACCAAGCCATTTTTTCAATGAATTACTGCTAGTTTTTCAGAAAAAACATATTATTTGCAATCACACTAACTAGGCCTAAAACAGTGTTTACCAAAAAAACATTGATTTTCTCAAAAACAGTCGATTAAACTCACACAAAAATGCTTTAAACCAATGTAAAACACTGAATTGCAATAAAACCAAGCCATTTTTCAAATGAATTACTGCTAGTTTTTCAGAAAAAACATATTATTTGCAATCACACTAACTAGGCCTAATATAGTGTTTACTATAAAAACATTGATTTTCTCAAAAACAGTCGATTAAACTCACACAAAAATGCTTTAAACCAATGTAAAACACTGAATTGCAATAAAAGCAAGCCATTTTTCCAATGAATTACTGCTAGTTTTTCAGAAAAAACATATTATTTGCAATCACACTAACTAGGCCTAATATAGTGTTTACTATAAAAACATTGATTTTCTCAAAAACAGTCGATTAAACTCACACAAAAATGCTTTAAACCAATGTAAAACACTGAATTGCAATAAAACCAAGCCATTTTTTCAATGAATTACTGCTAGTTTTTCAGAAAAAACATATTATTTGCAATCACACTAACTAGGCCTAAAACAGTGTTTACCAAAAAAACATTGATTTTCTCAAAAACAGTCGATTAAACTCACACAAAAATGCTTTAAACCAATGTAAAACAATGAATTGCAATGAAACCAAGCCATTTTTCCAATGAATTACTGCTAGTTTTTCAGAAAAAACATATTATTTGCAATCACACTAACTAGGCCTAAAACAGTGATTACCAAAAAAACATTGATTTTCTCAAAAACAGTCGATTAAACTCACACAAAAATGCTTTAAACCAATGTAAAACACTGAATTGCAATAAAACCAAGCCATTTTTTCAATGAATTACTGCTAGTTTTTCAGAAAAAACATATTATTTGCAATCACACTAAATAGGCCTAATATAGTGTTTACTATAAAAACATTGATTTTCTCAAAAACAGTCGATTAAGCTCACACAAAATTGCTTTAAACCAATGTAAAACACTGAATTGCAATAAAACCAAGCCATTTTTTCAATGAAATACTGCTAGTTTTTCCAGAAAAAACATATTATTTGCAATCACACTAACTAGGACTAAAACAGTGTTTACCAAAAAAACATTGATTTTCTCAGTAAACTCACACACAAATGCTTTAAACCAATGTAAAACACTGAATTGCAATCAAAGCAAGCCATTTTTCCAATGAATTACTGCTAGTTTTTCAGAAAAAACATATTATTTGCAATCACACTAACTAGGCCTAAAACAGTGATTACCAAAAAAACATTGATTTTCTCAAAAACAGTCGATTAAACTCACACAAAAATGCTTTAAACCAATGTAAAACACTGAATTGCAATGAAACCAAGCCATTTTTTCAATGAATTACTGCTAGTTTTTCAGAAAAAACATATTATTTGCAATCACACTAATTAGGCCTAAAACAGCGTTTACCAAAAAAACATTGATTTTCTCAAAAACAGTCGATTAAACTCACACAAAATTTCTTTAAACCAATGTAAAACACTGAATTGCAATAAAACCAAGCCATTTTTTCAATGAATTACTGCTAGTTTTTCAGAAAAAACATATTATTTGCAATCACACAAACAAGACCTAAAACAGTGTTTACCAAAAAAACATTGATTTTCTCAAAAACAGTCGATTAAACTCACACAAAAATGCATTAAACCAATGTCAAACAATAAATTGCAATGAAACCAAGCCATTTTTCTAATGAATTACTGCTAGTTTTTCAGGAAAAACATATTATTTGCAATCACACTAACTAGGCCTAAAATAGTGTTTACTATAAAAACATTGATTTTCTCAAAAACAGTCGATTAAACTCACACAAAAATGCTTTAAACCAATGTAAAACACTGAATTGCAATAAAACCAAGCCATTTTTCCAATGAATTACTGCTAGTTTTTCAGGAAAAACATATTATTTGCAATCACACTAACTAGGCCTAAAATAGTGTTTACTATAAAAACATTGATTTTCTCAAAAACAGTCGATTAAACTCACACAAAAATGCTTTAAACCAATGTAAAACACTGAATTGCAATAAAACCAAGCCATTTTTCCAATGAATTACTGCTAGTTTTTCAGAAAAAACATATTATTTTCAATCACACTAACTAGGCCTAAAATAGTGTTTACTATAAAATCATTGATTTTCTCAAAAGTAGTCGATTAAACTCACACAAAAATGCTTTAAAACCAATGTAAAACACTGAATTGCAATAAAACCAAGCCATTTTTTCAATGAGTTACTGCTAGTTTTTCAGAAAAAAACATATTATTTGCAATCACACTAACTAGGCCTAAAACAGTGTTTACCAAAAAAACATTGATTTTCTCAAAAACAGTCGATTAAACTCACACAAAAATGCTTTAAACCAATGTAAAACACTGAATTGCAATAAAACCAAGCCATTTTTCAAATGAATTACTGCTAGTTTTTCAGAAAAAACATATTATTTGCAATCACACTAACTAGGCCTAATATAGTGTTTACTATAAAAACATTGATTTTCTCAAAAACAGTCGATTAAACTCACACAAAAATGCTTTAAACCAATGTAAAACACTGAATTGCAATAAAACCAAACCATTTTTTCAATGAATTACTGCTAGCTTTTCAGAAAAAACATATTATTTGCAATCACACTAACTAGGCCTAAAACAGTGTTTACCAAAAAAACATTGATTTTCTCAAAAACAGTCGATTAAACTCACACAAAAATGCTTTAAACCAATGTAAAACACTGAATTGCAATAAAACCAAACCATTTTTTCAATTAATTACTGCTAGCTTTTCAGAAAAAACATATTATTTACAATCACACTAACTAGGCCTAAAACAGTGTTTACCAAAAAAACATTGATTTTCTCAAAAACAGTCGATTAAACTCACACAAAAATGCTTTAAACCAATGTAAAACACTGAATTGCAATGAAAGCAAGCCATTTTTCCAATGAATTACTGCTAGTTTCTCAGAAAAAACATATTATTTGCAATCACACTAACTAGGCCTAATATAGTGTTTACTATAAAAACATTGATTTTCTCAAAAACAGTCGATTAAACTCACACAAAAATGCTTTAAACCAATGTAAAACACTGAATTGCAATAAAACCAAGCCATTTTTCCAATGAATTACTGCTAGTTTTTCAGAAAAAACATATTATTTTCAATCACACTAACTAGGCCTAAAATAGTGTTTACTATAAAAACATTGATTTTTTCAAAAACAGTCGATTAAACTCACACAAAAATGCTTTAAACCAATGTAAAACACTGAATTGCAATAAAACCAAGCCATTTTTTCAATGAATTACTGCTAGTTTTTCAGAAAAAACATATTATTTGCAATCACACTAACTAGGCCTAAAACAGTGTTTACCAAAAAAACATGGATTTTCTCAGAAACAGTCGATTAAACTCACACAAAAATGCTTTAAACCAATGTAACACACTGAATTGCAATAAAACCAAGCCATTTTTCAAATGAATTACTGCTAGTTTTTCAGAAAAAACATATTATTTGCAATCACACTAACTAGGCCTAATATCGTGTTTACTATAAAAACATTGATTTTCTCAAAAACAGTCGATTAAACTCACACAAAAATGCATTAAACCAATGTAAAACACTGAATTGCAATGAAAGCAAGCCATTTTTCCAATGAATTACTGCTAGTTTCTAAGAAAAAACATATTATTTGCAATCACACTAACTAGGCCTAATATAGTGTTTACTATAAAAACATTGATTTTCTCAAAAACAGTCGATTAAACTCACACAAAAATGCTTTAAACCACTGTAAAACACTGAATTGCAATAAAACCAAGCCATTTTTTCAATAAATTACTGCTAGATTTTCAGAAAAAACA
>CBDALO010000238.1:0-2430 GCA_965196985.1 Gammaproteobacteria bacterium | reverse complement strand
AAAGTGATTGAGATTAACGACGGAATGTGCACGATCAATTAAACGGCGTAAGAAAACTTTGCTTAAAGGAATCACTTGAGAGCAATGTTGCAGCAAGCCAACCAGCGATAATAATTGCCTTTTGGTACCAGATTTACGATTCTTCCAAAGTTTAAGCAAATGCTTAGCTTTATCAACCTTTTTGTCCGGTAGAGAAACTTCAAATTTTGAGGAATCAATCATAAAACCGAGATAGGTTAAACAGGTGGAAGGCCCTTCAGTTTTCTCGCTTGCCAAAGGAACGCCTAATTGCTCACACACCGCAATACACTTGCTTAGGCCATTACCACACTCATCAGAATTAGGCCTACCAAGAATTAGAAAATCGTCCAAGTAATGTTGTATGAATACTGATGAAACATTACTCAAAATATGTTGCAAAATATCCGCGAATTGAGAAAATATCTTAGGGGCAGACCTGAGACCAAATGGTAAGGCTAAATCAACGTAAAACTTCTCTCTCCACTGCATACCCAAAAATTTCCTATCATTAGAATTAACAGGCAGAAGCCTATACGCCCGCTTAATGTCAAACTTCGCCATAAAGGTCCCCCGACCAAGTTCCAAAATCTTCGGAATAGCATCAGTAATTCCGCAATACGAGACAGTTGCGTGTTCATCGGGGATTTTACTATTGACACTGTTTTTAAACGGAAAAGACAGATCTGTAATTAATCTCCATTTGCCAGGTTCAGATTTAGGTATAACTCCAAAACGATTCATAACAAAATCCGGAAAAGGTTGTTTATCAAAAGGGCCGATGATAGAACCGTAAGCCAACTCTTCCCGTAAATAATTATCAATAATGTCAGGTTGTTTAAGAGCAGATGGGCAATTTCGAGCTGCAGACAAAGGATGGTCCCCCTCAAGGCCTATTTTAAAACCATCCGTAAGACCCTGTAAAAGCCATTGGCTATTATCATGAGGAAAACGAGTCAAAAAGGTGGACCACACGCACAATTTCAACGGAGTGATACTTAAAGGCAGCGGCAATACACAATAAGGTTCAGATAAATTATCCACAGCTAGTCACTTTTGCTTCTTGGTTTTAAAAGGTGGTGGAGAAGGAGATCTTGATCTTTTATGAAAAATGTCATCCCCAGAATTACCTTTAACTTTACTTGGAAGTTTACAGAACTTCAAAGGGTGGCTGCCACGGCAACGCATACAAATATGGCGAAATTTACAATTTGGCAAATCACAAGAGGCTTTATTCCAAAGAAAACAAACTCTATTCTCTGTAGGAAAGGACACTGAAGATCCATTACTCCCAATATATCTTCTATTCAAAACGTGCCCAACATAAAGCGAAACGTCATATTCGCCCCAGGAGACAGTCGGGTTACCAGCAGCTTTTTTACGAAATAGACGATCATAATCTAACCAACCCAAGCCCAGTTGATTAGTGTCTCTGCTCATCTTAGCGATTAACAAAAAATAGGAAAGGAGATCTCCCAATTTTTCTCTCCTAACATTGGACATAACGGCGGAGTATACGCCCCACGCCTCCGACCAGTCCAGAAAGGACCGAATAGGCTGCAAATCAGAGTTTTTGTCACACTTTACAAGTTTTTGTAACTGAGCCCCCACAGGCTCCACTGGAGGTAAAAAATTCAAATTGCAAGGCCTGAGTAGAATGAAATCCACAAATAAATCTTTTGAAATCATCTTCACGATATAATTCGGGACTGGAGAAAGGCAACCACTAATAGTGAGGCCTGGAGCAGATGACTGAGTCAAAAACAATTGGGAAGATAAACTTAGCCAGTCCTTTGGCAAAACTAACGACGGCGTGGCCGAACTACAGGCAGAATTAACATCCAACGCATTAATTGCCGCATTAGTAGAAAAACCTTGACTTTGGCTAGTAGATGACAAAATTCCTGAGCTAACAGTAATAAAAGGAGGCACACTTGAACCTAAACTGGGTCCAGGACCCTCAGAAAATTGCGAATTAATACCTGAATTATCTGCAGTGACAGAATGCGTTTGCATACCAACCAAACGTTGTAAATTACTTTGAATGCTTGACAGCGAAATCTCAAGAGCAGAAACTCGCTCAGAAACATCAACACTTCGAGCAGAGGGAACACCAGAGTTTGACGACCCATCCGAAGCAGACAAATTATCGCGCTGTTCAGCCATTTCAAAAACGAAAAATTGGAAGCAAAACGTAACACGTTTAAATTAGCAAGTGATGCCCCTCCCATGCCTGGGAATATAAATAGTACTCTTGTCCCACGGGACGCAAAAAACTAGGCAAACCAGCTGTTTAGGCCCTGAATCATTTGGTTAAACCAAACGAGATCCACATTCAATCTTAACAAACACCTTTATAAGCAAGAAGGCGGGAATAAACGTACCAAGAGGCAGTACACCAACCACTTCATT
>CBDALO010000237.1:0-8166 GCA_965196985.1 Gammaproteobacteria bacterium | reverse complement strand
TATTGTGTTTTCTGCGAAAATTCCTATACACCTCCCCAAGAATGCGGAATTTTTTAAATTTTGAGAATTGATGTTCAACCCTAATACGGATCTTGCTGTGATTACGGTTATCCTCTTTTTGTTGAGTAGTTAATTTGCCGCCTTTGGGCTTTTTATGAGGTAAGTTAACCAAGGGGTCAGTATGTTGAATTCCTTGGTATCCTAGATCAGCATATTTTTCTGCTGGTGGCAGTGGGCTGCCACGTTGTCGGATCTTAATATCATGAACCCTCCCAGGCATTGTTTGAGAGACGTTGATTATTTTTCCGGATGTACTCATTGCTATCTCCACCTTTTGAGTATGTCTTTTCTTTTTACCAGAATAATAATCTTTACGTGGCTTCTTCTTTTTGGGGCGCTGAATAGGCTGCTCCGTTACATCCATTAATATAGCGCAAACCGCATCTTCTGTTAGGGTTCTGTCTTTTTTAATATGAATATGCTTGGCCACTAAGGGTTCTAAGCGTTTAAATAAGCGGCAGACATTACTGTCATCCAAACCAACAAAGTAACCTAAGAATTCATGTGTTACATAAGTGCGATAGTACATCATGAGAAGCAAAAGGCGATCATGGTGCGTGGTGAGTTTCGGGCGCCTTCCCAGCTTACTAAACTCATCATCAAGTGATGACTTCACTTGTTGGTGTATCGTTTCAAAATCATCAAGGGTCAAACCAGTTAACTTTTTAAAAATACGCGGGCGGTTACTGAGTTGCTGATAGCTTAATAGCATATGCCTTTCCATGAATGATTATTAATCAGGCAATTATAAGCAAATTTTAGCTAGTTTCTAGAACTGCCCTTAGTTACGCAGAAGGTCTACTCAATACCAGCTATTGTTGCCTTAGCTGAATTGAACTTTTTAAAACCCGGTGTATATTTCGTGATACGCTTTATCGATCGATGGTCTTGCTCGACCAAATTATTGAGGTATTTAATGCGCCTAACCTCGACCATCGCAAACCAGAATCCAGATAAAAATAATAAGGTATTGAGTCTTTCCAACGCTGCTGTATTTGCACCACTTTTATCAATGTTAACCTTTTTGGGTAACCCGCTTGATCCAATCGCTTTATTAAAAAAAGCTAGAACTGCCTTACGATCACGCTTCTCTGACAGCATGAAATCAACGGTGTTACCGTACTTATCAACTGCACGATAAAGATAAACTTGCTTGCCATTGACCTTAATATAAGTCTCATCCATCTTCCAACTATCAGCAAGCTTGCGCTTGCTTTTACGAAACTCTTGCTCAAGCTGGGGCGCATAGCGAACCACCCATTTTTGTACTGTAGACTGATCAACGCTAACACCACGTTCCTCCATGAGCTCTTCAATATTCGTCGGTAACTTAATGCGTACGCAAGCTTCCAGCGTACTGCTGTTAAAATAATCTCTTTGGGGAAATGTCTTCCTTTAAAACTAATCGCCATAATACTGAAAACTACCCAAAATTTAAATCAGCAAAATAATGCTGAAATATTGTGTAAAAATGACTATGCTTTGTCTTTTTAACAAGACTAACGAGATGAGTATAAATGTTAAACTTCGCCGATTACGCTGCCCCTCTTTTTTCAAAATTAACTGGGAAAGTTGTTTTAAAAAAATCTATCGACGATTGTAGGAAAGCTATTAACTGAAGGTAGTTGTAAGTTGTTCAGTTCATCAAAAGATAATAATGAGTATAAAAAGATGATTCGTACACTTACCGGTGAAAATAAAAGCACCGATTTAGATCCAATAAAAACAAATGATGTATTGCTAGAACAGAGCTATGAAAAACTTTCACACGCCAGTAAAATTGATGTTCTTCATGATCCTTCTGATATTAGAAAGCCACATAGCAAGCAAACTGAAAATCTAGGTAAAGTAAGGAGTCTGGACGGGGATATTATCAATGGTTACAGCACGCATAACGCAGTTGCATTAGTACCTGGTGATAAGGCTGTGCATCTACTATCGCATGTAAGCTACAGCAATAAAGACCCTAAGTTTTTAAAAGCTGAGCATATTAAGAAAATAGAGGCTGGAAAGCCATTTGAGGGAGATAAAGAGGCCAAGAGTCTTTATGAATCTGGTGATTACTTTAATAAAAAGCTGCTGTCTATTCGTGAAATAGAAAAAATAGGAATCTGCCTAAAATCAAAGAATGAAGATGCAACCATTACCCATATTCTAGATAGAGAGTTTGATGATAATGACTATCTCTCACTAATTGATACAAACCTAGATCAAGACTTTATTATTCGCTCAAAAATAACAAGAACAATAGAAGGTAGAGGTGATGATGGTAAAAAGCTTAAGCTGATTAACGCTGATTTTGATGCTCAAGGCGAAAAGCAATTCCAAAAGTTAACAGTTGGAAAGAATTGCGTACAAGACGGAAAAATAACTATTTATTTTGGAGAGTTTGAGAACTTCAATGCAATTAAAATCCAAATTACAGGCAGAGATGGTAGGAGAATTTTTAAGAATGACATGCTGCTATTAACTAATAAAAAAGTAACGACTTTTGATGAGGCGTATGAGGTATACATAGCCTATCTATCTCGTGCGAAAATTGAATATGTTTTTAAATTTCTCAAGGAAGGACTAGGCTGGGAAAATATGCAGATAAAAAATTTTAAAGGGATACAAAATCTACTGGCTGTATGTTTTTATGTGGCCTCATATTTGTATGAGATAGGTAAGGAAAAAGCTTATGACGATTACGCAATTATGCTAGCTAAATTAGGAGATGGTAAGGGCAAGGTGACACGACACTTTATTGCGAAGGGTATTAGAAAACTTCTAACGTATCACTTAGTAGAGCAATTTTTTAAAGAAAATAGTGTTTCTCAAGAAGAACAAAAAGAATTATCGAATTCAGTTCAGGTAGGGAGATAACAATTTTGGGTAGTTCTCAGCATAATAACTCCATTATTATTCAATGCTAAATTTGGTCGGTATTATATCAAATAACCATTAATTTGCGACAGAACCGTAAAAACTGAGTCGTATAACCAGTAGTATTTTCATCGCAATGGTCATTTATTATTTAAATCCTGTTGCTGGCGAGCCTCAAACCCGTGCTAATTTGTGGTTATCACGGGTATTTACCGCTACTTTAAGGCAATGCCATCGTATCCGTTCAATATCAGCATGATTTGAAAATAATTCAAAAAGTTCTTGACAGCTTTTTCGTGCAAATTTGGAAATTTTATATTGGAATCATCGTGTGTCATAAAAGCATGATGTGCGCTCTATAACAACGCTGTATGCTCGGATTATTTTTTCATCGATCAGGTTCATGGCTTAAAAATAATTTCAGCAGTACGGCCATCTGTGTGGGGAAAATTTACCTTTTCAAACCCGTGGTATACTCTTCCTATGAAAAAACAACCTGACAAATCAGTTTTAGCCGATCTCATTGAGAGATTTAATAATACTGTTACACCAACAGCACTAGAAACAGATTTTAGCAATGTATGTGAAAGTCAGGCTGAGAAAATCATAAAGCTAGAAGACAAGGTGCAATCGTTAAATAACGCATTAAATAAATATAAAGGTGAGCAAGGAAAGCCTAATGTTAGAAAGCAAACGCGCGCTAACAAGGACAAGGATCATTCCTCCGAGAAGGATAGAAAAGGAAATAAAACCAATAAAACTAGAAAGCCAAAATCTAGTAAAAAAAATCTCGAAGTCTCTAATACAGTGACACTAACAATTAATCCAGATTCGTTGCCCAGCGATGCTGTGCCAAATGGCTCTAAGAAAACACTTATCCAGGATATAAAAATTGCTGCTAATAACACTCTTTTTTTGCGCCAACAATATTACTCCCCTTCTGAAAACAAACACTATACAGCACCTCTGCCAACTGGTTATGAGGGCCAGTTCGGCCCTGTAACGTCCCACAATAATTTAGAGAAACCATCTCAACCTATTTTGCGTGAGATGGTGTCAAATAGTTAACCTTTTAGCTCATGAATTGCCTGATTAATGACATCATCCGGTATATGGTTTAAATTCATATTAGCGGCGATTAGCAACGCATGTCGCATGAGCCTATCAACATAACGAAGCCTACCTTTTGTGGCCATGTGTACTGCACGAATACCTGTTTCAGTGAATAAGCTGCTGCTCATTCCTGCCTTCTCAAAAGCAGCGTGAATAATGCTCTCAAAATCCCTGCTATCTTCAATTGCATGCCACCTAATAAAGCACTGAATTCTAGAGTTGATAGGTTCATAGGCTGGTCTCTGCAATGTTGCTAGAAGTGATGGGAGTCCACATAAGATAATCGTCATGACGTCTTTGCTGTCAAAACTGAAATTAAGGAAGTCAGGTAATCGTAGAATGAAATCATTACTAAGCTGATGCGCCTCGTCTAGGATCCAAATAGGCTGAACGTTTTTATCATGGTAGAGCGCGATCAAGCTCTGCTTCAAGTCTCTCCAAAGTTTAGAGAATCGGTAATAGTTTTCTAAACCTAGATTTTCGGCAAGCTGAGAGTACACATCAAATGACCGAAAGTGAGTGTCTGATTGATAAATGACTTGATGGGTCAGCGGGTTGAGTTTATTGCTCCAGTATCTTAGCGCCGTGGTCTTTCCTGTCCCTGAGTCGCCAGTAATCACTGCTAAGCCGCGTGTTTCTAGCAAACCATTAAGTTGCTGCTCTAGTCGCTTTGACTGCGCCAATTCAATAATGTTTGATTTACCCAATGGATCAAATTTCAAGCCAAAATGTTGAAGATACATCTTACTCATCCTTGTATCTTAAATAACTGTAGAGATATGACAATATTGCTACAATCCCAAGGATGCTTGGGTAGGCGGAAGGTGAAGCCGTGTTCGTCCTTAGGATTTAATCCTGTTGAGGAGATTTAGCTCCCTTCCACCCTCATAAGTTCATGAGATCGAACGGTATCTTAGGCCATTGTGAGCCTGTATTTGCAAGGTTGATCCGAACTATGATTTCCCAAGTTTGTTAGTGTAATAAAATTTAAGAGGCTCTAGCAAATGAAAAAAAATTGTGTTGGTATTGATATTGCAAAATCTGATTTTGTTGCTGCTATCACCACTAGCGGAAAAGATCACGTTAAACATTTTAATAATAATCCTGAGGGCTTTTCTGAGTTATTAGAATGGACGCAATCTTTATCTGATCAGTCACTTCATTTTTGCATGGAATCAACAGGTAAATACGGTAATGCATTGGCTCTTTATTTACATAGTGAGAAGTGTGATGTCAGTATAATTAATCCTGCACGAATAAAGTTTTTTATGAAAGGACAGCTAATACGAAACAAGACCGACAAGGCCGATGCGGTCAGTATTAAGGACTATTCAAATCATTTTACTCCAACGCTATGGCAGCCTTTGCCAGCTAATATAGAGGCTCTAAGAGCTTTGATACAGAGATCTGAAGTATTAACCTCCCAAGTCAGCAATGAACAAAACAGGCTGGAGCTAGCGGAAGAAACAATTATTAGCTCTATACAAAATCATATCGATTATATGGAAAAAGAAATTTTACGACTGCAGGAAGAAATTAGTAAGCTGATCGCGAGTGATGATGATCTGAAGAATAACACAGAGCTGCTTAAAAGCATCCCAGGCATTGGTGATAAAACCGCTCAAACACTAACTGCTTTTTTTAATAATATTGAAAGATTTTCTGGCGCAAAACAATTGGCTGCTCATATTGGTTTAAATCCCAGCCAGTCACAATCAGGCACTTCATTGAATTCATCACGGCTCTCAAAGGTTGGTAGTGCTTGGTTGCGAAAGGCGCTTTACATGCCGGCATTAGTGGCTATAAGGCATAATCCTATTTTGAAGAAATTTTATGAAAAGCTGCTCAAAAAAGGCAAGCCAAAGAAGCTAGCCATTTGTGCTGTTATGAGAAAAATGGTGCATATGATTTATGGCATCCTAAAAACACAGCAGCCATTTTCAGCGGATGCCTAGTAAAAATTTTACAATTTATTGTTGACGTTTAAGACGGTATCTCCTCAGTGATATCCAAATCCTCTTTAACTTGGTTATAAACAATCTCAACTAGCGAGGTTTTTCTTGCTGGTTGTTCCGGCATCTGAGGTCTAGCTCGGGTTCTAGAAAGGTTGTTATGTTTGTCCAGCTCTCCCACTGCACCAAGGTATTGATATTCCAATGATTCGACGTGACGGGCGGAGTCACTATGCGGATCAACCACTAAATAAACCTCTTGTTGAGCCAGTTCAAATGGAACTTCAAAGAGTCGATTATTCCAGCTTACCGTGCCATCCTTCCTGACTCGGCGCTTAATGCGATGCAGGAAGTAATCATCTAGCTTATCGGCCAAACAACCTAACGGCTGAATTTTAGTGAGGTCTTGCTGATAGCGTTGTAACGGGGTCATCTTGTCAGGCAGGGCGCTTTGCGAGGCTTGATGATAAACACGCTCAACCCAAGCCCAAAATCGATCATTCAGCGCATTGAAACTATGAATGGAATCCAGGTTGCATTCAGCTAGGAATTGCTCGCGTACTGTTCTATGCCAACGCTCTAGTTTGCCTTTGCTTTGCGGTTCATAGGGCCTGCCGTAAATCAATTGAATTTTCAAACGAGCACAAATGGTTTGCAACGTTTTAGCACGGTAGGCAGGGCCGTTGTCAATGATGAGCTTAACAGGAAGCCCACGTTTGAGTAATGCCTCTTTCAACACATGCTCAATAGTAATGGCACTCTCATCAGTACAAAATTTACTGTGACAGACCAACCTTGAGGCATCATCAAAAATACTCACCAAATAGCTTTTAACTCTTCTTTGGCCATCGTAAATCGTTGGACCATGCATGACATCGCCATACCAAATATCACAAGCTGTGAGCGCCTCAAATGAGCGGCGCTCAATTTGGTTAGAAGGTGTGACTGTTCTTTTAGACAGGCCGTGTTTTACTAATAAGCGGTGAACTGTTGCGTGAGATAATTCACCTCGTGCTACCTTCCCTTGAGTTTCTAAGAGTTTAATCACGGTCGGAATTGATCTTGAAGGGCTTTCCTGTTTAGTGGAAATAATTAACTCTTGTAGCTCTGGATTGATGTGACACTGGCCTTTGTCTCGTCGAGTTTTAGGAACTAATCCATCAATACCCTGCTTTAACCAGGCGTAATACCAATTCTCAATTGTTTTAGCACTGAGGTGAACACGCTTACTACCTGGAATGTTGTAGGTTTGCTGGGACAACCTTTTAATAATGCTCTTGAGCTCACCATGCTCAAAACTATTTCGGCTACATAGCTCACCTAAAACACTTAGGCGAAACAGTGCTGTTGGGTGAATGGGCTTGGTCATTTTGCAATTCCTGTGTGATTTAACTACTTGCAATGAGTTAATCACAACTTGAGTTGAGAATGCTACGCTCAAACTGTGTGGGGTCGTGAGGTTTACAGAAAATATCCATCTCAACTTTTTTTCACGTTAATTAATTATGGGATGCTCACTCCTGTGTTGTTAAGAAAAAGCATGATGCTCGATAAATCATGCTCACCAAGGCAGGCCAACCAAAACGCTTGTGGATCACTATGTCGCCCAAGCTGTAACCACAACGGATGTGCTTTGATATGGAAGGAGTAATCAACGAAGTGGTCAACCAACCAGTGAAACCACCTAGCAACGGTGTGTCGACTAACACCTTGCTCCTGACCTGATGAGCTAATACTTTTCCCAGGAGCACGCTCATTAACACTGCCTGCTGAACTGACCAGCAATACCAACGCTTTGGAGAAAGTATCTCAGGTAGGGTTGAACAAGTACGTTTACATTGATGACAATAAAATCTCAAAACAGGGGTGGGATTTAAAGAGCGTCCTTTACCTGGGTTCCTATCTGGTTTTCGATCATATGATCCATGTGACCATAGTCCACCTGCACCGCAATGGCTGCACTGCTCTGGCCTTAGTAGCTCTGGATTTTTTTTCAGCAGGATCAGGTAATCACTCAGGCTTTTAATCGCTTTTATGATTCTGCGCATGACTAATTTCACTATAGTTTTTATATCAAGTTATTTTACCTTGATAGGTTACTAAAAACCTTGTTTATTATGAGATAAAACTAGCTCAATTCCCCTAAATAAAGATAGACGTAACAGGCCCTACTATT
>CBDALO010000236.1:0-20464 GCA_965196985.1 Gammaproteobacteria bacterium | reverse complement strand
CTCACTGGTTATTATAAATAATAACTAAATACGAAGAGGAAGAGAGGGTGATGTTGTGTATTATTCTGATAATGTATGTGTCTTGAAACCTATGTGATGGTAAAAAATGAGCGCGACAACAATTTTAACAGACATCATGCAATCATTTATTTCTAATGTTAGAGATAAAAAAATTATTGAAGATGAGCAAATCATAAACAAGTTATCGATGTTATTTAATGATGAAACAACACCTACCGCAGAACAATTAAAGAACGTGCTGTTTAGTGAGGAGTTGACTTGATAGCAATAGATTCGATAACAATAGAAAATCTAAGGGGAATTAAACGATTATCTCTACAGCTTGATGGGGAAAGTTTAGTAATCCACGGCCCAAATGGCTCTGGGAAGAGTGGCGTAATTGATGGTATTGAGTTTGCCTTAACAGGAAATATTTGTAGATTATCTGGTATGGGAACTTCTGGAATAAACATGAATACTCACGGGCCTCATGTTGATTTTAGAGATAATACAATAAAAGCGAAAGCAACGGTAAAGCTAAAAAACACTGTGACTGGTAATGTGTTTACATTAGAAAGATGTGTTGGATCTGCTAAGAGTCCAAAAATATCACCAGATAATAACGAAGGTTTAGGCGTATTAAACTTTCTTGAACATCATCCTGAATTCTCATTATCACGGAGAGAAATTTTAAAATTTATTGTTACCGAACCTAAAAAAAGGGCCACAGAAGTTCAAGACCTGCTAAAAATTGACTCTATTGATAAACTTAGAGCTTCTTTAAATACACTCAACAACGAAACTAAGCGAACACTTAAAGAAAGGTCTAATGCTTTTGATATCGCAGAAAATGAGCTGTTAAGGCACTTTGAAATAGAAGAAATTAGCCAAAGCAATATATTTGAAAAAATTAATACAATGCGACAAGTACTTTCCCTTGATAGGCTAACCAGTTTTGAGTTAGATGCAAAGCCATCAGATGGTATAGCCAAAGCTGCTCAAGGGAAAAAACGCACAGTTGATAAAAAATTACTTTGTTCTCGAATATGTGATTTACTGAAACAATTTGATGATGAAAAAAACATACTTTCTTCGTTAACTGAAACAATAAAAGCGATTAATATTTTAATAGTAAATCCAGATGTTCTAGAAAACCTCAAAAAGCAAGCCTTCTACGAGAATGGAACAGCCTTTATTTCAAATAATACATGCCCTTTTTGCGATACAGAGTATAATTTACAGTCTTTGATAGATCATGTTAGAGAAAAAATAGAGGACAACAAGAAAGTAACTGAGCTGCACAAAAATATAGAAACAGGTTGTTCTTTTCTGTGCTCAGAATATACAACCATATTGAACGAAATTACAGAAATTAAACGTGACGCACTTGTTCTTGAGTTAATCGAGGATTCAGAGAAGTTAATTGCTCTAGCAGAAAAAATAAACTTAGACCGCAATTTACTAAATAAGCCCATTAGCCACCTAGAGGATGTCGCAACTTTGTTGCAAAGCCCATATAACAGATTTGATCACTCTATAAAGTCCGTACTAAATAACCTATTAGAGGCCGTTAATAAAATACCTGATTATTCATCTGAGGAAAAAGCTAAACAGTTTTTAATTATTTCTGATGAAAGACTTAGTAAATATAAGACAGCAAAAAAAAGTAAAATTACTTGGACTAATAGGAAGAAACTTACTTTTGGTTTATTAACTGAATTTGAAGCTATTAGTGAAAGAAAACTTACGGAACTTTACGAAGAGGTAGAGTCAGACTTCTCAACATTCTATAGCAAGATTAATAATGATGATGAAAAAGACTTTAACGCTCAGCTAATACATGCGAAAGGAAGCCTTAATCTTGAAGTTGATTTTTATGGAAGAGGGGCATTCCCACCAAATGCGTTTCATAGTGAAGGACACCAAGATGGCATGGGTTTATGCCTTTACCTTGCATTATCAAAAAAAATAATGGGAGATAAATTCACATTTTGCTTATTAGATGATGTCCTTATGTCAGTTGATACGAACCATCGAAGAGAATTTTGTAGGTTACTAAAAAATGAATTTCCAAATACTCAATTTATTATTACAACGCATGATGAGGTTTGGAAAAAACAGCTTATTACTGAGAATCTTGTAAGATCTAAACAAGTTATACAATTTAGTGGGTGGTCTGTAGAAAATGGGCCGTCCTACCTGAATGAAGAAGGGGTATTGGAAGAAATAGATAACTTTATTAGTTGTAATCAGATATCTAAAGCCGCGCCTATTTTACGACAATATCTTGAATATATCATGGAAGAACTTAGCATCAGACTGAGAGCTAAACTTGAAATTAAAAATCCCACTTCTTATCAGTTAGGTGAATTATTAGATGCTGTTATTGCTCGATATACTCACCTCATAAAAAAAGCTAAAAATGCAGCTAACTCATGGAACCAACCAGAAGTAGTTAAACAAATTAATGATATTGACAGTCAATTTACACAGGCTCAATCAGAAGTGCAAAAAGATGGATGGGGATTAAACCCTAAAGTACACTACAACACTTGGGCTAATCTTACCCCAGAAGAATTTAAAAAGGTGATGAATTCATATTTCACCTTAATTGAGCAGTTTAAGTGTCAGAAATGCTTTAATTTAATACGTGTTATACCTACAACGGGAAATATAGAAGGGGTAAAGTGCGAATGCGGTGATTTTTCGTTGAACCTAAATAAAAAAAAATAGTGTACTTACGGTAATATATATTCCTGTATATAAGCAGGGCTAAATACTATCGATAAACTAGGTGGGGATGTATTTTAATAGCTAGGGTTTAAGTAGGTAAGCAGAGCAGATACAGTAATTACTGCATATAATATTCTGTATAAAAACATATTTTTTTAGGTAATTAAGAGTATGCATTTAAATCATAATTCATTACTAACTAATGTTATTTCGCCAAACGATGAGATGCTAGCATTTGAAGCGTTATGGGCAATAGAGGGAATGACACCAAAAAAGTTTTCCCGACTTTTCGATGATGGTAAATTACCATCGCTATTATTATCAGAGAAAAGTGAGTTTATTAGCCAACAACTTTATGAAAATATCAAGTTCCACCTTAATAGGCTTGATAAAAACTTTTCCGTTGCTGTCCATAGTGATTTCCAGTATCCAGAATCATTACAGGACGCTGATCATCCTATTGAGCTGTTTTATTATAAAGGTGATATTAATCTAATCGATAAAGCAAAGTGTATTTCTATTGTTGGTGCTAGAAATTGTTCAGAGCAAGGGCGTTTGCGTGCCGAAAAGCTATCTTCTTTATTAGTTAATCATGGTTTTACAATTGTTTCTGGTTTAGCGAGGGGAGTCGATACCGCTGCCCTTACTGCAGCGATAAAAGAGGGTGGACGTGTTATCGGTGTTATTGGAACGCCTATTAATGAATACTATCCAAAAGAAAATAAAGCACTACAAGACAGTATTGCAAAATCACATCTTTTAATTAGCCAAGTGCCTTTTTACCGTTATAACAATGAGCCATTTACTGCTAGAAAATATTACTTCACAAGACGCAATGCAACAATGTCAGCAATTTCATGTGCAACTATTATTGTTGAAGCATCAGATACCAGTGGAACACTCACTCAAGCACGGGCAGCAATCAATCAAGGCAGAAAATTATTTATTCTAAATTCCTGCTTTGAAAATAGTGATATACAATGGCCTAGTAAATATGAGAGAAAAGGGGCTATTCGTGTAAAGTCGATTGAGGACATTACAAGCAATTTAACGAGTATTAAAAGTGAATAAAGTTTGGAAGTCCTTTGATCAAGTAGAAAGTCCACCCCATTTTCTTGATAGCAAAAGTAAAAAAAAGTGTTATTTTGCTAGAGAGTATATTAGTGAAGGGTATCAAGCATCTAGTGATAATCAATTAATTTTTAATTTCAAAAAACCTGTATCACATAAAAATTCTGATGACTGGCGATATAAAGAACAAGCAATAAAAGCTTTCGTTGAGGATCTTGCGGTACTATTTAGCAAGATACATAAAAAGCACCTTCCTCTTTTTTTAACAACTATACCAACCTCAAAGTTACGTACCGATCAAAGGTTTGATTCACGACTTGATGATGTAATCGATGGATTGCTTAAATACAACCAAAATAACAATGAAAAATTATATCAATATGAAGAACCAATTACAATAAACAATAATACATTATCTCTTTCTAGAGAGGAGGGTAGCCGATCCGTAGAAAGTAAACGCGGTGATTATAAATGGAATGGCTTTAAAAATACAATTCCTAAAAATCTAATTGTTATTGATGATGTAATTACATCAGGAGCATCATTTATAGCTTATAAAAAAATCTTAGAGGAGCAGTGTGAAGCCATTAATGTAATAGGTTTGTTTTGGGCTAGAACTGTTAAGACTAAGTGATTCTAGGCTCACTTGAATAAATATCATTAAGCACATTCAATACTCTTTTTTTAAAAAAATAACTAATCAATAAGTAAAATCCTATTACTAGTAATCCATTAATAATATTTCCTACTATAAACTGCAGTAAATAATAATTATTAAAAAAATGTAATTTATTTAACAAGATGTGATAGCTTGGCATATCACTCCAAATATGTAAAAGTACTGGAATTAGTAATGATCCCGTAACTATATATAAAGATGCATACAGTAACCCAGATATAAAAACGAATAACAACCCAATATTCGTTTTCCAGTGGTGCGCCAACATAAATAATACTGACGATCCTACAATATATAAAACCAAAAATATAATCTTAATAAATAATTTTGAACGAATTCTTAATGGCACATGCTTTTTGAAAAGATAATATAAAAAGAAAAAGGTACATCCTCTAGAAAGTAGCTCCTTACACGAACCAGCAATAATTGCGTTAAAAACTGATGAAAAATAAGGGTAAGTAATTACGTGCGTGTTAGCAAAATGATAATGATGTATATTAAGATTTATTTCATACACTAATAAAATAAACGAGAAAAAAATTATAATAAGGGAGTAAAATTTTGATTTTTTAGCATAATTATTTTTTACTATCAGTATCAGATTTTTATTTCCTGATCCTATAGTCATTAATATCCATGAATATGTAGTAATACAAAAAACCAGTATTGCATCTATTTCTTTATGTCCAGTTGCAAAAAGAACTTGAATTAATAATATAAGACAACCAAGTGCTGAGGTGTAAAAAACAACTGTTTGAGAGGGATGGTCTATATAATAATTCATTTTATCCTTAAAGGTAACCGAGCTAGACATATCATTGTTTGCTGAGCTTAAATCGGAAACGGGCGCATCAGAGACCTTGTTACTTTTTGAAAAAGGATTCATTTTAACCATTAGAAGTAGTCTGAATTTTTATAAAATCATTAGGAAATGTTACTGAAACACCACCACCGATTCCTAATGTAACAGGATTTCCTATATAACTATATGTACCTGGAAGGTGCGCTATATATTTTGCAGGCACGCTATTGGGCGATGCGACTATATTATAGGTATCATTACATGGCACGTTAATGGTGCCACTGTTACCTGGACTTATGGTTGGAACATCAAGTGTATAGGTATTTAAAGGTTTAGTTTCTTTTTGTGCATTAAAGACAACAGAATTCGTGTAGCTTAATGCAACAGATACTCGTATTGGACAAGCTTCCGTTTGTGCGTACACACTTTTAATAAGCAATGAAGAGACAGCTACAATTAATAAAAACTTAGATATTATACATTTCATCCTTCTGCACCTTTTACACCTTAGAGTTTAAATTCAAACACACTAATATATTCACAAACTTATTTCCAGTTATAATACTACGATTAAGAGAAAGCTTACACGCCACAATAGCTACTTGTGATCCAAAGCCTTGAATGACCCAATTCAACCGACACCTGAAAACGCGCTTTGCGATCTAAAATAGCATCCTCGCCTTTTAATGAGCTACGACTCGGCCCACCGTTCAACGGTGATTCCCATCCTGTGAGTTCTTTATAACGCCGTTGCGCGTAAGCATGACGTAGGCCGTGTAGCTTACTTAACCCTGCTTTACTTGCCACCCAATAATAGTGTTTGTTTTGTTGGATATAACTTTTATTCGGTGGAATTAAGGAGCCACCTGCTGCAAGCACCTTTGCCCTATCTAACCAGTAGCGTTGCTCCTCAGTTTGAATGGGGATGTAACGCTCCACCCCACCTTTCGCCCAGGTACGATAGATAAAAAGCTGATTACCCTGATCAGCAACGGTGGGAATAATTTTAATGGACTCCGCTGCCCGTAAACCAAAGACGCGCTGCAGCTCATACGAACATAAGACCCGTTCATCATCCACCGCTTGAAAGTTTGGCGAATGAATCGCTTTACTTTCCGTAGGGATTAATTGCCGAGCACCAACCTGGTAAAAGTCATTGGTTTGGACTAAGCGGTGTTTGCCAAGCTGGCGACACACAAAACGCAAGTCAGATAAGCGGTTTTTAATGCTGCCGACACTAATCCCTTTTTCTTGCCAGTGTGCCACTAAGCAGGCAACGTGCTTTTGCTTTAACCCTCGAATGTGTTTAATTTTATAACCCAAACCGTGTAGCTCAGCAAACATGGCTCGTAACCGATTAGTACGGCAGATGCGGGTTGAATGTGACATTTGCTTGCTGCCTTTATATTGTTTCATAAACTCAAACAACGAATAGTTTAATCGTCTAAGCGGTTGTAAGCTCATGCAAATACTCCTTTTTAATACGATGGGTACTGTGACAGCCCATTTCATGACACAAGGTTTGAATAGCCTGATCACTCTCATCCTGCCGACATAACGCTTGGTAGCGTTGTTGTGCATAGTGTTGCCGGTAAGGCAGACGTGGATTGAGCTTTAAAATCCCTAACTCAGCTTGATAAAGCCGATTACAATACGTCACGAGTTCTGGCGTGTATTCCAAGGAATACCGTGCTTGTAATTCCTTACACTGCTGCAAGCAAGCTTTTTGCTCACTCGTCACAATCGGAATCTGGCGTGTTTTATGGTTATGAGCCAAGGTGCGATCAATCCATAATAATTGCTTGGTGGTTTGAATGAATGAGAGCAACACCTTAATTGCCTCGAAGCGGGTCACACCAAAGCGTTGCTGTAATGCCACTAACACTTGAGTGATCGGGTGGCACAGCGAGGGTGTTGGTACAACCGGCTGCGGTCTGATGCACTCATCACGTTGGATCCCCAGTTCCGCATTGCTTGGAATGCTTACTGTTAATTCGGCTAAGGCGATAAAATGACGTAACGCACCGAGCTTATTTTTTAAGGTGCTGTCGTTGTTGCCTTGCTGGCGATAATAAGCAACCAGCTCTACAAAGTGATCCCGTGTTAATTGATCAAGTCGATAAGGTAGCAACCGTAACTTCGCCCAGTCAGCAAAACATTGCCGAACGATGCGCCGGTGCTCTTGTCGCGTGCGATACGAGTATTGTCGATCTTGTGCAAGCACATGCTCGACTTTTTTGAATAAACTGTGCTGTCGCCCCATACGAGGTTTTCCTTCTATTGACAAGTCAGTGACCTGAAGGCTCGCTACTCTCAACGCCTTTGAGCAACAACGATCAACCCCAAAACCCAAGGGAGTGAGTTTCACGACTCACCGTGCTCAACGCCACAAAAGACACAAGCCTTCAGGTCACTGACCAAGGGAGAGAAAGAAAGAGCAGGCAATTTATAATCTGTGGCTTGCGCTATTAGACCTAGGCTTAATTGGCTTAGTGCTATTAAGACCAAAAACGACAGTAAGTGATGCCGTTAATCCCCGAAGGGCAAATGGGTCTCAGACAAGGGTCTACCATTTGTCAAAAACACGAACTACAAAATTTATCTGTTCTTCTCTTTTCTTCTCTCCTCTTAATGTTTTTCATCCAAATCATTTCCTAAGCAAGCTGTAACCCCAGTGCTTAGGAAGCAGTGCTCACCCTCCACCTGACCTTCGCCAATGTGAATGGAGCGGTACAAAACGTATCCAACGCGCAAGCGTGTCAATCCGATGCTCTCTGACTTCAAATCACACAGTCAGTCTGCCCGCTTAACGCGAAGTGGCTACAATACGTTTTGTTAAGCACACGAACTCGTGTGCAAGTAGTAAGCTATCGATCTTGGTCGATAGAATGAAATCATCAAGCCCCTTCTGCGACAGCATTAGTCCTAACGAAGGTTAAAGATAAGCAGATAACAGCGCTTATCGGTCTTAATGCCAAAGGCAGTTTGCGTCATTCGTTTATACTCGGTCAGAGCACTGGCCGCATTGGCGAACCCGAACTTTTAGGACAAGGTTAATCTTGTCACTCGCTCCATGCTTTGGTAAGTCCCGCTAGCTTTCGCTAGGCTCACGACACCTGGGACAACTGTGACGAATAGTAATAGACGTACAAGACGTTTCAGGCTTTAGGCCTTCTTCAGTATTACCTCACACTATGTTACCGAGCCAATCTCGCAAAAGCAAATTCAATCAAACAAAAAAAGCAGCAGCAGAACCAGCAAGTGGTCTGAGCTGAGCCATTCCAAAAAAGGGCAGCAGCGACAGCAAGACAAAGTGACCCATTAACCCTGATGCCAATGGTGAGTACAAACTGAAATTCCGCGCCGACAATTTATCCACAATCGTTGGGGATTTTTTTATGGAATCCCCAACTCATGGGGATAAATTGAGGCCCTGCACCTGTGGCCTAGGCGGGAGCCAAGTCAGGCTATTCTTTAACCAAAATTAGAGCAAAATAAGTTAGCCCGTAAACACGGGCTAGAATTTCGCTTGTAACTGGTTGTTTCCATTAAAAAATCACCGGAAAACGCTCCCGCGTCACTTCCTATTTTATAGGAAGTGACGCGGGAGGATTGCAACAGCCCCCGTGCGAAAACGGGGGCCGAAGCCAACCGGTGGAACGGTTGGCGGAACTGAAAATCGAGGTGCTTGGAAAGCCTCTAGCGAGTGGAGAGTTCCGCCTGCAAGACAACAAAGCCTGCCGGTTGACTCGCAAGCTGGACAATCTTTTGATGCGGTAAGCCTTGCTGGCGGAGGGTGTTGTAATGGCTGGCGAGGGTGTTGAGTGTGGATCCTGCACTGCGACAACGTGCAATTTGAGCAAGTTCTGGTTCCGAAAAACCCCACCCTAGCAATTTTTTAGCGTGCGTTTGCAGGGCTTGCAGGGTCTTCGCTCCGCCACTTTTTGCGGTGATACTGACTAAATCAGCAGGTGTGAGTGAGAGGGTTTGCCACGCATTTTGCTCCTCAGCAAGTAACGTGAGGGTGACTCTGGCTCCGTCTTGGTTGACTATTCTGATTAAATCGTAGTCACGAAAGCCCTGATTTAGCAAGGTAGCGTGATGCGTGAGCAGGGCTTGGATGGCAGGCGCACGTCCACGTTTGTTGAGTATTTTGACAATTTGTTTGTGCTGAAAACCCAGAGTTAGCAGAGCGGGGTAATGCTTGGCGAGTGCATCGAGCGTTTTGGTTGCTCCCGAATGGCTTAAAATAGGGACTAACTCTTCGGTGGTAAAGCCCCAGCTTTCGAGCTGTTGGTGGTGCGTGAGCAAGGATTCTACGGCCTGAGTGCAACCCTCAGTCGAAAAGATCTTAACCAAATCGGCGTGCTGAAACCCCAAGGTTTGTAACATAGTGCGGTATTGATGCAACGCTTGCAAGGCCAGTGAAGCCCCACGTTGGGTTACTAATTGCACTAATTCCGCATGGGTTAAGCCTGCGTTTTGCCAGAGTTCCGGTTGATGCAGTAACGTTGTAATCGTTTTTGCTGCACCATCCTTGCTCAATAATGCCACGATTTCAGACTGGCTAAATCCCCACTGAGTCAATAGCGCGTGGTGTTCGAGTACCGCTTGGAACGCTTGCGCTGCCCCGTCTTGACTGGCGATACGCACTAAGTCAGTGATACTGAAACCTAACTCCAATAAAGCCGAGTGATGTTCCAACAACGCATTCAAGCTGTTGGAGGCACTGTTTTGTTGAGCAATCTTGACTCGTTCTGCGTGTGAAAAGCCTAAACTTTTCAGTGCGGCATGGTGTCTCACTAACACCGCCAGTGTGTGTGCTGCGCCGGTTTTACTGCTAATACTCACCAAATCAGCGCGGTATACCCGCATTGCATCAGGGTGGGGTAATGGGTGAGCAGGGCAGTGATCGTCTGACTGGCTCCCATTGAGGCGGTGATTTTTAAGCAATCGGTGGTTGAAAAGCCAAACCGCAATAAGGTTTGTTGGTGCTCAAGAAACGCGGTGACTGCTTGTGCGCCACCCATATTCCCTGCAATGCGAACAATGTCGGTAGGCGTTAAGCCACGATTGATTAAGGTGTGGTGATGGGTGAGCACGGCATTGAGTGCTTGCGAGCCACCTGTATTACTCCCTAATTTAATGAGCTGGTCATGGGTGTACCCTAGCTCAATTAATTGCGGGTACACGCTGATCAATTTAGTCAGTGTTAACCCACCCGCATCAAAGGAACCTAACCGCGTAATCTCTGCTTTAGTTAATCGCACTTCAAACAAGGCACACTGTTCTAGAATGGTTGCCACGGTTTCGCGTGAGGCTTTTTTCAGGATGAGCTTATCCGCTTGCCTCTCAGTAAACCCTAACGCAGTTAATTGACGACACTCGTCCTGGTAGCGAGTGAGCGCAATGTTGTATTGGGTTAATTTAGCAGACAGCTCATCCATGCCAATGACTCATATCATCATCAAGTCAGCGTGAGTTACGCATCTGGCTCAGCAGGCGTAGCCTCAGCTTTGGCTTTAGAGGCAGTCGTTTTGCTTTTTTTAGCAGGTTTCTTTTTGGCTCGTGCTTTTTGCTTGCTTTGCTTCGCCCATTCTTTTTCAAACTTTGCTAAGGCTTTGCTGCGATTGATCACAAAACTGTATTCTTGCGTAATCTCAGCTTGTTGCACTTTTAGCTCGGCGACTTCCATTTTAATGGTTTCTAGTTTTGCTTCAATGACCGCAATCAACTCTTGAGCTTTTGCTACTCGTTTTTCGGTTTGTTTGCCTGGCTTTGCTTTATGTTGTGCTTTGGCTTCTTTTAAGGCTGCTTTTTGAGTAGTGAGTTTCTCTTTCGCGCCCAATAGTTTTTCTTTCATCTTCGCCACTGATTGGGTGCAATCACACACGGCTTTCTCACACACGCCTCCGAGTTTTGATTCAGTGCTTGCGAGCGTTTGCTTAAACTCGGTGATTTGTTGTAAAGGGGTTGCAGCGTGTTTGGCTTGAACGGGTTTTTTCTTAGCAGGCATTAGTTTTTCCTTCTGGTTGATTAAGAGCGCGGATTGTACACGAAAAAAAAGCGAGATGCCTTGATTATTACTAATCAATGCTCCCGCTTCTTTTCTTAAACTTTCGTCTTACTAGCAAAACGCTGGTTTAACTCTGCTTGCAGAGCTTGCAACCAACGCTCATTAGCGACTAATGTTTCACAACGAGCCTGTAGGCATTGCAGTTCTAACTGCAATTGCAAACACCTGCGTGACATCGCTAAGGATTGACCCAAATCGCCTGTCGATTTACAGGTCAATTCATTTCTGCCATAGACTTCAAAAAATTCGAGTCGCCCTAAAATATGACTGGGGTACGTAAAAAAATACTCATTCAAATAAGCACTTTTTCCGTCACGGCTAAATCGCCTGGCTTCTCGCCAAGGCAGTGTGCCGGCGGTCTTTTGTAAAAAGACAATATCCACAGTCACTTTAGCGTCACTAAACAAATTATCCGGCAACCGAAACGCCGCCACCAAAGTTCCCCCTTCCTTTGCAATAATGTGTCTCACCTGCTTGCAGGAGGCATCTAAAAAGTAGCGCGGTAACACCATGGCCAGTAGCCCATTGGGTTTTAATAACCGCATGGCTTTGGCCACAAAGTAATGGTGAATGCTGTAGCGGGTTAAATCCTGATGAACGGGATCGTCCACTTGGATTTGACCAAACGGCGGATTGCCCAGTATCAGAGTAAACTGTTCGTCCGACTGAAAACGTTCAAAGCCGGTGTGATGCACCTCAACATCGGGGTAAATCACGTTTAACAGTTCACAACTGACCTGATCAATCTCCACAGCCACCACACGCGAGGGTTGAGACTCAGGGCGGTTTAAGCGTTTAAGCCCGTTAAGAAAATTCCCTACACCTGCACTCGGTTCAAGCACTGCCTCTAAAGACAAGCTCGGTATACTCGCTAAACATTGCACCATAAACCGAACCAGCCAAGCCGGTGTGTAATAAGCGGACTTTAACGTTTGTTTTAAACTTACGATTGCTTGCTCGCCGATCAAGCCTTTTAACTCCTTAAAAACAGCAGGGGTGTAGATGGCTTCTCTCAGGCCACCCCATCCGGTATACGCCATTAAGTCGTCAGCGGTTTGACCGTTTCGCAAGGCTCGCAACGCCTTCAAATTGTTATGAACACGATTTTCTGTTGTCATAGCAACGCTCCTTCAAAAAAACCAAAGGAGCAACCCCGCAACGAGGGATGACTCCCTCGGTTGGGGTTAAAAAAAGAATGACGGTTGCCCGTCATTCTTACTGATTGTTTAAGCGCAGCAACACCCCTTAATACGGGATGTCATCCGAACTGGGCAAGTCATCAGGATAAGGCGGTGGCTTAGGTGAGGCTTGCACAGGGGAGGACACCTGATTAAGTGTGTCGAGTTTTTCTTGTAGTTTCCGATCAATCAATCGATGCAGGTGATTGGCATGCACCACCATGCTCGTTCGCTTCTCACCGGACTCGGTTAGCCAGTCGTTGGTTTCCAACGTACCGGAAACCGAGACATAACTGCCTGTTACGACTTTGCCTTTGATAAACTCAGCGCGTTTACCAAAGCAATAGATCGTGTGCCAAGTGGTTTTCTCCACCTCTTCGTTTGCTTTATTTTTATAATGACGACTGGTGGCTAAACTAAAGCGAGCAAACGGGGTTTTCCCTGCTTCCTCGTAATGCTTGATTTGTCCAACATAACCAACAAGCTGAACTTCATTGCGACAATAAGACATAGTCTTTCTCCTTTTCATTTAAAAAAAAGGATGAGCGACCCGTTCGGGCCTTTCATCCCTACTGGGGTACTACTAACAACAGGTTAAGCGGTTGTGTGAGTTTTTACGCGAGATTGCGAGCCGAAGGTTTTGTAAATCTTTTCCATCGGCCATGCTTTCTCACCTTTACTGTTAAAGGGTAACGACTTCGGATGGTAATACCACCGCGCCTTACTCTTTGACCAGCAAAAACCCGCCTCTTGCAAAGCAGGGGCATCGGCCTTTTCTGCGTCGGTCACCCACAACCAATTACCGATCACTTCAATCGGCAATCCAAGGGGTGCAAGACGCTCAATGGCTTGCTCCAGCTCTGCTTCAATCGCTTTCCAATCAATGTTTTCTTTGCTCATCACTTTCTCCTTTAATAAAAAAAGAGAATGCATCACGCCCCGCAGGGAATGACACATTCCCCGTGGGGTTGTTGCACAACAACAAGTTAATTCAACAAACGACACTCAAAAAGACAAGCTGTGTTGCGTTACCGCAGTACAACTGACTCTCAAGTCTCACTGCCTTACCTATCCGCCTCAACTGATAACCTATCCAGCCTTGCGCGTTCTTCTCGCGTGACATACTGAACAGGACCCGTATTAATGAGATCTAAAACACAGACTGCATTACTCGCGTGATTCAGGAAACGACGACCCTCATCATTGTAATAAGCTAATTTCCCTCGTACTTTAATTTCTGTCCCTACAATCAGCATTGGGTCGCCTATACGACGTTGCTGTTCTAGGAATACAGGGGTTAACTCATCACAAAAGAAAAGTGTATGCCATTCAGAACCAGAGCAAATGACTACTTTCGCAGTCGGTGCACAATCTTTTGGTTCTGAAAACTACCCAAAATTTAAATCAGCAAAATAATGCTGAAATATTGTGTAAAAATGACTATGCTTTGTCTTTTTAACAAAACTAACGAGATGAGTATAAATGTTAAACTTCGCCGATTACGCTGCCCCTCTTTTTTCAAAATTAACTGGGAAAGTTGTTTTAAAAAAATCTATCGACGATTGTAGGAAAGCTATTAACTGAAGGTAGTTGTAAGTTGTTCAGTTCATCAAAAGATAACAATGAGTATAAAAAGATGATTCGTACACTTACCGGTGAAAATAAAAGCACCGATTTAGATCCAATAAAAACAAATGATGTATTGCTAGAACAGAGCTGTGAAAAACTTTCACACGCCAGTAAAATTGATGTTCTTCATGATCCTTCTGATATTAGAAAGCCACATAGCAAGCAAACTGAAAATCTAGGTAAAGTAAGGAGTCTGGACGGGGATATTATCAATGGTTACAGCACGCATAACGCAGTTGCATTAGTACCTGGTGATAAGGCTGTGCATCTACTATCGCATGTAAGCTACAGCAATAAAGACCCTAAGTTTTTAAAAGCTGAGCATATTAAGAAAATAGAGGCTGGAAAGCCATTTGAGGGAGATAAAGAGGCCAAGAGTCTTTATGAATCTGGTGATTACTTTAATAAAAAGCTGCTGTCTATTCGTGAAATAGAAAAAATAGGAATCTGCCTAAAATCAAAGAATGAAGATGCAACCATTACCCATATTCTAGATAGAGAGTTTGATGATAATGACTATCTCTCACTAATTGATACAAACCTAGATCAAGACTTTATTATTCGCTCAAAAATAACAAGAACAATAGAAGGTAGAGGTGATGATGGTAAAAAGCTTAAGCTGATTAACGCTGATTTTGATGCTCAAGGCGAAAAGCAATTCCAAAAGTTAACAGTTGGAAAGAATTGCGTACAAGACGGAAAAATAACTATTTATTTTGGAGAGTTTGAGAACATCAATGCAATTAAAATCCAAATTACAGGCAGAGATGGTAGGAGAATTTTTAAGAATGACATGCTGCTATTAACTAATAAAAAAGTAACGACTTTTGATGAGGCGTATGAGGTATACATAGCCTATCTATCTCGTGCGAAAATTGAATATGTTTTTAAATTTCTCAAGGAAGGACTAGGCTGGGAAAATATGCAGATAAAAAATTTTAAAGGGATACAAAATCTACTGGCTGTATGTTTTTATGTGGCCTCATATTTGTATGAGATAGGTAAGGAAAAAGCTTATGACGATTACGCAATTATGCTAGCTAAATTAGGAGATGGTAAGGGCAAGGTGACACGACACTTTATTGCGAAGGGTATTAGAAAACTTCTAACGTATCACTTAGTAGAGCAATTTTTTAAAGAAAATAGTGTTTCTCAAGAAGAACAAAAAGAATTATCGAATTCAGTTCAGGTAGGGAGATAACAATTTTGGGTAGTTCTCAGTTTGGTTGAATAATCTTAATCGAACGAATACTACCAGTAAGCGTGACGGTGTTTTCATACGAATACATCAGGTTTCTCCTTAACTAAAAAAACCGTCAGGAAAGTCAGACTTTCCCGTTAGGGAAAGAAAACCTCCCTAACGGGTTTATTGAACAAACAACAGCTCACAGACATGAATCATCAAAGTGAAAAAGGGCTCCATGACCAAGGCATCGCACAAACATGTACGGCATTCGTTTTCTGATTCACCTTTAACACCCCTTTGTCATCGCAGTAAACCGGCTCACCGATCACCCGAATGTACATACCAACAATCAACGGGGTGTCCGCTGTGTGAACATCAGATCCCTCACACGCACGCCGAAAACACTCGATGAACTGTCCTGTAAAAAAGAGCGTGTGATGAGTTTGATCAGAATACACCGTGACTTTCATCACAGAATAGCCCTCCTCGTCTCTCAGCTCCTCAATACAGGTAATCATCCCTTCGAGTTCGACAACCTGTTTCGGTGTGGTGGTCAGTATCTCAGTGACACAAACGGCATTACTGCTTTTATTCTTGTTAACCTGACCGTGTTTATCGTAATAACGCAACGCGCCTTTCAGCCGGATACGGCATCCTGCTTCCAGAAACGTCTCGCCAAGGCGAGGTTGCTTTTTAATATTTTTAATAAACACATGAGCCAAGTCACCCAAAAAGAATAACGTGTGCTTAGTCTGTTCAGCCTTTAATATGACCCGCACAATTAACGAGTGTGGCGCATCATCAATAATGGTGATGCCCTCAATCGTTCCTTGTACTGTTACGAGCACATCTTCCATCGGATTCTCCTTAATAAAAAAACCGTCAGAAAGGTCAGACTTTCCCGTTAGGAAAAATCACCTCCCTAACGGGGTTGTTGAACAAACGACAATTAACGTGCGTTCACCATTCGATATACCACGGCGGTTGCCAAACTCGCCATCGCTGCAATCAACAAAAAAACAGCCGTAGAGGCTTTTTTAGCGGATTGCTTGGTAGTGACGGTTGGCTCGGACTTATCAGCTTCAGCGGTTTCTTGTGGAAACGCTTTCGCTAATAACTCCCCTTTCAAATCGGGCAAAACAGCTTTTGCCCGTTCAAAATCGGGTATATGAACGCTAGTATGCACGAAAGGCACAATCCAAACGTAATTATGCAAGGCATAACAACCAAAACCGCGTGATCGAAAGACACCTTTAATATGAGTAACCAAATCAAGGGCTTCTTTACTGCTGGTGCAGGTGAGAAACTCACCGTTGTCACCGAGTGTCACTTGGCGTAATTTCGCTGTTTCCAACTTCAGCCACGGCACACTGGACGCAACGGGTGCTTTCGTTGCTTGAGTCGGTTTAGCCGGAGCAGTCGGTTTCACTGCTGCTCTAGCCTTAACCTGTGCATCCGCTTTGGCTTGCAATCGAGCTTGCATGGCTTGTTTTGTGTGACTTTCTTGCTTTCTACCTGATTCATTGGACATAACAGTCTCCTTCTGTAGTTAAAAAAAAGGAGAAAGCATGCCTTTCCCAGAGGAAAGTAACACTTTCCCCGTAGGGTGAAACAGGCGAACGCCTTCGCTTAAACTCTCAATTGTTAAAGAACGATTGCCATTACGGCATGCCAAGCCAATGGCAATGGCAATGGCAATCTTGCAAAACGAATCCAACGCGCAAGCGTGTCAATCCGAAGCTCTCTGACTTCAAATCACAAAGTCAGTCTGCCCGCTTAACGCGAAGTGGCTACAATACGTTTTGTTAAGCACACGAACTCGTGTGCAAGTAGTAAGCTATCGATCTTGGTCGATAGAATGAGATCATCAAGCCCCTTCTGCGACAGCATTAGTCCTAACGAAGGTTAAAGATAAGCAGATAACACCGCTTATCGGTCTTAATGCCAAAGGCAGTTTGCGTCATTCGTTTATGCTCGGTCAGAGCACTGGCCGCATTGGCGAACCCGAACTTTTAGGACAAGGTTAATCTTGTCACTCGCTCCACGCTTTGGTAAGTCCCGCTAGCTTTCGCTAGGCTCACGACACGTGGGACAACTGTGACGAATAGTAATAGACGTACAAGACGTTTCAGGCTTTCGGCCTTCTTCAGTATTACCTACTGATAGTTTACCAAGAAACCCCTTAAAAACAAGCTAAAAACGCCCGATTACGTGAAAAAAGAGCAGTAAATAACTCAGTAGTAAGAGACAAGCAATCGGCCAAAACAGTCGTTTTTTCTGATGATAGACTTGGGCAATTAAAGAGACTAAAAACGCCCCATAAAAAATCACACCTGCGCCCAGCAACAAACCAAAACTCAGGCTTTCATGTGGGGTTGGGTGCATGAAGAATAAAAGGCTCATCATGCCAAGAGCAATGAAAAGCTGTAACACAATAAAACGGTTCGTTAGAGCAAAAGAATGCCAGTCTGATTTTTCCATTGTTCTTCTTCTCAGTGTGAAAGGTTACGCTTAGTCGTCAGCAAACACTAACTCGCCTTCCTCGCGCTTGATTGGCTCTTTTAGCTCCTTGTCCTTAAAGATATCACGCAACACGCCATAAACAAAATCAGGACGCACCGACTCATCAATTGACCATGAGATTAAATCCTCGCGCATAAACGCAGAACCGGTGACCTGAACGGATTCGGTTGGCATCGTATAAGGCTTTCGTATGTAGAATGTGCCGGTGTATCGCGTACCGAGGGGTAGAGTTTTGGCTTTTTCTTTCATTCCAGAGACAGCGCGTTCTAGCGTTTTAATGATCTGTTGGTATTCGTCTTCACTCGCAAACTCCGTGAGTGATTCTTCATCCACGTTAACCAAATGAATCAATGTGTGAACTCGGCTCATTGCAGTCCGTAATCGTTTTAAGTCACCTTTAGCCAACTGTTTACTCCTTCGTCTTTAGTGGGGTAATCATGGTTAGTGTACGTCCATGTCTTTCAAACGAAATTCAAAGGGCTCAAGAATTTCCGTTAACGCAAATGCTTTTTCTTTGATCTCGTCCACTTCGTGGTTGTTCGCTTCAAGACTGAGATTGCTGATCAATTCTTCAAAATCCCCTAGCGTCATCGGCACACTTAACTGGCCTTCACTATCGGGTATTGCAGCTTGTAGCTTTTCCAGTAGCTCATCACTGAGCGCGTAATGAATTAACTCCACGATGAAATCGCGCTCGTCTTCCAATAAAGTCACATCAACTGTTTTCATGTCAGTATTCTCGCACAAATCAACCGATGCCAACAATAATGAATTCTGCACCGATTAGCAATCCTCGTGTTAGCGTTTTTCTTTTTGGTGGTAACGTTGGATTTGCTGCTCCAACAACGCTTGTTCTAATTGGCGCAGCTCGCGTGCTTCTTTAACGCTCAGCTCATTCTCCTGGTATTCCAAGGAGGCGATGAAGTAACGATCTCTCATGCGTTCTCCTCGCTCACTGATCGAGTAGGTAAGAGTGGTTTGGGCTCTATGATAATTCCCGTGGTTGAGTTTATCCTTTATTAATAGCATAAAGCCTTCCTTTCCAAATTATTCAGGTATAGAATTTTCTCTCCATTTTAGCTCATAATAAGGACATTACCTATGCCGACCATTGACATCCAGTTTAATATTCCCTTCTTCCGTATCGATAAAGTTGAAGAAACTGATACAGCAATTTTTATTTACGGGCAGACAGAAGAAACATCCGTTGGTTGTCATATTTGCGGTAAAGAAACCGCACGTTTTCACGGTTACGACAAAGAACGCAAGGTTAGGCATCTTCCTATTATGAACAAGCAGACCTATCTAATTTATCAGCCTAAGCGATATATCTGTTTTGAACATGGCTGCCATTGCCCAACGACTACTGCAACACCGGATTTTCATTCAAGTGATAGTCAATTTAGTTATGAACTAGAATTATATTTACTGCGCGAATTAGTTAACAGCACAGTAAAAGATGTAGCATTGAAAAATGACACAACAGAGAAGAAGATCGAAGGAATAATTAATCGCCATATCTCACCTAAGATTAATTGGTCGCAATTTAAATTTCTAGGTGATTTAGGGATTGATGAGATTAGTTTAGAAAAAGGAAAAGGCGCCTATATGACAATTATTACAGCCAGGATTAATGGTAAAGTTAGAATACTTTCAATCATTAAAGGTCGAAAAAAGCGTGATATAAAGCATTTTCTGCTTTCGATTCCTATAAAGCTTAGAAAGACAGTTGTGTCAGTTTGTACTGACATGTATAAGGGTTATGTTAACGCTGCCAGAGAGGTTTTTACTCCAATGCAGGTTATTGTTGACCGTTATCATGTTGCTAAACTGTATCGGCGAGCATTAGACAAGATGCGTCAAAAGGTGCTAGCCGATTTAAAAAAGGAGCTACCTCCTCATGAGTATGATAAAGTTAAAAACCTAACTAATCTGCTCAGGGGACATAAAGAGTTTTTTACCAAAGAAGAAAATGAAAAGCTGAATACATTATTCTCCTACTCCTTTGAGTTAACAGAGTCATACCGAATGGCAAGAAAGCTAACGAGCATTTTTAATAAGGAGCAATCAATAAAATCTGGTACTAAAAGTATTGATGCCTGGATTCAGGAGGTTCAAAGTAAAAAGATTAATTGCTTTAAAAAATTCATAAAAACTCTTAAAGCCTTCAAAGTGGAAATCTGTAATTATTTTTCAGAGGGAAAGAATAGTGGGTTTGTTGAAGGATTTAATAATAAGATTAAAGTTTTGAAGCGTAGATGCTATGGGATTTTTGACCCAAAAACACTATTCAAAAGACTGTATATTGATATTAATGGATATGAGCTTTACTCTATAAATATAGGGTAAAACGCACCACTGGAAACCTCATAGAGCCTCTTCGCTTTTACAAGTTGCAGCTTGTATGACACGGCGTAATTCTGAATCATTAATATAGTTAAGTAAAAACTCTGTCCTTACGACTCGCCCTAACTCTCTAAAAGCATAATACAATTTATTCTTACGGCTTTTAGAGCATAATCGTCTTAGTACTGTTGATGCTTTTACTTGGCCGCTTTGGATTGATAACACGACACGTAACATATCA